>NZ_JBNTQO010000001.1:0-629081 GCF_050630465.1 Bacillus basilensis | reverse complement strand
AGTAATTGAATTAGAGAAAGAAAATAAAGAAACAGAATCAAAAAAGGGAGATAAAGCGATTGAATTAGAGAAAGAAAATAAAGAAACAGAATCAAAAAAAGAAGAAGTAATTGAATTAGAGAAAAAAAGTAAAGAAACAGAATCAAAAAAAGAAGAAACAATTGGATCAGAGAAAGAAAGCAAAGAAACAAAGTCAAAAAAAGAAGAAGCAGATAAATCCGAGAAAAAGAGTAAAGAAACAGAGTCGAAGAAAAAACGTCAAGATTCAGTGTCAAAAATAGAGACATTAGTACGTTCAATAGTAGTAAAAACCCCATTTTCTATTATTTCAGATGTGACTAGTTTTATAAAATTCCCTAATATGAATGTGAAAAATCAAGAAGTATTTGTATTTCGGAATCAAAAAGATGAAAGGGGTCATGAATTGGATACTAAGTTATTAACTACAGTGCAACATTATCATGGAGATGTTAATTGTAATTTAGTTTCTTCAAACCTTTATGAAAAGAGAGTGCTTTTAGAACTTTCTAATGAAAAAATAAAAAGTAATATGGAAGAGAATTGGGTAGGAACATCTTCGTGGATCCCTATACACGGAATAATTTTAGATAAGGAAGATGAAGGAGGAGTAAATAATTATATACCTGCGAAATTACCAATAGAAATAGGGAAATATAAAGGTGAAATTAATTTACGAGAAAAAGTGGTATTTAAAGAAAAAGTTATAGAAATAAAAGAGGTGTCACAGGAAATTATTTTAACAAAAAAAGAATTTTTATTACCAAAAATAATAAGGAAAGGAAATAATCCATCTAAAATTGAAAAAGGGAGCTTACTCGTAGAAGGTTATATTTTTCAATGTATTGAATTTATATCGGAACGAAGTACACCGCATGATAACGTGTATCAGTTAATACAAAACCTTGTATTGGAATTAACTGTGCAATTATTACAAGAACAGGAAGTTTGGGTGCGGATTAGATAATTAATCATCTCTACATCAATTAGTTAAAAATTTCTTCAGGAAAATGTATTAGAGAAACTTAAAAATAATGCTAGCAAGTTTGTAAATGAGCTTGCTGATAAGCGTTTGGGAAAGATATGAAATACAACTGATGGATCGCTTTAAAAAACCAATTCCTTTAATAGATGAAATGGATAAATCTTTGTTAAAACATGAGGTGTAACACAAAGTGTATCCACCCCCATTATAGAATAACTTACATTTTAAACAGTAATACATGTTTATCATAATGTTTTAAACACCAATTATATTTTTTTAGAATAATCGGATGGACAACTTCTTTCGTAGTATCAACCTCAGTATAGCCATATTTCTTATAAAAGTTTTCTAGTTCCTCAAAAGGAAGACAATATACATTTTGAACTTGTAATTTTTTCGCAGTTTGCACTAAAAATGAAACAAGTTCCCCAGCTAATTGTAGCCCTCTAAATTTAGGAAGAACAAAAATCCCACCCATTTCAATAGTATCTTCATCTATTTGGACTAGTCGTCCAACACCTGCGTACTCATTGTTGTATGTAATGATCACAACTGTATCCCGCTTTAAATCACTTCGTACAAACCCTATCGATTCATATTGATTATTAATCCATTCTAAATCATTATATGTAGCCAGTTGAATACTCATATACATCCTCCTTCAGAAAACTTTTACTATTTCCATTATACATAATATAATTTCAGGAAAAAGTGGTTAAAATGGCATGATTTTTATTAACAGTTCAAGTTTTGAAGAATAGTGCATATAATATAAAGTGTTTTCCTTTCTTCATTTATGTTTTGCGTATATAATTTAAAAGTACTATTTTATATTTTATTATTTTATATTTATAACAGAATAGAGGTTTAAAAATGGGTGTTAAAATCATTACGGATAGTGCGGCGGATTTACCGGTAGAATTGCTGCAAGCATATGATATTGATTTAATTCCACTCCGTGTTTATGATGAAGCAGAAACAGAGTATTTAGATGGAGTTACATTAGAGTCAGTTACATTATTGCAAAAAATGAGAGAAGGCGCAGTTTATAGAACGTCATTGCCTTCACTTGAAACTTTCCAAGAAAAATTTGTTTCTTATGCAAAAGAAGGTAATCCTTGTATATATTTAGCTTTTTCATCTGAACTGTCTGGTACATATCAATCGTCAGTTGTCATTAAAGAGGAAGTAAAAGAAACATATGCTGATTTAGATTTAGAAATTATCGATACAAAATGTGCTTCGCTTGGTCAAGGGCTTGTTGTTTTAGAAGCTGCTAAAATGGCGAAAGACGGTGCATCGAAAGAAGATATTTTAAAGCGTGTTGATTTTCTAATGAATCACATGGAACATATCTTCACTGTAGCTGACTTGCAGTACCTTGTTAAGGGCGGGCGCTTAGGTAAAGTAGCAGGTTTTATCGGTGGTTTACTAAACATTAAGCCAATCTTAAACGTAGAAGATGGAAAACTTGTACCACTTGAAAAGGTAAGAGGGAGAAAGAAAGTACTTGGCCGAATTGTAGATATTATGGAAGAGCGTGGTAAAGACCTTAAAGCTCAAACAATCGCACTGACTCATGGCGACGACTTAGAAACAGCTGAAGCGTTAAAAGCATTAATTACGGAAAGATTTGGCTGTGAAGTATTTATCGTAAATACAATTGGTGCAGCAATCGGAGCACATACAGGACCTGGCGTTATAACGCTATTTTTCTTAAATGAAGTAGAGTAAAGGATTGATCTTTTGATCAATCCTTTTTTTTCTTCAAGGTAATGCTACTACTTCTGTAGCAGATGAGCTAAAATAATTTAAGGAATTATTAGATATGGGCGTTATTATAGAAGATGAATTTAATGCGAAGAAAAAGCAGTTACTAAATATATAAATTAGCATGAAAATGCTAAATATAAGATGTTAAAAAGGTGATTCTGTCTTGAACAGAATCATCTTTTTTGTGTGTTGAAGTCTTTTGTTTGTGAAAATCTAAATATTTCAAGATGTTAAAATTTAGTTATCTCATATATAATTGTTTTACGGGAGATATCTGTAACTATTTGTAAAAATAGGAGGTGGCTATAAAAATGTATAAAATTGCTAGGTGGGAGTTAAATTCATTGTATTCGAATGAGGATATCCTATCTCCAATATTGGAGTTGAAAGAACAATTTTTTGTAACAAAAGATATAGGGATTCTTTCAAAACTTATACAAGCTATTGAAAAAGCAGAATGCTATTTGTACTGTCGATCGGCTAAAGAAAGTGTTGTATCGGATATTACTAGATTGACTGTGAAAGTAAAGGAATTAAAAAGTGAAGTGCAGCAAGTAATACTACAAAGTGAAGTGGAAATTACCGATAATACTAGGTTAATAAAAGATGAACTTCATGCGTGGGAAAACATGTACATACAATTAAGGAATAGGATAGAAATAGAGCACAATAATAAGCAATTATCATTTGGACAAGCAAATCATATTGCAATGAATAGTGATAATGAAAAGGAAAGACTAGAAGTATTCGAGTCATTAACATGTGCTTTACATAAGGAAAAAGAAATTTTTGCTACTGTATTAAATCAAATAGGAAGATTGCGTAATACAAAGAGTAATGAATTAGAAGATAGAGAGATTTTAGCAGGGTCGCTTCATGCGAATGGTATTTCAGCAACTGTAATATTACAAATGTGGAATGCGACAGAAGAAAATCTAGATAAATTAGTTAGTGCTTTAAATGTGTATAAGAATGGCAGAGCTTCGATCACATGGCATGAACTTATGACAGTACAGGAAAATAATGAGGTTATTATTCCTTTTTCAGTAGCAGTACAAAACATATACGATGCATTAAAAAATATAGATAAAGAATTAGCAGAATTTGCACGTAATGCGATAGAAAGTGGTTGGGTAGATGCGGAACCGCGAGAGGATAAACCACCAGGTGGATTTTGTGCTCCTTTTTTTAGTGAGAAAGAATCACGAATCTCTATGCGTTATGACGGCAGTATCGATAGTGTAAGAGTACTTGCTCATGAACTAGGACACGCTTGGCATTTTTATAATATGAGTTTTGAACAATCCTCTTCTTTTTTAGATGATTATTTGCCAATGAGTACAGCAGAATCAGCGTCTATTTTCTTTGAAACTACGCTTATAAATTATCTAATTCAAACTACAGATAGTATAGATATGAAAAAGTCATTGTTAAGTTGGAAAATAAGAAACTGTTTTAATTATGTAATGGCAATTCGAGCATCGTTTGAATTTGAGAAGAACTTTTATGAAAAATGTAAAGAAAGTCCTTTAAGTGCTGATGAAATCGAGAAATTATCTATAGCAACGCAAGAAAAAGCATACGGGAATGCATTATCAGAATATCAGCCGTTTGTTTGGATGAAATATGTTCAGTTTTATATAGCAGATGTTCCTTTTTATAATTATCCATACACATTTGGCTATTTAGTTAGTTTTAGTTTATTAAAAATAGCTCAAGAAAGTAAAAGTACTTTTCACTTGAAATATAAAGAGTTTTTACGAGAAACAGGAAAATTTCCAGTGGAAGAACTTATGAAAAAACATTTTGAAATAGATATAATGAGCTATGAATTTTGGGATAAAGCTTTTAGACAAATTTCTAAAGATATTGATGTATATTTGCAACTTATGTAAGGGGAGAGTATAGTGAATAACCAACTTATAAAGGGAATACCTTTTTCAACTTTAGAATATGCAAAAGCTATAAGCTTATTAAAAGGTTGGCTACATGAACAACAAGAGAAACCAAGGTTTGTAGTAACTGCAAATCCTGAAATTGTTATGTCTGCAAAGGAAAATACGGATAAATCAAAACAGTTTAAAAAGATGTTACTATCTGCGGATTTAATAACAGCAGATGGGATTGGCGTTATAATTGGCTCGAAAATATTAAAAGGAAATTTGAAAGAACGTGTTACTGGGGCAGATATCACTCACGATTTAATAAATTATTGTAACGACAATGAATATCGTGTCTTTCTTTTTGGAGCTGCGCCAGAAAGTAATAAAAAAGCATTAGAAAAATTAAATGAGCAGTTCCCAGGAGCAAAGTTTAAAGGACAGCATGGATTTGTAAATGGTGAAGAAATAGAGGAAGTAATAATGAAAATTAAGCAATTCAAACCGCATTTATTGTTAGTAGGACTAGGTTCACCAAAACAAGAAGAATTTATCTATGAAAACATACAAACATTAAACATTCCGCTATCTATAGGTATCGGAGGCATGATTGATATAATATCTGGTACTGTAAAAAGAGCACCAAAAATTATGAGGGATACTGGAACTGAATGGCTGTATAGGTTACTTTCACAGCCGAAAAGGTTAAAGAGACAACTTGTACTTCCGAAATTTTTATTGTCGGTTATGGTAGAGAGGATGAAAGGAACGCCAAGTTAAGAAAGGATAAAAAAGATGATAGAGCCGTTATCTAATGAAAAAGCTAAAATGATATTACAAGAGCTGCAAGTAGAGTGCGAATCTTTATTTGAATTTAAAATTCAAAAAGTAATTCCTATTCATCGTGGTTGGTTAAACTTGAAGTGGAAACTCGAAACGGATGTAGGGAACTTTGTATTAAAGCAATATAATAAAGAACGATATAAGTTATATGACCCATTGAAGTTATTGCAAGCATTACAACAACAGCAAAGATTACATAATAATGGTGTAAGTTGTCCAAAGTTGTTAACTTATAAAAATAATGTAATGCATATATCAAAGAGTGATGAAAGATTTATAGTATTAGAACATAAAGAAGGTAATCTAGTCTCACCGGGAAAGGTGAATGAAAAGGAAATCCACTCTCTTGGTCAGACGATAGGTCATATGCACAAATTGTTAAATGACGGCAATTTAATAGAAGGAGAAATCCCTAAATTTGTTCCGCCTACTAAAGAGGAAAGGTTAACACATTGGGAAGAGAAAAGGAGAGAAGCTAGGAAAAGAGCACATTCTTCCCTATATAAAATTACAACAAGAGGCAACACAATTGGTAAATGTAGATCAATTTTATAATAGTAAAAAGGGATGGGTACACCGTGATCTATGGGTAGATAATTTCTTATTTCATAACGATAAGGTCTCGGCGATTCTTGATTTTGATCGTATGGATTATGATTATTTTGAGTTAGACATTGGGCGTGCGGTTATATCGTGTGCATTAGATGAAGGAATATTAAATAAGGATCTTGTTGCATTATTTTTAGCGGGGTACCGCAGTGTAATAGAATTTTCGATAGGGAGTATTGTTCGGGCAATACAAATGCTTTGGTATATGGAGAGTACATGGTGGATTCAGGCCAATATGGATCAGCATAGTGTACCACCTTCACGTTTTGCGGATGAAATGAATTGGATAGCTGAAAATTACGGTGCATTAAATAATATATTGGCAGACTTATAAGTGAAAAAGGAGACTATATTCATGAATAAAATCGGCATTATCGGAGCAATGCAAATTGAAATAGACTTACTTTTAGAAAAATTAGTTGTACAAGAAGAAAAAACAATCGCGGGAATGCCTTTTTACGCTGGAGAATTCATGGGAACAGAAGTAATTATTACACGTTCTGGTGTAGGCAAAGTGAATGCAGCCGCATGTACGCAAACGTTAATTCATAAATTTGATGTAGATGCCATCATCAATACGGGTGTTGCTGGCGGGTTACACCCGGAAGTAAAAGTTGGTGATGTAGTTATTTCAACGAATGTTACCCATCATGATGTAAGTAAAACTCAAATGAAAAACTTATTCCCGTTCCAAGAGGAGTTTATCGCAAGTAAGGAATTAATAGAGTTAGCACATATTGCATGTAATAGTAGTAGTTTACATATGGAGATTCATGAAGGAAGAATTGTCAGCGGTGAATGTTTTGTTGAAGATTCCAAACAAAAATCGAAATTAATAGACGAATATGCACCGCATTGTACAGAGATGGAAGGTGCAGCAATTGGACATGTTGCTTATATAAATGAAGTACCATTTCTCGTTATAAGATGTATTTCTGACAGTGCAGATGATGAAGCTCAAGTTTCCTATGATGACTTCGCGAAAACTGCCGCAAATTATTGTTCAGAAATTATCGTTGAGATGCTTAAAAATATATCAAGTAAAACTGTATTGTAATACAAAAGGGGAGAATGAAATGTTGCAAGCATTAATTTTTGATATGGACGGAACGCTATTTCAAACAGATAAAATTTTAGAATTATCGTTAGATGATACATTTGATCATTTAAGATCATTACAATTATGGGATACGGTAACACCTATTGATAAGTATCGTAAAATCATGGGTGTGCCTTTACCGAAAGTTTGGGAAGCTTTATTACCGAATCATTGTCTTGAAGTAAGAGAACAAACAGATGCATATTTTTTAGATAGACTTATTGAAAACATAAAGAGCGGAAAAGGTGCTTTATATCCGAACGTAAAAGAAGTTTTTACATATATAAAAGAAAAGAATTGTTCAATATATATTGCTAGTAATGGTTTAACTGAATATTTACGAGCAATCGTATCTTATTATGCTTTAGATCAATGGATTACTGAAACATTCAGTATTGAACAAATAAACTCACTTAATAAAAGCGACTTAGTTAAAAGTATTTTGAACAAATATGATATAAAAGAAGCAGCGGTAGTCGGGGATCGTTTATCTGATATAAACGCAGCTAAAGATAATGGCTTGATTGCAGTTGGTTGCAATTTTGATTTTGCACAAGAAGATGAGCTTGCCCAGGCAGATATAGTGATAGATGATTTACTGGAGTTGAAGGGGATATTATCTGAAGTGCAGAATACGCATCCTATGAATTGAATAAAGTAACAATCATAAAAATGATCAGAATAAATGATTCTAGAGCATTTTTATATATTTTCATATTAAGGGAGGGAATTTACTTGAAAGATATACATATTCAACAAATTGAAGATTTAATGAAATACGAGCACGATTATCTTGTTCAAGAAAGCAAAGGTGAAGGATTTAATTTCCTAATAAAACTAATAAGTGATTATGAAAATAAAATAAATATATTTAATAAAACTGGAGAATGTTTATATGGTATTTTTCAAGGAGAAAGGCTAATTGGAATAGGAGGGGTAAATAAGGATCCATATACAGAAAATGATAAGATTGACCGGGTTAGGAGATTTTATATTTCAAAGGACTATCGTCGTATAGGGTTAGGGAATTTGTTGTTAAACCGACTATTATGTCATGCGGAAAAGTATTTTAAAGTGGTTGTTCTACATACAGATACAAAGCAAGGTGATGCGTTTTATACTGCAAATGAATTTGTGAAGAGAGAAGTATATAAAGGATCTAGTCACTATAAGGTATTATAGAAATAGTTGTCCGAACAATATTTTTGAAGCAATTTTGATAATCATGGGCTCTATGTTTGAAAAATACAAATACAATTTCATTTACCGAAATGGTAGTAAAAAAAAGACCTCAGCTTCTAAAAATAAGCTTATGAGATCTCTTCTTATAGTTAATTATGTTTTAACATTCATTCGTTTCAATAATCCCTTCGGATCACCTTTTACATAATAAAAATGCGGATTATTTTCATCATCGTAAAGCATAATATAAGGTTTTTCGTTAAGTGGGAGGAGAATAAGTACTTCATCAATTGTTGTATGTAACCACCGATTTGTAATAGAAACTGGTTTAGATAAAGGGATTTTTACCATGTGACCATCTTTTGGGACGACGTTTAAGTTTTTAAATGGGCCAGTAATGGATTCAGCGTATTGAACAGCTTCTTTTTGAATAGCTGGATCTAAAGATTGTTTTTGAACGACCATTTCTTTTTGACAATCAAATACTTCAATTTGTTGATTTGTATTTGCGAACGCATTTGTTGATAATAAGAAGAAAAGAAGAGTAATGACCCCGATTTTTTTCATCATAGTACAACACCTCGTTTTTACTATACCCTTAATTGGTTCAAATATTTTTCTGTCACATACATGTAACAAAGAAGTTGTATGATACAATTGATTTTTGTTTAAAAGCAATGGAGGATAATGCATGAGAGTATTAATTGCAGATGATGAACAGGATATGTTAAGGATTTTAAAAGCTTATTTTGAGAAAGAAGGCTTCGAAGTTTTCTTAGCGAAAGATGGAGAGGAAGCACTTCAAATATTTTATGATGAAAAAATTGATTTAGCTATTTTAGATTGGATGATGCCGAAACATAGTGGTATTACTGTCTGTCAGGAAATAAAGAAGAACTCAAGTGTAAAAGTATTAATGCTTACGGCGAAAAGTGAAAGCGAAGATGAATTAGCAGCGCTTCAAGGCGGGGCAGATGAGTACGTAAAAAAACCATTTCATCCAGGTGTACTCATTGCTCGAGCGAAAAAGCTTATACAGCACGATGATGTCATTCAAGTTCAAGATTTGAAAATAGATTTTACTAAAAATAAAGTTTATAAAAATGACAAAGAATTAGATATTACAAAAACAGAGCTAGAATTAATAAAGTGTTTTTTAAATCATAAAGGGATGATTTTAACTCGTAAAAAATTGTTAGATATCGTATGGGGATTTGACTATTTTGGAGAAGAGCGAACTGTTGATACACATGTAAGAAGATTACGTAAAAAAGTAGGAGAAAATATTATAAAGACGCACCGCGGGCTAGGATATAGTTTGGAGGAGCAGAGTGAATAAACTTGGAAAAAAGCTATTTCTTAGTATTTCGTTAACTGTTATTCTTATTTTTACAATTTCTTTATTATTAATTAACTATCTTTTACCGAAATATAATATTTACAAAACACGAGAAAGCTTAGAAGGTATTACAGCACAAATACAGTCCATACCGAGAGACCAATTGGATGAAGCAATTACGAGCATTGAAAATAAAGGGAATGTTACGATTGCGTATACATCAATTAACAATTCGGAAGATCATATTAATGATGAGTTACGCATGCAACTTACAAGGAAAAGAGTTGCCCTTAATAAACTTTGGATTACAAAAGAAGAAGTAATGAAAGTAAAGAACTTCGGACAAGCGAATAAAATATATGATCAAGAAAAGATTAAATCTAGTTTTTTTGTGAAATACATTGCGAAAGACGATATGTTAATTTTAGTAGGAGTTTCAATCGCACATTCTAATGAAGTGATAAAAACGCTAAACTCATTTTATTTTTACATTTTTGGCATTACGATTTTTCTCATTATCTTACTTGTATGGATACTATCAACAACAATCACCAGACCATTGAAAGAATTAAGTAATGTTGCAGAAGATATTTCACGTTTGAAATTTGAACGAGCGAAAGTGAAGACAAATGATGAAATAGGGGACCTGGCCACTAGTATTAATATCATGAGTGAGAAACTACATGAAGCGCATGAAGATTTAACAGATCGAAACGAACATTTAAAACGATTTATAGGTGATGTGACACATGAATTAAAAACTCCAATCGCGTTAGTGAAAGCATATTCTATGGGAATAAAAGATGGTTTAGATGATGGTACGTACATAAATACAATCATTAAACAGACTGATCACATATCAAACTTAATTGAAGAGTTATTACGATTTTCTAAACTAGAAAGAGATGTGTTACAAAAAGAAGAATTCTCTATTAAATCACTAGTTCAAAGTATATTAGATAAGCATAAAATTGAACTGGAGTCGAAGGAAATCGATTTGCAAGTGAACTATAATGTTGACGATGTAGTTGTTTATGCTGATGTAAATAAAATGAGAATGGTGTTTCAAAATTTAATTTCTAATGCGATAAAATATACAGCAAATCAAAATATAAAAATTACTTTAGAAGATCAAAATGAAAGTGTATATTTTCAAATTCAAAATGGTATGAATGCTGAACATATGAAAGATATCGATAAAATTTGGGAACCTTTTTACGTCTTAGAATCTTCTCGTAGTAAAGACCATTCAGGCACAGGATTAGGCTTAGCGATTGTGAAAAGTATTTTAGAAAGACATGGTTTTGACTATGGCATATCTACTATAGAGGGCGAAATACGGTTTTATATTCATATGAAAAATGACTAATTCAATACTATTAGAAACATCGTCTATTAATAGGCGATGTTTTTTTATTGATTATATGATAGTAGTAAGTCAGAATATATAACCTTGAAAGAGTGTTCTACAAATTTCTCAAGTTGTTGCATAAAATATAAACTGAATTTTCTGTAATTTTATTGTATAGTAAAAGGAGAAATATATGGGGAGGAAAGAGTATGGGGAAAAAGAAAATAGCAACATTATCAGCAATATTATCTTTATCAATTACGTCAGGAGTTTCTAGCATGACTGCGTATGCAGACAATAAAGAAACAAACTACATAAATGAGAATGACGTGAAGTTAAATGGAAAAGTTTCAGAAGTGTTACAATCAAACATAAAAATTGAATTAGAAAATGGGATGACAAAACCGATTTATTCGCTTGATGAAGCAATTATTGAAAATTTATTTGTAGAAACAGAAGTTGATAGTGATCGAGATGGAAAAAAGGATCGAGTATCGGTAAAAGTTATGCGTCCAAAAACAGATTCGAATGTGAAAGTTCCCGTTATTTATGAAATGAGTCCATATCGATCAGGCTTAAAAGATGTTCCTGTATATAATGTAGATGAAGAATTGTATGCGTATGAAGGGAAACCGTATGGAGCTGTTAATCTTGGTTCATACGGAAATTATTATGTGCCAAGAGGCTATGCAGTCATTTTAGGTGAAAGTATTGGAACTGGGAAATCGGATGGATGTCCGACGACTGGGGATGAGCAAGAAATACTAGGGACGAAATCTGTTGTTGATTGGGTGAACGGGCGTGCGAAGGCATATACAGAAGATGGGAAAGAAGTAAATGCTAACTGGTCTACTGGAAATGTAGGTATGACAGGAGTTTCTTATAATGGTACGTTACCAAATGCAGTTGCGACGACAGGCGTTGAAGGGTTAAAAACGATTATTCCAATTGCAGCGATTAGTAGTTGGTATGATTATTATCGTGCAAACGGTGCAGTCATTGCGCCAGGTGGATACCAAGGAGAAGATACAGATAATATGGCAGAAGCAGTATTAACAAGGGAAAATCCTGAAGTTTGTGGACAAGTAATAAAAGAGCTAACAACTGGACAGGACCGAAAAACTGGTAATTATAATGCTTTTTGGGATAAACGTAATTATGTAAAAGATGCTAAAAACGTAAAAGCGAGTGTATTTGTTGTTCATGGTTTAAATGATTGGAATGTAAAGACGAAGCAGTTTGCGCAATGGTGGGATGCGCTTGGAGAGAATGATGTCCCTCGTAAAATGTGGTTACATCAAGGGGGACATGGTGGAACATCAACGAATGACTGGCAAAGAACACAAAATAAATGGTTCGATTATTGGTTGTATGGAATTGAAAATGGCATTATGAATGAACCGATGATCGATGTACAACGTGAAAATAAAACTTGGGATAAAATAAAAAATTGGCCGGATCCATCAGCTGTGCCGTCAAAAGTTCGTATGTATTTAAGTAATAAAGCAGTTAATTTACCATTAAGTATAGGTTCTGTTAATAAGGTGTTTTCATTCATAGATGATGCAAAAATGAAATCAAACCAATTAGTAGCAAACCCAGAATTAGATGTAGCAAATCGATTAGTGTATACAATGCCTGTACTGCAAAAAGATACGCGTATAAGCGGAACACCAAAGATTTCAATTACAGGAAATATTGATCGGTCTGTATCAAATTTAACTGCTCTACTTGTTGATTATGGAGGAGCGAAGCCAGAGGTTGTAACGAGAGGGTGGATAGATCCACAAAACTTAAAGAGTATAGAAAATTCAACAGCGATTCAACCAGGCAAAGATTATACATTTACATGGGACATGCAGCCAGATGATTATGTATTTAAAGCGGGGCATCAAATTGGGGTCGTTTTAATTGCTAGTGATTATGATTATACAATTAGACCGAAAGCGGGCACGAAGCTGACAGTGAAATTAAGTGAAGTGACATTGCCCATTGTAAAATAAATAGTTATGAATAAAGAGCTTACCGCATAGTAAGCTCTTTACATTTTGAAAGGGGAGTTTATTAGGAATTTTTATTGGTAGATACAAAAATGCTTACAACAAATAAAAAAATTGCATTCATGATCAATAGGCCACTAAAAGTAAGCCCAGCAAAACCTCCAGCGAATCCATCTCCTACTTTTTCACCAATTACGTGCAAAGTGGTGAAGAAAACAATGGGGGAAGAAAGAATGAAAATGCAACTGGCTATTTTCCATATTCGCTTATACTTCTTTGCTATAAAGAAAATTAGAGTATTAAAAGTAATAAGAAGTAAAAAAAATATAATTAATGAATTCATCGTATCCCCCTTTTAGAAAAAAGTATGAATTTTCATTATTTACATTTTTATTTTAAAGGAAATATTATACAATATGATTATATTCTATGGAAAGCGAGTGATATATTATGACAGTCAGCTCTTTTGAATTTTCATTAAAAATAAAGGTACAGGAAGATTAATTGAATTAAAATCTTCCGTACGTAAAAAACGGAGGAGAAAATAAATGTTTAGTTTTTATAGTACACTTTGCACGGAACTTTATGATTACACAAAGCCTGTCGGTTATTCTTTAAATGGTGATATTGAGTATTACCAAGAACGTTTAAAAAATTGTAGAGGAAGAATTCTCGAAGCAGCAGTAGGATCAGGGCGAGTCATCATCCCACTTCTTGAAGCTGGTTTTACAGTTGATGGGATTGACTATTCACCTGAAATGCTAGAATCGTGCCGTATACGATGTAAAGAGAGAGGCTTGCAACCTAATTTATATGAAGGAAGCTTACAACAATTTTCACTTCCGCATAAATATGAGGCAATTATCATTCCTACTGGATCTTTTTGTTTAATTGAAAATCGTGAGGATGCTATAAACGCATTGAAATGTTTTTATGAACACCTTAAGCCAGGCGGACGATTAATCGTAGATATTATGCTTCCGCATGACTGGAAGACGGGGGGAATTCATACATCGACTTTTTCTTTGCCGAGCGGAGATGGAATTACTTTAGAAAATAAATCAATTGAAATAGATTGGCTGAACCAAGTTACTCTATCATATTTAAAATATGAAAAATGGAGTAGAGGACAATTAGTACAAACAGAATTGCAACGCTTTGCGATACGTTGGTATGGAGTAGAAGAGTTTAGACTTCTTTTAGAAAGTATAGGTTTCTCAAACATTACGTGCTTTGCTGACTATGTTTATGAAAAAGAACCGTCAAATGCAGATCAAATGTTTACTTTTGAAGCTGTGCGTAACGAAAAATAAAGAACGATTTATTAAAACAAGGCAGTCGGTTCACTATCGACTGTCTTGTTTTAATTGTGAAATCCTTACATGTTGTTACGTTTTTATTGTCCAAGCATCCCTCTACTAACTACATATACTATTTATATTAAAGACAGTCACTATTTTAAATAGGAATGTAATTTTTCTATAAATGATATTTTAGAGAAGTAGGGGGATAAATTTGGCAAACGAAGAACAAGATAGAATTGAAAATCAAGTGTATTCAAATCGTGTAGTAAGATCAGAATTTGATGCGAATTGGGAAACGTGTATTTCAAAAAGTGGTTATGTAATTTATGTAGCAACAAGTAATAATGCTGAAGTAATAGTACTTCTTGCAGATGGTTCAAGTAAATTATTAATTTTCGAAAAAGGCGGTAAAGTAGTAGTAGGTGGCGGTGGGACAAGTCATTACAGTAAGCCGCATATTGCGAGGAATATTTAAGTTAGAATATATTAATTGAGAAGAAGCTAGCAAAGGGTTAGTCATTCATGTTTAGAGAATGACTAACCCTTTTTGTTTCTTTAAATCATTTTAGAAGAACTTGATTTAATAATCCCTTGGGATGACCAGCGAAATGAAGAGGGAATTGTATGGTTAAGAATTTGAAATATAATGTAGGTATAGAAGAATTATGAACGCAATATAAAGAAGTATTTCCTATTTCGGGAAATGCTTTTTCTATGTTATAGTATAATAGTGTTTTAAAATGATGTTATTTTAATATACTTCGAATTTTGTTGTGTATTATTTTTACATTAAATTAGCTGTGTAAGTATTTTTTTATATAAGGAGTAATAATTAGAGAAATGAAAAATATAGACTTTATATTAGAAAGTGATGAGGCATTAAAACCGTCTGAACGATTAGTACTATTATTATTAGAGAAGCATAGAATGTTATATACGAACGATCTATTAGCATTATCTAATTTATCATATAAAACATTAACGGATTCATTAACAGCACTTGTTTTAAAATCATATGTGTTAAAGGAAACCGGCAAGGGAAGAAGACAGAATTGTTATAGATTGGTATGATAAGACTACTGATTTTAGAGGGTTCATATTAATATTTATCGAATGTAAGGAGAAATTATATTTTTGTTTTCAAATGAAAAATGCGAAATGAGGTAAACTTAAATATTTTAATTTCGTTTTTGTTAATGATAATTTAGTCGTTTTTAAAAATAGAAAAATAAAATAAACTGCATAAAACAGAAATAAAAAACAATCCGTTTTTAAAACGGATTGTTTTTTTATTGGAATAATATTATTTGATGAATGGAAAACTGGAATGATTATTCTACTTCACTTGTATACTTTTTAGGTAATAATTCCATTACGTTACATTTTACAAGTTCACCATTATAAGAAAGTATAACGTTCGTATTTTTTCCGTAATCACTTATTAATTCTCGACACATACCACATGGAGCAACAACCCAACATTTTTCAATATCTTCATGAGGGTGTGGGTGAGCGACTGCTACGATGGTATCAAATTCATGATCACCTTCTGAAATAGATTTTCCAATTGCCATAGCTTCGCCACATACTGTTATTCTTCCAACATTGGCTTCAACATGTACTGTTGCATAAATATTACCTGTTTTAGTTCTTACAGCTGAACTGATATGATGACGGCCATATTTATAGTTTTTTTTCGATTACTTTTTCAGCAGCTTTAATTAAATCATAGTCTTCACTATTTAAAGGCATTACTTGTAACATAATTTCTCCTCCATACTAAACATGATTAGCATTATTTTAGCAGAAATTTAATATTTAAAATAAAAGATAGGAATTAAATAGATAATATTATTATGTAAACTATCATTTTAAAAGGAATATATAATAATCAATAGAACATATAGAAGAGTGTGATGATGAGAAAACAGCCTATGATATTGCATTAGAAAAAGGATATAATCACCTTTTACATTATTTGCAACAGGGAGTGAACGTGTGGTGAATAAATGGAGTGTAGGTATATTTTTATTTAATGACGTAGAAGTGTTAGATTTTGCAGGGCCATATGAAGTTTTTTCTGTAACCGAAGGGCAGGAAGAAAAACCATTTACTGTGTATACAGTTAGTCAAAATGGAAAAATGATTACAGCAAGAAACGGATTAAAGGTACAGCCGGATTATAGTATTGAAGATTTACCACCAGTTGATATTTTAATTATTCCAGGCGGTCTAGGAGTTAGAGAAAATGAAGTGAAAAATAATATTATTATAGATTGGGTTCGACAGCAAATGAAAGAAGTAAAGCTAATGACTTCAGTTTGTACTGGAGCGTTATTACTTGCGAAAGCCGGTTTGCTTGAAGGATTAAAAGTCACAACACATTGGGCAAGTATTCAAACATTCAAAAAAGATTTTCCGAATGTAGAAGTAATGGAGAATGTGAAATTTGTAGATGAAGGACATATTATTACATCTGCCGGTATTTCAGCCGGTATTAACATGTCATTTCATATTGTGAAAAATTTGTTAGGTGTGGAGATTGCTGAGGAAACGGCAAAAAGCATGGAATATGATATTGATTTACAAAATTAAAAAAGCCCAATTAGGGCTTTTTTCTTATTTTGAATGTAAATAAGTAACAACCTTAAAAGATGATTTATGCTCCAAATCTTAGTTCTGAAACAGTAATTCCAGTTCTTTCAAATGTACGACAATGCATCTTTTTCTCCTTGTAAGAATGTTAAAACAAGGAGAAATTTGTATGTAAAAAAACTCTTCTACAATAATAGAAAAAGATTAACAGAAACTACTATTTTATGGCAGCATACATAAAAAAATGCAATATAAATATGGAAATGTCGTCGAATGCTATCTTTAATTGGTTAATTTGTGAGATATTTTTGTGAAGGAGCTTATTTTATAAGAATAGAATTATAGATAGTAAGAGATCATGCCGATGGTAGTGAAAATATATGTGTTAGGGGGATTTCATAATGAGGAAACTCAAGCGAATAAATGTTCCTAATATGCAAGAACAACTATCACAGTCTAATGAGAATCGAGCAATTAATAAGAAAAAACTAAGGCGATTTATACTCATGTTTTTATTTATTGCGGCGGCTACTTTGTACGTTCAATTTATTTTAACGAAACAACAAGAAGTAATTGTAGAAAAAAAAGATACAATTACGAATCAAAAAAAACAATTGGTTTCTTTAAAGAAAGATCAGACTTCTTTAAAGACTAACATAGAAAATTTAACAGACGATGAGGAAGAAATTTTGAAGTTTGCGAGAAAAGAATATCAATTTTCTAAGTCCAATGAAACTATATTTGTGTTGCCGAAGTAGTGTAACAAAACAGTTAGCGATAGCTAGCTGTTTTTTCATGTATGAATGGCATGGTACAAGAAACAATTACATATTGTAAAAATGAAGAGTTTGAGCTGTTTTTATAATTATGGAATATATACCGAAATAAATGTTGTTAAAATTCTGTCAATTGTATTATAATACAATTTAAGCGGATACATTTTTTAATCAACGTTGAGTTTATCACTCATACGACTATTAAGAAAACCGTTATCCCGTATTAGAAAGGAAGATAGCTGTGTACGATTCAAATACAATTTATGTCGTAGGGGATGCGAAAGCACCTCAAAATAATCCCATTACCGAAAAGTTCAAAAGTTATTTTGTAGCATTTGTACTTGTTAAGGAGACTGGGGAAATTGTAGATGCAGATTGCTCAGCGACAATTGCATTAACATCACAATTCGTTAAATATTTGTTTCTACATAAAAACATTAATGACCCACTATTGGTAACAGAAATAAAAAATAGATACTTCGGTTCGTCTCAAAAGGCACTACTTGTAGCATTAAAAGATGCACAGAAAAAATATAATCAAATCGCTGCTTTGTCTACCCATTCATAGACAAAATCCAGCCGTAAGAATCTTCTTATGGCTGGATTTTTTTATTTTCCATTAACCTTCTACATGAAAAGTAAGCAAAAGAGGAGATTTAATACTCCAAAATAATTGAGAATTAAGGTTCCATTTTACCAGACAACGAAAGGATGAACAAAATGAAAATTACCGATGTAAAAGTAAATCGTAGACGTGTAAATCTCCATACACCGTTTAAAACGGCGCTTCGTACTGTAACCGAAATAGAAAGTATAGATGTATATATTCATACAGATGAAGGGATTGTTGGCAAGGGTGCTGCAGCCTCAACACCAGTTATTACGGGAGATTTTGCTAACGGGATTGAAGAAGCAATTTTAGGGCCGATGCGTTCAAGTTTAATTGGTCAAGATATCATTCAGTTTCAGCAGTTACTACAGCACATACAAATGAGTTGTATTGGAAATCCAAGTGCGAAAGCGGCGGTAGATATCGCTTTATATGATGTGTATTGTCAATTTCAAAACGTTCCACTTTACGCACTATTAGGCGGGAAGAAAGAAATTCATACAGATATTACGGTGAGTGTAGATGAGCCTTTCGTTATGGCAAAAGAGGCAAAGAAACATGTAGAAAAAGGGTTTCAAACTTTGAAAATTAAAGTGGGTAAATCTGTTCATTTAGATTTAGAACGTATTGAAGCGATTCGAAATAGTGTACCAAAAAATACGACGTTACGATTAGATGCAAATCAAGGATGGAATCCAAAAGAAGCGGTTTCTATCATTAAAGAAATGGAGAATCGTAATTTAAATATCGAATTTATTGAACAACCTGTTCATGCGAAAGATTGGGATGGGTTAAAGTACGTCAAAGACAATGTGCAAACGCCTATTATGGCAGATGAAAGCATATTTTCAGCCAGTGATGCATTGAAAATCGTGCAAGGAAGATATGCAGACTTAATCAATATTAAATTAATGAAATGTGGTGGCATTCGGGAAGCGTGGCGTATTGCAGATATAGCAGAAGCAGCTGGTGTGAAATGTATGGTGGGGAGCATGATGGAATCTTCTCTTTCTGTTAGCGCTGTTGCACATTTGGCAGCAGCTCATCCTAATATTCATTATTTCGATCTTGATGCGCCACTTTGGTTAATGGAAGAGCCGGAAGGAATGACTTATTCGGGCTCAAAGGTAAACCTTCAATCGACAGTGAATAGTAAATTTTAGGAGAAGAGACTAGTAAACTACCTTTTAAGGGGGATATTTATGAAAAAAGTAGGAACTGCATTTTTAACAACTTTATTTATATTTTCATCGTTTACATCAGCAAATGCTGAAGAGAAGAAAGATAATAAAGCGTTTATCGATGTATCTGCCGCAACACTTTGGACTGCACCTGATTCATTACGGCCAATTGATGTGCCGAGCGCTACAAATCCAGTTGATTTGTGGAAGTGGACGAAATCGATGACACTTGACGAGAAACTTTGGTTAACAAATGCAAATAAATTAGAAACGCAAGCGCTACTCGGTCAAGAAGTAACGGTTGTTGATAAAAAAGGTGATTGGGTGAAAGTGTTAGTACATGGTCAACCAACACCGCGAAATGAAGAAGGTTACCCAGGATGGATGCCTGAAAAACAATTAACATATAATCAAGAATTTGCAGATAAAACAAATGAACCTTTCGTATTAGTAACGAAACCGACAGCGATTTTATACATTAATCCTTCTGAAAAACATAAATCCCTTGAAGTCAGCTACAATACGCGTTTACCACTATTAAGTGAAGATTCAATTTCATACCGCGTGTTGTTGCCAAATGGTCAAAAGGCATGGTTACGAAAAAATGACGGAGCGGTTTACCGTTCTCAAAATGATATTCCAACTCCGGCGGCTGATGATTTAATAAACACAGGGAAAATGTTTTTAGGATTACCGTATATATGGGCTGGTACAAGTGGTTTTGGATTTGATTGCTCTGGATTTACACATACAATTTATAAATCGCATGGTATTACAATTCCACGAGATTCTGGTCCGCAATCGAGAAATGGAGTTGCAGTTGATAAAGAACATTTACAAAAAGGAGATTTAATCTTTTTTGCACATGATCAAGGAAAAGGAAGTGTTCATCATGTGGGGATGTATATTGGTGATGGAAATATGATTCACTCACCAAGAGCTGAAAGATCAGTAGAGATTATACCGCTAAATACACCTGGATATATAGAAGAATACGCTGGTGCTCGTCGTTACTTACCTTAAAAAATAGAGGGGGTTTTCAAATGAAAAAAGTTGTGCGTTACTCATTAGTTAGTACTCTATTAGTTTCTTCAATTTTAGTTGGCTGCGCAAAAGAAAAAACAACGACAAAGCCGAAAGATGAGAAGAAAGTATTACAGTTACTAGAAACGGGTGAAATTCCGTCGTTAAATTCAGGGAAAGTAACAGATGCAGTATCATTTAACGTTTTAAATAACGTAATGGAAGGATTATTTCGCTTATCGAAGAATGATGAAGTGATTGAGGCTGGAGCACAAAAATATGAAGTTAGTAAAGATGGAAAAATATATACATTCCACTTACGTGATGCGAAATGGTCTAACGGAGATCCAGTAACAGCGCAAGATTACGTATATGCTTGGAAACAACTTATTAATCCAGATACGGTTTCTCAATATGCATACATTGCATACGATGTGAAAAATGCGGAGAAAATAAATAAGAAACAACTAGGGTTAGAGGAATTAGGAGTGAAAGCGACGGATGATAAAACGTTCATTGTAGAGTTAGAACATCCTGTACCGTATTTTACGAAACTACTTATTTTACCGTCCTTCTATCCAATTAACGAAAAATATGCGAAAGAGCAAGGCGATAAATACGGTTTAGAAGCAAATAAAGCAGTATACAATGGACCATTTACATTATCTGATTGGAAGCATGAAGCTAGCTTTACAATGAAGAAAAACGATAAGTATTGGGATAAAAAAGAAGTAAAGTTAGATGAAGTAAACTATCAAATTGTAAAAGAAATTTCAACGGCGGTAAATTTATATGAAACAGATAAAGTTGATAGAGCTGTTATTTCTACAGAATTTGTAGATAAATATAAAAATAATACAGAGTTAAAACAATATACAGATCCAGTTATGTACTTCTTTCGATTTAATGAAAATGTACCGATTCTTAAAAATAAAAATGCACGTCTTGCGCTAAGTACAGTTTTTGATAAGAAGGGACTCGCAGATTCATTTTTAAATGATGGATCGGTTGCAGCGAACTATTACGTACCAAAAGGATTTTTAAAAGGCCCAGATAAGAAAGATTTTAGAAGTACGGCTGGTGAGTTTAATAAGACAAATGTAAAACAGGCGAAGGAATATTGGGAGAAAGCAAAACAAGAGACAGGTACAAATGAAGTGACGTTAGAACTATTAAATTATGACTTAGAAAACTTTAAAAAAGTTGGAGAGTACATTAAAGAGCAGCTTGAGAAAAACTTACCAGGATTAAAAGTGAATGTGAAATTACAACCACATACGCAAAAATTAGCACTTGAGAAGAAGAAAGAATATGAAATGTCGTTATCACGCTGGTTACCGGATTATCCAGATCCAATGACTTACTTAGAAGTATTCCTTTCTGGAAGTAGTGTGAATAATACAGAATATGCAAACCCGGAATATGATGCGTTAATTAAGAAGATTAAAACAGAATTAGGTAATGATGAAAAAGCTCGCTGGAAAGCACTGCAAGATGCTGAAAAAATGCTACTGGATGATGCAGTAATTGCACCTGTATTCCAGCGTGGATTATCATACTTACAAAAGCCGTATGTGAAAGATTTATATGTACATCAATTCGGTCCAGCAACAAGTTTAAAGTGGGCAGATGTACAAAAATAAAGGATGAGTAAACAGACTCCACGTGTGTGGTAGTCTGTTTTTCTTATTTAAAGTTAAATAAATAGCTCGTGTTATAAATTACTAGTCTGTAAACAGAGATTGGAGGGACATGATGTTTATGTTGGTAGAAAAGAAAGTAATAGGTACAAAAAGATTGTTCATGAGGAAATCAATTATAGAAAATGTTGATCAATTTTATAACATATTAAAGAAAGAAGCTGTTGGCAAATGACTTGCTTAATCAAGAGGAATGTCAAAAGAAGAAGAAAATGATTATATCGGACAACTATAACCTCGGGGTATGGTTGTTATTTAATAGTAAAATTAGAAAAATTTTAGGGTGTTTTTGTTTAAGAAAGGTAAATGAAGCGTGTGAAATAGAAATTATGTATTTATTTAATCCAGAATATCGGGGGAATTGATACGCATCAGAAGCAGCAAGGGCTTCCATTCAATATGCAATAGAGGCTATGAGTGTAAAAAGAATAATTTCTAGGGTGAAGATAGTAAATGGGAATTGATTTCATTACATTGAAATGACAAAAGGGAACGTAAAGAGAATGGGTTGATAACAAATTAGAAATAGTGTAAAATTACACCAAATAACACATAGGTTACTTTCGGAGGTAGAGGAATTGAATAAAGAGCTTACAATCGAACTCATATCAACAAAAATAAAGTTAATTCGTACGGAAAAAGGATACACACAGGATAAAATGGCTGAAGTTCTTGGTATTTCAAAAAAAACGCTTGTTCAAATTGAGAAGGGACGAACAAATGCAGGATGGACGAATACCGTAGCAATTTGTGCATTGTTTAGGGATAGCGAGGTTTTACAGTCTAGTTTAGGAGATGATCCATTAGTAGTCATTACAACTTTAGCACATAAAAGCATGAACAACGCCAAACAGAAAACACTGGGAGGAAAAGTCTGGTGGAAACAAATTCAAGAAAAAGGTAACTATCGTTTACAACAAAATCTAATTAGTCAGCATTACCGTATTTTAGATAAACAAGATTATCGTTGGTTTAACTCGTTTGATTTAGAAGACGCACTCGGTCACCTTGAAAAATTAGCAGCAGATTCAGAAAATCAATAGACTACAATGACCCAAAATAAATAGGAGGAACTTACATATGCTCATCTTAAGTCTTCTTTGGATACTATACACACCCTATCTCGTATTATGCGGATTTGCGGGTGGGATTTATTTAATAATAACAGGGGTCAAATATCATAAACTACTCGTGAGTATTATGGGATTACTCAGTGTTTCCTTTGTCGTACTGCCTTATATTTTTTGGGGGCTGGGCGTTGAGGGTAGTCAATATCTTGATATCCCAACCGAGCTATACTGGATCCTATTTTCTTTAACTGGGCTACTATCAGGGTTTATAGGTTTACAGTCAAAAATTAAAGGCATACGCAATATGGGGTTTATTATTTTTACTAGTGGAATAATCGGAGTCTTTTTCTATTATTTAATGTCTGTACCTGGTTCTATGTATATCAGATAGTTTTTTCTAAATTCGACTTATCTACTACTATATGATACTGAATTGAAAAGAGTAGAAATACAGAGGAGATACTATAGCGTCTCCTTTCTACTGTGGTCAAAATGATTGAGATCTTTGCTAATACACGCCTGTTTAAATTTCTTAGTATTTAGTAGATAACGAATATCAAAGAGAGTATCATAAGAAAGCTGAATATAATAATAATTAATATACCCAACTACTTGGACACTTGTCTAAGTGGTTTATTTGTTATAAAAAACTGTAAAGTGTAAATAAATTTGCTAAATCAGTAGATAAAGCAGCTAAATCTATACATAAGCAAGCTCCGATGGTCGAAGGAGTAACAAGATTTGGTGAATATGGGGAGTTAGAACAGAAAGCGAGGTTTTGCATATAAGCATGATGTTGAGTATAGTGGACGTATATTATCTCATTTTAAATTTAATATATCACCTGATGGATTGTAGACATTATATATTTTTTCATGTCTTAAAAATAAAATTATTAGTAAAATTCCAGTGTGAAATATATGTAGAATCTTGTATAATTAACGTGTTTCTATGGAAACATTTTCTTGCGCTATTTATATAGAGCTTTATAGAACAAGGAAAGAAATACATACATGTATATAATAGATAAATAGAATGGAACATGTATAGAGAAAAAGGAGAAAAAAATGACGTGTCAAAAACAAGGGTTACAATTTAATCGCGATAGAAAGAGGAACAAAAAATGAAAATGAAGCATGCTTTTGGTCCCATAATTTTAGCATTTGTGCTTTTTTTCATTATCGTACTAATCCCATCAAAAAGTTTAGTATCAATTATTAGTGATAAGAAAGTAGAAGATGCGGCAACTTCCTTACAAAAAGAAAAGTTACAAGGTGTTTTCTTGCAGCGGAAAATGTTAGAGAATTCGCAGTATTTACCGATGTACGGTTCATCTGAATTTTTACGAATGGATGCATACCATCCGTCTAATTACTTTAAAGTAAATCCCGCGGGTTTTACACCATATTTAATCGGGATT
Source organism: Bacillus basilensis (assembly GCF_050630465.1). Classification (NCBI taxonomy): domain Bacteria; kingdom Bacillati; phylum Bacillota; class Bacilli; order Caryophanales; family Bacillaceae; genus Bacillus; species Bacillus basilensis. The sequence goes on along the minus strand of NZ_JBNTQO010000001.1, from coordinate 604,323 downwards.
GGCGGTACACAAAGTTTAGCTCACATATTAAATATGACGTCTACAATGGATGAATTAGAAGGTAAAAAGGTAGTCTTTGTTCTATCACCACAGTGGTTTACAAAGACAGGGGTATCACAAGGGGATTTTACTAACAATTTCTCAAAGCAACAGGCATATCATTTTATTTTTAATGATAAAATAAAGGTAGAAATGCAGAAGCAAATTGCGAAACGACTATTAGATTATAAAGTTGTTCAAGAAGATGATATATTAAAAAATTCATTAGAAGGTATTGTGTATAATGATACAAAACATAACATAAAAGCAGGTTTAGTAAAACCACTTGCTTATATGCATCGAAATATTTTAGATCATAGAGATTTATTTAACTCTTTATTTAAGATTGAGCCGATGAAAGAAAAGACAAATGTGGGACTACGTTCAATTTCTTGGGTAGATGCACGTAAACATGCGGAACAAGAAGGGGAAGCGGAGTCTACTACAAATACATTTGGAATTGAAAATCCATACTACTATAAACATAATTTAAAGAAAAAATTAAAAGGATTAAAAAACTTTAGAGCGAATGAATCATATGAAGAATCACCAGAATATGATGACTTGCAAATTGTTTTAAATATTTTTAAAGAGAAAAATGTTAAGCCGCTCTTTATTTCTGTACCTGTAAATGGACCATGGTATGATTACGCTGGTTTCCCTAAAGAACGCCGAGAAGTGTATTATAAAAAAGTTCGGGAACAAGTTGAGAAAGCAGGATATCCAGTAGTCGATTTCTCTGGCCATGAATATGATAAGTATTTCTTAAAGGATACAATTCATTTAGGTTGGAAAGGCTGGATTTACTTTGATGAAGCAGTGCAAAACTTTTATAATGAGAAATAAGTTAAGAGAAAAAGGAACGGCTATAAGCTGTTCCTTTTTTAGTACAGAGGATTTTGATGTGGACAATTCGGGAATGCATGTATATCTTGAATTTGTCTAAAATCATAATGCTTCATTGCGAACTGAGCTTGGTAAAGGTATTCATAAACATATAATTGACCATCATGTGCTGAACATAATACACCAGAAGTTCCTTGCCCATTGATAAAGGAAATGCCTATAGGGCGTCCAATTAAGTACGGTAGCTTTTGTTGCCAATGCATAGGGAAATCACTCCTTTTTGAGATAATATACGAAATCAATGAGTGAATTGTTGCTTTTCCACGTAAATCTTAAGTTGGAGGTTTTTTATGTAGTTTCTAGAAGTTATATATGAATCGGTTATAAGTGTGAACGAGGAAGGAATGAATTATGGAGAAAGAAAGTATTCTGGAAGAAAAGTTAAGTTTAATAGAATGGTGCCAAACATTTAAGTGTGTAACTCATGATGTATGGTTTGAATCTTTTAGAAAAGGTTCATGGGGAATTGCAGATGTGATTTCACATTTTATTGTTTGGGATGTGTTTTTAATAAAGCATAGAATTCCATACTTTATAAGTGGACAATCTGTGCCAAATGTTCCAATAGATGTTGAGGAAATGAATAAGGGAGCAATGAAATATGCGAGATCTGGTATTTCAAAAGAAGAACTATTAGATCAATTTAGTGTTACTCGTAAAAAATTAGTAGATCAAATTGAGCGAATTCCTACCCAATATTTTGATAATGACTACCAATTTGGCACTAAAAAAGTGAGATTAAATAATTACTTTTCATCACTCATTCAACATGACTTAAAGCACAAAGAAGAAATAATGCAATTTCTAATGTATAATCAAGCATATAATAAAAACCGCTATAATTCTGAATGAATGTATAGCGGTTTTTATTTGGGATTTTAAGCAAGATTTTTACGTTTTTTTGTCCATTTTTTAATGACAAAGTATAAAAGGATAAGTACAACACCACCGATTGCGAATGATTTCACATACGGTCCAGCAATATCATTAATATTCTCCCAGTTTTCACCTAGTTTTTCACCTAAATAAATGAAAATGATAGACCAGGGGATGATCGCAAGTGCTGTTAATGTAGTGAAACGTAGTAAGGGCATTTTTGTAATACCAGCAGGAATTGAAATCGCATGGCGTACTACTGGAATGAAGCGCGCTGTGAAAATTACGCCAGTTCCGTAACGATTAAACCAATCTTCAGCAGCGTCTATTTGTTTTTTATGTATGAAAATATATTTTCCGTAACGTTCTAAAATAGGGCGTCCACCGTATCGTCCAATCCAATAAATAAAGATTTGAGCAATAACACCGCCAATTGTACCAAATACAACTGCACCTAAAAATGAGATACTACCATTGAAAACTAAGTATCCTGCATAAGCAAGGACAATTTCACTTGGGATAATCTCAATCATAAGTCCAAGCATAATGCCCCAATAACCTAATCCTTCAAAAAATGTTAATACTGAATGAATAAAACTACTTACCATTTGTTGCACCTTCTAGTTTATGAATTTTTGAATAGGTTAATCTTTTATTTAATAATATAAAAGATTAACTATATGTAGATTATACCTTATTTATATAAAGGATTGCTATTTCAATTCTTTTATGTCTCTCATAAGTATTATAGTAAAGGAAATAAGCCCAGTTTTTTTGAAGAGATAATGAAAGGATTATTAAAAATTTCTCATAAAAAAATAGGAGCATTTCTGCTCCTATTTTTTATGGCTTCACATCTAAGTTCTGTAAAAATAACGTTGCTGTTACGTAACGTTTCGCTAGCATTTGTACATAAGCGGTATGCACAGATAATGTCGCTATAATAATGGCGTTACGAATTGCTTCGCGTTGCTCGTTATTAATTTGATCGAACTTGCTTGCGATTTTATCAGCTTTTTCTTTTACGATATTTTCAATTGTATGAACTGTATCTGTTGCATTTAGTTGTAAGCAGTTCCCTTGGTTAAGTTCTTCAAATAGAGAAGAGTATGCTACATATAAATGAACAGGATTGATTAAATCATCACTTCGATCAGCTGGGTCATTAACGATTAGGCGTAATAGCTTACGAATGGATTCAAAATCAAGTGCTGTTTTTAAATCTTCGACAATGAATAGTAAGGCTGCTTGTTCAATTGAATATTTTTTCCCTTTTTGAGGAGAGCCAATCATTTCTTTTATATCTCGTTTCACCCAGTTTTGCATAGCAGTTACAGAGAAACTTGTGTTTTCGATCTGATTGCCAAGCGCGACTATTTCATTTAAAGAAAAACCGACGTCTGTATCGTCAATTTTAATCAGTTTTTCGAAAATAGGTGAAAGTGCGGTAGTAATAAAAGCAGTTACGCTTTGTCCGCTTTCAATATCTTTTTTATGTGACTTTGCCCAAGCTTCTTGTAAAATACCGAGAGGCTTTTTCGTATTCCATCCTCTTAATGATAGAAGGAGGGTTGCCATTTCGTTTCGTGTGAGATGAAATGTTTCCATCTTTTCACCTCCAAAATAATAAAAAGTTCTTATGAACTTATAATATGTTTTGTTTCATTTAAAGTCAATTCAGTTTTGCTTAATTTTTCCTTTGTCACTAAACTGTTGGAAGTAAATAATACTTGCATATTTCGACAAAAGTTCATATAATGAGTTCATAAGAACCTTTAAATGTTCTTAAAAATAAATCTATCATTCTGAATTTACTAGAAAGGTAGATTTCACATATATCTATATAAAAGGAGAATGGATATAATATGTTGAAAAAACTTGTAGCAGTAATGACAGCATTCATGGTGATTTTTGGGGCTAGTAGCTTTATGTTCGTAGATCATGCGGCAGCGAAAAGTTACAAATCTGGTAAAAAATCATTTACACCAAGTTCAGGTCAAAAATCAAAAGTTGATTTAAACAAAAAAGATTCAAATGTAAATTCTCAAAAAACGACTCCAGATTCAAAAACAAAAGCAACAAACACAGCACCAAAAAGTAATAAAGGAAGCTTTATGAAAGGTTTATTACTAGGTGGTCTTGGTGGTTTACTAATGGGTAGCTTATTTGCAAATATGGGAGCTCTTGGTTCTGTATTAGCGTTTATGGTAAATATGTTAGTAATGGCTGGTATCGTAATGTTAGCAATTCGTGCATTTAAATACTTCAAAGATCAACGTAAGAAAAAGGCAGATGAAGTAGCATGGAAACAATAAAAATTTCTGAACAAGAACTTATCAATGCGCTTTGCGTATATATCGCTGAAAAAAGACAAGTTGGTCCAGAAGAAGTTTTAGTTGAACTCATGTATGACGATGACTACGGATTCTCTGCTGAAGTAGAGGTAAATGGTCGCCAGCAAATTTTAATCCAAGCGAACTTAATCGAAGCACTACGCTTATTGCTTGACAGAGAATATAATGTCAATTCATTTGCGGCAAGATTACAACTTGAATTAGATGATGAAGAAGGTATTTACGCATTAGCAAAATTTCATAACTCAGATGAGTAGGAAAAAGAGCTGTTGAGAGTAATCTCAGCAGCTCTTTTTAGTATGTGCATATGCAAGGGAATAATCACGCCAAATTTCATTCATTTTGCGCCTACCGACATCAATCATCGGGTTAAATTGAATGGCAGCCTGTTGACGTACAGCATGTACATGTTGGATCGCTTGTTGCAACTGTTGTTCAACCGAATGGGATTTTTTATTTGCTTGTTTTACAATTGAATATCCAGCAACAGTTCCTTGTGCCATTGCGATTTTCCCGCTTTCAATGCCAGTTATATTGCCGGCTACAAATAAACCCGGAAGAGGAGTTTCCATTGTTTCGGAATGGAGAGGAACGTGTCCGCCTAATTCCAGAATGTAACGGAACGGACAGCCAGCTACAGCGGCTAGCTCAGCAAGAGGGTATAAGCCGCCGGCAATACAAACGAAGTCTGCCTGATATATTTGTTCCGATCCAGTGATGATGTTCCCTTTCGTATCAATATTAGCAACGCGTACACCTTCAACTTGATCTGTTCCGATAATTTCAAGTGCTGCTTTTCGAAGATGAAGACGTGTGCCGTTTATTTTCATTCCACTGTTTGGATAGAAGGTTAATCCAGCTTGTTTAGCCCAATTATATTTCATTAATTTACTACCTATACGTAATAAAGGTGACGGGGCAAGGTGTGCAGCATGTAATAGAGAATTTAAAACTTCTTCTGGTTCACCAGCCTTTCGACTTAATTCACTTTTTTCAGGAAGTACGATATGCTCAACTTTAATGCCCGCTAATTGTAATTCATTTAAGATAGCGAATGACAAAATGTTAGCACCAATAATTACTCCTTTTTTTCCAACTTGAACGCGATGAACATTTGTCATTACTTGGGCTGCCCCAATCGACATCACTCCTGGAAGTGTCCAACCAGGGAGGGGGATAGAGTACTCAGCAGCGCCAGTAGCAAGTAAAACGAACGATGCTTCTAACGTACCGATATTCGTATGTACGAACCAAGAATTTTCATCTTTATCTAAATTGTAGACGGAAATACCGCATCGTATATCAACTGAAAGTGATTCTGCTTCTTCACGAAGTCGCTTCGATTCTTCTATTCCGTTCCACCATTCTCCAGAAGGCTCTTGATGCAATTGTCCTAACAATCTTCCGCCAGGTTTCATAAATTCATCAATAACAAGTACATTTAGTCCAAAACGAGCACAAGAGATAGAGGCTGATAAACCCGCTGGTCCGGCTCCGATAATTATGACATCACTCATCGCTTTTTCACCATCTCTCTTACGATATTTGGATGCTGTTTACCACTATCAACAATCATATCTTTTTCTACAACAGTTAAGCATGCTCGTACGTTTGCTTGATTGTTTACGGTGACGCGGCATTCAGAACAATGTCCGATATTACAGTAAATACCTCGTGGCGTCCCGCTATCTTCATGCACTCTTAATGTTCTTATTCCGTTTGCAAGTAAAGCGGCCGCAATCGTTTCATGTTCATATGCTTCGTATTGTTGACCATTAAATTGGAAAGTAATGTGCTTATTACTATTTAAACTCCCTAAAATAGGGTGATTTGTAATTCTACTCATTTACTTTCACCTACCGATCCAAAAGTAACTGCGCGCACTGGTGGTTGATATTTTAATGGGATTTCATTAGTAGTTACGTCGGGATTTGCACTTTCGATCATTCGATCTATCATCATTCTACATGTGCGGCCACCGCAAAATCCCATGCCAGCACGTGTTCTTAGTTTTAATTCTCTTGCCGAGCATTTATATTCAGCGATTGTCGATTGAAGTTGACCGTATGTAACTTCTTCACATCGACAAACAATTAAGTGATCTTTATTCGTCATATGTATTCCTCCTCTAGTTCGGTTTGCACAAATTATTTAATGCAAAAACTATGCCAATATAGAGGAGTGATGTTTTATTGTAACCCAAGTTTTTTTAAACGGTTATATAAAGTGGCTCTCGTAACACCAAGCTGTTTCGCGCATTCTAATTTATTCCCATTCAAAATGCGTAAAGCCCTCTCAATGACTTTTTTCTCATGTTCATCCATCTCTTCTTGCAAAGAGAGAATTGTATTATTGTTGCTGAGCAATAGGGAATGAGCTGCATGGTCGTCTAACGTTTCAGTTGTATGAAATGGTAAATATTCTTGTTTTATAATACCGTCAGTCGCAAATACGACAAGTCTTTCAACAACGTTACGAAGCTCGCGAATATTACCAGGCCAATTGTAATGAAGTAGTTCATGCATAATACTGGAAGGTAAGTCGCGAATTGGTCTGTTATAGTTGATTGAAAAATCGTTTAAGAAAGAGTATGTTAATTCGATAATATCTTCGCGTCTTTCGCGTAGCGGTGGAATATGCAAGCTAACTACATTGAGGCGATAGTATAAATCTTCTCGGAACGTACCTTTTCTCATTTCTTCTTGTAAATCACGATTTGTTGCAGCGATAATACGGAAATCAATATTAATCTCCTTTTCTCCACCAACTCGGTAATATTTTCGTTCTTGTAGTACGCGCAAAAGTTTTACTTGCATATCGAGCGGCATTTCTCCAATTTCATCAAGGAATAATGTACCGCCTTGCGCGAGCTCTATTTTACCCTTTTTTCCTTTACTATTTGCACCAGAAAAAGCCCCACGCTCATACCCGAATAATTCGCTTTCAAATAACGCCTCTGGAATGGCACCGCAGTTAATCGAAATAAAAGGTGCCTTCGCTGCCTCACTTGCTTCATGAATTGCTTTCGCAAATACTTCTTTTCCAACACCACTTTCGCCGAGTATTAAAACAGTTGATTTCACCGAACAAACCTTTCTAGCTAATTGTATTGTTCTTTGTATAACAGGGCTTTTTCCATTCATTGCAAGAAAAGGATCGGATTCATCTTTATACTTTGCTACTTCTTGTTCTAAACGGTGCATTTCATGTGACATATTAAATAGTTTTTCATTTAAAGCAACTTGGTTTGTCACATCAGTCTCTGAGACGACCGCTCCGATAATTTCATCGTTACAGTAGACTGGGTTTGAATTGATTAATACGAACAAATCTGGCCGAGGCTGATGGAACTGAGCGATTATACTTTTTCCGTCATGTAATGATTGCAAAATTTCCAAATCTTTATAGTCAAAAAAACGAGTGATAGGTTGTCCAATAATTTCAGTATGCTTGACTGAAAAAATCTTTTCGGCGCCATCTGTCCAAGTACGAACACGTTCTTTATCATCGATGACTGTAACAGAAGAATCAGTAGTTTGTATTACGGTGTTATAAAAAGATTGTAGTTCATAGTAAGACTTAACAAGAAACGGAATGATTTGCTGAACCGTTATACAACATAAAGGATCTTTATTTCCATTCATTATGATAACGACTAGTTCATTGGAAAACGCGTTAATTAAAGTGGTGAATGAGTCATCTTCATATATAACTGCGCAGTTATATATTTCTGTAGTAGAAGGTCGGTAATAAAATTTTTCGTCAACTTGTTCAATGGGGTGCATGCTGTATGTACGATCAATGGATAAAGTTTTTAGAAATTCTTTTATTGTGGGAAATGAGAATGCCATATTGTCCTCCTGTTATGTATAAAAATTTTGACAGTGATAAAAAAATAATACACCTATTTACGATAAATTTAAAATATTTTTACAAATAAAAATATTATTTATAAAAAGTGTATATATGTAGAGTTGGCACGTCAATTGCATAAAAGAAAGTGAGAGGTTTAGGGGAAGGAGGAGTATTTTGTGAGACACTGCGACGTTTTAATTATAGGTGGTGGAATAATAGGATGTTCTATCGCTTATTACACTTCAAAATACGGAAGAGACGTAACAATCATTGAAAAAGGAGAATTTGTCAGTGGGACGTCTTCACGGTGTGACGGGAATATTTTGGCTATTGATAAAGACCCAGGGTTTGATAGTCAAATGTCGTTAGTAAGTCAAAAGTTAGTAACTGATTTAAGCGAAGAGTTAGAGCATTCATTTGAATATAGGGCACCAGGAAGTATTCTCGTATGTGAGTCAGACGAAGAAATGGAAGCTGCGCAGCGATGGGTAAATCGGCAAAAAGAAGCTGGATTACCGTTTCGAATGCTCGATAGGCAAGATATAAGAGAAGAATCACCATTTTTCGCAGATGATTTATTAGGCGGGTTAGAATGCGCAACGGATTCGACTGTAAATCCATATCTTCTTGCTTTTTCACTTCTTGCAGAATCGAAGAAATATGGTACGAAAGCTTTTAATCTTACGGAAGTAAAAGAAATGAAAAGAGATATAGACGGTTCCTTTATTGTAGAAACGACAAATGGGACGTTTAATGCAAAGCAAGTGGTGAACGCAGCTGGTGTGTGGGCTCCGAAAATCGGAAAAATGTTAGATGTGAATATACCAATTGAGCCGAGAAAAGGGCATATTATTGTAGCTTCAAGGCAAGAACACGTTGGCTGTCGTAAAGTAATGGAATTTGGTTATTTAATCTCTAAATTTGGTGGAAAAAGAAAAGTGGATGCTTTAACTGAAAAATATGGGGTAGCTCTAGTATTTGAGCCGACAGAAAGCCAAAATTTTTTAATTGGTAGTAGTAGAGAGTTTGTAGGGTTTCATACAAGGATAAATAACGAGGTTATTAAATGTATTGCGAACAGAGCAATTCGTTTTTATCCGAAAATGGCGGATATGATGGTGATTCGTTCATATGCTGGATTACGCCCGTGGACAGAAGATCATTTGCCGATCATTTCACGTGTGGAACATATCCCGAACTACTTTATTGCAGCAGGACATGAAGGGGATGGCATTAGTCTTGCAGCAGTTACTGGGAAAGTGGTTGAAGAGTTATTAAATGAAAAAGAAACAATCATTCCTATTGAACCACTTCGTTTGAGTCGTTTTACAGAAAGGGTGTTAAACGGATGAGGTCACAAAGAGTTTTTACAACGATTGATACACATACAGGAGGGAATCCAACGAGAACATTGATTAGTGGACTGCCTAAGTTAAGTGGAGAGACGATGGCAGAGAAGATGTTACATATGAAAAAGGAGTATGACTGGATTCGTAAATTGTTAATGAATGAACCGCGTGGTCATGATGTAATGTCAGGAGCACTATTAACAGATCCATGTCATCCTGAAGCAGACATTGGTGTTATTTACATAGAGACAGGTGGATATTTACCAATGTGTGGTCACGATACAATTGGTGTATGTACAGCTTTAATTGAATCAGGTTTAATTTCGGTAGCTGAACCGATTACTTCTTTAAAGTTAGATACGCCAGCCGGTTTAGTTGAAGTAAATATTTCTGTTCAAGATGGAAAAGCGAGAGAAGTCTCCTTTTGTAACATACCAGCTTTTTTACTGAAAAATATTACTGTAGACGTCGAAGACATTGGAACTGTAGAGGCTGATATTGCATATGGCGGGAATTTTTATGCCATTATCGATGCGAAATCAGTAGAGTTAGAGTTAGTACCAGAAAACGCATCTACAATCATCAATAAAGCGATTCTTATAAGAAATACAATTAATGAGAAATTTGAAATCATTCATCCAGAGTATTCGTTTATACGAGGATTAACGCACATTGAATTTTATACAGATCCTACTCATGAAAGTGCACATGTGAAAAATACAGTTGTTGTTCCACCAGGAGGAATTGATCGATCTCCATGTGGTACAGGAACATCAGCGAAGTTAGCTGTATTATACGCAAATCAAAAAATCGAAATGGATGAAGAGTTTATTCATGAGAGTATCGTGGGCTCTCTATTTAAAGGCTGTGTCATAAATACGACATTTGTAAAAAATATTGAAGCTGTCGTAACGAAAATTACCGGTTCAGCTTGGCTTATGGGGATGCACAGATTTTTTTACAATGAAAAGGACCCACTTAAAGAAGGCTTTTTGCTAATTCCGCCGATGGAACATGAAACGGAGGATGTAAAATGAACATTCAAAAAATGTATACGGCAGTAGACGTACATGTAAATGGTGAAGCATTTCGTGTAATGAAAGATGTACCATGCAAATACTACTCCAGTTTGGAACAATTAAACGAGCAATTTTCAGGTGAATTAGCAGAAGAAATGAAGCTCTTATTAAATGAACCACGTGGTTTTATCGGTTTAAATGGATGTATTGTCGTTCCTTCTATTCATACGGAAGTCGATGCAGCTGTATTATTTTTTAATCATGAAGGATCCATTCCGCTTCATTATGGAGGCATTGTGGCAGTAATAACGATGTTACTAGAAAGCGGGTATTTAAAAAAGAGAGAGACGAATCAATACAAAATAGAAACGTTATCTGGCATATTTGTAGTCCATGCGTATGTAGAGAATGATGAAGTTGTATCTGTTTCTTTTGAAAGTAAACTATGTTATGTGATTGAGCAAAATTTACAAGCTGATAATATAAGTTACTCTCTCATTCAGGCAGATAAAGTATATGCAGTTGTAGAAAAGGATATGTATTCGCCAGAAATTCGTATTGAAAACATTTCTGAATTGAAAAAATGGGGAGAAGCTACACTTCAAACTATACAAAAACAGTCGTTAATAAAAAGACTAATTTTAGTAGATTCCACGCAAAAAGAAAAGAACCATATAAAGTCGATTACATTTCATGAAGATAACTTTATCGTACGTTCACCAGGTTTTGTTTCTACTATTGTGTCTTATGTTCATGCGTTATTTAAAAATGATTATACAGTGGATAAACCTTTTATAAATGAAAGTATATTTAATAGTTTTATAACAGTTGAAAAAGTGAAGAAGGAAGAAAAAGGTTACATTTTCCGTTTTGAAAGTAGAGGATTTATTACAGGTATGCAGACGTTTCTATTAGATTCTACAGATCCGTTTCCATCAGGATTTTTATTAAAATAAAATATGAGAGGGAGAGATACATATGAAAAAAATTAAAGGGGCATTTCCAGTATTAATCACACCGATGGATGAGTTTCAAGAGATTAATTGGAACGGTGTAAAACAAAACGTAAACTACTTTATTGAGCAAAAAGTGGCTGGCATTATTATTAATGGAAGTACAGGAGAGTTTGTTAGTTTATCAAAAGAAGAGCGATTTAAAATGGTAGAAACAGTATTAAAAGAAGTTGATGGTCGTATTCCAGTTATTGTTGGAACTGCAGCAGAAACGACGAAAGAAGCGATTGAATATACAAAACATGCAGAAGCGCATGGAGCAGATTGTGCATTAATTATTAACTCGTACTATTGTAAACCGAAAGAAGAGGAAATTTATTTTCACTTTAAAGAAATCTCAAACGCTGTAAATATACCAATTATGTTGTACAATAACCCGTTTACATCTGGTGTTGATATGAGTACAGAACTCATGCTACGTATTGGAAAAGACTGTGAAAATGTTACACATATTAAAGAATCTAGCGGAGATATTCGAAAAGCGAGAGATTTAGTAAGACAAGGCGAAGGTGCTTTTCAAGTCTTCTGTGGATCTGAAGATTTAGTTATGGAATCTTATTTAGTTGGTGCAACGGGATGGGTTTCAGTAGCAGGAAATATCGTACCGGGACTTGTTACGAAAATGTATGAGCATTTTCATAATGGTGAATTAGAAAAAGCTTGGGAAATAAACGACGCTATTTTACCTCTTTGCGAGTTTCTTGAAGGATCAGGAAAGTATGTGCAAATCGTGAAACGCTCAATGGAATTACACGGGCAAGCTGGGGGACTTTCGCGTTATCCGAGACTCGGATTAACTGAAGAAGAAGATCAAAAACTTCAAACGATTATTTCAAAAATTGCAGCTCATGCGGCTGTTTAAATAAGGAGGAGAGCATATATGTTAACGAAAAACATTGAACTAAAACCAAAAGTGAAAGCGTTTTTAAATGAAGAAATTAAAATGTTTATTAATGGTGAATTTGTTCCTTCAATTAGCGGGAAGACGTTTGAAACATACAATCCAGCAACAGAAGATGTTTTAGCGGTCGTATGTGAAGCACAAGAAGAGGATATTGATGTCGCAGTAAAAGCGGCACGATCTGCATTTGAATCAGGACATTGGGCAGAAATGACTACCGCTGAAAGAGCACATCTTATTTATAAATTAGCAGACTTAATAGAAGAGAATGGAGAAGAATTAGCACAGTTAGAAGCTTTAGATAATGGGAAGCCATATCAAGTAGCACTGGATGATGATATAGCAGCGACTGTAGAAAATTATCGCTATTATGCGGGATGGGCTACAAAAATTATCGGGCAAACAATTCCGATTTCAAAAGATTACTTAAATTATACACGCCATGAACCTGTTGGCGTTGTAGGTCAAATTATTCCTTGGAATTTTCCGCTCGTTATGTCTTCTTGGAAAATGGGAGCTGCATTAGCAACCGGTTGTACGATCGTATTAAAACCAGCAGAGCAAACGCCTTTATCTTTATTATATACAGCGAAGCTTTTTAAAGAAGCAGGTTTTCCAAATGGTGTCGTAAACTTTGTGCCAGGTTTCGGTCCTGAAGCAGGAGCTGCAATCGTAAACCATCATGATATTGATAAAGTAGCCTTCACAGGTTCAACGGTTACTGGAAAATATATTATGCGTCAATCTGCAGAAACAATTAAACATGTAACATTAGAACTTGGTGGTAAATCACCAAATATCATTTTAGAAGACGCTGATTTAGAAGAGGCGATTAACGGTGCATTTCAAGGCATTATGTATAATCACGGCCAAAATTGTAGTGCTGGATCTCGCGTGTTTGTTCACCGAAAACATTACGAAACAGTCGTAAATGAACTAGTAAAAATGGCGAATAACGTGAAGCTTGGAGCAGGTATGGAGAAGGAAACGGAAATGGGTCCACTTGTATCTAAAAAACAACAAGAGCGTGTGCTACATTACATTGAACAAGGAAAAGCTGAAGGTGCTACTGTTGCTGCTGGTGGTGAACGTGCATTTGAAAAAGGTTATTTTGTACAGCCAACAGTATTCACAGATGTTACTGACGATATGACGATAGTTAGGGAAGAAATCTTCGGTCCAGTTGTCGTTGTACTTCCTTTTGATTCGATGGATGAAGTAATCGAAAGAGCAAATCGTTCGTCATATGGGCTTGCAGCAGGCGTATGGACACAAAATATTAAAACAGGACATCAAGTTGCCAATAAGTTAAAGGCAGGAACAGTATGGATTAATGATTATAACTTAGAAAATGCAGCGGCACCATTTGGTGGGTTTAAACAATCTGGTATCGGTCGTGAGTTAGGTTCATATGCGCTTGATAACTATACAGAAGTGAAAAGTGTTTGGGTAAATATAAAGTAATAGAGAGTCTAACTGTTAATGAATAGAGATACGGACAACTGGAAGTTTTAATAATAGTTGTCCGTTTTCTTATATATAAAATAGTTTTCTAAAGAATGATAAGGGGGATTTGGATGGAGCAATTAGTAGAGTGGTTAGTAGGACAAGTGTGGAGTATTGGTTTAGTTATTTTCGCATTAGGAGCAGGTGTGTATTTTACAATTGCAACTCGTTTTCTACAAGTTCGTTATTTTAAAGAGATGATTAAACTATTATTTGAAGGGAAGAGCTCGGAGACGGGAATTTCATCTTTTCAAGCATTTTGTTTAGCCTTATCAGGTAGGGTTGGGATAGGTAATATCGCCGGGGTCGCGACTGCTATCGCTTTTGGCGGACCTGGAGCTGTATTTTGGATGTGGGTAATGGCCCTTTTAGGAGCAGCGAGTGCATTTGTTGAATCAACATTATCTCAAGTGTATAAAAGTAAAGTTGGAAATGAATACCGCGGCGGTACACCATATTTCATTGAAAAAGGCTTAAAAATGAAATGGTTTGCAGTCATTGTAGCGGTCGTTGTAACACTTTCATATGGCGTTTTATTACCAGGGATTCAATCTAGTAGCATCGCAGTTGGATTTGAAAACTCTAATGGGATTAGCAAATATATAACTGGTATATTGTTAGTCGTATTATTAGCAGCGATCATTTTTGGTGGCGTAAAGAGAATTGCGGGTGTTTCTCAAATGCTTGTTCCATTTATGGCAATTGGTTATGTAATTGTTACATGTATCGTATTAATTGCGAATGTAACAGAAATTCCAAGTATGTTCGCTTTAATTTTCTCTAGTGCTTTTGGTGTAAATGAAATGTTTGGCGGAATCGTCGGCGCAGCAATCGCATGGGGCGTAAAGCGGGCGGTATTTTCAAATGTTGCTGGTGTTGGAGAAGCGACGTATAGCTCCGCTGCTGCTGAAGTATCTCACCCAGCAAAACAAGGGTTAGTTCAAGCATTTTCCGTTTATATCGACACAATTGTTGTATGTACAGCGACAGCTCTTATGATATTAATAACAGGTATGTATAATGTTATACCTGAAGGGAAAAGCGCTATTGTAAAAAATATAGGGAATGTTGATGCAGGTCCAATCTATACACAACAAGCAGTTGAAACTGTTATGACAGGATTTGGACCAATATTTATTTCCATTGCTATCTTCTTCTTCGCATTTACAACGTTACTCGCTTACTATTATATCGCTGAAACAACACTTACTTATTTAGATCGTGAATTTAAATATAGCTGGTTAAAGCCAGTTTTGAAATTTGGATTTTTAATTATGGTTTATATCGGTAGTGTAGAATCAGCGTCGCTTTTATGGAATCTTGGAGATTTAGGAATCGGTAGTATGGCATGGCTAAACTTAATTGCGATTCTACTATTAAGTAAAACAGCATTAAAAGTGTTAAAAGATTATGAAACGCAGAAAAAAGAAGGGAAAGATCCAGTATTTGACCCTAAAAATATAGGGATTGAAGGATTAGCATTTTGGGAAGAAAGAAGTAAAGAGGTTGAAAGAACAAACTCTAAAGAACAATCAGTAGTGGATGATAGTCTGAAATTGTAGCTATAATAAACTGAATTTTCATTCTATTTATCGGGGTATATTGCCTTCTTTTCATCACATACTACAATAGGTACAGATAATTTGAATGGAGGTAATAATAAGATGGAACACGAACAACATCATAGTTCAGTAAATGACGTTCTACATCATTATAAAGAAGGAATCGGTAGTTTTACAAACCAAATTCCTGAAATTACTGAAACATATAATGCATTCACGCAAGCTTGTTTTCAAGAGGGTTCTTTAACAAAAAGGGAAAAACAACTTATCGCATTAGGAATTAGTCTAGCAACGCAAGATGAATATTGTACTGTTTATCATACAAAAGGTTGTCTTGATCAAGGGTGTTCAGATAAAGAAATTCTGGAAGCGTGTGGTGTATCAGCAGCATTTGCTGGCGGAGCTGCGATGAGTCAAGCAGTAACTTTAGTGCAAGAGTGTTTAACAGAACTGAAAAATCAAAAGCATTGAATAAAAAAACGTTTTAAACTTTATGTTTAAAACGTTTTTTATGTGAAATTAAATTTGTATTCACTTTAATATTCTATGTCTTCATAAATCGAATTCTCTACATCAGGAAGAACTGTGTATATGCTTTTACCGATTAAAGCTTCTAATTCTTTCTTAATTGCATAAAACCCTTTCCAATGTAATGATGTATGAGACGTTGTACCATGACGTAAACCAACGGAAATCAATCTTCTTTCCAGCGTAGTAAAACCATCCGCGTCAGCAAGAGCATCACAAAGAGTAATTACTTTATTGTATAAATCGTAGTTACAATATTCATTCAATATTTCAACTAACTGGATTCTCATATGGTCAGGAACGAGACGCCACTCTGCTGCGATATCTATATGTTCATTTTTGCATGGGAATGAGTGTGTAACACAAATAACTGCGTTTCCTGTATACCCTAAATCATTCATATACATATAACCATCATAGGAATGAATGACCGATTTGGTAAAACCTTTGTATCTTCCGATATCATGCAAAAGGGCAGCATTATATGCTATATCAGCATCTAGGTTATACCCATTTTTAATAAGTTCTATAATTATGTTTTCAGTTGCCTGAGCAACATTTATTGAATGTTCAAACCAAGGACCGGGGTTTTGTTCATATGCCCATTCGAGTAATTCTTTTGCATATGTTCTATCTAATATATATTTCATATCGTTATCCTTTCCCTAAAAAATCATGTCTTAAAGAATTTCATCTTAGTATATCATTATTCCTGCTTTAAAAATTGGTATAATGTAACAAAAGGGGGAAAAGTAATGCGAAATTTAGTAATTGAAGAAATTAAGCAACTAGAAAATGATATGGAAGAACTTTCGAAACTATTAAAAACGGTTGTAAATGATGGAGCATCAATTGGTTTTTTACCTCCACTGGAACAAAAAGAATCAATAAAGTATTGGCAAACTGTTATAGCGCCAGAAGTGATATTATATGTCGCTAAAATAAATAATGAATTGGCAGGGAGTATTCAATTACATTTAGTTACAAAGCCTAACGGAATTCATAGAGCCGAGATTTGTAAGTTAATGACTCATCCGAGCTTTAGACGTAATGGCATAGGGCGTTTACTTATGCAAAAAGCAGAGGAACGAGCGAAACAAGAAAATAGGTCTCTTTTAGTACTAGATACGAGAGAAGGAGACCCTTCCAACAGATTGTATAAATCATTAGAGTATCAAGAAGCTGGAAAAATACCAAAATACGCAATATCTCCAAATGGTAGTTTGGATGCCACAGTTATTTATTATAAGTTTTTATAAGTGATGATTACAATGCTATCATGCTCCAAATAATAAACTCCAATTTTTAACACCGTCTATATTTCTCTAGCGGTGTTATTTGAATTTGTTTAATGTACGAATTGAATTTGAGAAAGTTTTTAGAGGGTTATGTTTGCATGGTCTCTCGACTTATAATAGATGTAGAGAAGATGACTAGGCAACTATAGTTATTTTCGCTTTATTATGGGAAAGGGGATGACGAGATGAAAACGAAAGGTTTACAGAAGGTAAAGAAAGCTATATTAAGTGGTGGTATATTACTTACAGGATTGTTAACTTTCGGTTTTTCAGAAAAAGCTTCCGCTCATGGATACGTAGAATCACCAGCGAGCCGTTCTTATTTATGTAAACAAGGGGTAAATGTAAATTGTGGTCCGATTCAATATGAGCCGCAAAGTGTAGAAGGAATAGGGGGATTCCCACAATTAGGACCTTCTGATGGACAAATCGCAGGAGCTGGCCATTTCCCTGCTTTAGACGTTCAAACAGTTGATAGGTGGAAGAAAGTTACGTTAAACGGCGGAACGAATACATTCAAGTGGAAATTAACTGCTCCTCATAGTACGAAAGAATGGAAATACTATATTACGAAAAAAGATTGGAATCCAAATAAGCCGTTATCACGATATGATTTGGATTTAGTACCGTTTTATGTAAAAAATGATGGAGGAGCTAAACCTGGAACTTCCGTAGCACATGTAGCAAATGTACCTACTGATAGAAATGGATATCACCTTATTTTAGCTGTGTGGGAAATTGCAGATACTGGGAATGCATTTTATCAAGTTATAGATGTAAACCTTGTAAATAATGGTTTAGCATCAAATATCGCGCTAAATCATGTAGTGCAAGTTCCTACATTATTTTAAATAAAATATACATTTAGATCATCTAATTCATTTTAGATGATCTTTTTTATGAAAAACGATGAAAAATATAGAAGAAAGTGCAATTATTTATAAAAAAATGGGCTTTAAATATTGTCATATTTGCTTCTTTAAGATATCCTTTTCATGAAGAGGTGGAAAACATGGAAAAAGTACTAGTTTTCGGGCATAAAAACCCAGATACAGATGCAATTTGTTCTGCAATTGCTTATGCAGAATTGAAAAAAGAATTAGGAATGAATGCTGAGCCTATACGTTTAGGCGAAATCAGCGGTGAAACTCAATTTGCGTTAGACTATTTTAAAGTAGAAGGACCGCGTTTTGTTGAGACAGTTGCAAGCGAAGTGGACAACGTTATTTTAGTTGATCATAACGAACGTCAACAAAGTGCTAACGATATCGAATCTGTTCGTGTGTTAGAAGTTATTGACCATCACCGTATTGCTAACTTTGAAACAAGCGATCCTATTTACTACCGTTGTGAGCCAGTTGGTTGTACAGCTACAATCTTAAACAAAATGTACAAAGAAAACGGCGTTACAATTCGTAAAGAAGTTGCAGGTTTAATGTTATCTGCAATCATTTCAGATTCTTTACTATTCAAATCTCCAACTTGCACAGAGCAAGACGTAGCAGCAGCTCGTGAATTAGCGGAAATCGCTGGTGTAGATGCTGATAGCTACGGCTTAGAAATGTTAAAAGCTGGTGCTGACTTGAGCGGAAAAACAATGGAGCAATTAATCTCTCTTGACGCTAAAGAATTCCAAATGGGTAATGCGAAAGTTGAAATCGCACAAGTAAATGCTGTTGATACAAACGACGTTCTTGTACACCAAGCGGAACTTGAAAAAGTTATCTCTGCAGTAGTAGAAGAAAAAGGGTTAGACCTATTCTTATTCGTTGTAACTGATATCTTAACTAACGATTCTGTCGGTCTTGCGATCGGTAAAGCAGCAAACGTTGTTGAGAAAGCATACAACGTATCTCTAGTAAGTAACACTGCTACATTAAAAGGTGTTGTATCTCGTAAAAAACAAATCGTACCAGTATTAACAGAAGCATTCCAAGCTTAATTCTATTGAGTACAGATAAACAGCAAGGACAAGTAGTCGGATTGGCTACTTGTCTTTTTTTATCTCTAAAAAACAGAAAATTAGAATTTTAAAAGGAGGATTGTGTATGTTTAATGATTTGGAGAGTAAATTACAGTCAATATTAGAGCGAAATATTACTTCTGTTTCAGAATTAGAGAGTTGGCTTTTGGAGGAACTACGTGTAAATGCTGAAATAGAAGAGGAGATAACAAATAGTTTAATTTCCATGTATAGAGATACAAACAATAGTAATATACGTGATTTACATATATATAACCAAAATACAATTCAACCACTTTTAAAAAGATACAATGCAAAGTTTGACCAGAAATTTATAGATTGTCCGTTTTCTAATTTTTTAGATGAGCAGAAATATGGATTTATGAAAAAAGTAAGATTGGTGAAGAGTAAAATGTTTAATGAAAAAAACATTTCTCTTTCCGTTAAAGAGCAAGAGCTTATTACGAAATATAGAGAAATAATGTCTAACATATCAATTAATTGGGAAGACGAGCAAAAGACGTATGCATACGTAAAAGCAAAGCTAGATAACCCCAATAGAGCTATTCGCAAAAAAGCTTGGTACGCTTTATGTGAAGCAAGAAGTGTAGTGAAAATAGAAATAGAGTGTATTATGAATGAACTCGTACAATTGCGGAATGAGATAGCTTTAAATGCAGGATTTCATAATTATAGTGAATATGCTTTTAAAATGAAAAATAGAGATTACAGTATTGAAGACTGTTATAAGCTTCATAAATCTATAGAGAAGTATGTTGTACCAATTTGGAAACGGTTAGGGGATTTTTTGAAAAAGAATCTCGATGTAGAAGCGTATCGTCCCTGGGATCTAGCTCTTTGTAGTTTGCCAAAAGTACCATTTCAAAATTCCATTGATTTATTGGGTGGGGTGGAAGAAATGTTTCGGACGACAGATTTATATTTTTATGAGAAATTTATTCATTTAAGGAAAGCGGAATTGATTGACGTAGAAGAACGTGAAAATAAAGCACCAGGAGCTGCTTGTTTTACCTTACCTCATAGTAAAGAGGTTTTTGCGTTTTCTAATTTTAGTCCTTCATTTTATGCAATTAATGCACTCATACATGAAGTGGGGCATGCATTTCATTTTTATAAACAGTTTAACAATGATAGTAGTATGCAGGAAAGATATCTTCGTGAAGAGGTGGCTGAGCTTTATTCTCTCAGTCTTGAGTTACTAGTAATGGATAAGCTTAATATCTTTTACAAGCAAGAAGATGAATATAAAGAAGTGCAGCGAGTACAATTATATCGTACTTTGTCTTTATTAATATCGTCAGTTGCAGGAGATGTATTCCAACACTGGCTTTATACAAATCCAAACCATACACAAGAAGAGCGGGATGAGAAATATTTTGAACTATGTGAAAGGTATCAATATTCATCAGTCGATAGTGCAGGATTAGAAGATGAAATCGGTGCAAGCTGGTTAGAGTCATTTCACTTTGTTCAGTTTCCTTTTTATAAAATTGAATATGCAGTTGCACAAATAGGAGCGATGCAATTGTTTCAAATTTATCGAGAGGACCCAGAAAAAGCGATTGCTTTCTTTAAAGAGGGAGCGAGTGCAGATTGGAACCTACCTATACAAGAAATATATGAAAAAACCGGTGTCTCGTTTGACTTTTCAGAAGAAAGGATAGAAAGTACTGCAATGGTTATTTTAGATTTGCTTAGCGAATTAAAATAAGGATAGCGTTCGCTATCCTTATAACTGTTTATTCGTAGATTTTTTCTTATTTATATAAAATGTAATAATAGCAGTAATGAGGAAAATAGGTATAGCATACGCTTGCCCAACAAACAACTTCCAGCCAACATGATTATAGCCTTGAGATGCTGGAGTAATCATAGCGATTATGCAAACAATAATATAAAGTACTAGTGCAGGGATTATATTTTTCATTTATTGACCTCCTTGTCATAAAATCATCACATGTATATTTGTATAATGCATTATAGTTTGAGATAAGAGATATATTTTTTAAATAGTCATGTAATTAAAAGGGGTGTTTTTGATTGGAATAGAATAGGTGTATGTAGAATGATATAGGGGTGTTATATATAATGAATAATATACTAAATCGAATAAAGAAAGATGTAAGTATAGAATTATTGAATACGCTATGGCCTGGTTTTAATAGGGCTGCATTTGCATTATATAATAATGAGCATGTGTATGTATTTCATCATCCATTATATTTGAAAGATGATAATGAGTACACCATTTTAAAGTGGGATGAACAATTCAAAGCTGATACATGTATCCTATTCAAAGATTATCCAACTGCCATCGTGAATATGAATAGATATAAAGATTATGCAGGTTTACTTGCGATTGTGGTGCATGAACTTTTTCATTGCTATCAATATTTGAATAAAGAAAGTAGATTTCCAAATGAGTCTTTAGGATTTCAATATCCTATATTTGAAGAAAATATAGAATTACGAAATAGAGAACGAATTTGTTTATATAATGCAGTTCATTGTAAGTCACAAGCTGAGAAAAATAATTATATTAAGAAGTTTATTGAACTAAGAGAGCAAAGAGCTAGATTTATGGGAGAAGAGTTTATAACATATGAGTATATGGTTGAAAGTATAGAAGGGCCTGCTTGGTATGTTGAAATGAATGCTTGTATTGCAGTTTGTAAAAATGTTAAAAGCGAAACATTACGAAAATATAGCGGGCTTATTTTAGATGCATATGATGCTAATTATAATATTAGAAAGAGCTGCTATAGCTCAGGAATGCTTTTATGTTTATTATTAGATAAAATCCTCCCTGAATGGAAAACGAGCTTCTTTAATAGTGATAAATTGTTATATGCTTTTTTAAAACAAAATATAAATGTGGATTTGAGTTTCAATATTGAAATGACAATAAGTAAAGAAACGAAGCAAATCCTTCATTTTGTTCAAAACGAAAGAGACAAGGATATTAAGCAATTTTATGATGAAGAAGGGTATCATTTGTATATTGTAGGAGATATAAAATTAAATTCGTTTAATCCAATGAATGTAATTTTAAACGGAAATAAAGCATTACATAAAACCTTTTTAAGTGTAAATATACATAATAAAACATATATGATAAATCAGCCTGTTTTAGCATCTTTCGAAGAAGATTTTAAAAATATGACACAAGTTCATATCATAATGAACGAAAAACCGAAAGAAACAAATAATGGTTGGAACGTTTTTAGGGTTGGATAAATAGAAGCTGTGTATGAAGAAGTAGAGGGTTCTATATTTTTATATTTAAAAAGTTAGAAATGAGGTAAGAAAAAACGATGAAAAGGTTATGCATAATTCCATGCGGAAAGAAGAAAATTTGGGATAAGTATCGTGATTACGGACCGATGGAGGCAAAAGATGTATATATTAGCCCGTTCGGAAAAGCATGTCAGGCGTACGCAACTATGTTTTTCGAGAATTGGGTTATATTATCGGCGAAGCATGGATTTTTAAGGCCAAATGATATTGTACTAGAAAACTATGATCTTGCCTTTGATTCAAAGAGCGATGAGATTATTAGTATTGAACAATTAAAACAACAGATGATTGAAAAAGACTTGCTTCAGTTTGATGAAATCGTCTTACTTGCAGGGAAGAAGCATAAAAAAGTAGTGACACAATTGTATCTAGAAGAAATCATTACGTATCCGTTAGAAGGGTGTAAAGGAATTGGGTATATGTTGCAGAGGTTAAAAGGGGCTGTGGGGGAAGGGAGAGAGTTATAGCCAACTTTTAGTGTTTATATATATTGTGTGTGAAAAAAGAAAACACGTATGAATTTAAATCCTAAATATTGGGGTTTTTTCTTTGTAGTATTTACTTTAAAGAGAATTGGAAGTACTAACAGAGAAGTATAACATTTATAACTATACTTATAAAACTAGAATATAGACTAGCAAACAAACCTTTTTCTACTCTTAACCATAGAATATGATGAATTCTATTTAGGAGGATGCATATTCATGGGGAATCATTGTAATTGTAGGCGTTCATTTTGGGACGATTTAATGTTTGGAAGATGTAGATGTAAATGCAGGGAGTGTAACGAATGTCATTGCAAAGAGAAACCGAAGTGCGATTGTGAAAAATGTCATTGTAAAGAGAAACCGAAATGTTATTGTAAACATGAAGGGTATTAATAATAAAAAGAGTACGTTAAGTACTCTTTCAATTTATAAGGTTATATTCCATCTTCAACAGATTTTTTTACAATTTTCCATTTATCTTGTTTTTTAATCTTTATAGCTACATGAGTTCCATTAGACTCCTTAAAAAAAATATATCCATTATTTGCGTTCACATATGTCAATGGTTCACCTATGCAATCTCGTGAACAAGATGTATTGATAATCTCAATTAAGGATAGTTCGCTCGGATCAGTCCTACTTGCATCTATAATGGTATCAAGGTCTGTTTTACGATAACCTTGTAAGTTTACATGGGAATTCTGTTCAATTTCTCCTGTAATACTAGTATTCATTACTTCAACTGAATTTTTCTTTTCTTGAAGAAATCCGTTTTCATAAAGTAATTTTGTATATCCAACCCATGCGATTAAAACTAGCATGATAAACATACTACATATTTTAAGTGTTCGAAGCCGTTTACTTACAATTGTTTCTGAGTATTTCATTCAGTTTAATCCTCCAATGTTTTTAATTTAAAGTATGCTTGGATACATATATTTAGAAGAGGATGAAAGGTAACTAGTTCTGGATTCAAAAAAGAAAACATCTGAAATTAGATGTTTTCTTTCTTGAGTGATTTTCACTATCTGTTCGTTACTTGTTTCATAAGTGGCCTAATTTCTTTTACAGGTGGTTTTTTATCATAGGCATCAACGTAAGAAAAGTAATAATTTAAGTTTCTGAGAAGTCCTTTTCCTATTTTAGCGCTTAAGAATGGAAATACTTGTCCAGTATAATCATCAAGAGATTTACAGTAGTATTTTTCATCTAAATATATACTGTATTTACATGTTAGTTCTACTAGTGAGTTTCCTTCATCATCAATTACTTCTTTAGAATCAATAATGTCTATTAATGCGAATTTTTCATTTAGATATACTTTCTTCTTTTTCTCGTGCTTATTTGTAAGGATAAATACAAGACCGATGGCGTTAATCAAACTATTTCCTCCTATAAAAACGGATATTAATAAAATATATCGATATAAGCTAAATGTAAAGAGCGGGGACGAAATATCATTGATAGAAAGCTCAATAAGTCGATTTGTTTTTCAAATCGGCTTATTGTTATTGAAATACTTGCGGAAATTGCTTTACGATTGCATTTGTTATCATGTCAGCCATTTCTAATGCTTCTTTTTCAATTTTATCGTACAATTTTACTCCTGCTTCATAATCTTTATTTAGAAAGGTAAGTGCTTCTGCTTTCGTAAGTGCTAAATGTTCATAAAACATTTTTCTGAATTCTTCCTTTTCTATATATGGGTTGATGCTTGTTAGAAACGCAACAATTTTATCACCGTTAGCGTACCATTTTTTTTCTATAGCGGCAGCTGCATTTTGGTCACCAGCTTTTGCGGCTTTAACAAGATCTGCTGCAATTACTAAGTGGTCTTTAATTAATGCACTATATTTTTTCACTGCATCTTCACCATAGAATGGTTCAAGAGATAGTCCCATATGTGTTGCATTTTGAAGAAGCCGTCCAACAGTAACGTTTACGTCAGGTAAATTGAAAACAATACTTATAATAGCTAATCTCGTCCAAGCAACGTGTTGTTCCCATAAAGAACGCATGTAACCTTTTAAAAAATTCTCGTTTTTACTAATTCGGTAGTTACGTACAGATACATCAAAGTTTACATAAGGATTATGATAGGGGGAGTAATATGATTGCCAATATGAATACATAAATAGTAACACTCCTTTGAACATGTATAACTCAAAGTATGATGAAAATTTATTTTTAGTTACGTGTCCTAGATTAATTTCAAAAAATGATATGGAAAAAGATGAAGAATTTTATTGTGGTATATATAAATAAATTGAATTTAAAGTAAAAGAGGCTCTGCAAGGGAAGTTGCAGAGCCTCAAAAGGGTATTGCCGAGATGTCGGACTCGACTACGTAATATTATCATAAAATTCTATTAAAAAAACCTGGTAAATGTGTCCAAATGAAAGTCAGTCTTTAATAAAGTCAAAGGGACCTGCTTCCCGCGGCAGGTCCCTTTAACTAGATAATGTCGATGAGCAAAAAATCATCTAGAGTACCTTTATAGTAACAAGTGAAATTCGTTTTGTGTATTGAGAAAAAAAGATTTACTTTATTAGATGTTAAGAACTTATATTTTACTTCCTGTTATTATCATCATTTGTTGTGAGTGGAGTATGGTTATAAAATGGAGAAAAGATTTACAATCACATCTAAAAGTGTACTGAAATATATAAAAATCAAAAAAGACCTGCACAAATAAGCAGGTCAACTTAAGGGGTTTATCCAACAGAATACCTCATATGTTAACAACTGTATTGTAGTATGTCTATAAGGTTCATATTGAGAAAATTATTATGAATGATATATTTCGCACGTGTATTAATGTTTAAAAAGTTGAGAAAGAAAATGAAAAAGCTTTCTATAAGAAAATAATGGTTGGTACTTATAATATGATTCATATTTCCACGCATCATTATTTGAGAATTGGAGTTGGTTCGGTACTGTTTTCTGTTTGATGGAACTAATATTACGGTGCTTCATATAGTAACCTCCTGAATTCATATGTATAAGATTAGTAGTATTCAAGGAGAATTAATAAAATGTGTATTCATTTTGAAATTCGTTATAGTTGCTAATCAATCTCTAAAACGTAAAGATGCATAAAATAATGAAAAAGCAGGCTGTTAGTTATGCATTCATCACTTTCATGACGCATAAGAGATGATATAATAGAAGTAGATGAAAGATAAAGAAAAGCAGGTGACTCTTTTTTGTTTACAAAAGCACAAGAACTTTTAGCGTCTTATTTCGGTTATTCTTCATTCCGAAGAGGACAAGATGAAACAATTAAAAATGTATTAGATGGGAAAGATACAGTCTGTATTATGCCTACAGGTGGTGGTAAGTCAATTTGTTATCAAATTCCCGCATTAGTATTTGAAGGAACAACGTTAGTTATATCGCCTTTAATATCACTTATGAAAGACCAAGTAGATACATTAGTACAAAATGGTATTTCGGCTACTTATATTAATAGTTCTATTTCTATTACAGAAGCGAATCAACGAATTCAATTAGCGAAACAAGGACATTATAAGTTACTTTATGTGGCGCCTGAGCGTCTTGATTCAATGGAGTTTGTTGATCAACTTATCGATATGAAAATCCCGATGATTGCAATTGATGAGGCGCACTGTATTTCGCAGTGGGGACATGATTTCCGTCCGAGTTATTTACATATACATCGTATATTAGATTATCTTCCAGAAAAGCCGCTCGTATTAGCATTAACTGCTACGGCAACACCACAAGTTCGTGATGATATTTGCAATACGCTTGGAATTAATCAAGAAAACACGATTATGACAACGTTTGAGCGCGAGAACTTATCATTTTCTGTTATTAAAGGACAAGATCGTAATGCATATTTAGCGGATTATATTCGTCAAAATCAAAAGGAATCTGGGATTATATATGCAGCTACTAGAAAAGTAGTTGATCAGTTGTATGAGGATTTAATGAAAGCGGGAGTTTCTGTATCAAAATATCATGCGGGTATGAGTGATAACGATCGAAATGAGCAGCAAGAACTCTTTTTACGTGATGAAGTAAGTGTAATGGTAGCGACATCTGCATTCGGGATGGGTATTGATAAATCGAATATTCGTTACGTTATTCATTATCAACTGCCAAAAAATATGGAAAGTTATTATCAAGAAGCAGGACGTGCTGGCCGTGACGGATTAGATAGTGCATGTATATTGCTGTATTCTTCTCAAGATGTGCAAGTACAGCGCTTTTTAATTGATCAATCGACCGGAGAATCTCGTTTTTCAAACGAACTTGAAAAATTGCAAAATATGACTGATTACTGTCATACAGAACAATGTTTACAATCATTTATTTTGCAATACTTTGGAGAAGAACCGAAAGAAGATTGTGGCCGTTGCGGTAATTGTACAGACGAACGTGAAAGTATTGATGTGACGAGAGAATCACAAATGGTTCTATCTTGTATGATTAGGACGAACCAACGATTCGGAAAACAAATGATTGCACAAGTACTAACGGGATCTAAAAATAAGAAAGTCATTGAATTTAATTTTCATACTTTACCAACGTACGGATTACTATCAAATCGTAGTGTAAAAGAAGTCAGTGAGTTTATTGAGTTTCTTATTTCAGACGAGTTAATTGCAGTTGAACATGGTACGTATCCAACATTAAAAGTAACAGGAAAAGGGAAAGAAGTGTTACTTGGTAAAGAGAATGTTTTACGCAAAGAACGTGTAGAGACAAGACAAATTGTTCAAGACCATCCTTTATTTGAAGTACTCCGTGAAGTACGTAAAGAAATTGCACAAGGAGAAGGTGTACCTCCATTCGTTATTTTCTCTGATCAAACGTTAAAAGATATGTGTGCCAAAATGCCGCAAAGTGACTCTGAACTTTTAACAGTAAAAGGGATTGGCGAACACAAACTTGTGAAGTACGGTTCTCATTTCTTGCAAGCAGTACAGCACTTTATTGAGGAAAACCCAAACTATGCTGAAACAGTTAAGACAGAAGTGGTGACAGAGCGGAAAAAGCCAGGGAAAGCTTCAGCAAATTCTCATTTAGAGACGTATGAAATGTATAAACAAGGCATTGATTTAAATGAGATTGCAAAAGAACGTAACCTATCAAGACAAACAATTGAAAATCATTTAATTCGCTGTTTTGAAGATGGAATGGAAGTAGACTGGAACAGTTTTGTTCCTGCAGAATATGAACTGCTGATTGAAACTGCAGTGCAAAATGCTGATGGTGGTCTGAAATCGATTAAGGAACAACTTCCGAATGAAGTGAGTTACTTTATGATTCGTGCTTATTTACAAATTAGAAAGTAGTGACATGTAAAGGGGATAGGGATTTTATGCATCACGTTTTTGTGTATGGCACGTTAAGAAAAGAGCAAACAAATGCTCATTATATGCAAGGTGCAACATGCATCGCAGACGAAGCATGGACGTATGGGGAATTATTTGATACAAACGAAGGGTATCCAGCCATGACTTATTCGAATGAAGAAAAGGTCTATGGTGAAGTTTATGAAGTAAATGATGAGATATTGCGTAAGTTAGATGAACTAGAAGAATATACAGGTAATGCGGAGACTGATTTATATGATCGCATTACGCAAACAGTATATGCTGCTGATAGGGAAATAGAGGCATATGTGTATATCGCTCAAGATAAAAAGATGATATTGAAAGTGATTGATTCTGGAGATTGGGTGGAGTATCAAAAAGAAAAATAAGAGTAACTAAAGAGTAGATAGTGGAATAATCCATTATCTATTTTTTATATTTACACTTTTAAAATTCTTATTATTTTGATAAATTGTAAATATAGGGAAATAAAAAGGAGGATTTTTCAGGGGTGTCAGAAATTTAGTTTCTCAACTGTAGTAGAAAAATAACGTACAGGAGGAGAATAATAATGAACGAATTAAATGTAAAAGAATTTTATAAAAAACAATTTGAATTACTAAGCCATGATATAAATAATGAAAATTGGTTACAGGAAGTTGCTGAAGAAATTCAAGAGCAAGTGGGATATCCATTTCAGACGATGTTAGAACTAGGTGCTGGAAATGGCGGGTTTGCAAGAGCGATGTCTAATTTGGGTGTAAAAATGACTACGGTTGAGCTTGTACCAGAGTTAGTTATGTTTGCTAAAAAACATTCTACTAACGACATTGTGATTCATTGTGCTGACTTTTATAAAATTAACTTTGAAGAAAAGTTTGATGTTGTTAGTTATTTAGACGGATTTGGTGTAGGAACAGATGAAGAACAATTGGTTTTATTAAAACGAATCCATAATTGGTTGAAAGATGGTGGGTGTGCACTTATTGATATTTATCAACCATTATATTGGGAAAAAGCAAATGGACAAGAAATGCCGATTTATTCTGCAATGCGAAAATATGAATACGATAGTGAAAATGCTAGGATGCTGGACCACTGGTGGGAAACGGATTCTTCAAATGATATCGTGACACAATCTTTACGTTGCTATACTATAGATGAGATTAGTAATTTATGTGCAGAGGCTCATTTCAGTATAGTTGGGATTTTCCCAGGGGGAGCATATGACTTCGAAGAGAGAAAATATAAAGAGCAAGCGTCTTTAAATGAATGTTTATCATATCGTATAAAAGTAAAAAAGAGTAAGGATTAATTCCTTACTCTTTTTTACTTTTATAGTGTGAATATTTAATTGTCGTTCTTTTTTTATTCTTATGGATCTTAGTATGATCCCAATTCGAAGAAATAATACAGTAGCAACGACGTCTTAATAGACAACTAGATAAGAAATTGGAGAGTGTGTAAGGGGAACTTAGTTAGATAGTATAAAGTTCTTTTAATCAATAGATAATAGCAGCTGTTGTATAAATCACTTTATTATATGTGTAGTTGTATGATTTAGATGTTATATATTCTTATAATGTAAAAATATCATTTGAATTTCGATATTAGAAAGGTGAAAAATAAGTTTTTTCGGAAAACTTAAATTAAAATTGTTGACTTTATAAATGGATTTTTAATACAATTATGTTTCGACTGAAAAATTAGAACGGACAGGAGGGAATCATCAAATGAACAACATTTTTAACGAAGAATTACAAAAAATGAAAGATACATTAAGTACGATGGATGAACAATTGGATCAGCTTGAAAAAATTCCAGTTTATTATGGCGATGATTTTAAAGAACAAATTCTTGAAAGTATGAGGGAGTCTAATAGACAAAACTTACGTATTGGTGTACAAGAGCCGTACTTTGGAAGATTAGATTTTCAGGAGGATGGCAAGGAAGACGTTATGCCGATTTATATCGGTAAAGTAGGTGTTTCGGATATAGACACGATGAAACCAATCATTATTGATTGGAGAGCGCCTGTCGCAAGTATGTTTTATTCATTTACCGGTGGTGAAGAATTAGCATTTTATCAATCACCAGACGGATTAGTAGAGGGTGATGTTTATTTAAAGCGAAACATCTCCATTCGAAAAAGAGAACTAGAACGTGTTGTTGATACATATGTGAAAGGAAATGAAGATGTATCGCATGCTGATGATTTTCTTCTATATCGACTAGGTGAGAATAAAGATAATAAACTAAAGGATATTGTTTCGACGATACAATCGGAGCAAAATGATATTATTCGTGCGGAAAGAAACTTACCATTACTAATTCAAGGGGTTGCAGGGAGCGGAAAAACAACGATCGCTTTACATCGCCTTGCTTTTTTAATTTATGAATATCGTGAACAGTTAGAAGCTGAAAGAATGATTGTATTCGCTCCGAATAGTTTATTTTTAGACTATATTTCGAGCGTACTTCCTGAATTAGGTGTAGGGAATATTAGTCAAACAACGTTTTCAAATTGGGCATTACGTACGTTAGATGATTCGGTGAAACTAAAGCAGACAGATGAAAAATTAAAAGAAGCCTTTTCTATTAATCGTGATGAAAGAAAGGTTATGCTTGGTAAATTGAAAGGTACACTGAAATTTAAGTCCTTTATTGAAGAGCGAATGGTTGAATTTGAAAAAGAACTAGTGCCAACAAGTGATTTTGAGGCGTGGGATAAAGCTGTTATTCCAGTGGAAGATATTAAAAAGTGGATGCAAGTGGAATATAAACATTATCCATTAAAGAAAAGAAGAGAACGTTTACTCGGCCGAATGAAACGCTGGATTGAAATTGAACTGAAAAAGTATGGAGAAACTAACGAGAAGAAATTATTAAAAAAAGAAGCGACAAAGAGATTGAACAGTTATATGAAGTTTTGGCCGAAAATGAGCCCACTTTCAATATATAGTTCAATATTGAAAAGTAAAGAAATACTCGAAGTATTACCTGAAGAACTTGTTAGAGAAACAGAAAAGAATTGTCGTAAAAAAGAAGTGTATGTAGAAGATTTACCCGCTTTAATATACATACATCACCGCATCACAGGTATTGAAATTGGACAAAAGTTTCATCACGTCGTTATCGATGAAGCGCAAGATTTCTCGCCATTCCAAGTTTATGTATTGAAAGAAATTACACTAGGTAATTCTTTTACTATATTAGGTGATTTATCTCAAGCGATTTATGATTATCAAGGGATTGAAGATTGGAGTGCTTTTAAGGAAGTCTTCCAAGAAACAGGTTATTATGAACTGACGAGAAGTTATCGCTCTACAAAAGAAATTATAGAATTTGCGAACGAAATAATTAAAAATGCAGAGATTCCTGTAGGGCTTGCAACGCCAGTTTTCCGTAGTGGAGAAGAAGTAAAAGTAATTCATACTGAAGATCAGTTTACTGAAATTGTGAAGACATTAAAACAGCTTCAAAATGCAGATGTGAAAACAATTGCGGTAATCGGAAGAACAGACGATGAATGCCGCGATATGTATGAGAAATTAACAAATGAAGGATTGTCTGTAAACGTTATTGAAGCAGATCAAAGTAAATATAAAGGTGGTATTTCGGTAGTACCTGTATACTTAGCCAAAGGGTTAGAATTTGATGCCGTTCTACTCATTGATGTTGATGAAGAACATTATAAAAATACGAAACACGATGCGAAGTTATTATATGTCGGATGTACAAGGTCGCTTCATGATTTATGGATTTTCCATAGCGGGGAAGCATCTCCGTTAATTAAGAAATAAAAATTCAAGAGGTTTTTCTAGTAATGAATAGGAAAGCCTCTTAGTTGATAAATATATAGGGGACATGATAATGATTACAAAAGTAATAACAAAAAGAAATTGGGAAATCGCAAAAACAACTGGAGAAATTTATGAAAAATCACTAATTGAAGAGGGATTTATCCATTGTTCATATTTAGAACAAGCTTTAAACGTTGCACAAAAACATTTCATGCATGAAGAAGATGTTTTATTACTGACAATTGATCGATCCTTAGTGAAAGCAGAAATAAAATATGAACTTGCTTCTAACGGCCAAGAGTATCCGCATGTTTACGGAGCAATTAATATTGATGCAATTATTGATGTTGTTCCATTTTCTAAAGAAAAATGGGAATTTATATTACCAGAGGTACAAAGATAAGAATGTTATATATAAGTTAGTGAGAAAAGCACAAATCATATAGTTTGTGCTTTTTATTATCCGTTTTTTGGTAAAAAATTGTTGTTTTTGTCACAATTATACTGTACGATACATAGTATAAAACATATACTGTATGACATATAGTAATAAAAATGAGGTGAATACATGGATGCTTTATTAAATTCATTAATTACTGAACTAAGAAGAGGCACATTAACATTAGCGGTTTTAAGCCAATTAAGAACGCCGCAGTATGGATATTCACTTGTCCAATTATTGGAGCAATCAGGGATTACAATTGATCAAAGTACTTTATATCCACTACTTCGCCGATTAGAAAAGCAGGAGCTAGTGACGAGTAGTTGGGATAAAACGGAGAGTAGACCTCGTAAGTATTACGTTTTAAGTGAATACGGATTAGAGATATTTTTGCAGTTAAAAAAGGAATGGATAAAGGATTCGAAAGAACTTTATAACTTATTAAAGGAGGAGGACAAGAATGAACTTGATTGATATTTATGTCGAGGAAGTAGCGAAGAGATTACCTGAAAAAAATCGTGAAGATATTATTCTTGAACTACGATCAACAATAGAGGATATGTTACCTGATGATTATAATGAAGAAGATGAAAAAAGAGTTCTTGAAAAATTAGGAAGTCCGGTTTCGTTGGCTAATGGGTACTTGGATAGACCGATGCATTTAATTGGACCACGTTATTTTGATGTATATATGACATTATTAAAAATGATCATTCCAATTGCAGCCGTTATCGCACTCATTGCAATGGTTGCAGAAAATTTTATAAGTTATACTGGTGATCAAGCGGTATTAAATATTGTTTTACAATTGATAGGTAAAGGTGTAGGAGAAATACTTGAAGTGGCTCTCCATGTATTTTTCTGGTTAACACTTGTATTTGCTATTTTAGAAAGAACGGATAAAGACAAAAATACGCAACCATTGACGACAAGTTTAAAAAAGTGGACGCCAGATGATTTGAAAAATATTTCGTATATTCCGAAGAAAAAAGCAATCTCTAAGTTTGAAGTTTTTGGAGGTTTAATGTGGACGGCAATTTGGGCTACACTTTACTTTTATGCGAATCACCTCGTTGGTGTATACAGTGGTACGGAAAAAGGATTGAAGTTTGTTGCGCCGACGTTTAATCAAGATGTGTTACTTCAATATTGGCTAATCGTTGTGATTATGATTGTTTTTGAAATAGCTATATCTCTTTATAAGTTAGTACAGGGACAATGGACGAAAAGATTGGCAATCGGAAATACTGTTCTCCAAATAGCGGGAACAATAGTATTCATTGTAATTGTAGTAAATCCGCACTTGTTTAACGAAGGATTTATTACGTTTGTGGCAAATGTGTTTACTATTTCTCCAGAGGAATTTAAAGGGTGGTTAATTGGTGGAGGTATTCTCATTTATATAGTATCTGCTGCATTAAACATTTATGATGGCTTCCGAAAAGCTAGTGTTCGTGTAACGAATAGGTAGTTAAAAAGATAACGTATATGAAAGGAAGAAAACAATGATAAGGGAAGCAATGGAAACAGATGTAACATATATTTTAGATATTTATAATGATGCGATACTAAATACAACAGCTGTATATGCATATAAACCTGTAACCCTTAAAAATAGAATAGATTGGTATGAACAAAAAAAGGCTGATGGCTATCCGGTTTTTGTATACGAACAAGATAATAAAGTAGTAGGATTTGCGACATTTGGTCCGTTTAGAGCTTGGCCTGCTTATAAATATTCAGTTGAACATTCTATATACGTTAAAAAGGGATATAGAAAATGTGGGATAGGAAATTCTTTAATGAAAGAATTAATTACAATTGCAAAAGAAAGGGAATATATGACTTTAGTTGCTGGAATTGATGCAGATAATGAGAAAAGTATTGCCTTACATGAAAAATATGGATTTGCTCATGCGGGGACAATCAAAAAGGCTGGTTATAAGTTTAATAAGTGGCTAGATTTAGCTTTTTATCAATTGGAGCTTAGTGGTCCTAAAAATCCTTTAGAAGAATAGAGGTTTTTCGTAAAAATTTATCTTTTAGGTAGCAAGGAGTAATTCATGCTACCTTTTTCTTATTGTAATAGCCGATTTAATCTGCTAAAAAGGATTTTTAAATTCTATATTGAATTATTAGAAGGTGATAAAACGATATGAAATGAGGAATGAAAATGGAAACTGTCATTCAAAAAATGAAAGAGATACACTCTGATCATGTTGGGATAGCTATTTATTCTACAAAAAGCAATCGTATAGTTGCTTCATATAATAGTGAATTAAATATTCCGTTAGCATCGGCAGTAAAAGTAGTAATTGGATTTGTAGTAGCGCAGATGGTGAAGGAAAATAAACGTAATTGGAATGATATACTTCATGATGTTAAATTTAATCCACATGAAGATAGTGCGCAGTTATATCCACATTTACAAGGAAGAAATACTTTAACACTTAGTAAAGTAGTTGAAGTAATGATAGCATGTCATGATAGTTACGTTGCACAGTCAGTTGTAATGTACTGTGGTGGATGGGATGCTGTGAAAATGTATGCTCAAACGTACTTTTCAAAAATTCATATACAAGAGGACGCTAGAGATGAGAAAAATATTGGAGAATTAAATGAACTTCTTTCACTTTTAGTACATATATTTCAAGGTTATAAATCAGAAGCAGAATTATGGGAACCAATTATTAGCGGCATGGTAAGGCAGCAAGGTGAATATGAAGGAATACATTCATATCACTTAGCTCATATGACAGGTGGACTATCTTCAGCTACAATAAATATTGGTATAATAGGAATATTTAACGAATTCCCGTTTCTTTATGTTATTGGGGGAAAAGACTTACCTAATCGACGTGAAAATAAAGAGGTAGATAAAGTTTTTGCAGTAGCTTTGAAGTACATATACAAAGAATATAGTGAAATTACGCTAGGAGTGATTGATTGAAAAGAAACTTAAAGACATCAACAATCATTATATTAATAGTAACAATTATCGCCTTGGAAGTTGGAATCGCGATTTACGATCACACTTTATCGTTAGATACAATTTACTTTGCAGCAATCCTCATTTGTATTGTATTACTTTTTGGTACACGTATTTCTAAAGAGAAAGAAAGTACATCGAAACAAGGGCGAAGAAAAACAGCTCTTCTATTTTGGACATTTATTTTACTGTCTATCGCTTCTTTTGCAGTTATAAGTTATATAAGAATAGGCTATGTTTCTGTGCCCGGGATAATTGGTTTTTCATGCTTTGTTACATATGGTGGATTCGTATTTATTAGTATTTTAAAGAGGAAAAGTAAAAATTAAAGGTAACTTACTAAGTTGAAAGGGAGGAATATATGAAACACATAGAGAATGGTACTCGCGCTGAAGGAGAATACATAAAAAATAAAGTCATTCAATATAACATGTCTATTTTAAATGATGAAGCGAAACAGCCGATGGAACAAGTAAATTTCGTAGTGAAAGATGAGGCTGGAAAAATCTTTGGCGGGGTAACAGGAACGATGTATTTTTATCATCTTCATATAGATTTTTTATGGGTTGACGAATTGGTTCGTCATGATGGTTATGGCAGTCAACTATTACATAAAATCGAAGACATCGCGAAGGAAAAAGGTTGTAGATTAATATTACTAGATTCATTTAGTTTTCAAGCACCAGAATTTTATAAAAAACACGGCTACCGAGAATATGGTGTTGTTGAAGATCATCCTAAGGGACATAGTCAACACTTTTTAGAGAAGAGATTATAGTAATAGTATTCTACAAGAAAAATAGATTTTAAAAGTATCACTAACAAGGTGATGCTTTTTATTTTGTTTATAGCTACTACTCAATCAGATGCAATTATGGGAACAAATAATAAGGTTCGTATAACAAAGATTTTCTTTTTTATCGGAAATGAGTTACTGTCTTTGTAGAAGAAACTAGTCGTATTTACTATATGCACTAACAAATACTATTGAATTTTTAGAAGGAGAAGAGCAATAAGACGAGCACTGAATATAATAATGATAAAGGAGGTGTTAAGTTATGGGGTATATTGTAGATATTTCAAAATGGAACGGTAACATTAACTGGGATGTAGCAGCGCCCCAACTAGATTTCGTAATCGCTAGGGTACAAGATGGTTCAAATTATGTAGACCCTTTATATAAAAATTATGCCCAAGCAATGAAAACAAGAAATATTCCTTTTGGTAACTATGCATTCTGCCGTTTTATTTCAATTGCTGATGCGAAGAAGGAAGCACAAGATTTTTGGAATCGTGGTGATAAGAGCGCTACAGTTTGGGCAGCTGATGTAGAAGTGAAAACAATGGATGACATGAGAGCCGGTACACAAGCTTTTATCGATGAATTACGCCGACTAGGTGCTAAGAAAGTTGGTTTATATGTTGGACATCATATGTATGCGCCTTTCGGTATGGCGAACGTAAAAAGTGACTTTGTATGGATTCCTAGGTATGGCGGTAATAAACCAGCATATCCTTGTGATATTTGGCAATACACTGAGACTGGTAATGTACCTGGTATCGGTACATGTGATTTAAATCAATTAATAGGAAATAAGCCACTTTCTTGGTTTACTGAATCAGTACCAAAACAAGAAAATGTGCAAGCGCAAGTTTCAAAACAAAACATTATCCAATCAGGTGCTTTTTCACCACATGAAACTCCAGATGTTATGGGAGCGTTAACTTCTTTAAAAATGACTGCTACCTTCATTTTACAATCAGATGGTTTAACATATTTTGTTACTGAACCCACTAGTGATACGCAATTAAACGCAATGAAAAGCTGGCTTGATCGAAAAGGTTGGTGGTATGAAGTTAAATAATAAAAAAATAACTAGCTACTATTTGTGTAAAAAAAGAGCCGTCCAGTTTTTTTGGAGGGCTCTTTTTTACTACTCAAATAGCTTATTCATTAAATCTTGTATTTCACGTCTTCTTTTATCTGTTTCGTCCTTATCAATTGTATACGTATCATCCTCTATTATAAGAACATCACCCTCTTTTGCAGTGGAAGGGAGTTTGGATTTAGGTACATCAATTGTTACGTTATTCACTTCAATAACTGCTAGTTCCCCTTCAAAACGGTCAATAATACCTCTTTTCATAATTATCTCTCCGTTCTTACAGAAATGCTAGAACCATCACTATTAATAGTTACAGTTCCATTTAAATCGGTTCTATATACCTTAACAGCCATTGCATTTAACTTTGCTAAAGTTTCCTGTGTAGGATGGCCATATCGGTTACCTGCACCTGCACTGATCACAGCGATACTTGGTTTCACTGCATCTAAAAATGGTTGAGAAGAAGATGTCTTACTTCCATGGTGACCAGGTTTTAATACATCGGATTTTAGGCTGGAACCGTACGTTGCAACCATATCTTTTTCACTTTTAGATTCAGCATCACCAGTAAATAAGAAAGATTTGCTGCCATGTGTTACTTTTAATACAGCACTCCACTCATTTAAATCGTTACCGTATTCTTTAACAGGAGCTAAAAATTGTGAGTTTAAACCATTGATTGGTAAAGTTACTCCAGATTTCGCTTCTTTAATAGTTAACCCTTTGTTAGCTACTGCAGTTAAAAAGTCTTTAAACGTTTGTGTCGTATGACTCACTTTAGGTGCGTAAACGTTTTTTACATTTATAGCATAAAGCACTTCATCCAATCCGCCTACATGATCGGCATCAGGATGAGTGGCAATCATATAATCGATAGTTTGAAATCCTAATCCTTTTAAATAATTTGCTACAACTTTACCTTTTCCGTTATTTCCACCGTCAATAAGGATCGTTTCTCCACTTGGAGATTTAATAAAAGTAGCATCACCTTGTCCGACATCAATGTAATGAACTTCTAACTCTCCTTTAGGCTTAGGAAGAGCAGGACGGAAATTTGGTTCTAATACACGAGCCAAAAATGCAGCAAATTGTTCACGAGTTACTTTTACACCTGGACCAAATGTACCATCAGGTAATCCAGTGGTAATATTATTTTGTGCTAAAATTTTGACATAATTGTAACCCCAGTGATTAGATGGAACATCAGGGAAATTGACGTCAGCACCTGTAGGCTTCAAATCAAAAGTTTTAACTAAAACTTTTGCCATTTCTGCACGAGTTAATGAGCGGTCAGGGAAATAGTTTGTTTCGCGTTGTACAATGTTATTATGTGCTAACTTATGTACAGAATCATAGTAATAGATACCTTTGGCTACATCGGAAAAAATATGATTATAACTAGATGGTTTTTCTAATTTTAATGATAAATCTAGCATTAAGGCCATTTGTCCACGAGTTACATCATCGCTTGGCTTAAAAGATCCATCTGGCGTACCTTTAATGATACCTTTATCCGATAAATAGTTAATTTCTTTAATTGCCCAATGATTAGATTGGACATCAGGGAAAGATTTGGCACTTGTAAGATTTGGAATGAACAATGATAAAATCATGACAAATGCTGTTAGTAATAAACTAAACTTTTTCAAAAAATCGCCTCACTTAATGTATTTTTTACCTTATTAACTTTACCATTTCTTACAAGTAATTTAAAGTTTAATAGATAAATATCCCATTAGTAATTGTTTATATTCATAAATTCACCAATTTTAAATAACGTAATTTAATAGAGGGGATATGAAAGGTAGTGAAGAACTGTTTATATTGCAATTGTAGAATCTGTATTATAAATTAATCTTATGAAGGTTTGGTAACAGGGGGATTCCAGAACTATATAGTGAAAGAAGGGAAGTAAGGAAAAGTAAATACCAAGAGAAACTGCACTGTGTAGATCGTATTGAGGAATTCGCTGCAATATCATTGGAGTTACTTAATGAGAAGTGCTAACAAGTATGCAAGCAAATTTGCTAATACCAAATTGAATTATTCATAAAAGTAATTATAATAATATAAATTCTATTCAATGGGAGAAAGAAAATGTACACGTATAAATTACAACATGATCAACCAATCTGCGCAGAAAAAATAAAGAAACTTTACGATTCTGTCGGTTGGTGGCCAGAAAGAAAAGAAAAGAAAACGATATTCAAAAAATGTTAAAGAATAGTATAGCTATTGGGGTATGGGAAAATAACGAATTAATAGGATTTGCTAGAGTTGTTTCTGATGGTGTTTTTCGAGCGTACATAGAAGATGTTGTTGTACATGAGAGTGTAAGAAATAAAGGTATTGGAGAGAAGATGCTTACAATGTTACTTGAAGAGATACCTCATATCGATATTGTGAGCTTATTTTGTGGAGAGAAATTCATAAAGTTTTATGGTGAACAGCAGTTTCAAGCGACGAAACAAATTGTAATGCATCGTAATCAAATAGTGAAAGAATAAGAGGTGACAATTAGAATGATTGCAATAAGAACATATTGTTTATCAAAAAGAAAAGCGACAGAAGATTCTCCTGATGGTTGGAATGCAACATGTATGAGGCTTAACAATAAAATATTTGCGATATTGAACCATGAAGAAGGTGAAAAAGCGGCAATTACATTAAAATGTGATCCAGAACTTTCAATAAGAATAAGAGAAGATTATCCAGATACAATCATTCCAGGATATCATATGAATAAAAAACATTGGAATACAGTGTATATTAATAAAGTTGTAGAGCGGGAGCAAATGTCACTGCAATTGACGTGAGTTCTGAAATGGTAAAAGCTGCAAAGGAAAGTACAGGTGATAAAGCGACGTTTCTTTGTCATGACTTGCAAGAAACATTACCATTTGAAGATAATACTTTTGATGTTATTGTGAGTTCGTTAACCCTTCATTACTTAGAAAATTGGAATCAAGTATTTCAGGAGTTTCGTCGAGTATTGAAGCCAGGTGGAGAATTTATATATTCCATTCATCATCCTTTTATGGACTTTACAAAGTTTACTTGTGAAAATTATTCCGAAAAACAATTATTAGTAGATACTTGGGTTAAATCCAACATTACAATTGAAGTTGAATTTTTTAGAAGGTCACTTCAAGACATTATTAATGAAACAACAAATTATTTTGTGTTAGAAAAAATGGTGGAACCGAGGCCAGTTGAAAAGATGAAAGAAGTAAATGAAAAATCTTATCATTATTTAAATACAAATCCCCATTTTCTTATTATGAAAGCAATTAATAAATAGCTAGTAAAATGATTATATTTTACTAGCTATTTGTAGTTTTAAAT
Source organism: Bacillus basilensis (assembly GCF_050630465.1). Taxonomy (NCBI): domain Bacteria; kingdom Bacillati; phylum Bacillota; class Bacilli; order Caryophanales; family Bacillaceae; genus Bacillus; species Bacillus basilensis. The sequence goes on along the minus strand of NZ_JBNTQO010000001.1, from coordinate 563,537 downwards.
TACATTTTAGGAGAACTTTATATGAATAGGGAACGAAATAGATTATTATATGCACTGTTTACTATCGTTGTAATTATTTTAGGTCTTAGCTCAAGAAAGTTAGCTTTTGCGCTGCCCGCTCTATTAAATGATTATTTAGGTGATGCTTTATGGGCATTAATGATTTTTACTGGATTCGGATTTTTATTTCCTAAAATAGAAACGAAGAAATTGGCTTTTATTAGTTTAATGTTTTGCTACGGGATTGAAGTGAGCCAATTATACCATGCTGAATGGATAGATAGCGTTCGTGCAACGACTTTAGGTGGACTCGTATTAGGTTACGGATTTTTGTGGAGTGATTTGGTGGCTTACACAATTGGTGTGGGGATTGGAATGTTTTATGAATTTATGTTACGGAAGAAATAAGGGAATCTGAAAAGGAGTATGTATTTATGAAAAAAATAATATTAATAGGTTCTGGTGGTTCAGGGAAATCTACATTAGCAAAACAGCTAGGAAATAAACTAAATATTAAGGTGCATCATCTTGATGCACTATTTTGGAAACCAAATTGGGAGGGTGTTTCGAAAGAAGAGCAAAGAACGGTTCAAAATGAATTAGTTAAAGAAGATGAGTGGATTATTGATGGGAATTATGGCGGGACAATGGACATAAGAATGAACGCAGCTGATACAATTATCTTTCTTGATATTCATAGAACAATATGTGTTTATCGTGCTTTTAAAAGGATTGTACAATATCGGAATAAAACAAGGCCGGATATGGGGGCTGGATGTAAAGAAAGATTTGATTTGCAATTTTTCAAATGGATATGGGAATACCCTAAAACGAAACGACCTTTCATTTTAAAGAGGCTAAATCAATTAAGCAAGGATAAAGATGTTGTTATTTTAAAATCTTCAAATGAAGTAAAACTATTTTTAGAGAAGTGCGATAACGTAGATAGTTAGATTATAAAAAGAAGTAACATATACAAAGTTATTTATTACACATGGCGGGATGAACAGTACACATGGAGGATTAAATAACGGGATTCCACTCATTGTAATTCCACAAAGTGCAGATCAGCCAGTAATCGCAAAGCAAGTAGAGAATCTAGGAGCTGGGATTAAGTTGTCTATGAAAGAATTAACTGTGGAACAACTACGTGAAAGTGTAGAACTTGTATTAAATAATCCATCATATAAAGAAGCTGCATTACATTTGAAGGAGTCATTTCGAAAATCTGGTGGGCATAAACAAGCTGTCGATGAGATTTTTACATTTATAGGTCAGTAATAAATAGAAGATTATACATGAGAAAAGTGTCTATATGAAATGGTATAGACACTTTTCTGTTATATAAAGCGGAGAATCAATTACATTGAAAGATTAAATATCCTGTTTTATAAATTCTGGCCATAGTATTATGTGTTAGTAATGCTTTCACATTTTCTGCACAACTTCTGCACATGTTTTGTTGATTTCTATGTCATGATATATTCATTAAGTGAAATATTTCACATGAATAGAAATATATTTTCACTGCGGTGTATGCATAACTAACACATACATCGATACAAGATTGTCTCTCGTTATTCTTTTACATCAAAGCCCACATTACACTACAAAGTATAACAAGAAGGGGACAGGAACATGAATAATCGATTTTTAAAACAACTACAAAACATGAAAATGAACAAAAAAAGTCTAGGAGCTGTTGCATTAACAGCTGGAATTATTGGTACGACACTTATTCCTCAAAACGCATACGCGCACGGTTTTGTTGAAAAGCCTGGCAGCCGATCTGCTTTATGTAGTCCAACTTATGGTGCACTAAATGTAAATTGCGGAAGTGTTATGTATGAACCGCAAAGCTTAGAAGCACCAAAAGGATTCCCGCAAGGTGGCCCAGTTGATGGGCAAATCGCTTCTGCAGGTGGTAAATTTGGTGGTATTTTAGATCAACAAGCAGACAATCGTTGGTTTAAAAATACAATCACAGGTGGTGAAAATACATTTACTTGGAAGTATACAGCGCCTCATTTAACGAGTAAATGGCATTACTATATTACAAAAAAAGGATGGAATCCAAATAAAGCGCTCACAAGAGCAGATGTTGAACCAATTGGAACTGTACAACATGATGGTTCTGCAGCCTCAAATAATTTAACTCACAAAATCAATGTACCTACTGATCGAAGTGGATATCATGTGATTTTAGCAGTATGGGATGTAGCTGATACTGCAAATGCATTTTATAATGTCATTGATGTTAAACTCATCAATGACGTAAAACCAGATACAGAAGCTCCAAGTATTCCAAATGGAATTCAGGAACAAAAAGTAACAGCGCATAGTATAGAACTAGCATGGAACGCTTCTACGGATAATGTAGGGGTAAAAGGATATCAAATCTTCCGTAACGGAGAGATGATCGATACTGTACCGGGCACTCATTTTATTGATAAAAAATTACAACCAAGTACGGAATATTCTTATACTGTAAAAGCGATTGACACAGCTGGAAATGTCTCGAAAGAAAGTGCAGCATATACAGTGAAAACGACAGTTGAGGCTCCTGATACAGAAGCACCAACACAACCAAAAGGATTACATAGTATGGGAACAACAACGTCAAGTGTGGATTTAATGTGGAGTCCTTCTGACGATAATATTGGTGTAGACCATTACGATATTTATAGAGAAACAGAAGGATCGATGAAAAAGATTGCAACATCCAATACGACTTCTTATATGGATAAAAATTTACTCCCTAATACTACTTATAAATATGTAGTGAAAGCTGTTGATGGAGCTGGAAATGAATCTGTACAGAGTGATATGTTCACAATTACTACAAAAACTGAAAGCGCTTCATATGAAGAGTGGGATGCAAAGAAAGCATATGAAAAGGGAGATAGAGTTCTACACAAGGGAAAAGTATATGAAGCAGTCCAGAGTTATAAAGGAAATGGGGATCCAAACTGGATTTATGCCTTATCATTATGGAAAACAATATAAGCTTTACCGAGGTATGAACTAAGAGATAATGGGCTTTGATGCAAAAGGACATCTTGAGAATTCATTTTTCTATTAATAAAAGAGGGTAGTATATGAATACATAAAGTAGTTTCATATACTACCCTTTTTATTATGATAATATTTTCGTCATAAGTATATGCGGAATTCCATCTTCCATAAATACATCAGAAGAAGTTTGATAATCTAGTTTTTTATAAAACCCTTCAGCTTGTGTTTGACCGTGTAGTTTTACTTTTGTAGCGTCTTTGTTTCGAGCAATTTCTTCTAACGCTTGAATAATTACTTTTCCTAAACCGTATTTACGATAGTCTTTTAAAATACAAATGCGTTCTAATTTACCAGTACCATCAACAAATCGGATACGACCTGTACCTACAGGAAGCTCATTATAATAAACTAAAATATGTTTACATGTCTCTCCGATTTCATCAAACATATCGAATTCATCTTCAAGTGGGACATTTTGTTCTTTTACAAATACTTCTTTTCGAATGTGAAAGGCAGTTTCTAAATCTGTAAGTTCTGTTATGAGTTTGGAGTGCAAATTGTTCAGTCCTTTCTAGTGTGATGTGCTTTTGTTTTCATAGTATATCATAATGTTACGCAATAAAGAGAAAATATAAAAAGCTGACTGTAAGAGTCAGCTTTCATGATAATTCCTTAATCCCATTTTTTGTTCCAATAATCGCCTTACTAGTCATATTAACAAACAATCCGGTTTCAACTACACCAGTAATCATTTTTAATTGTTTGTGTAAATCGGAAGGAGTAGATATATGATTAGGGAATATACAATCGACAATCATGTTATTATTATCAGTTATAACCGTTACATTATTTTTTAAGCGTAATGTTGTTTGACATCCTAAAGATTGGATTTTATTTTCGGTTTGTTTCCATGAAAAAGGTATGATTTCAACAGGTAATGGAAAAGTTCCTAAACGTGTCACAACTTTTGATTCATCAGCGATAATTATAAGTTCTTTCGAGGAGGAGGCTACAATTTTCTCTCGTAGTAATGCACCACCGCCGCCTTTAATAAGCTGTAAATTAGGATCAATTTCATCAGCTCCATCAATTGTAAGATCAAGACTTTGTACGTCGTTTAACGAAATCAATGGGATATTTAATTGCTGCGCTAATGCCTCTGTTTCCTTTGATGTCGGTACAGCTTGAAATGATAACCCTTCTTTTACACGATCACCTAATTTTTGAATCGTCCAATATACAGTTGAACCTGTGCCAAGCCCAACTGTCATTCCATCTTTTACAAAGTTTGCAGCATATTCACCTGCGAGTTGTTTTAGATTCATCGCTTTATTCCGCCGGACGTGGCCCAGCATCAAGACCTGAATTCTCAACTGTAAGTACCGGACGAACGACTAAATCTTTATGTACACGCATTTGACAAGATAATCGTAAATGATCCTCAATCCCTTTTTCCGTCATCGCATTTTTTTCATTCGCACTCGCTTCACAAAAATCACCCGCTATAATTTCTACTCTACAAGTTGTGCAACGTGCTTTTCCGCCGCAACGATGAAGTATGTTTACACCGTTGTCTTCAATCGCTAATACTAACTTTGTGCCTTCTGTTACATCAAAAGTTCCTGCACCTTCAATTGTTAATTTTGGCAAATTTATTCCTCCTCACGTAAAATTGTACATAACATATTTATGACCGCGAATTATTGAACATAAACATAATTTTTTTATATGCCCCGTAACTTTTTTATTTGTTGAATCGTTAATTAAGTAAGCGCTGAGAAGGAGTGGTTATTTTGTGCACAAAAGTAACTCATATTTTAAAAAATCATATCGATATGAATCATTCAAATATAAACTTTTTAATTGAGCAATATGGAGAATTGAAAAGGTACTGTACATTTTTAACGAAAAACAAATGGGACGGCGAAGATCTTGCCCAAGAAACAGTTTGTAAAGTTCTTCAAAAATATAGTGATAAAGATATTTGTATGACGCTTGTATATAAAATAGCTAGAAATCGTTGGTTAGATCAAATAAAGTCAAAATCAGTTCATGAAAAAATAAGAGACCAAATTACTTTTGAAGAACCACATGAAAAAATTGCGGATTTGCATGAAATGGTAGGGAAAGTATTATTTTCATTAAATGTCCAGCAATCTGCAATTTTATTATTAAAGGATGTTTTTCAATATAGTATCGCTGATATTGCCAAAGTATGTTCCGTATCGGAAGGGGCAGTGAAAGCTTCTTTATTTCGGAGTAGAAATAGGCTGAAAACTGTAAGTGAAGAAGGGATTGAGATAGTCGAATTCACAGATGATATTGAAGTTGTAGTAACATCTATTCGTGAAGAAAGGCCGGAATTATTAACCAAACTTCTTCCGACAATTGATTTTACTAAGTTACCATCTAAACAGCCAGTCTTATTATTTAATGCGAAAAACCCTTCTTCCTACAGTTGTATGCTTTGCGCGGCATAACAATTATTGGAGGGATTTAAAATGAATGCAATTCCATATGTAGTAGAACAAACGAAATTAGGAGAACGTTCCTATGATATATATTCAAGGTTATTAAAAGACCGAATTATTATAATCGGTTCAGAGATTAATGATCAGGTTGCGAGCAGTGTAGTAGCGCAATTATTATTTTTAGAAGCGGAAGACGCGGAGAAAGATATATTCCTGTATATTAATAGTCCTGGCGGCTCAACGACAGCGGGATTTGCAATATTAGATACGATGAATCTTATTAAACCGGATGTGCAAACGCTTTGTATGGGCTTAGCAGCATCATTTGGTGCCCTTTTACTATTAGCTGGCGCAAAAGGAAAAAGGTTTGCCCTTCCTAATAGTGAAATCATGATTCATCAGCCACTTGGCGGTGTAAAAGGGCAAGCAACAGAAATCGAAATTACAGCAAAAAGAATATTGAAATTAAAGCATGACATTAATAAAATTATTGCTGACAGAACAGGACAGCCAATCGAAAAAATAGCACATGATACGGAAAGAGATTATTTTATGACAGCAGAGGAAGCTAAAGAATATGGGATTGTTGATGGGGTCGTTGAGAAAAAATAACATAAAACAGGCTAGAGAATATGCTAATTCTCTAGCCTGTTTTTTTAATCTTTAATCCATTCATCAACTAACGATTGATTCTTTTTAATCCAATTTCGCGCCGCTTCTTCGGGATCTTTCGTTTTATTTAACATGACCATTAATGTACCAAGCTGTTCATCGTTCATTTTCCATTTATCAAAGTATTTCACGATATCCGGATGATCTTTTTCGAAACCTTTACGAACAGAGTAATAAATGTCATCTTTTTCACCATATACTTTCTTAGGGTCTTTTAAATATTTTAAGTCAAATTCTGAAAAGCCCCAATGTGGATTCCAAAGCGTAACAGCGATTGGTTTCTTTTTCGTATATGCTTTCTTTAATTCACTCATCATCGCAGCTTCTGAAGATTGGACAAGTTTTAGTTTTAGGTCATATTCCTTCATTGCTTTATTCGTTAAATTCATAAGACTACTACCGGGTTCGATACCGACAATTTTATTATCTAGTTCATCTTTATGAGCATTTAAATCTTCGATACTGTTTATGTTTTTCACATAAGATGGTACGACTAAACCTAGTCCAGTTCCTTCATACCATTTTGATTTTAAGACAATATCATCTTTATAACGATCGTTTAGTGGTTTATCCGTAACGGGTAGCCATACTTCTAAATTAGCATCAACATCACCACGAGCGACACCAGTCCAAATCGCCGCTTTTTCTAAATACATGAGTTCAACTTTGTAGCCTTTTTGTTCTAATAAAACTTTCCACATGTTTGCTGTTGCAATGTTTTCTTTCCAACTTGTTACACCAAGTTTAATTTTCCCTTTCGAATTTGCATTTGTTGCATTACATGAGGTGAAAATCATAGTAATAAATAATGCAAGGCATATAAGCCATATTTTCTTTCTCATTGAAAACCTCCTAAGGAACGTTTGCCTTTTTAAATAAATGTATAAGTAAGCATTCTTATTATGAACGGAAACGAGAATTTTAAAGAAATCTTATGAATGTCATTTTTATGTAATATTTCTTTGCAAAATCGCAACACTATGTGAATAGATGGGTAGAAAAGGAGTAGTGACATGGATAATACAAAGGTGCGTGTTGAAAACGTAACAAAAGTATTCGGGAAACATCCGCAAAGAGCCCTTTCCTTATTAAAAGAGGGAAAAAGTAAATCGGATATTTTAAAAGAGACAGGAATGAATGTTGGTGTGAAAAAGGCAACGTTCGAAGTATATACTGGAGAAATTTTCGTTATTATGGGTTTGTCTGGTAGCGGGAAATCTACGTTAGTTCGTATGTTAAACCAATTAATTAAACCAACCGCAGGTCATATATACATAGATGGTGAAGACATCGCAACGATGGGGAAAGAAGAGTTGCGAAGAGTGAGAAGAACGAAGATGAGCATGGTATTTCAAAAGTTCGCTTTATTTCCTCATCGTACAGTGATTCAAAACGTTGCGTACGGGTTAGAAATTCAGGGAGTTCCAGTTGAGGAACGAGAGAAAAAAGCGTTAGAATCTTTGAAATTAGTTGGATTAGACCATCATAAAGATAATTATCCAAGTCAACTTAGTGGTGGAATGCAGCAACGCGTTGGAATCGCAAGGGCACTAACGAATGACCCAGATGTTTTATTGATGGATGAGTCATTTAGTGCATTAGATCCACTTATTCGAAAAGAAATGCAAGATGAGCTATTAGAACTTCAAGATAAAATGGAAAAAACAATTATTTTTATTACGCATGATTTAGATGAAGCGCTTCGAATTGGTGATCGAATTGCATTGATGAAAGACGGAGAAGTTGTCCAAATTGGAACACCGGAAGAAATTATGATGAGTCCTGCCAATGAATTTGTAGAGAAGTTCGTGGCGGACGTGAATTTAGGAAAAGTAATTACGGCAGAATCTATTTTAAAACGACCGGAGACTTTATTAATTGATCGTGGACCACGTGTAGCACTTCAAATTATGAGGAACGCCGGTGTTTCTACTGTATATGTTGTAAACAAAAAGTATGAGTTTTTAGGTATATTAACTGCGGATGATGCGAGTAAAGCAGTACAAAAACAGTGGCCGATTGCTGATTTATTACTTAACGATATTCCGCATGTTTATTTGGATACTTTACTTGAGGAAACATATGCAAAGATGGCGGAGATGAAATATCCGTTACCCGTAATTGATGAGAAGAAAAGACTTAGAGGAATCATTAAACGTGAAAGTGTCATTCAAGCTCTTGCAGGAAACATTGAGGAAGAGGTGAAAGACGATGAATAGTATTCCGCGTATTCCATTAGGGGAATGGGTCGATTCATTTGTTGCAAGTTTATATGAGCACTTTGAAGGCGTATTCCGAGGGTTCTCTTATATTATTGGAGGATTCGTTGATTTACTCACTAATTTTTTAATAATAATACCAGCTATATTGATGATTATTATCCTTTGTTTCCTCATTTGGTACACAACGAGAAAATTATCTTTAGTTATTTTTACACTGATCGGTTTATTATTTATTTTAAATATTAACTACTGGGCACAAACGATGCAAACATTAGCACTTGTACTTACATCTGTTATTATTTCAATCATTGTAGGTATCCCAATCGGAATTTTAGCTTCTCAAAATGAACGCTTCTCAAAATTTTTAAAACCGACATTAGATTTTATGCAAACAATGCCAGCTTTCGTATATCTTATTCCTGCGATTACATTTTTCGGAGTAGGTGTAGTACCTGGGATTATTGCATCAGTAATCTTTGCAATGCCACCGACAATTCGTTTTACTGATTTAGGAATTAGACAAGTTCCAGAAGATTTAATTGAAGCAGCGAATGCGTTTGGCTCTACCGCATCACAAAAATTATTTAAGGTACAATTACCACTCGCAACTGGAACAATCATGGCTGGTGTGAACCAAAGCATTATGCTTTCGTTATCAATGGTTGTAACAGCATCTCTTGTAGGAGCACCAGGTCTTGGAGTTGATGTATACCGCTCTGTAACACAAGTTAATATCGGGATGGGATTTGAAGCAGGACTAGCTATTGTTGTCATTGCGATTATATTAGACCGCATTACACAAGGATTTCATCAAAAAAGAAGATAAAAAGAAAACACACTTTATTATACAAAGTGTGTTTTTTTATATTCGAAAAGATCACATACGAACAATAACAGAACCATCAGCTGACGCAAAAACTTGGTTTTGTTGTTATTTCATTGATTTAATTCTTCGATGAATAACGATATGTTTATTTAATAGCGACTTGAAAATCTCTTTTTAAGAAGAGGATTATGTGGTGGAAAAGTATAAGTAATAAAGTACATTTTTTGGAAATTATTAAGTGGAATAGCGAATATATTAGGAGACAGCGACGTCATGTAAATGGATATTATTAGGGAAGAAATGATGGGAGGAGATGCAATTTGGCTAAAAATATAAAAAGAAATGATGCCTTGGCAATAGGCGTCGGTATAGGGGTTGTAATCGGTGTATTCCAAGGGTACTTTACAAATAATTTAGTAATCGGAATTGTGATTGGGCTTGTAATTGGAATTGCGTTTTTGAAGAAAAAATGAGGTTGTAAATTCATTTCAAAAATTGTTGCGTTAAAAGAACGAATATTCGGAATATAAAACCTTTTTTTTCCTTTTTTTATGATATTATATATAAAAAGGATGGTGATGGATATGTCAACAAACAAACAAGTAGAACAAAACTGCTTTATTTGTGAAAAACATAAAGGAAATATTATAGTTCCAGGTGGTGCTATTTATGAAGATGATCTTATATACGTTGGACATGTCCATTGGGATAGTGAAGAAACATATCTTGGTTATATAATGATTGACATAAAAAGACATGTACCTGGTCTAGCTGAATTAACTGAAGATGAGGCGAAAGCATTCGGACTTATAACTAGTAGAATGAGTAAAGCGCTAAAAGAAAGTGAAGGTGCAGAACATATTTACACTTTTGTTTCAGGAAATGGTGTACCACATATGCATATGCACATCATACCGCGTTATACAAATAAACCAAAAGAGTTTTGGTCACCGACTGAAGTAGCGAAATGGACAGGTGCGCCTTATGGTGACGCAGAAGAAATCAAAAAACTATGTGAAAGAATACGAAAGTATATGGTGAGTGAATATGCATACAACAAATAATAGACAATATTCATGGGTTGGAAGTAGGGAAATGTGTTTAGACGAAATTTCGGTAAAGCAATATGGTGACATCTTGCTTGGTACATATGGTGGGAATATAAGCGCAGGAGCAAAAAAGAATGAAGATGGTGCGTTAGTTTGGTCAAATGGTAATTGGGAATTTGCAGCTATACTAGATGGACATAATAGTGCAGAAAGTGTTGATTTAGTAGTAAATACAATTGAAAAAGAGTATGAAAATATAAAAACGATTATGAAAGAACCAATTGAAACTGTGTTTCGATCTCTTGAAAATCATATACTTACAATTTTTCAGTCCTCTTCATTTAAAGAACAGTGCAAAATAATTAAAGGTGAAACAGCTTGCTTACTATGTGTAAGAAAAGAAAATTATCTATGGTGGTTATCTATTGGAGATTGTTTAGTTTATGTATTTCATGAAGAGTTACATAAGTTAGGGCAATATGCATTAAATCAACGTCATTTTTACGAATGGATTGGAAATGTAAACACATTTGATTTACCTGTTCCTTGCTATTCATCAGGAATTCGTGAATTACGTACTGGCAACAATCGAATTGTAATGGTGACAGATGGGGTATTAGAATGTGGGGACCGTCGATATGAAACACCATTAAATCTGTATAATGATATGAATAGAAATAATATAATACATGAAGAAAGTGTTCATCATGTATTAGAGCACGTTCATCATCAATTCGGACGCGATAGTGCGACAATTATTAGTTGGGATATTGATAATAAAGGAAAGGCTACTTATCCGAGTGATCAGCCAGATAAAAAGTAAAGGAGGAGACATCACTGTTTTTAGTTAAAGGAATTTTATTAATAGTATGGATCATATTCTTAGTTGTTTTGGAAAAAGTAGTGAGAAAAAAATTAAATATACCGAAACAAACAGGATGGAATAGTAAATATGTAAACAACACTCATAAATGGGGTATTAGGGTTCTTATCGTTTCTTATATAATTGTTACGATGATATGTGCCAATTTAAATCCTATTTATATTAGCAACTTACCCATTTTATTTTTAATAACTTTATACTGCTTTCAATCATATATGGAGTGGAAATTTGATAAAGAATCGAGGGAATATGTCATTTCTTTAGGAACGGTTCCTCTATTAATAATAACAGGGATTATGCTTAATCTTTTCTTTTATACCTATTGGATTTAGACATATATGAAATGAATGGGGAGACAAAATGAAAATGCCTAAATTACGTGCTGAAGCAATGATTGTAAATGAAGATTATTCTAAAGTACTTGTACAATGTGATTTAAGTGAATCATTTTATCGTTTTCCAGGAGGCTCTATTGAATTTGGTGAAACAGCAAAAGAAGCGATAATAAGAGAATTAATGGAAGAATACGATTTGAAGATTGATGTCCAAGAGCTAGCTGTTGTAAATGAGCATATTTTCGAGTGGAACAACGAAAAAGGACATCAAGGTACATTAATACATAGGGGAACGGTTGAAGAGATGATTACAAATGAAATCATTTACTACTAAATGGTTTCTTATTTTATTTTAGCTAAAATAGATTTAACGAAATTTGTTTTATCCTCTGCATATTGATGTTTATCATTAGGATTAGCTTTTGAAAGTTGAATCTTTAACTGTTCATACTGTATACGAGCAGTTTTATTGTCTATTAAGTAATCTCGAAATTGTAATTGTTCTATTAAATATGCATTCCCTTGTTCATACATATGAATTTGATGAGTTCGTGGCTCTCCTTTATTAAAATAGTATCTTTCAGGCAATACATCTTTTCTGTACGTATAATTTAGTAGTTTTAATTTTTTAATACATTTTAAACCGTCTTTATAATCTTCTAGTTCGATTGCAATATCAATAATTGGCTTTGCACTTAAATATGGAATGGAAGTACTTCCAATATGGTGTATTGCTAAAATATGTTCGCCAATTTGTTCCTCAATGAATTGTTTCTCTTTCGTAAATTCAATTTCCCATTCTTCAGTCCACGGAACTAAAAACACTTTGCCATAGGGTAAACCTAACATATAATTAGCACCTCTTTCAAAAAAAATTACATCTTCTTTAAACTTTTCAAAACAAGGTATTCCCACAATCTCCAAGGAAGAATCTTCTTTGCTAAGATCATAAATTTTACACCTTTTCCAATTGGGTATCGTAATGTTGTACGCTTTGCTTCTGCAACTTCTACAATTTTATTAGCAACATCTGCCGGATTACCAAATGTATCACTGCCACTATTAATATGTTTTTGGATTTTATCCATATATTCTTTGTAAGGAGAAGTAGTATCAGATTGGTTTGTAGCTAGTTGTTTACCAACTTCCCAAATATTCGTGTTATAAGAACCAGGTTCAATTAATGTAACATCTATTCCGAAAGGTTGTACTTCTAAACGAAGGGATTCACTCCATCCTTCTAATGCATATTTTGAAGAAACGTAAGGGGATAGACCAGGGAATCCAACTTGACCACTAATGCTGCTTATATTAATGATTTTTCCACTTTGTTGTTCTCTCATATAAGGTAAAACAAGCTGAGTAATTGAAATAGCGCCAAAAAGGTTCGTTTCAAATTGTTTACGGTATTCCTCTAGTGGAATTTCTTCTACAAAGCCGCCATTTGCATATCCTGCATTATTTATAAGAAGGTCTACTCTGTTTATTTCTTTTAAAAATAATTGAAAGTTATGTAAAGAGTTTTGATCAGTTACATCTAATTGTTGAATTTTTATGTTTTGCTGCAAGTTGAGTTGATTAGCTTGAGATATTAAGTTCACTTGTTTTTTAAGGTTTCTCATTGTAGCGATAACTAAATAGTCTTTTTTCGCAAGGGCAATTGTTGTTAAAAGACCGAACCCACTTGAAGCCCCGGTTATAACTGCGATTTTTTTATTCATTTTTTGCTCGCTTTCTTTTTCTTTTATCATAACGAGTTATGATAAGAAAATCTATTATTCTTATATTCATTATGAAATCAATTCGTATGTAAAAAAGGGGTTTATAGGGAATCAGCGTATATAGAGTAGTGTATATTAATATGATAATGAAATGAGGGAAGAAAAATGGCTCAAGTGAAAGATGTATTAGCAGATCAGTTATTAGCAAATGCGAACGATCCCAGTTGGTATATTCCATTTTCAGATGCAGTTAAAGATCTATCTGAGAGAGAAGCTTTCTGGAAACCGAATGAAGAGAGTAATAGTATAGCTGAAATTGTACAACATTTACTGTATTGGAATTCAACGTGGCAAACTAGGTATAAAGAATCGAATGTTAATGCCGTGCCCGCTATTGGTGATAATAACAAAAGTTTTATGCTTTCAGATAATCAAACCTTCGATGAGTTAAGAGAAAAACTACTAGAGAAACTGTTACAATGGCAAAAGCTTATCAATGAAGAGAAGGTTGAAAGTGATGTAATTGGATTTCCAGTTTCCGCTAAGTGGTGGGAAGTGCTAGCAAATGTAACAACTCATAATGCGTATCATATTGGTCAAATTATTTACATCCGGAAGTTACAGAAGAGTTTTGATAATGAATAACATAATAATTCTAAAATTAGATGAACAAAAGTGGACAAAACGAGACAGATGTCTCATTTTGTCCACTTTTTTATTATGAAAGTAAAGAGAAAACCTATTAAATCAAGGATTAGAATTTGGCACAGTATTTGCAATATAAAAGATGAACAAGAAAATAGGAGGGCTGGACATGTTAAAAACAACTGAAAGTAAAGGGAATGAAATTACGAAAGAACAAGCTCGTTGGATGTACGAAAAAATGTTAGAGATTCGTAAGTTTGAAGATAAGGTGCATGAATTGTTCGCGCAAGGTGTTTTGCCAGGTTTCGTTCATTTATACGCAGGTGAAGAAGCGGTAGCAGTTGGTGTATGTGCCCACTTAACGGATAGTGACAGTATTACAAGTACGCATAGAGGACATGGACATTGTATCGCAAAAGGCTGTGATTTAAACGGTATGATGGCTGAACTTTTTGGGAAAGCGACAGGTTTATGTAAAGGTAAAGGCGGCTCCATGCATATTGCTGATTTAGATAAAGGAATGCTTGGTGCAAATGGGATTGTAGGTGGCGGTTTCCCGCTTGCTTGCGGCTCAGCACTAACAGCTAAATATAAAGGAACGAAAGATGTAAGTGTTTGTTTCTTCGGTGACGGAGCAAATAATGAAGGAACATTCCATGAAGGCGTTAATTTAGCAGCGATTTGGAAGTTACCAGTAATTTTTATCGCTGAAAATAACGGTTACGGTGAAGCAACGACATTTGAATATGCTTCAAGTTGTGACTCTATTGCTGATCGTGCAAAAGCTTATAATATTCCAGGTATTCAAGTAGATGGAAAAGATCTACTTGCAGTATACAAAGTTGCCGAAGAAGCGGTGGAACGCGCGCGTAATGGCGGTGGCCCAACAATAATTGAATGTATGACATATCGTAACTACGGTCATTTTGAGGGTGAAGCACAAACATATAAAACTGCAGAGGAAAAAGAAAAACATTTAAATGAAATAGATGCGATTGTGAATTTCCGTAAACATTTAATTCATGAAGGTTTATTAACAGAATCTGAACTTGTTGATATGGAGAAAGCAGTAGATGATGCAGTGCAAAGATCAATTGAATTTAGTGAAAATAGTCCATATCCAGAGGATGAAGAATTATTAAAAGATGTATACGTTTCTTACAAATAAGAGGAGGGTGAAAAATAATGACTAGAACAGTAAGTATGTCAACTGCAATTAATGAAGCGATGAAAATCTCAATGCGTCGTGATGAAAATGTAATTTTAATAGGAGAAGACGTTGCAGGTGGTGCACAAGTTGATCACTTGCAAGATGATGAAGCGTGGGGCGGTGTACTTGGCGTGACGAAAGGGCTAGTACAAGAATTTGGCCGAAATCGTATTTTAGATACACCAATTTCTGAAGCGGGTCACATGGGAGCTGCGATGGCAGCGGCGGCAACAGGCTTACGTCCGATAGCTGAATTAATGTTTAATGACTTTATCGGTAGTTGTCTTGATCAAGTATTAAACCAAGGTGCAAAGTTCCGCTATATGTTCGGTGGTAAAGCAAAAGTTCCAGTTACAGTACGTACGATGCACGGTGCTGGATTTAGTGCAGCAGCGCAGCATTCACAAAGTTTATACGCGTTATTTACAAGTATTCCAGGTATTAAAGTCGTCGTTCCTTCCACTCCGTATGATGCAAAAGGCTTACTATTAGCGGCAATTGAAGATGATGATCCAGTAATCTTCTTTGAAGATAAAACACTTTACAATATGAAAGGCGAAGTACCAGAAGGGTACTATACAATTCCTTTAGGAAAAGCAGATATTAAACGTGAAGGTACTGATGTAACAATCGTTGCAATTGGAAAACAAGTTCATACTGCGCTCGCTGCTGCTGAGCAATTAACAAAAAAGGGACTTGAAGTAGAAGTAATTGATCCACGTTCTTTATCACCGCTTGATGAGGATACGATTTTAGCATCTGTTGAAAAAACAAATCGTCTTATCGTTATTGATGAAGCAAACCCAAGATGTAGTATCGCAACAGATATTGCGGCAATTGTAGCGGATAAAGGATTCGATTTGTTAGATGCACCTATTAAACGAATTACAGCACCACATACACCTGTTCCGTTCTCACCACCGCTTGAAAAGTTGTATTTGCCAACGCCAGAAAAAGTAATTGAAACTGTATCAGAAATGATCGCAGACCAATCTTTATTACATGTGTAATGAAACGATGAGAAGGGAGAGAGAAGCATGGCTGTAGAAGTTGTAATGCCGAAGTTAGGTATGGCGATGAAAGAAGGTATTATTACGAGTTGGAATATTAAAGCGGGCGATAATGTGGCAAGAGGAGAATTAATCGCTAGTATTAATTCAGAAAAAATTGAAACAGAGATAGAAGCACCAGCTGATGGAACTGTTCTTGATATAGCTGTAAGTGAAGATGAGGGAGTTCCACCTGGCACTGTAATTTGCTATATCGGTAAACCGAACGAAAAAGTAGAAGTCTATGAAAGTACAAATGTTGTAGAAGAAAAAACATCTAATCCAGAACCTAAAAAGGTCCAACATCTAGAACCATATGTGATAGATGTGACGAAGCAAAGAGTTAAAATATCTCCAGTAGCGAAGAAAATTGCAAAAACTGAAAACCTTGATATTAGATCATTACTTGGTACAGGTCCTGGTGGAAGAATTACAAAGGTAGATGTATTAAAGGCGCTTGAAGAAAGAGTAGCAATACCAGCAGTACTTGAACAAGAAGAAAGTAAAGTGATTCCTGTTACAGGTATGCGGAAAGCAATCGCAAATCGTATGCATGCCAGCTTACAAAATAGCGCGCAATTAACGTTAACGATGAAAGTAGATGTTACAGATTTAGTTGCTTTACATAAAGAAATAGCGGAAGTTGTACAAAAAAGATACGATAACAAACTAACCCTTACGGATTTCGTTTCTCGTGCTGTTGTATTAGCACTTGGAGAGCATAAAGAAATGAACAGCGCTTATGTAGATGATGCAATTCATCGATTTGAACATGTTCATTTAGGCATGGCAGTCGCATTAGAAAAAGGATTAGTCGTTCCAGCTATTCGCTTTGCAAATAATCTACCTTTAGTAGAGTTATCTAAAGAGATTAAGAATGTGGCACAAAAGGCACGAGCAGGCAGTTTAAATAGCGACGATATGCAAGGAACAACATTTACAATTAGTAATTTAGGAAGCTTTGGTATTGAATATTTTACGCCAGTACTTAATACACCTGAAACTGGTATTTTAGGTGTCGGTGCGATTGAATATGTTCCTGTATATAAAGGAAAAAAATTAAGAAAAGGAAGTATATTACCTTTAAGTTTAACATTCGATCATCGCGTATTAGACGGTGCACCAGCAGCTGCATTTTTACGCACAATTAAATGCTATTTAGAAGAACCTGTAACAATTCTTTTATAAAGAGAAGGTGAGAGAATGAGTAAATTAGTTGTAATTGGGGGCGGACCTGCTGGTTATGTAGCAGCAATTACCGCGGCTCAAAATGGTAAAGACGTCACTCTTATTGATGAAGCTGATCTTGGTGGTACGTGTTTAAATGTTGGGTGTATGCCTACGAAATCACTGTTAGAAAGTGCTGAAGTGCATGACATTGTGAGAAAAGCGAATAATTATGGAGTTAAGCTTAACAAAGGAAGTATATCAATTGATTGGAAGCAAATACAGGGAAGGAAGTCACAAATTGTAACGCAGCTCGTACAAGGAATTCAATATTTAATGAAGAAAAATAAAATTAAAGTAATAAAAGGGAAAGTAAAATTTGAAACGGATCACCGTGTGAGAGTTATGCACAGTGATAAAGAAGCTGTAGTAGATGGAGAACAGTTTATTATAGCGGCAGGTTCAGAACCAACTGAATTACCTTTTGCTCCATTTGATGGAAAGTGGATTTTAAATAGTACCCATGCAATGTCTCTAGAAAACATACCGAAATCATTATTAATCGTTGGCGGTGGTGTAATAGGTTGTGAATTTTCAAGTATTTATAGTCGTCTTGGAACAAAAGTTACGATTGTTGAAATGGAACCGCAATTATTACCAGGTGAAGATGAAGATATCGCACACATTTTAAGAGGGAAACTAGAAAATGATGGCGTAGAAATATTTACAGGAGCAGCTTTAAAAGGATTAAATAATTATAAAAAGCAGGCTTCATTTGAATACGAAGGAAGTATCCAAGAAGCCAATCCAGAATTTGTTCTCGTTTCTGTAGGTCGAAAACCACGTGTACAAGAGTTAGGATTAGAAAAAGCAGGCATTCAATTTTCGAATAAAGGAATTTCTGTGAATGAACATATGCAAACAAACATATCACATATTTACGCAGCTGGTGATGTGATTGGGGGAATCCAGCTTGCTCATGTTGCCTTCCATGAAGGAACGACAGCAGCATTACACGCGAGCGGAGAAGGTATAAAAGTAAACTATCATGCTGTACCTCGCTGTGTTTATACAGCACCAGAAATTGCTAGCGTCGGTTTAAGTGAAAGATTAGCAAGAGAGCAATATGGTGATATTCTTATTGGAGAATTTCCTTTTACGGCAAACGGTAAAGCACTTATTATTGGAGAACAAACGGGTAAAGTAAAAGTTATTGTTGAACCTAAATATCAAGAAATTGTAGGGATTTCTATTATTGGTCCTCGTGCAACCGAATTAATCGGACAAGGAACTGTAATGATTCATACGGAAGTTACCGCTGATATAATGAGAGATTATATTGCAGCTCATCCAACTTTATCTGAAGCGATTCATGAAGCGCTATTGCAAGCTGTAGGACATGCTGTACATGCTTAAATGGAATTATAATAAACCACTATTCTCTAGATGAATGAGAGAATAGTGGTTTGGATTTTTATAGAAGAAATTAAATCCTCTATTACTTTTTAATGTCAATAGCTGAAGTTTTATCGTTCCATTCAGGAGCTAAATTAGCAGTTTTACCATACCAATCAGCGTGTTTAAATACAACACCTTTCCCATATCCTTGTGTAGAAGTATGCTCCCAAAGTGTCGTTGAATAACTTGCAGAAGGTGATGCTGTGCTTACAGAAGAAATTCTGTCATTCCAGCTAGAAGGTAAGTTTTTAAAGCCGCTACTCCAGTAAATATATTGTCCACCTTTATTTATATGTTCATAAAAATCAGTACTACCAGCGCCGCTACCTAAAGGATTAATTTTATTTTTAAGCGCTTTTTTATCCTTCTCAATATAAGCATCCAATGTTTCTCTATTAGTAAAACCATAAGCTAACCAATCTCCATTTGCATTTTGCTCTGGTAATACCATAGTAATTTGGATGTCTTTCTTATCTTGATCACTTAATTTTGCAAAGGAAGAAACATTTTGTTCATCCACTTTTAAATAATCAAATGATTTGATTGTGTTACTTTTTTCTTCAGCACTTACTGCACCTAATCCTCCAGTTAATGCAAATCCAGCTACTAATGTCCCTGCTACTAATTTCTTCAACATATAACCATCCCTTTTTGTTTAAGATTTTTGTACAGATGAATCTTTGTACTAGTAAAATGTAGTCTAATTATTGATTTTTGTAAATATTCTGAAATTTTAGAAATAAAAGGCGGAATATTTAAAGTTTTACATTTTTTCTTTAGAAAAAATGGTTATTGGAATGATATAATAAGTGGATATATTGCTTTTGTTGGATTTTAAAATGTTTTAGGGGGCTGCCATTGAAGTACTTCACTAGAGATTGGTATAAAGAAATGCAAGTATCTGGATTTTTAATTTTCTCAGAAACTATTGAAGAATGGAAAGAGATTTTGCGAGAGAGCGAAAAGGCAGGAATGGATTATAAGCAAAGTTTGAGAGAAGACGTGGAAGAAAAGAAAGAAGAGTTATTAAAGTTTCTACCTAAGTCATTACATCCATACATTTATAACAATACAATTAATTCAGAATACCCATCGGAAAAATTAAAGCAACTTGTGCTTGAGTGGACAGTAGATTATGAAAAAAGAATGCATGATTTAGAGCAAGCTTATATAGAGAATTATAATTCTATAAAAGAAAGGCTCGCGCAGAATGTCGTTCAACTACATGAATACTCACTACATGACAGTGTAGTCAAATCAGTAGAGAGAAGATCAGAGGATACGCTAATTATAACTTTAGATTGCAGTGGTACTTTCAGTGAATTTGATAAACTACAAGTAACTTTTACAGGAGTAACGAAATGTTCTATTCCGGAAAATTTTGAAGGTGCTTGGTGGTTATGTCATGAAATAGACCTTGCTGAAGATGGTTTCGAACTAGGAGTTTTATTTGATTGCCCATTTATAGAAGTAACGATTTGCGCAGCAGATGTATTACTGGAGAAGATGTAATTTTGTATGGAGTATTACAAATGTTTGACAGGATAAAGAAATAGAGTTATTGTAGATATATGAAGTCTGCAATAGGAGCCGTACTATGAAATATTCTAAAGCTACAAATTATGCTCTTCATACAATGCTTTTTCTGGCAAAGGCAACACCAAATAAGTTAGTTAGTGTTCACCAATTAGCAGAAATGCAAAATGTTTCACCAACATACTTGTCTAAAATACTAACTAAGTTGACGAAGGAAGGGATGATACATTCATCATCTGGTCCAAAAGGTGGTTATTCGCTTAGTCATAATTGGGAAGATATTTCATTTTTAGATATTATACATGCGATTGAAGGTAAAACATCATTATTTGAATGTTGTTTACATGAAAAACCTGGATGTTTAATTAATGAAGCAATGCTCGCAGCAGAAGAGAAAATGGAAGAAGAGTTAAGAAATCAAAAAATTGTAGATCTTGCGAAAAAAATAAAAGTGGATTTTTAATCCGCTTTTATTTTTAAAGATATTAAAGATAAAAGGACTCTTTAATATCTTTAATTATAGTTAAATTTATTCATTCATGGAGGATATTTGCTTATGAAATATATAGACTGTGCAGTAATAGGTGCAGGACCAGCCGGACTTAATGCGAGTTTAGTTTTAGGAAGAGCTCGTAAACAAATAGCGTTATTTGATAATAAAACGAATAGGAATCGTGTAACACAAAATTCTCACGGATTTATTACGCGTGACGGGATTAAACCGGAAGAGTTTAAGGAAATAGGATTAAATGAATTGATGAAGTATCCATCAGTTCATTATTATGAAAAAACAGTTGTAATGATAACGAAACAATCCAATGGTTTATTTGAGGTTGTGACCAAAGATCACACAAAATATTTGGCAGAAAGAGTTTTATTAGCGACGGGCATACAGGAAGAATTCCCATCTATTCCTAATGTTCGAGAATACTATGGGAAAAGCTTATTTAGCTGTCCGTATTGTGATGGATGGGAATTAAAAGATCAACCACTCATTATTATTTCTGAAAACGAAGATTATACGTTGCATATGACAAAATTAGTTTATAACTGGTCTACTGATTTGGTAATCGCAACAAATGGCAATGAGCTAAGTCAAATTACTATGGATGAACTGTCTAATAAAAATATACCTTTTATTACAGAACCTATACGTGCACTACAAGGTGAAGGAGGTTTTTTAAAAGAAGTAGAGTTTTATTCAGGTTTACGGATTGAAAGAGCTGGAGGATTTATAGTACCTACTTTCTTTAGAGCAAATCAATTTATAGAACAACTTGGTTGTGAACTACAAAGTAATGGAACTTTTGTAATTGATGATTTTGGGCGTACTTCAGAAAAGAATATTTACTTAGCAGGAGAAACAACGACTCAAGGACCATCCTCATTAATTATTGCTGCATCACATGGGAATAAAGCAGCAATAGCTATTAATAGTGATATTACAGATGAGCGGTTCTAACTAGAAAATGATTTGAAGAAGGAGAGAAGATGATGAATAAATTTTGGAATGATCGATATAAATCAGATGAATATTTTTACGGGGAAGAACCTAATACGTTTATTAAAGAACAAGCATTTCGTTTAAAAAATTATCATAAAGTAATAGCTTTCGCAGAAGGAGAAGGTAGAAATGCTGTATTTCTAGCAAGACAAGGGCATAAAGTAACAGCTATTGATTATTCGGAAGACGGATTAGAAAAGACAAAAAAATTGGCGGAGAAACATAATGTAGAGGTACATACAAAAAAAAGTAGATTTATTAGCTGATAGTTCGCCAGTAAATGAATATGATGCAGCGATTATGGTATTTGGACATTTTCATAATGATCATCAAAAAATGATATTGGATAAAATGATACAAACGATAAAGCCAGGTGGATTAATAATGTTTGAAGTTTACTCAAAAAAACAAATCAATTATGGTACTGGTGGGCCAAAAGATATTGATATGCTGTATGATCCAATTGATATCCTTACTTGGTGTGAAGAACATGAGGTAATTCATTTCTTTAATGGGGAACAAGAGCGAGTTGAAGGGAAAGGGCACACTGGTTTAGCTGATGTAATTCAAGTTGTTATTAGCAAATCAATGTAAATGTTAATGAAAAATAGATACATGAATGTAAAAAGACCAGTCATGTAAGACTGGTTTTTTTATTTAGATACTAAATTATCAAGTTTCCAATATGTATCTGTTAACGGCGCAGCTTTGCTATCTATGTATAAATACATATTATTTAAATCTTTTGGAGAAGTTT
This sequence comes from Bacillus basilensis, assembly GCF_050630465.1. Classification (NCBI taxonomy): domain Bacteria; kingdom Bacillati; phylum Bacillota; class Bacilli; order Caryophanales; family Bacillaceae; genus Bacillus; species Bacillus basilensis. The sequence continues at coordinate 541,017 of NZ_JBNTQO010000001.1, read as the reverse complement.
TCATATTAAATACAATGTCAGTAGTTAAAGAAAACTCAGATGGAACCTTTTTAGCATTTTCATTTTGTATAACTTCACCTTCGTATTTTTCACCCGTTTTGTCATCTTTTATGAAATATTTTATTTCTGAAAGATCTATCGTTTGTCCGTCAACACGAGCGTTATTTATAGTAACGCGAGCTGTGAGACGCCACTCTTTGTCTATTTTTTCGAATTTAGCATTTTCAACAGTTGCTCTATAGTATTCGTTTTTAAATATTTCCCCATAGTGCATTGCATTCTTTTCAAGAGCGCTCTTTTCTTGTTTTGGTGCAGTATCCCCATTACATCCTGCCATTATTCCTGTAAATAATAATGCTGTACAAGTTACTTTAATTATAGATTTCATAGTAATTCCTTTCTGTATTAAAAAGTAAAACATAGGAATAATTTTACATCAATAGGAAAGTAAATGGAAGTATATTTATGGAATATGCAAATATACATTTATTTTGTTGTCCAGTTCACGGAATAGAAAGAGGGAAAAGCTGAATAAAACGGAGTGGATAAGAATTGAAAATATTGTAAAATGGAAGAGGCATGCATATAATTAAAATAAGGATGAGATTTCAGAATCTTTAATAACGGCGGTGGGCACATGTTTACTGAAGAGCGTAGAGAGAAAATTTTAGAGTTACTTCAGAAAGATGGAAGGGTAATTGCTAAAAATCTTGCGGAAAGTTTCGATATGTCTATTGATTCTATAAGAAGAGATTTGTCTATTATGGAGAAGGATGGCTTGTTAAAAAGAACACATGGAGGTGCAATCGAACTTGCTAGAGTAAGGAATTTAGCTGCTGAACCATCGAGACGTAATCGTGATAGTTCACTAGATGAAGAAGTGATTGCAAAAGTTGCTGCATCCTACATACAAGAAGGAGATTCCGTTTTTATTGGCGGGGCTTCTATTCATTATGCCATGTTAAAGTATTTACCTGAAACATCATTTACAGTGATTACGAATACTTTAGAAATTGCTAGTAAGTTACGGGAGTATAAGAATGTAGAAACGTATTTAATTGGTGGAAAGGTGAAACCATCAGGAAATATGACAGATACACTTGCCTCTGAAATGATAAGTAGATTCTCTATTGATCTGTATTTCTCTACAGGTGATGGTGTTTCATTGAATGGTATAAGTACTGCAACGCCGGAAGTTGCTTATTTTGGAAAAACAGTAAGTAAAATTGCTAGAAGAAACATTTGTTTAGCTCCTCATACTAAAATCGGAATAGACTGCTTTATAAAAGGAGAGTCACTGATTGAGATTGACCTTATTATAACAGGTGAAGAGGCTAGTAAAGAAACGATTCAACAATTTGAGAAACAAGGTAAAGAAATTTTGATAGCATCAATAGACTGCATTTAAAAGGAGTTTGTAATGATTATAAAAGAACAAGAGTTTTATATAAATGGATTAACTTATACAGTTCGTTCTGCAGCTGAAACGGATGCTGAGCAATTATCGAAGATTAGAGTTCAGATCGATGGCGAAACTGAAAATATGGATAGAGAAGCTGGAGAGGGATTTATAGATAAGATAGGGTTTCAAAAAATAATAAAAACAGATAGTGAAGAGACAAAGAATTTGTTTTTAGTTGCAGAAGTGCACAATCGAATCGTTGGATTTTCAAGATGTGAAGGATCAAATTTGAAGAGATTATCTCATAAAGTAGAGTTTGGTGTTTGTATTTTAAGAGAGTTTTGGGGATATGGAATGGGCAAGAGTCTATTGCAACAATCTATTCATTGGGCTGATGAAAATGAAGTGAAAAAGATATCATTACAAGTATTAGAGACAAACGAAAAAGCCATTCTACTTTATAAAAAATTAGGTTTTGAAGTAGAAGGAATTTTGAAAAATGATAAGAGGCTGTCAGATGAGCAGTATTATAATACGGTTGTAATGGGAAGATGTATTTGAGTCTGTTCATAAAAGAGGTGGAAAGTATGTTTTATAGAAGAAAGTACTATATAGTAAAAAATGAATTTATTAAAATGTTTAATGATCATTTCAATAACACGAACTTACCTAATCAGGTAAAGCATGGATCTAGGCTAATAGGACGCTGGATGAAAGATAATAAGAATGGTACGACTGAAATGTTTGCCATATGGGAATATGATAGTTATGAACAGTATAAAGAAATAGAATCAAAAATTAGAAGTGACGAGAAACATACTAGAAGAATACATGAATGGTATGAAAAACATGGCGGGAAAGAGTATGTTTTACAGGAGTACATAGTAGAGATGAAAAATGAAGAGTTAATATATACTGTAAAGTGATAGAGAGGTGAGGGATAATGGGAATTAAAACAAAATTATATTTTAGTGTAGCATCCACTATTTTATTTACAATAGCCGTGATTGTTTTCTTTATAAATGGCAATCCACAAAAGTGGTTTTGGTTATGTATTTTCGTTGCGTCCATTATACAAAATATAGTTCTACTAAAAAAGAATAAAGAAATGTATTGATATATTCAAATTATTAACATATTTGTGTCATCTTTCTAGTTTTGTTGAAAACGCTTTTATTCGATTTTATAATAAAAGTATGTTTTTATAAATCTCCAAAACAATTAAAAGGGAGATGATATGATGTTAGCTTCACCGTTTTACTTACATACTTGGAAAAAGTTTGTTGATGAAGGAGTTCTTGATTCGAGCCGTATTAACGAGAGAATTTCAGAGTCATGGCATCGATGTAAACAAGCAAATGTGAACCCTCATATGAATAAAGGTCAGAAAATTTTGTCTTCTAATATTTTTCAGGATCAAAAGACAAAGAGTGAAATCTTCCTTGATATAGCAATACCTCAAATACAAAATATGAGAAAAACCATTGATGAACTGCAAATGATGGCATTATTAATTGATCCAGACGGTTACGTTCTATCGTTAAGTGGAAATCAACAAACGTTGAAACGAGCGAAACATATTAATTTCATTGAAGGTGTGAAGTGGACGGAAGCAGCTGTTGGTACAAATGCGATAGGAACAGCGTTAGAAATTGAAGAAGCTATTATGATAAGTGGTACAGAACATTATTCTGTCGCATCTCATAGCTGGAGCTGTGCGGCCGCTCCCATTCATAATGATGATGGAAAATTAATTGGCGGTCTAGATTTCTCCTGTCCAATTGAGTTTTCACATCCATATATGCTCGGTATGGTAACTTCGCTTGCCCATGCAATTGAACGTGAATGTAGTATTCGAGTGCATCAAAATGAGCTACACTTAATTCATCGTTTTTTAGATGTAATTGATAGTGATGAGCAAGTTGTTATTTGTAATCATCGTGATGTTATCGTTTCCGCAAGCAAGAGGGTTCGTGAACGAGTATGTAATTGGTCACGAATGAAATCTGAAGATTTAATGCACTATGGATTGAAAACTAAATTAGAAGTTCCAGTATACAGTAATAATAGAATGATTGGGAAATGTATTTATGTAAAGGAAAATAAACAAGAAAAATTATTTTCAACTTCCCTATTTATAAATGGAATTACTTTCCCTGGAGTAACTGGGACGAGCAGTGTATTTCAACATACATTAGAAGAAATTAAGCTTGTATCACCAACTGACGCAAGTGTATATGTTTGTGGTGAAACAGGTGTAGGGAAAGAATATGTAGCGAGAGCGATTCATGAAAATAGTCCAAGAAAAAATGGTCCTTTTATAGCTGTTAACTGTGGTTCATTACCGAAAGAATTAATGGAAAGTGAATTGTTCGGTTATGCTGAAGGAGCGTTTACAGGTGCGCGGCGCCAAGGATATAAAGGGAAATTCGAACAAGCAGACGGTGGAACAATATTTTTAGATGAAATTGGTGAAGTGCCACCAGAGATGCAAGTCGCATTATTGCGTGTTTTACAAGAACGAACAGTAACCCCAATTGGCAGTTCAAAAGAGGTACCAGTCAATATTCGTATTATTACTGCGACACATAAAGATTTACTGCGATTAGTTGAAGAAGGAAAGTTCCGTCAAGATTTATATTATCGTTTACATGTTTATCCGCTATATGTTCCATCGTTAATAGAAAGAAAGGAGGATATTCCGTACTTCATACAACATTTTTGTGAACGAAAGAATTGGAATGTTGCATTTCCAAAGAGCATTTGTAATCAATTTTCACAACATACATGGCCCGGAAATATTCGAGAATTATTAAATGTATTAGAACGTATTTACATTTTGTCGCAAGGACGGGAAATATGCGAAAAACAAATCTCTTTTTTATTACAAACTATGATGGGAAATCAACATCAACTTGAATTGCAAATAGAAAATAAAACGAAGTATACATTAAATTTCCGTGAGAAAATACAGCGTGATAGTATGATTGAAGCGCTTGAAAAGACGAATGGAAATGTTTCGTTAGCTGCAAAACTGTTAGATGTACCTCGAAGTACATTTTATAAACGAATGCAAAAATATAAGTTATAAAGTAGATTTTTGTAATCTACTTTTTCTTTGTGGGCTCATGTTCTGTCGGAATGTGCGCTTACCGGGGAAATAATAGAATAGTTAGAAATTAATTTCCGAAAGGGGGACTTATGTGAAGTATATTGAAATTGGTATTGGAAATAGGTGGTTCGTTCGAACAGAAACAGAAAATAAAGATGGAACTGAATTTGAGGAACGAGGTATTATAAAACCTATTTATTTTGAGTCTTTATATGTACGAATTTGGTTTCGCAAAACGTGTTTAATTTTTGATGCGAAAGAAGGGTTTAAAAAGGTTAAGAAAAGGAGGGTTGAATATAAATTTATAGTTGGAATTGTGAGTAGATTAAATAAAGAAAAAGTGTGTTAACATACGTAGTTATATTAACCAGGAAATTCTTTTAATTTATATCTAATTCATGAAAAACAATTTCACAAATATAAATTGTTAATAAAGCCGCTAAGGAAACTTAGCGGTTTCTTTTTGAATAGGAGGGATTTGCGTATGAATAGGATTGTAACGGTTTTACTTGCAATTATTGTAATGGGGTATTCCATTTATAGTTGGAATGATGCTTCGAAACAGAGTTTGCTAATTTTACAAACACTATTAGGGTTTATGTTAGTTAGTTTAGGGGTGCAAAATTTTAAAAATAAAGAAAATAGAAGTATGGGCATCGCTTTACTACTCGTTGCGTTATATTTAATTGTTGTATCGTTAGTAAGATATTTTGCATGAATAAGTATTTAAATTATTTATTCATGATTTTCTTATTACGAAAAACATTCTCGCAATAAAAGTTAAAATTCCACTTGTATTTCACTATATAAAATATGGCATAATGATTTAGTTAAATAGAAATGGATAGGGTATTTGAGAGGGGCAGTATAATGAGTTTTGCAATTGAAATAGTAATAAAAGCACCAATGGATGTTGTATGTGACTATATAATAGAAGATGAAAAAATAAAAGAATGGAATACGTTTATAATAGAAAATCGCTATCCTTCAAATATAGATAAAGAGAATCCACATGTAGGAGATAAATATATTTCTGTTCAAAAAGTCGGTAAGAAAATATTGGAGGCAGAAGTAGAAATTCTTGAATACGATGCCCCCCATATCATTTCACTAGGTAGTGAAATGAAGCAAGGATATTCAGCGATGACTTATATGTTAGAAGAAGATGAAGAAGGTACAGCACTAACATTAATTTCAGAATATGAACCGAGTAATTTTTACTATAAAATTATGTATAAGTTAACAGGATGGATTTCACGAGGTTTAACTATGGAACAAATGGAGCGTTTAGCAGAATGTGTGGAAACTGCTTATAATAAAGAAGTTTAATATTAAAAATCTCAATAGTTCTTTCATATATTTTTTTATCGACACAAAATCTTTCTGTTATCCAATAATTAAGTTCGGAAGATGTAAGACTTTCTTCTCTTTTCTTACCTTGGAAATATCGTTTTAAAACATTATTATTAATAGAAGTCGGAATGCCATCGATATAACCGAAGATCTGAATTGTCTTTAATACAGGAGAGGTAGGCCAATCATTAGACTTTGTAATGAGTTCTTTCATACTTGATAAATGTATTTGCTCTGTATTTAAGATTTTTGCTGGACCTGGATTTCTAGTAATTTTAACCCTATTATTTGAGACTTCATAAGTAAAAGTTTCTCTTACATTACTTATTTGAAATGATTCATAAAGTGAGTAAGCTTGGAATAAAGGTGCACAGTAAACAACATCGACATAATAAGGTTGGTCTAAGTTGACTCGTAAGCATAAATGTCCGGGGTCCATATACATATAATGAACATCAAAACCAAGATTTGATAATAACCAATGGAATCCAATCGAGTGCGTCCAACAAGTACCGCCCAGACCTTTTGTTGTAATACGGTTTATGTATGTCTCAATGAAAGGAAAATAATCCCCTGTTTCATTACCTTTTTCCCAGTCAATTATTTTAGAAAGGGTTTCCCACTTTACTTTTTCTTGATGAGCTTTAATTAGCTCATTTAAAAATTTTAAGCTATTAGGCTGTTTTGTAGCACTTAAAAATGATAGAAATTCGTTTACTAGTTTTTCTGACGACATATTCTTTTCCTTTCTATATAGAAGTTAGTATTAAGAATATTATATAATAAATGTCAGAAAATACAGTTATTAGTAGGGTAGGAGAGAATTATATGTCTATGTCGCTATATTATAAAAAGATCCGGAAGCAATTAGGTCATGAACTAATTTTTATGCCGAGTGTAGCTGCTGTGATAAAAAATGAGCAGGGGGATATTTTGTTTCAATTTCCTGGTGGGGAATACTGGAGTTTGCCAGCTGGAGCAATTGAGCTTGGGGAAACTCCAGAAGAAGCAGTAGTTCGGGAAGTTTGGGAAGAAACAGGATTGAAAGTGCAAGTAAAAAAACAAAAAGGGGTATTTGGAGGAGAAGAGTACCGTCATACATATCCGAATGGTGATGAAGTAGAATATATAGTTGTTGTGTTTGAGTGTGAAGTTACTAGTGGCGAGCTAAAATCGATAGATGGTGAATCTTTAAAACTACAATATTTCTCTTTATCTGAAAAGCCGCCTTTAGCGTTACCATACCCAGATAAAATATTTTTATAGATGTAAAATAGCACACCTTATTCATTGAAGGTGTGCTATTTATATAATCCCGTCGTATACATTTCCGTCAATGTATGCACTATCTTTTCTAACTCTAATTTTTTATCATTTTTCACAATCGTCCAAAGAAACATCTCATTCATCGCAAACCAAGCACGGGCTACAATTTCTTTATTTAATTTAGATTGTGCTAATCCACTTTCTTGAGAGTATGTAATATCCTGCGTAATATTGTTTATAAAGCGTTCTCGTATCTCGTCCCATTTTTGACGTATCTCTTTTGATAATCCGATTGCCTCCTGCACAACTTGCAATATAGCTCGTTCTTTCTCTGCTAATTGTAGGAATGCTCTAACTTGATTTTGAATCATGCTACGTGCTTCTTCTTTTGTTTGAGGCGAAAAGGAGCGCTCAGCAATATCATAAAATTGATTCATAACATCTTCCATTAAAACGATGAGGAGATCATCTTTGTTTTTAAAGTATACATATGCGGTTCCATAACCAGTTTCTGCATGCTTAATAATTTGTGTAATTGTCGTTTTTTGAAAACCATTATGTATAAAAATAGTATAGCCAGAGTGTAAAAGTTTTTTCTTTGTTTCTAAGGAGCGGTGTTTTCTTGATGAAAGAGTACTGTTTTTCAAAGAACCACCTCTTTATACTGAAATATCTGAAAATATAACTGTATTGTAAAAGAAATTCATATATAAAGTCAACTGACATAATATCATTGACGTTATATCAACGAAGGTGATATATTTCAATTAGTTAGAATAAAAAGAAAATTAAGAGAAGGTGACACCATGTATAAAGAACCATTTCAACCAACTTATGAGTATGCGCTTGAATGTGATAAACATGATGAACTGAAAGATTTTCAAACTGAATTTTATAAAAAAGAAGGAACAATATATTTAGATGGAAACTCATTAGGGCTACTTTCAAAAAGAGCAGAGAAATCGTTACTTACGTTGCTAGATTCATGGAAAGAGTATGGCATTGACGGCTGGACAGAGGGTGAGCATCCTTGGTTTTTCCTTTCGGAGAAATTAGGTGAACTGACAGCACCTCTTATTGGAGCTTTACCAGAAGAAACTATTGTAACCGGTTCCACGACGACGAATATTCATCAAGTAATCGCAACTTTCTATGAGCCGAAAGGAATACGTACAAAAATTCTTGCGGATGAGTTAACATTCCCATCAGATATATATGCACTTCAAAGTCAAATTCGATTAAAAGGGTTAGAGCCAGATGAGCATTTAGTGCGAGTGAAGAGCCGAGATGGTAGAACACTTTCTGAAGATGATATTATTCATGCGATGACAGATGATGTCGCTTTAATTTTATTGCCTTCTGTACTGTATAGAAGCGGCCAAATTCTTGATATGAAACGTTTAACAGCGAAAGCGCATAAGCGTGGTATTCATATTGGATTTGATTTATGTCATTCAATCGGTGCTATTCCACATCATTTCAAAGAGTGGGATGTTGATTTCGCTATTTGGTGTAACTATAAATATTTAAATGCAGGACCTGGTGGTGTAGCGGGGCTATATGTAAATAAGAAGCATTTTAATAGACTTCCAGGGTTATCAGGTTGGTTTAGTTCCAGAAAAGATAAGCAATTTGATATGGAACATACATTAACAGCTGCTGATCATGCAGGTGCTTATCAAATTGGTACACCGCACGTATTAAGTACAGCGCCGTTAATCGGTTCTCTTGAAATGTTTAAAGATGCTGGTATAGAACGTTTACGTGAAAAATCCATACATATTACAAGATACATGCTTGATTTAATTGATCATGAATTAAAAGATTTTGGATTTACAATAGGAAATCCATTAGAAGATGAAAAACGAGGCGGGCATATTTATTTAGAGCATGCAGAAGCAGCACGCATATGTAAAGCGTTAAAAGCAAATGGTGTAATTCCAGATTTTAGAGCGCCAAATGGAGCGAGACTTGCGCCAGTTGCTTTATATAATACGTACGAGGAAGTATGGCAGTCTGTTCGTATTTTAAAGAATATTATGAAAGATGAAGAGTATAAGCAATTTGAAAATAAGCGAGAGGTTGTGGCATAAACATGAAAACATCAGAGTGGATTGATATTTCACAACCGTTAAATAATGATATTGCCACTTGGCCAGGGGATACACCATTCTCGTATGAAGTTTCATGGTCAAAAGAAGAGAGTGGATCAGTAAATGTCGGAAAGTTAACGATGAGTATTCATACAGGTACTCATATTGATGCACCGTTTCATTTTGATAATGAAGGAAAGAAAGTAATAGACTTAGATGTTCGAGTTTATGTTGGGCCTACAAAAATCATTGATGTTTCTAATCTTGAAAGCATCGGGAAAAAGGAATTAGAAAACTTTCATTTAGAAGGCGTAGAACGCTTATTGTTACGCACATCTTCACATGGTAAAGCGAATGAATTCCCAAATGTAATCCCGCATTTACGTGCAGATATAGCACCGTTTCTTTCAGAGAAAGGGATACGTTTAATTGGGGTAGATGTTCCCTCAGTTGATCCATTAGATGATAAAGAATTAGAAGCGCATCATCAATTGTTTAAACATGGAATACACATTTTAGAAAATGTCGTACTAGATCATGTAGTAGATGGAGATTATGAACTAATCGCATTACCACTTGCCTTAACAGATGCAGATGGAAGTCCAGTTCGAGCAGTTATTAGACCAATATAAGTAGAAATATATATAAAGGGGCGTTTGGCTAATATGAAAGAAAACGAAAAGGTAATTATGGAAAAAGGGATTCATACGGACTTTAAAGAAAATATGACGTACGGGGAGTATTTGCAATTAGATAGTTTACTATCTTCTCAAAAGAGATTATCAGACCATCATGATGAAATGTTATTCATCGTTATTCATCAAGCAAGTGAACTTTGGATGAAACTCATTTTACATGAGTTAAATGCAGCAATTGAATCTATTAAACAAGATAAATTACAACCAGCTTTTAAAATGTTAGCACGTGTATCAAAAATTCAGTCTCAAATTATTCAATCTTGGGATATTCTTGCGACATTAACGCCATCAGAGTACATTGAATTCCGTGATTCACTTGGTCAAGCTTCAGGTTTTCAATCGTACCAATATCGTATGATTGAGTATGCACTTGGTTATAAAACACCACATGCATTAAAGATTTATGAAAAAGATCCAGAATTACATGCTCGCCTTTATAAAGCACTACATGCACCTAGTATATATGATGTGGCAATTCAAGCGCTTGTAAAAGAAGGGTTCCCGATTCATAAAGATGTGTTAAATCGTGATATTACGCAGCCTTATGAAGAAGATGCAACAGTAGAAGCAGCATGGATAGAAGTATATGCAGACGTAAAAAAATATTGGAATTTATATCAGCTTGCTGAAAAATTGATTGATATTGAAGATTGGTTACAACAATGGCGTTTCCGTCATATGAAAACGGTAGAACGCATTATCGGACATAAAATGGGAACAGGCGGATCTTCTGGTGTATCTTATTTAAAACGAGTACTTGATCAACGTTTCTTCCCAGAGCTTTGGAATGTTCGTACGAAATTATAAAAACAAACCTGTCAGTTTAACTGGCAGGTTTGTTTTTTTATTTGAGCACAATTATGTTTTAATGGAAACTACAAGATATAATACATTAAGTAACTATTTAAATGGAGGTAAAGTTTTGGATTTCAAGCAACTAGAAAATAAATTTGAAAAGAAAAAAGTGAATACATTTCTCGTTTATCAAAAAGGTGAGTTAACAACTGAGTATTATAAAACGTTAGAGTGTGAAAATAATCTATTTAAAATAAATTCGATTACAAAAAGCATTGTATCTATATTAATTGGTATTGCAATCGATAAAGGATATATAAATGATATACATACACCGATTACAAAGTGGATTGAAAATGTATCTAATGAAAAGCGGGATTTGACTCTGTATCATTTATTAACGATGACTACAGGTGAGGACTGGAAAGAGTTCGGAAATGGAGTAGTGTTCCCAAATGATTTTGTAGAATCGGAAAACTGGGTGCAGTACATATTAGAAAAACCAATAATTGAAGAACCCGCTACAAAAATGAATTATAACTCAGGGTCTTCGCATTTGCTTAGCTATATTATTCAAGAAGCTACTAGAATGCCGACAGAACAGTTTGCGAAAAAATATTTATTTGATCCATTAGAAATTACCAAATATGAGTGGCAACAAGATCCGCAAGGAATACATGTCGGCGGCTTCGGAATGAAAATGAAGTCTAAAGATTTATTAAAGTTAGGAATATTATGTTTACAGAATGGGTATTGGCAGGGGAATAAAATTGTATCATCGAAATGGTTAGAAAAATCAAGTATGGCTCTATTTGAAACGTATGAATATGTCGGGGCATATGGATATCACTGGTGGGTATTGAATAATGAAAGATTTCACATACCGTATTGTATGTACTTTGCTATGGGATATGGCGGACAATACATCGTTATCATTCCGCAGTTAGAGGTCGTTGCTGTAATAAGCAGTCATATGCCAAAACGTGGACTCGTTCCATTGAAATTATTTATTGAGCATGTACAAGAGAATTACAATGTTCAATAAGGCCACAGGTGGATCCGTTCAATCCAGTTCAATTGTTTAGTTTCTTCGCAATTAAAAGTAATTTAGAAAATAAAACCCCACTGTTTACATTAGTAACAGTGGGGTTTTATTTTATCTACTCGTCTTCTGGAACGACACCTTTATAAATTTCTCTGTCTTCGTTTCAAATTCTACATCAACAAAAACACCATATTCTTTTCCATCTTCACGTAGCCATAATTTAAATTTTTCAACTGTTATTTGAACGGTTTTTGGTTTTCTACCTATATGAAGATAATCAATAATCTCAGCTTTCGGGTATTGTTCTTTCGTCTTTTCTACAGCAAGTTTCCCCCATTTAGCATACGGCGGCTGCGCATGAACAATTGATGAGCCGGTATATATATTTGAACATGTTGTTAGGAACAGAATGACGAGTGCGACACGCTTTAACAATTTCTTCATGATGAACTCCTTTTATTCTTTTTGTATATTGTTTACATATTTTTTCAACGATATTAGCTTGGATTTTTTTGTCTTCTTTACATAAAAGCGAGGCTTTTACAAAACATAACCAAGAAATCATTTCCGTAATTAAGGAGGGAAAATTATGCGTCAAAAAGCTATTTTTAAAATAGCAGTTTTACTTGCGTTCATAGGACTATCTTTGATGGTCAGTAGTATACAACTAAAAAATGTAGAAGCCTTTTCTAATCAAGTCATTCAAAGAGGAGCATCTGGCGAAGATGTCATTGAACTGCAATCTCGTTTGAAATATAACGGGTTTTATACGGGAAAAGTGGATGGTGTTTTCGGATGGGGTACATATTGGGCACTTCGAAATTTTCAAGAGAAATTCGGATTACCTGTTGATGGTTTAGCTGGAGCTAAAACGAAGCAAATGCTCGTGAAGGCAACGAAGTATGACAAGTCAACTGCTAATAAAGGAAATAGTGGTGGTACTGCGCAAGAAAATAAACCACCTCAAAATAAAGGGACAAATGTTCCAAATGGCTATTCTCAAAATGACATTCAGCTCATGGCAAACGCAGTATATGGAGAATCACGTGGGGAGCCATACTTAGGACAAGTTGCAGTAGCTGCAGTTATATTGAATCGTGTTACAAGTGCATCATTTCCAAATACCGTTTCAGGTGTAATCTTTGAGCCAAGAGCATTCACAGCAGTAGCAGACGGGCAAATATATTTAACACCAAATGAAACAGCAAAAAAAGCTGTATTAGATGCAATTAATGGATGGGATCCAACAGGAAATGCATTGTATTATTTCAATCCAGATACTGCAACAAGTAAATGGATTTGGACGCGTCCACAAATTAAAAAGATCGGAAAACATATTTTCTGTAAATAGAGCGGAGGTGGAACTATGTTACGAGGTATTATAATCGTATTATTAACAATCGGTGTAGTTGGGACAGGATACTGGGGCTATAAAGAGCACCAAGAGAAAAATGCAGTATTAATTCGAGCGGAAAATAGCTATCAACGTGCATTTCATGATTTAGCATATGAGGTTGATTTATTGCACGACAAAATTGGAACAACGCTCGCGATGAATTCACGTGCATCTTTATCACCTGCATTAGCAGATGTATGGAGATTAACATCTGAAGCTCGTTCGGATGTAGGGCAACTTCCTTTAACATTAATGCCTTTTAATAAAACGGAAGAATTTTTAGCGAATATTGGTGATTTTAGTTACCGTGCAGCCATTCGTGATTTAGAAAAAGAGCCGTTAAATGCTCAAGAATACAAAACGTTGCAAACTTTATACTCAAATGCAGGAAATATACAAGATGAACTAAGAAAAGTGCAACATCTTGTTTTGAAAAATAATTTACGCTGGATGGATGTTGAGATGGCACTCGCATCAAATCGTGATCCTGCAGACAATACAATTATTGATGGATTAAAGACTGTAGAAAAAAATGTAACATCGTATTCATCTACAAACTTCGGACCGACCTTTACAAGTACGCAAAAAAATAAAAAAGGCGGATTTGAAGCAGAAGGAAAAGCGATTTCAAAAGATGAAGCGGCGAAAATCGCAAAATCATTTTTAAATTTAAAAGGAAATGAAAAAGTAGAAGTTGAGAAAAGCGGAAAAGGTGCAAAAGAATCTTTCTATAGTGTGAAAATTAAAGATGAAGTGACGAATAATGAGTTTTATATGGATATTACCGGAAAAGGCGGATATCCAATTTGGGTTATGAATAATCGAGAAATTAAAGAACAGAAAGTTAGTTTAAACGATGCAGGAAGTAAAGGTTTGAAATTCTTAAAGGACCATAAGTTTAATAATATGGAGCTTTATGATAGCTCACAATATGATAATGTTGGTGTATTTACGTATGTTGTAAATGAGAATGGCATACGAATTTATCCAGAAGCAATTCAAATGAAAATTGCTTTAGATGACGGTTCTATCGTTGGATTTTCCGCAAAAGAATATTTAGCGTCACATCAAAAACGAACGGTTCCATCAGCAAAGCTAACTGCAGCAGAAGCGAGAAAGAAAATCAATCCAGATGTTAAAGTTATGGAAGAACGCAAAGCCGTCGTAGTAAATGATTTGCATAATGAAGTACTTTGCTATGAATTTGTAGGTACGTTAGGGAAAGATACGTACCAAATTTTCATTAATGCAAATAGCGGAGCTGAAGAAAAAGTAAAGAAAATGCAAGCTGTTGAAAAAATTTATGATTAAACCTTATTAGTAAAGTGGTGAAAATAATGAAAACCCTAATATATATGTTAATGTTTTGCTTTATTATAGTTGGATGTAGTATTGGAAAAAAGGACAACCCAAACGAAAAGCCAGAACAAAAAAATGTTTCGACGAAAAATGTTAATTATACGAACAAATCAAATAAGCCAAATGAAAAAGCAGCAGACCATTTAGCATCTTTAGCCGCAAGTGTGCCAGGAGTGAATGATGCAACAGCAGTCGTTGTTGGGAAATATGCTATTGTAGGTATTGATGTAAAAGCGAAACTCGATCGAACTCGTGTGGAGTCCATTAAATACTCTGTAGCAGAAAGTTTAAAAAACGATCCTGATGGTGCTAATGCAGTTGTTGTAGCGGATGTTGATACGTATGAACGTCTCAAACAAATTGGAAAGCAAATTAAAAAAGGAAAAACAGGTGAAGGTATACTTGATGAGTTAGCAGCAATTGTTGGCCGAGTAATGCCACAAGTTCCAAATGACATGATTGAAAATCGAGAAACGAATCCAATTAAAGATAATGATAAACAATTACCAAAAGATGAAGAACAAGAATTAAGAAAAGAACAGAATGACCAATCAAATAATCATTTGAATAAATAAAATTAACCTTAGACCCGTACTAAATTGTACGGGTTTTTTTATACAATATTAAATATTCAGTTTATTTTTAAGGGAATATATGGTTTAATTATGATGGGGGGGACAACTGTTATGATGAAAAAAAGCACATTAATATTATGTAGTTTATGCTTAGGTTTCAGTATGACAGCGTGTGAACAGAAGAAAGAAGTAAAAAAACAAACCACAACTTCTTCTACTGTGATGGAGAGACAGCAGAAAGAATCTATCAATATAAATCATTTCTCGCACATAAATGAAGGAATGACTTATAAAGAAGTAAAAGAATTAATTGGTTTTGAAGGGAATTTACTCATAGAAGAAGGCGTAGAACATTCTACACAAATTAAACAAATTTTTTCTTGGAAAGGAAGCGATTCAACTTCATTTGTTGAAATTACCTTTTTAGATGGAAAAGTGCATTCAAAAACGCAGCAAGGTTTAAGTTAATAAGTAAAAATGGGAGAGTTTTGCATGAACATACATACAGGGGAAATTCAATTAGTTCCGTATAAAGAAAAATATAAAGAAGTTATACAAACATTTACTTTACCAAGTGAACAAGTTCAATTTACATCAGACCCAGGTGAATTGCTGGAGAAAGCTAAAAGTGATTATACAAAAAATGTGATTGTTATTTTGGATTACAATGGGGTACCTGTTGGCCTTTTCGCATTGCAAACAGGTGATAGAGTACAGGAGTTCACAGATAATGAGAACGCATTACTTTTAACTTCATTTTCTATAAATCACAATAGACAAAGGAAAGGATATGCTAAAAAGTCATTGGCGCTATTACAAGAGTTTGTAAAACGTTATTTTCCGATAAAAAATGAAGTTATACTTGCTGTGAATGAAAAAAATATTCCTGCACAAAATTTATATGAAAAAGTCGGCTTCCAAGATAAAGGCTTTAGAAGAATGGGACCAATTGGTCAACAAATCATAATGCATTTACCTATCATGAAATAATGGGAAGAAAAACTTACTCTTGCATAACAAAGTAGTAAGTTTTTTACTTAGAACGATAAGAGAATAAATATAAAACACATATATTTAGGAGTGAAGAAATTATAGCTAGTGACATAAAAAAATAAAGATACTTGAAAAACATTAATTTTAGTTAGTTTTACAAGTATTAAATAATACTAATGGAGGTCGTAGCTTTATGGAAATAATTCAATTACTAAAGAAGGATGAATTATTTAATAAGGCAATAGATGTGTTTTGGAAAGAATGGGGTGAGGAAGGAGGGCGTGCTTTTTATGAAGATTGTATGACTAATGCTTTAATTGATCCAAATGACATACCGAGTTTTTACATTGCAAAAGTAGATGATAAGATTATCGGAACTTATGCATTAATTCGTAATGATTTAAACAGTCGTCAGGATTTGAGCCCGTGGCTAGCATGTTTGTTTGTAGATGAAAAATTTAGAGGTAACTCTATAGGAGCAGACTTGTTGAATCATGGACTGCTAGAAGCAGCAAAAAGAGGATACAAATTTCTTTATCTTACTTCAGATCTTAAAGGCTATTATGAAAAATATGAATGGGAAAAAATTGGAGTTGCTTATGGGCCTAGTGGAGGATACATACCTTTGTTTAAAAAGGCAACAGTTCTATAACGAAAGCACCTTTCGTTGAACAAAATTAAAGAACTTTAAAGAACCTTACTACGATAGATTGTGGCAAGGTTCTTATAGTTTATATTAAAATTAACTTACTTTATTATCACTGTAGATCAATTGTGAAATACATTTAATTGAGGAGAAATGATATGGCAATTTATATTGCATTACTAAGAGGGATAAATGTAGGCGGCCATAAGGTAATTAAAATGGCTGATTTAAAACGAGTGTTTGAATCAATTGGGTTAAAACAAGTGAAAACATATATTCAAAGCGGTAATATCGTATTCGAATCTGAGGAAGATATAAAATTTCTAAAGGAGCGAATACAATCTGAAATTAAAAACGTTTTTGGTTTTGATGTTCCAGTCATGTTAAGAACAAATGAGGAATTTATAAATATTATAAAAAGATGCCCCTATAAAGCCAATTCATTGCTAGAAGGGGAAAGTATACATGTTGCCTTCCTAGCAAATGAACTTTCTGAAATAGAAAAAGATCAGCTGCTTATGCAAAAAAATGAGACTGAAGATTGTTATATACATGAAAAAGTTGTGTATTTATTTTTCAAAAATAGCATTCGAAATTCCAAATTAATGAACCAGTTTCAGAAGTTACATACACCAGCTACAGTAAGAAATTGGCGGACTGTGAATAAATTAAAAGCGATAGTTGAGGATATGTAAATATAAAAAGATGAGATTTTCTCTATATAGAAAATCTCATCTTTTTATTTATATTGTTTTCCGACTATAAGTTCGACAATAGGATAAATAAAGAATGAAGAACAAAGTGCGATAAAGAGAGGAAGATTCTTTATTTCATCAAGTAATAGGAAGGCAAATCCTTCTGAAAATATTAAAATTAGAAACATGAAACAAATAAGTGCAAAATAAGAAATTTTAAAGCTTTTATATTTGATTTGCTGTCGCTGTCCCATTTCATCTTGGCTTTCTTCCGATACTCCGTTTGGATCTCCCCAAGTAATTTGATTAATTAAATTACCAAGTATTAACGAAAAAGCGAATAATGTTCCTCCCAAAATCGAACCTTCTGTTACATATTTATATGCGCCATGTATGAGGACTCCGATTAATGATAAAACGATAATTATGAAAATAAATTTTTTATGCTTCAATTTAGAAATGACACCTCCATAGTTGTAAAAAACTCTTTACAATCATAGTATAAAATTGGAAAAGTTCCATGTCAAATACTTTTTACATAAAGGGCGAGAATATGATATTTTGTTTTTAAGATTAATAAAAAATTACATTACATTTGAATGTAAAAGAATGGGCTCGCATATATTTGGAAGGGATGTCAGATTAATTTAGGGGGTAGTTATGTCTATTCTTTTAAAAGCTGGTGCTGATGCAGGAAATAACGGTTTGAAGTTAATGGTGAAAGGGCAAGACCCTATTTTTATTCCGAGTATATATTCTTTATATATAGGAGAGCCTACAGGACTCTTAGATGAGGGAGATGTTTCATTATCTGAATTAGAAAATCACATTGACGTGACCATTAGTTCTCCATCGTTAATGTTAAATAACGTGCGGTATATCGTTGGAGAAAAAGTAATTCAAGATCAATTAAAAGGTACTGAAGTAGAGAAGAAATCGAATAAGTCAACGGATGAGTTAATGGTTATTACAATTCTATCAGGCTTAGCAGTAAGTGCTATGCGTCAAAGTCCAACTTCTAGTCATATTAATATTCGTTATGATTTATCAGTTGCTCTTCCTATGCAACTCATTACGCAAGAAATAGCTGCGGAAAATGCAAAACGTTATATGGGTAACCATAAAGTGGTGTTCCATTATCCAAACGGACGTGATGTGACAATTAATATTTCTATCGAATATTGTAAATGCCTACCTGAGGGCGCTTCTGGGACGTGGGGCATTGTATATGATGAAGAAGGAAATGTTGTGAAACATAAAATAGAATGTGAACCAAATCAAGTTTCTGAAATTGATTTTGTTGATAAAACACTATTATCTTTTGATATTGGAGCAGGGACTACAGAAGAAGTAGTTTCACTAGGCGTAAACTTTAGACCACAACTAAGTAAAGGCTTATCATACGGTGTGAAAGAAACGTTACTACAAATAATTACGAGATGGAACCGGAAGTATCCAACAAAGACGATTGATAGCATTACAGAGTTTAACCAAATATATTTAAATGAAAAGCATCCAAGAAATGCGTTATTAGTTGAAGAATCACAACCAGCATTATTAGGTTTAGCAGCACGTGTCGCAACGGATATTATTAACAAAATTGATGATATGAAAGACGATCCATACGTGTTTATTTATGGCGGGGGCGCAGTTATCATTAAAAATAGCTTGAAAATGATTTTAAAACAAAAAGGGCGTTTAACAAATGTAATCTTTGTAGATAATCCATTATTTACAAATGCACGTGGATTATTAGTATACACTTGTTCACCAAAATATAGAGAGCATAAGCAAAAAGAGTTAGGATTTACAAACTTAACGATAAGTTAGTTGGTGGAAACATGCGATCTAGGCGATATAAACGTGGTGATCGAGTGAAAATCAATATTCATAAATCAGTATCACCTGAAATGCTTGCATGGCTGAATAAACAATCAAACCCAACCAATTTCTTTTTCTTTGCTGCACAGCAACTCTTTAAACAAGTAGGAGATATTGATGTGTCAAAAGCTATACCAAGCAGCCATGTTTTCTCATTATACGTAGAGCCATCATCCTTGTTAAAGGTCGAAGTTAATCCTTTTAAAAACGTACCACTAGAAGCAAATAAATCCACCGATAATATAAAAAAAAAATCATGGGAAGCTGTTGATCAATTAGATTGTCCGTTTTTTTAAACATATAAAAATATAAGTATCGCCCATCACTATACATACGGATACAGTGATGGGCTTTTTTTAATGTAACGAATAGAAGGGGCACAAATTACGGTGTGCCCTTCTATTCGTTATTTATCTATAATTTAGATGTATGCTCAGTAACAGCATGAATTATGTCTTCCCAGTCATCGGGATGATTTTCATGTCCTGCGCCTTCAAGGGTTAACAGCGCTGAGTTAGGAATTTCATCAATAATTGCAAGACCATGTTCAAAAGGGAGTGCAGTATCGTCTGTTCCGTGAATGACTAATGTAAGTGCTTGTATGGAGTCAAGCACACCTTCATATGCATCATCTCCTTGAAGTAGAGCGTGATTAAACATACTTAATAGATTGTTAGCTCGTTCTATTTCTTGTTTGACTTGTTTGTAGACCCTTTTTTCATCAAATGTTCGTTTGGATCCACATAATAGGCGAGATCCTGAAACTAAATATTCTGCTACAACATTTTCATTTGTCCAATCTAAATGCGCGCCATTAGCATGGTGTGTTAAAATTTTTTCATCCATCGGGGGTAAATCGCGCGTGTTATTGTCAGATCCTATCACACTTGTAGCTAGTAATGTTAACGTTAAAATTCTTTCGGGATGTTTTACAGCAGCAATTTGAGCAATCATGCCACCTAATGACATACCAAATAGATGTGCTTTGTCAATATGATAAGCATCTAGTACCCCAATTGCATCTTCAGCCATATCTGTAACGGTATAATTGGAAGTTCCAGGCTCGTATGCAACTGAGCGTCCCACATCACGGTTATCAAAACGAATAACAAATTTCCCTGTTTTCGCCAACCGTTCACAAAATTCTTCATCCCAATAAACCATTGAACACGTAGCACCCATAATTAATAAAATAGCTGGGTTCTTAGGATTCCCAAAGCTTTCTGTACATATATCAATTCCGTTTATTTTAAATATCTTTTCAGTCATAAAATTATCTCCATTTCTTTTGAATTTAATTAACAATACAGTTTGTAATGGTTCTAAGATGTGAGTAAGATTTGTTTATAGCATAATTACCCCCAAAAATAATTATATGATTATTCAAGACAAAAAATTTTGAGAAATAATTGTATGTTATTACAATAAACAACAAGGAGGAGAGGAAATGAAAGCGATTGTTATAGATCAATATGGTAGTGTTGAAGAATTAAAAGAAAGACAAGTTTTAAAACCGGTTGTTAAGAATAACGAGGTATTAATACGTATTCTCGCAACAGCTGTTAATCCTGTTGATTGGAAAATAAGAAAAGGAGACCTACAAGAACAGTTGCGATTCTCATTTCCAATCATCTTAGGGTTAGATGTAGCTGGAGTTATTGAAGAAGTTGGGGAAGGTGTAGATTGTTTCAAAATAGGAGATAAAGTGTTTACGAAACCTGAAAATATAGGAAAAGGCTCTTATGCTGAATTCATTACAGTAAAATCAGATTTAGTTTCCTATATGCCTACTAACTTAAGTTTCGAAGAGGCAGCTTCAATTCCTCTTGCAGGACTTACAGCATGGCAAAGTCTTGTAGATTACGCAAAAATAAAAGAACATGACCGAGTGCTCATTCATGCTGGAGCAGGTGGAGTTGGAAGTTTAGCAATCCAAATCGCCAAATCATTTGGAGCTTTTGTTGCGACCACTGCGAGTGATAAAAATAAAGAGTTTTTACAGTCTTTAGGGGCAGATCTTGTTATTGATTATAAAAACGATAAATTTGAAGAATTACTATCAGATTTCGATATTGTATTAGATACAATAGGTGGTGAAGTACAAGAAAAAAGCTTTCAAATTATTAAGCCTGGTGGTGCTTTAGTTTCGATTGTTCATGAGCCAATTCAAAAAGTAAAAGGGATAAAATCAGGGTTTTTATGGCTAAAACCAGATGGAAAGCAATTAGAAGCATTGTCAGATTTAATTGTACATGGAAAAGTTCAGCCTATTGTAAGTAAGGTGGTGCCGTTTAATGAAGAAGGGATCAGAGAAGCTCATATTTTGAGTGAAGGTCAACATGTTAGAGGTAAGATTGTCATGAAAGTGGAATAAAAATGACTTAACATACTTAAAAATTTCATAATACCCCAAAACAAAAATATTTTGGGGTATTTACTTTTTTTAGCTTAAAAGGATTGTGCATGTGTTTCTAAAGTTTATAGTTTCGTATTGTATCATGTAATTTCTCTAATCCAATCAACATCTCTTTTTCATTTAACATAGAATAGCTAATTCTTAATTGGTTATTATTTCTTTCGTTATGTAATAGACAAGCTGTTCCTGGCAAAAAAGAAACATCTACTTCATTTGCTTTTTGTAATAAAGTAAAAGGATCTATCGAATTAGGAAGTGCAATCCATAAATTAAAGCCACCATTTGGAATTTCAAAGTTTATTTCCTTAAGTGGTGATAAAATATCAATCGTTATATCACGTCTAATTTGTAAAGCTGTACGTAATTTTTCTAAATGATTTTTCATACGTTCTGCACGTAAAAACGGTAGAAGTGCTTTTTGTGTTAATAAAGGGCTACCGATATCCATTGAACCTTTTACAGCAAATAACCATTCAAAAATAGGACCATCGGCAATAAGTGCTGCGATACGCAGTCCTGGTGCTAACGTTTTACTAAATCCTTTTATATATATTACGTGGCCATTCTTATCAAAATTTTTGATTGGAGGGGGAACAATAGCATCCTCAAAATATATTTCTCCGAAAGAATCATCTTCAATTATAAAAAACTCATATAGCTCTGCTAGTTCTATAAGTTCCATTCTTCGCTCTTTACTCATTACTGTACCTGTTGGGTTCTGAAAAGTGGGATTCGTATACAATAAAACGGGATTTTTACTTTGACAAATATCATCGATTAAATCGGAGCGAACTCCATGATTATCAAGAGAAACTGGAATAATTTGAACACCTTTATTGATGAAAATATCAAGTGCAGCACTGTAACACGGACTTTCCACTAATACAATATCACCAGGTTTTAATAATGTTTGAGCAATTAAATCAATTCCTTGTTGTGCTCCGCTTGTAATTAATAATTGAGATGGGTCTGTCACTAATTTTTGGTGCTCATTTAAGTAATTTGCTATTTCAACTCGCAGTTCATAATCGCCTTGAACTGGCCCATAAGTTGCTAGAATCATCTGGTCTTTATTAAGTATTTTATGCATTTCTTCTGCCAAGAATGGATTTGGTAATAAGCGAGGATATAAAATCGCTTGTGAAAAATCATAATATTTCCGGTGCTGATTCATTGCATATTGAGATCGCATAACATTAATCGTTTTTGTTTGTTGCCATTTATACGGAATTGACCTGAAATCTTTCTTTACATGTTTATGTATATAAGCACCTTTTCCTTGCTCAATGCGTATATATTCTTTCTTTTCTAACCGCTTATACGCCTTACGAACAGTTAATAGGTTAATCTGTAAATCTTCTGCCATAGAGCGTAAAGATGGAAGTAAGTCACCATGCAAAAGCATGCCACTTTGTATTCTTTCAACAATTTGCATATATATTTGCTGGTAATACGGTATGTTGGATTCTTTACGAAGGACAATCTTCATGGTTTCACCTTTTTCGTTTTTATTTTATTAAAGCGAAAAATATATAGAGAATCAACTATGATTTTAGGCAACTGTTATATACATAGTTACACTGTTATACACTATACCTTCTATACTCATGTTAAGAGTAAAAAGGAGGAAAAGTAATGGTTATTTTCAATTATATTTTAGTATGTATTATTTTTGGTACAACATTTTTAACGATAAAAATTGGAATTGAAGCAGGAGCACCCCCATTATTTTCAGCAGGAATTCGTTTCTTTTTAGCAGGCGTTATCCTTATGATTATATTTAAGTTAAAGCGAAAAGAGATTACACCGCATCTATTTTCAAAACGTATTATGTATGCTGGATTTTGTTTAACTTTCATGACGTTTGCATCATTGTACTGGGCGGAACAATATATTTCTTCAGGGCTAGCTGCTGTTCTTTCGGCTACGGGTCCAATGATGATTTTGTTATTACAAGCTAAGAGAAATAAGGAAAAATTACAAAAGGAGCAACTCGTCGCTTTAGTTATTGCACTAATAGGCGTTATCTTTGTTTCTTTACCAGGGATGCACCAAGAAATAAGTTTCATATGGAGTATCGCTTGTTTTGTTTTAATAATAGGAGAATTATTTTACGGAATAGGCTCTATTCGCTCAAAAGAAATACTTTCGGATTTACAAAGTGTATCGCCATTTCTCATTAATGGTATTCAAATGTTTTACGGAGGTGTTTTATTACTAATCGTATCCGTCATAGTAGAACAACCGGATGTAACTGTATTAGCTTCATGGAGTGTACAGTGGCCTATTTTATATCTCATCTTTATCGGATCAATTGGTGGACACGGATTATATTACTGGCTCTTATCAAAAACGAATCCTGTATTTCCGTCAACGTGGTTATATGTCTCACCACTAATTGCTATTTTAGTTGGATACATCATATTAGGAGAACCTTTAAACCCTACAATGGGAATAGGCGCTTGTTTTATTTTGGTTGGTGTATTTTTAGCTAATCGATCCACACTCCGTATGTATTTCAAACAAGGAAGATTATTTGAGAAGGAAATGTAGTTGTATAAAGAAGCAGCCCTGTATAAATCAGGGCTGCTTGAATTTTATTTACGATACGGATTGACTTTATTTATTGGAAAGGCGTAATATTATTAATCTATATGAAAGAAAACTGTAAAAAGAGGGGAGTTATTATGAAAATGAATTGGACTGAAGTAAAGGAAAAAATTCGACCGCAAATTTCAAAACCATCATATGAAACTTGGTTTACTAATACTACTGTTTATTTAGAGGATGATATATTAACAATTTATTGTCCGAATGAATTTGCACGTGATTGGTTAGAAACTCATTATAAAGAATTAGTATTTAATACATTACGAGAAATGTATAATACGACATTTGAAATTCAGTTTGATCTATGTAATAGCGAACCATCTAAGTTGAAAGATGTAAAAAAAGAAAGGCTTAATAGCTGGGATGAAGTAAAGAAAGCATTAAGACCAAAGCTAGCAGAGAAAACATTTATGACATGGATTAGAAATACAAATGCTACAATAGAAGATAATAAATTAATAATATTTTGTGAAGATGTGTTTCATCGTGATTTGCTTGAAGGGGAGTATAAAAATATAATTTCAAGTACCGTACAGAAAAATACAAATGAAGAATATCAAATTTGGTTCGAAATAGAATCAAACGCCACTTCTAAAGCACAGATTCATCACGTGCAAAATAATCAACTTACTTCCGGACAAGAGGAATCAAAAATAATTTGGAATAAAATAAAAGATAAAATGCAATTAACAATTTCGAGACCATCATATGAAACATGGGTCAAAGAAACGACAGCCAGAATAAATGAAAATTCATTGATCATTTATTTTAAAAATAAATTTCAACAAGAGTGGGTTGAAAAGTCTTATAAAGATTTAATTTCGCAAATAGCTAAAGAAGTAACTGGAAATACATATGAACTTCAATTTGAATTAAATTCAAATACAAATACAACCAGTAATGGCGAAAAATCAAAATCAACTATTGAAGATATCACTTCCGAATTAGGGGAGCAGTTCAAAGTCTCCAATAACAGTTTAAAACATAATGATGTAGACGAAAGCAATAAGCGTATTCAAGCCTTAGAAGAAAAAATAATGAACTTAGAAAAAATCATTGGTACATTAGTGGGAACATTAGAGGTAGTAAAATCAAAAACACAGTTGGAAAAATAACCAACTGTGTTTTTTTACTTAATTCGCTTTTTTTATAAACCCTTTATAATGACGTTTCACAAGCTGACTTTCTAACGTCTTCATTGTTTCTAGTGCTACACCGACAATGATCAGTAAGCTTGTACCACCAATTTGAGCAGAAGGTGGTAACGTAGCAATTTTTGTGAATACGAGCGGTAAAATTGAAATTGCACCTAAGAAAATTGCGCCGATAAATGTTAAACGGTATAAAATTTTAGTTACATATTGTTCTGTTGATTTACCAGGACGAATACCAGGAACATATCCATTTTGCTTTTTCAAATTCTCTGCCATTTGTTCAGGATTTACTTGAATAAATGCGTAGAAGTATGTGAAAGCAACGATAAGACCGACATAAAGTGTCATTCCAATTGGATGTGCAAAATCAAGATTTGCAACTAACCATTTTGATACGCTTGAATCAGGGAAGAGCTGCGCAATTGTACGCGGCGTCATTAAAAATGCGGAAGCAAAGATTACTGGAATTACACCAGCACTATTTACTTTTAGAGGTAAATGAGTGTTTTTTGCTCCTTGATATTGATTGTTTCCTGAAACAGCTTTTGCATATTGAATCGGTATTTTACGCACGGCTTGTTGAATGTAAATAACGCCAACAACTATCGCTAAAATTACGAGACCAATTAAAACCATTTTTATGATGTGCATGAATAATTGATCGCCTGCATTTTGAAATTGTTGCAAATAAATTTGATTCGCAACATTTGGAATCGCTGCTACAAGTCCTGCGAAGATAATCATCGAAATACCATTACCTACGCCATTAGCAGTAATTTGTTCACCTAACCAAAGTAAAAAAGCAGTACCTGCAGTTAAAACTGTCGCAATAAATAAGTATGTAGTCCAGCTTTGATCTGTTATTAATTGTCCACCTGCTATATTATTAAAGCCATAAGACATCCCAATGGCCTGTATGAATGCGAGAATGATTGTAAAGTATCGAGTGAATTGAGCTGATTTCTTACGGCCCATTTCTCCTTGCTTTGCCCATTCCGAAAATTTAGGTATAACGTCCATTTGTAGTAATTGTACTATGATGGAAGCTGTAATATATGGTGTAATACCTACAGCAAAGATTGAGAAGTGTTGCAGTGCTCCTCCGCCAAATACGTTTAGCATACCTAAAACGTTAGCTTGATCTTGTACTTTTAATACCTCTGCGTTAGTATGAGGAACTGGAATAAACGTGCCAATTCGAAAAACAATTAGCATCGCTAGTGTAAAAAGAATTTTGTTTCTTATCTCAGCTACTCTCATGAAATTTGAAATCGTACGAAACATTATGTCGCCTCCTATATTTTGATCAGTTCAAAACTGATTATTATATCCCGATGAAGTAACCACAAACCTCCTTCCGCATTAAATTCATTTGACAAATGGAATTTTATACATTTTGTAGTTTTCTCGGATATAAAAATATAAGGTGTTTTTTAGCGACCAATAAGCTTTTCGTAATCATTCAATACACATAATATATCGAATAAATTAACAAATGTACATACATACGCATGAAAAATGAATGAATAGGGGCATTTTTTACATTTATTTAATGCTAGATTGATAATTAGGAACGTTTTATGTAGTTGTATTGAAAGGATTCCGTGGAAAGTATTATGGTGTAGCTGTAGCACATGATAACCTCAAGGAAATCTTCAAGGATGTTGAGAAAACTCATATATTTAGTCGTGAATTAGAGAAACTATTAAAGCAAGAAAAGATTTGATTGAAATAGTAGTGAAGGAAAATCTTTCTTCTATAGAGAATATTTCTAACGCAGGAATCTAAGTATATAGGTTCTAATGAAAGGAGAATTCACATGAATACATTTGTAAAGGACAAGTTTTATGAAACGAGAAATCAATTATTTGAGGAAATTACTTTGTTAAGTGATGCTCAATTTAATAGAAAACCAGATAAGGATAAATGGAGTATAGCACAAGTTTGTCATCACTTAGTTTTATTAGATGAGAGAGTTATAACGGTTATTTTGTCAGGATTAAAAAAGATGGATAGTTTCCAAAATGAGCGTAAAGAAATTCATACTATTGTATTAGATAGATCGATAAAATTTATAGCACCAGAAATGATTGAACCAAGTATAGAACCATTTGAATTGCTGCAAATGGTTGATTTGTTAAACGACTCTAGAAAAGAATTGATGCGTTTTCTGGGTACAATAGAAGATGAATCTAAATTGGCAAAAAAATCAGTAATGCATCCAGCTCTTGGAGAATTACTTCTTGATCAGTGGATAGAATTAATCTATTTGCATGAACAGCGTCATATAGAACAAATCAAAGAGGTAAAATTGCTTTGTGAAGTTGAAAAGTAAAAATTATTATCTATTTATTGAGCGATTTAGGATAGCATCAAGGGTTCGAGTGATAAAATACAAGTCTTGATTAAAATTATGATGAATTTAGTTGAAAGCAACCAATAAGCAGAAGAAAATACGAAACTAGCAGATCTTACTCTTGAATAGGAAACGAACATTCAAAAAACTGAATCCGAATTGCTGTATAAGTGTACCCCCGTCTTAAATGAAGAACGGGGTTATTATTTTTGGAAGTGATCTCAGCATTTTCATTTAGAAGGAAATAAATTAGCAATGAAATCCGAAAATGTAATCGGCATTACACACTATATCTTTAAGTTATAATGATTTCCGGAAATGAGTTATATGTCCATAATTTTGATAGTACATATACATCTACCGTTGGTTTAGCGCTCTTCACGCGTTAGAGGAAGAAGTAAATACTATCCTGCTAGGGAGGGATATGCATTTTATTCTCTATATTTTCACAGCAGAATCACCTCCAAAATTATCTTTTGCAGTTGAATTTTTCCGAATAATAAGTTACATTTTTAAAGTTCAAGCAACTTTATAGCAGTACAAAAAGGGGAGAAATATTGTTATTATGCAAAAAATGAAATGGAAGAATTATGTATGCTATTTTATTATTCTTATGCTTCTTGTAACAGCAGTAACAGCCAAACCAGCTATTTCTAAGGCTGAGGAATCTGATGTTAATATTACATTGTTAGGTACGGCAGATATTCATGGTAGATTTATGCCTTGGGATTATGCACTTGATGGAGCAAATATGAGTGGAAGTTTGACACAGCTTTATACGGTTATAAAGAAGGTACGTCAAGAAAATCCAAATACCATATTAGTAGATGCCGGGGATACAATTCAAGGAAACTCAGTAGAATTATTCAATGATAAGCCACAATCGCCAATGATGGTAGCGATGAATACAATGGGATATGACGCCTGGGCATTTGGAAATCATGAATTCAACTTTGGATTAGATACATTGAAAAAAGTTAGTGAGCAATATAAGGGAAAGACGTTAGCAGGAAATATTTATAAGGAAAATGGAGAGCGTTTTCTTCCTGCATATACAATTGTTGAAAAAGGTGGAATTAAAGTCGGGATTATTGGTATGAATACACCAATGATTAGTGATTTTGAAAAAGGGACAGATCATTTGGATGGTTTGGTAGTGAAAAATCCAGTAGAAGAGACAAAGAAGGCCATTAAAGAATTAGAAGGTAAAGTAGATGTAATGGTAGGCGTTATGCATATGGGATTAGAAAATGAGAATGGGATCCCTGGTACTGGTGTTCAAGATATTGCGAATGCTTGTCCGGAACTAAGTGCTATTTTTGCAGCTCATATGCATAAACTTGTTAAAAAAGAAGTTTTAAATGGCGTTATTATTACAGAACCAGATAAATATGGAACACATATCTCGCGTATTGACCTTACTTTTACAAAACAAGATGGAAAGCTGGTTTTAAAAGATAAAACTGCTACAGCTATACCTGTAAAAAATACTGATGGAACAACAGTAGTATCTGATCCTACACTTGAAGACACACTGACACCTTTTCACGAGTATGCGAGGGGAGATGCAAATGTTGTAGTCGCTCAATTAAAGGGTAGAAACCTTGTTCCTGAAAATGAAATAAAGGGTATTCCAAGTGTGCAGATTCAAGAGACACCTTTATCAGATTTCTTTCATGAAGTCATGCTCTACTACAGCAAAGCAGATGTAGTAGCCCATCAAATTGATAACGATAATGCTCGTTTGGATGTAGGTCCTATTAAGAAAAAAGATATTGCGTATAATTATCAATATGCTTTGGGAGAAATTACGGTATATAAGGTAACTGGGAAAGACTTAAAAGACTATATGGAATGGGCGGCAGGGTACTTTAACCCATCTCGTGCCGGAGATGTAACAGTTAGCTTTGATAAAACCCGTCGTGCTTCTAAATACAGTACGAATGACTTCTTTGGAGGCGTAAAATATGAAATTGACTTAACAAAACCATATGGAAGTAGAATTACAAATTTACGTTCTATTCGTACAAATAAACCAATCAAAACGAACGATGTTATGACGCTAGGAATGAATGCATATAGAATGGAGGCTCTTCAGGCAAAAGGTGGAGCTTTAGAGGGGCGTAAGTTTGAACAAATTTGGTCATCTAAACAAGAGAATGCATTCGGGGAAACTGGTGGAACCATTCGTAACCTTGCTATTACATATTTAAAAGAGGTAAAGAATGGTGTATACACACCAAAAGTTATGCATAATTGGAAAATTACTGGCGTGAATACACATTCTTCAGAGCATAAGGCTGTAGTGGATCTTGTAAATAAAGGGATTTTAGAAATTCCAAAAACTGAAGATGGAAAATATACAAATATAGCATCTATAAATACTAAAGATTCAATTACAAAAGAAGAGATTGTAGCACTCTCACAAAAAGCTAATATTAATCCAAATCAGTTTAATCATGTAAAAAGAAAAGGTGAATTTTACAAAAAACTTAGTAGGATAATTAAATAAATATAAAATAGATAGCTTTCGTGCAAAAAACTATTAAACTTGGACATACCATTATCCTAAAAAAGTTTGTGATTGGTATAGAAATATAAAGAATCAACGATAAAACATCCCCTGGATCATTAAACAAATCCGGGGGATGTTTTATTTAAATAATTTTGGTTTTATTTCTTACTATGCATATTTATAATATGCTTTAAAAGAACATACCTTGAGCTAATAACATGCAATAGATGTGTCCTTTACTATATTTAAATGGGAGACAAATTAAAGATGTTTTTGACAAAATAAAAAAGTCTGAAACTCATATGAGACTTCAGCTATCTCATAATGTTACAATCCATGCAGCTATAGACATACATAACAACATTATATTAAAAAATCTAAATTGTAGATGCGCTGTCTCACTAAAGTATTTATATACTATATACATCATAAAACAAAACACGCACTTTCTTTTTCTTATTTATCAAGGTCATTAGTATTCATTTGATCCATCTTTATCCTAAATCAACTTCATGTCCGAAATATAAGTTTAAATAAGTAATATAAATTATAAGATGTCCTATAATAATTGTTATTTTAATAGCATTAAACCTACTCTTAAAATAGTAAAGAGTGGGTTTTTATGTTGTTATTTAGATGTAAGGGTACTTTGATTAGAATGAATATAGATAATTAACAACTAACCAATTGGATGAGCGCCTAAAAGAGCTCTTTTTTATTGAAATTAATATACATATATGTGTCGTTCTTTATTTATATCATCGACCACATATATGTAATTTTGCATAATGTTACATAAATTGTGTATTTTCCCTTTTTTTCGACAGAAACAGGCAGTATACTTTGTACAAGCTTTCTATTTCAAAATTATACGAGGTGAAAAAAATGAAAAACAAAAAGACGTTAACTAAGGTAGCATTAACAACAGGTTTAGCTTTAACAGCTGTAGCACCATATGGGGTAGGGCATGCAGAGGAAACAGATCAACTACAAGTTCAAATTCAGGAGGAATCGTTCCGTTCGGGTGAACTTACACAACCGTCACAAAAGGCACCAGAGAATGTAGTAAAAGATGCTCTTAAGGAGAAAACAGAACAAGTTCTATCACCAAAGCAAGTCAATGGAGAAACAGGAGTAGATTATAAAGTTATTCAAAAACGTGGTTCATATGATGGGACTACACTTGTACGTATACAGCAAACATACGAAGGAAAAGAAGTATATGGCCATCAATTAACTGCACACGTAGATAATAACGGTGTGATTAAAAGTGTTTCTGGTGATAGCGCGCAAAATTTAAAACAAGAAGAATTGAAAAAACCTATCAATCTATCAAAAGATGAAGCGAAACAATATATTTATAAGAAGTACGGGAACGATATCAATTTTATTTCTGAGCCAGAAGTTAAGGAAGTTATTTTTGTTGATGAAAATAATGGACAAGCTAGCAATGCATACCAGGTTACATTTGAAGCTGCAACACCAAACTATGTTTCTGGAACTTATTTAGTAAATGCACAAAATGGCGATATGTTAAAAAATATGGTACAAGAATCTAACTTAAAAGCAAGTGAAAAACTAGTTGGAGCATTAAAGAAGAGTAAAAAAAGCAGTCTTACATCATTAACAGGAACAGGAAAAGATGATTTAGGTATATCACGTACATTTGGTATCTCTAAACAAAGTAATGGTAAATATGCTCTTGCTGATTATACAAGGGGGCAAGGAATTGAAACATACGATGTGAATTACAGAGATATTACTAAAGAAGAAAGCTATTATCCTGGTACATTAGCAACTAGTACTTCGACAGCATTTAACGATCCAAAAGCAGTAAGTGCTCATTACTTAGCAACAAAAGTATTTGATTTTTATAAAGAGAAATATAAGCGTAATAGTTTTGATAATAAGGGACAGAAAGTAGTTTCAGTTGTACACGCTTGGGATTCTGGAGATACGAATGATCCGAAAAATTGGCAGAATGCGTTAAGTGCTAATAATGGTAGTATGCTTGTATATGGAGATCCTATCGTCAAGGCATATGACGTAGCTGGCCATGAATTTACACATGCTGTTACTTCTAGTGAATCTAATCTTGAATATTACGGTGAATCTGGTGCGATTAATGAGGCGCTATCTGATATTATGGGAACATCTATTGAGAAATACGTAAATAATGGAAGCTTTAACTGGACGATGGGAGAACAAACTGGATCTGTCTTCCGTGATATGGAAAACCCGGCTTCTGTTCCATCTTCACTTGGAGTACCTTATCCAGATGATTACAGTGAATTTAACGATTTTAATGGATGGGATCAAGGTGGCGTTCATTTTAATTCGAGCATTATTAATAAAGTTGCGTATCTCATTGCAAAAGGCGGAACTCATAACGGAGTAACTGTCAAAGGAATTGGTGAAGATAAAATGTTTGATATTTTCTATTATGCAAATACAGATGAGTTAAACATGACTTCTAATTTCAAAGAATTGAGATCAGCATGTATTCGAGTAGCAACTAATAAATATGGTGCGAATGCAGCTGAAGTTCAAGCAGTTCAAAAAGCATTTGATGCAGCAAAAATTAAGTAAGTTAGAAATATAGTTTTCATTCATATATTATTACATTATGAAAAAACAGCTAATGTCATTATAGAGATATTAGCTGTTTTTTTACGTAGCAATGTATTAGTAAAAATAAACTTAGTAAGTAATAAGTAGGCATTCTATCTTTAAGTAGTTGAAACAAATTTTTAAGGTTTACAGTATATAAAAACAGAAAATTAATAATATATTGACCTCTTGATAGAAAGTGCTATAGAATGAAAGCGATAACAAACGATTGCTTTAAAATGATTTCCCTGATCTTTTAGTATTTACAAATATATGAAGACAAAAACATATCTATTTTTTTAAACATTAATGCAAACGTTTTCGTATTAAAAGATCATTGAAATACATATGTGAAGATAGCCAACATGGGGGTGAAATAATAAAGATTTCTAGATTAATTTAAGCAGTGTAATTTAGTACAAGCATAATAAATTGCTCGTATTATTTAAAGAAGGGGTGTATGTGGTGCAAATGATAAAAAGATTAATAAACAAATCAGTTTTATTACTTACTATAATCGTTATGTTATCATCTGTTTTCTCGTTTCAAAGTGTAAAGGCAGTTTCAAATTCGAAAATAACTGAAGTGATTGTTCATTACAAAGAGCAGTCTGGAAATACAAAAGACTGGAACCTTTGGTTATGGGGAGAAAATGCAAATGGTAAATCATATGAATTTACTGGTGAAGATGAATTTGGAAAGTACGCTAAGATTAATATAGATGGTGACTATAATCGTGTAGGATTTATCATTCGTACGAATGAGTGGGAAAAAGATGGTGGCGATCGTTGGATTGAAAATATAAAGGACGGTCGTGCTGAAGTATGGATTCTTTCTGGTGATGAAAAAGTATATAACTCTAAGCCTTCTTCGAAACTATCAATTCAAAAAGCAACTATTGATAGTTTCAATGAAATTACTGTAACGACTAATGTCCCTTTTAATATTAAGGAACGGAAAATTGAAATTGAAGGCATTAAAATTAAAAATATTAGTCCTTATGATATAAACAGTAGCAATTTTACTAATAAGGTTAAAATAATTACAGAGCAGAAAGTTGATTTAAAACAGACATACAATGTTAAAATTGAAAACTTAGCTGATACGAATACTGAAATCGGTAAAGTCATTCGTAGTGAGGAGTTTGATAATTTATTTTATTATGGAAGTAACGATTTAGGTAATGTATATACTCCGCAACATACAAAGTTCCGTGTATGGGCTCCTACTGCGAGTGAAGCGAAGTTAGTTACATATAAAAAATGGAACGATAAAATAGGTACTGAAATAAACATGCAACAAGGTGAAAAGGGCACTTGGAAAGCAGAACTTAAAGGGAACAAAAAAGGTCTCTATTATACATATAAGGTGAAAATTGGTGATAAGTGGACTGAAGCAGTTGATCCGTATGCACGTGCTGCTTCTGTAAATGGAGATAAAGGTGCTGTTGTTGATTTAGAAGAAACAAATCCGAAAAAATGGAAAGCAAACAAAAAGCCAAAATTTAAAAATCCGGAAGATGCTATTATTTATGAATTGCATGTACGCGATCTTTCCATCCAACCTGAAAGTGGCATTAAGCAGAAAGGGAAATATTTAGGAGTAACAGAAAAAGGAACAAAAGGGCCTGAAGGTGTGAAAACAGGACTTGATCATATGAAAGATCTTGGTGTTACACACGTTCAGCTTTTACCGATATTTGATTATGCTTCAGTAAATGAAGAGAATTTAAATGAACCACAGTATAACTGGGGATATGACCCAAAAAACTTCAACGTTCCAGAGGGATCCTATTCTACAAATCCATATGAGCCGACTGTTCGAATCACTGAATTAAAGCAAATGATTCAAACACTGCATGATAATAATCTTCGTGTTGTTATGGATGTAGTCTATAACCATATGTATAATGCTGCTGAATCTAATTTTCATAAGTTAGTTCCAGGTTATTATTATCGTTACAATGAAGACGGAATATTTGCTAATGGAACCGGTGTAGGAAATGATACTGCTTCAGAACGAAAAATGATGAGGAAATTTATGATCGATTCTGTAGCATACTGGGCAAAAGAATACAATTTAGACGGATTCCGTTTTGATTTAATGGGTATTCATGATTATGAAACAATGAATGAAATACGTAAAGCTGTTAATCAAATTGACCCTTCTATTATACTGCATGGAGAAGGCTGGGATTTAAATACACCCCTTGCAGTTGAGTTGAAAGCAAATCA
Source organism: Bacillus basilensis (assembly GCF_050630465.1). Taxonomy (NCBI): domain Bacteria; kingdom Bacillati; phylum Bacillota; class Bacilli; order Caryophanales; family Bacillaceae; genus Bacillus; species Bacillus basilensis. The sequence goes on along the minus strand of NZ_JBNTQO010000001.1, from coordinate 505,813 downwards.
AAAGAATGCAGAAAAAATGAAAGGGATTGCCCATTTTAACGATAATATACGTGATGGATTGAAAGGTAGTGTATTTGAGGAGAAAGAAAATGGGTTTGTAAGTGGAAGGGAAAACATGGAAGACCGTATTAAAAAAGGTATTACGGCAGGAATTGACTACGATACAAATTCGTCTACTTATCAAGATCCGGAGCAGGTGCTAACTTATGTGGAAGCACATGATAATCATACATTATGGGATAAACTTGAGTTGACTAATCCAGGTGACAGTGAAGAAGTACGAAAACAAATGCACAAATTGTCTTCTTCGATTTTATTAACATCACAAGGTATTCCATTCTTACATGCAGGACAAGAGTTTATGCGCACGAAATATGGTGATCATAATAGTTACAAATCTCCTGATTCAATTAACCAGATGGACTGGTTGCGCCGTGCAGCATTTAATAATGAAGTAGATTATATGAAGGGCTTAATAGAATTACGCAAAAAGTATTCAGCTTTTCGAATGACATCTGCTGAGCAAATAAAAACACATGTATCATTTATTGATGCTCCGAAAAATACTGTAGCTTATACAATAGAGTGGAATAAACATGAATACTTTACAGTGGCTCACAATGCAAATAGAGAAGCTGTTGAAATAACACTTCCATCGAAAGGGCCTTGGAAAGTACTAGTAGACGGGAAGCAGGCGGGAAGTAAACCACTTTATGTTGTCCATGACAATAAAATTAAAGTTCCTGCATTAAGTTCCATTGTTTTAAAATCAGAAAAACCAATTAAATAAAAGCGAAGAGTGTGGAAATAAATACTGAATTGAGCAAAGTGATTGCAAATGAAAAAAGCGAAGTGAAGGTTGTTCTCACTTCGCTTTTAAAGTTAATGTAATATAATTTCACATACTGTAATTATATTACAATTTAATAAAAGAAATAAGCAATAGATTATTGCTATCGTGACAGTAGGGGAGAAGATATCTTTGAGTTTATTTATAAAATTATCTGAAATACATTCGTAATTTACATAATTTTTATTGTATATTAGAACATACAAAAAGTTAGATATTAGAGTTGTATTAATTCCTACAAATCGTTTAAAAATAACAAATGCGTAAAAAGTATATGGAATTAAAATAGAGAAAAGACACCATCCAAGGTGTCTTTTCTCTATTTTGAATATGAAATGTAAGTAACTCAATTGTATGTAATAGTATGTGATATTTTCACACTAACTGATTAAGAAAAATTTAAAACTCTTTTCTTAATCTATTTGTAATAAATTACATCATAAAATTTTATCAATATAATAAATAAAACTTTCTCAACATTATTTGATTTAATAACTATATTCAACTGCTCTCCAATCCATTACAATAATTTCACATTGGAAATACATGAATATTCCCAATGTTCTAAATGGTTTATACCTTATAGGATTACTATGGGAAAGGATGTGAAATATCCAAAGAAAAATCATTTTTTACAATGAAATAAAAAATTTTAATGAAGAAAAAGTTATTTCATTATTTTCAAGTTTCATTGAAGTGTATGTATTTATAATCACTATGAGACAAGGATCAGAATCTAAAAAATATTTTTTGTAGATTAGAAAATTGCATTTCAAAAATAAGTTAAACGTTTATGGAGGGTTATATGAGCGAGAAAATTTATTACTGGTCTCCTATTAAGCATTGGGAGAAGTTGCATAATGAGGTTTTGATAGGAGAAATGAGATTTACAGGTATTCTGTCTGAGTGGTTTCCTGATTTTTATTTTATGGCTCAAAAAGGTGTGAAAATTAGTGAACTAGTAGAACGCTTTTCGTTAGGAAATGTAGAAGAGACACAAAAAAACATAGAGCTTATGATAAAAAATCGTGTGTTAGTAAGTAACATATTACACCCAAGAGAAGTATTTTCTTCACAAGAAAATATTTTTCCAAATCCATATAGCGACCAGATTCGCTTTTCTAAAGAAGAGTTAGATAAGTATATGAGTGAACAATTAAATCGTACGCACATTGCTGCACGGTCAACCGAAATTCAACTTGAAACAACAGATGAGCTACCCACTTTAATCAAGGAACGTAGGTCTTGTCGTCAATTTGATGTGGAAAAACATATTAGTTTTTCACAATTTTCTCAACTTATATCAACTCTAAAACAGGTTAGGGAAGAAAAAATATACTATCATTACGCAAGTGCAGGCGGGCTCTATCCCATTGATATCTTTGTTTATGTAAAACCAAAACGTATAGGGGGTATGAAAGCTGGATTTTATTATTATAACCCATCAAAAAATAGTCTTGTGATTGTAAACAACATTGATCAAGTAATCAAAAGTGATCATGAGTTAATTAATCAGGATTTATTTACTCAATCTGCCTTCTCAGTTTATTTGGTTTATAATGCGAACGCTTCCATCCCGAAATACGGTTCAGATGGATATTTATTTGCTTGTATTGAGTCAGGTATTATCACTGCTACCTTAAATATGGTTGCTGAGACATTAAATTTAGGGGTTTGTTCAGTTGGTCATATGAAATTTGAAGAGATTCAGCAATTTTTATGTTTGGATAACCATCAAGTGTTTCTCCATGGGCTTGAAGTTGGCTTGAAAATTAACAAGTAGAAGAAATGAATATTAGGGGGATAAAGATAAAAATGCACATTAAAGATCGAAGTTCGATTCATGAAAATAAAGAAGTAGAAGCGTTTTGGAAGGAGCAATTATCTTCCGAGGTTCTCGATTTTTCTGTATTTAATAGCGATTACCAACTAAATAAAGAAACACCTTGTGAGTACGTTCAAGTCATAGTGAATGCAGAGTTTAGTAAAAGTACACAAAAAATAAGTAAGTCTCAAGATTTATTATTATTTAGCTGGTTTCAAGCCGCTTTAAGGGTTTGTTTGGCACATTATACAGATCAAGAAAGAATTACTATTGGTATTCCTATAATTGAAAAAAATCTTGAACAAAGTGAGAATCTTAATAAGTTGATTCCTTTAGGAAGTGAAATCCATCCGCATCACACTTTTAAACAATTAGTAAATGAGATTGAACAAACGACTTTATTCGGGTATGAAAATCAGGAGTATCCGCTCTCTGAATTATTAGTTAAACACAATTCAACTCCTTTTCAAATTGTAATCGGGATGGAAGGATTACATAATGAAAATTCGCTAGAAGAATACGCAGAGAATAATTTAGCCCTATGGATACGAAGAAAATGGAATGAAATACATAATGAATTTGAATTTCAAATTTCTTGCAAGTCCCATTCATTCTCTTCTTTGCAACAATTTGCAAATTCGTATTGTTATGTTTTAAAGCAAGTTTCACAAAAACCGAATTTGACAGTGAAAGATATTTGTATTATTGCAGAAGAAGAAAAAGAGTTGCTAGAAGGATTGAATACTTTTCAAACGGGCATAGACTTGTTTCAATCATTTCAAGATTTGTTTGAAGCGCAAGTATTAAAAACTCCAGATCAAATTGCTGTTGTTTGTAATGATCAATCTTTGACATATAGAGAATTGAATAAGAAAGCGAATCAATTGGCTTCTATTCTTCAAAGTAAAGGTGTTTCAAAAGAAAGTATTATTGGCGTTATGGTAGATCGGTCATTAGAAATGATTATTGGTATGATGGGGATTTTAAAAGCAGGAGCAGCGTATTTACCAATCGACCCTAACTACCCAACTGAACGAATTGAATATATGTTACAAGATAGTCAAGCAAAATATTTACTTAGTAAGCGAACAGAGGAGGTATTGCCACAATTTGCGGGTGAAGTACTGTATCTTGATAAAGAATATCTTTTCCAAGGTGAAGAAAGTAATTTAGTACGAGAACATAATCCTAATGATTTGGCTTATGTTATTTACACATCAGGATCGACAGGAAATCCAAAAGGGGTAATGATAGAACAAAAATCGCTAGTTCATTTTTTAAATATAATGAGAGAAAAAGTAAAGGCTAATCAATCATTCTTGTTTCTTGCTAGTGTATCTTTTGATATTTCCTTATTAGAAATATGTCTTCCTTTAACGCAAGGTTCAAAAGTAGTAATTGCTACAGAGGACCAGTTTGCAACAAAAGAATTGGCTCATTTGGTCAAAAAACATAAGGTGGATTTATGGGAATCAACGCCATCGCGAATGGAAGTGATTTTGAGTGATCCAGAAGGGGCAAATTTTCTAAAAGATTTAAAATCTATTTTATTAGCAGGAGAAGCATTTTCCATTGATTTGGTTGAAAAAATTCGTTGTATCAGTGAAGCAACAATTTTAAATATTTATGGTCCCACAGAAACAACCATTTGCGCAACAGTAAAAGACTTGAGCACTTCCAAAGAAGTTACGATTGGCAAACCTAACCCGAATTATCATTCCTATATATTGAATAAGTATGGCCAATTAAAACCATTTGGAATTCCCGGTGAACTCTGCATTGCTGGCGTAGCGGTAGCACGAGGGTATCTTGGTAAAAATAAACTGACAGATGAAAAGTTTGTACCGAGTCCTTTTACGGCAGGGGAAATGATGTATCATACGGGTGATCTTGTTCGTTGGTTGCCTAATGGAGAACTTGAATATTTAGGTCGAATGGATCATCAAGTGAAAATTCGGGGGTATCGGATTGAATTAAGAGAAATCGAAACTCAATTAAGGGAATATCCAGAAATAAACCAGGCTATCGTTGTTGATCAAGTGTATGGAAATAGGAAATTATTGGCTGCCTACTATGTATCGGATAACAAGGTGTCTTTTGGTGAAATTAGAAAATATTTAAGTGATAAACTACCTGAGTTTATGATTCCTGAAAAAATGATTCAGGTAGAAGAGATTCCATTGAATCCAAATGGAAAAGTGGATAGAAAAAGGTTGTTGGATATAACACAAATGGATTATGTATCAATTCCATACGTTGCCCCGCGCAATGAAATTGAACAAAAATTAGTGCGTGCATGGGAAAAAGTTATGGAGATTGAGGGCATCGGTATTCATGATAATTTTTTTGCATTAAAAGGAGAATCCATTAAAGCACTTCAGGTAATTAATTTATTAAGAAAAGACTGCTTAAAAATAAGTACAACAGATTTTTTTAAGCACCCTACAATCGCTCAACTGAGTTCTTGTGTAAAGTTAGAGCATAAAGAGGAAAACCTTGAAAGTAGACCAACTCATGTTAAAGATTTGTCTAAGCCATTTTCCTTAACAGAAGTTCAGACAGCGTATATGTTAGGACGGAATTCACAGTTTGAATTAAGTGGTATTTCACCTCAAACATATTTTGAATATGAAACAGCATTGGATATCAATCGTCTTTCAAAAAGTTTTCAAAAGGTAATCCATCGTCATCCAATGTTGCGAGCTGTAATTTTACCAGAGGGAAAACAACAAATATTACAAAGCGTTCCTGATTACGAGATTGAGATAGTGAGTCTCATAGATTTAGATGATAGGAATCAAAATGCTCGCTTACAAGAAGAGCGTTCTCGAATGACTAACCATGTATTCCCTTTGGGGCAATGGCCTTTGTTTGAATTAAAAGCCTTTCTTTTAAAAGAAGACACGTATTTATTATGTTTTCGATACGATGCTTTATTAATGGACGGAGCAAGCATGAACATTGTTGGACAGGATTTGTTACATTATTATTATAAACCCAATCAAAAATTAGAATCTCTATCTTTTGATTTTCAAGATTACATGTTTATCTATGATGAAATGGAACAAAGCGAAGAATATAAAACAGCAAAAAATTATTGGACAAGTAAGCTTACTGACTTTCCGTTTGCACCTTCTTTGCTGTTAAAAAAGGATCCAGCAGAGATTGCTACTCCTAAATTCAAATCACTTACTAAGATCCTGGACAATGAAAAATGGACAAAGCTACGAAAGTTAGCACAAGAGAAAGAGGTAACTCCTTCCGCTCTACTTTGTACAATATATGGTGATGTGTTGGCATATTGGAGTAATCAACGTAAATTGGCAATTAATTTGACTGTATTTAACCGTTATCCTGTTCATGATGAAGTAGAACAGATTGTGGGAGATTTCACATCGCTTATTTTGTTGGATGTTGATGTAAAACCAGAGCAAACTTTCTTTACTAGAGTAAAAGAAACGCAATCTACTTTATTAGATGGCCTTGAACATCGTCATTACGATGGAGTTAACTTTATTCGAGATTTTACTCGATATCATCAAATGACGCCAAAAGCAGTTATGCCAATCGTTTTCACCTCGATGTTAGCAGGTGCAGGTGCTTTCTCTTGGGAACAACTTGGTTCTCTTCGCTATATTCATGCTCGGACTCCACAAGTGTATTTGGATAATGTAGTAATTGAAAAAAATGGAGAGTTATTAATTAGCTGGAACTATGTTGAAGAGTTGTTTGATGTTGATGTGATAGAAGCAATGTTTTCCCAATTTGTTGACTTATTGGAACAATTGGTGAAACAAAGCGATATAACATCTTTGCAGATGAAAGAATCGGATCAAACTTTAATTGAGCAATACAATGAAACAACAGAAAAAATACCTTCAACTACTCTGTATCAATTATTTACAGACCAAGTAAAACGTACACCGGATGAAGTGGCAGTGGTATTTGAACAAGAATGGTTAACATACTCAGAACTTCATAAACGCTCCAATCAAATTGCCCACTTCTTAAAAGAGCAAGGCATTGGTCTAGGTGACAAAGTGGGTCTTTTAGCAAAAAGGCAAGTTGACACAATTGTTAATATGTTAGGTATTTTAAAAGCAGGTGCCGCTTATATTCCGATTGATCCCGATCATCCTTTAGATCGCCAAACATATATTTTAAAAAATAGCTCATGCAAACTTTTATTAGAACCTAGTCTTTATGAAGAAAATCATTTGTCATTTTATACAACAGAAGATATGCCCGCTATTGCTGGTCCAGAAGATATTGCCTATATTATATACACTTCAGGAAGTACAGGGAAACCAAAAGGAGTAATTATTACTCACCAAGCGGTTACAAATACTATTCAAGACATAAATCAAAAATACGAGGTAAATGAAGATGATCGTATTATTGGTATCTCTTCCATGTGTTTTGACCTATCTGTATACGATATTTTCGGAACGTTAAGCACAGGTGCAATGTTGGTAATGATTCGTGATCCAAGAGACATGCAAGAATTAATCCGTACCGTCGAGCGTAGAGGGGTTACAATTTGGAATACAGTGCCTGCAATCATGGATTTGGCATTGGATCAAGTAGGTTCTCATTTTGAACATTCTTCTTTGCGTTTAGTTTTACATAGTGGAGATTGGATTCCACTTTCTTTACCAGAAAAAATAAAACGACATTTTCCGATTGCAGAAGTAGTTTCACTAGGAGGAGCAACAGAAGCATCGATTTGGTCAATTTATTATCCGGTCAAACAGGTGGAATCACATTGGAATAGTATTCCATACGGGATGCCCTTGGCAAACCAAACGTATTATGTGTTGAACTATGAAAAGAAAATGTGCCCTGTTGGTGTAATTGGGGATTTATATATCGGGGGAGTGGGCCTTGCTAAAGGATATTTAAATGATGAAAAGAAAACAAATGAAGCGTTTGTGTCACATCCTGATTTTGGTCTTATATACAAAACAGGAGATTGTGGAAAAATGCATTCTGAGGGATATATTGAATTTTTAGGCCGCCAAGATTATCAAGTGAAAATTCAAGGATATCGAGTAGAGTTAGAAGAAATCTCTCATTGTCTTCTAACTTATAAACAAGTCGAACATGCTGTCGTAATTGATCAAACAGATGAGAACGGAATAAAATTTTTAGTTGCATATGTGGTAACTGAGCAAAATATTAGTACAACAGAACTACGAAAGTATTTGCAAGATCACTTGCCAGATTACATGATTCCTTCTTATTTTGTTTCTTTGGACCAATTACCCTTGACTCCAAACGGTAAATTAGATAGAAAAGCGCTCCCTACTCCAGAGAAACAAAAAAATGAAATATTTATTGCTCCAAAAACTGAAATGGAAAAAATATTAACTAGTATTTGGCAAGAAGTACTCAAAATAGATCAAGTTGGAGTAAATGATCATTTCTTCGCCTTAGGTGGAGATTCGATAAAAGCGATTCAAGTGTCCGTCAGACTGTATCGACAAGGATTTGAGCTTGAACCAAAAAATCTATTTTCATTTCCTATATTAAGAGACATGGTTCAATTTGTTAAAAAGCTAGACCATTTTTCAAGTTCACAAACAAATGATGTAAACATAATGAACGATAATAAAGCTACATTACTAAATGTTAAAGATAAACAACTTAATCAACAAACTCTTACCAAAATACAAGAAAAAATGCCGGATATAAAAATAGAACGTATTTACCCGTTAGCACCTTTCCAAGAAGTTATTTATGAACATGCTACGAATGAACCTGATACAAATGCATATTTTGAACAAACAATTTGGGCACTTGAGGGGGAGCTGGATATTAAACTCTTTATTCAGTGTTTCCAACAATTAGTTGATCGTCATGATTCTTTAAGAACAATAATTGTGCAAGATGAACAAGCAAAACCTTGGCAAGCTGTTCTATATGATGTTCAAATAAATTCAGAAATAAAAAACTTGATTGAGATGACGAAACAAGAACAGCAAGAATTCCTAAAACAGTGGATGAATGAAAATTTAAGCCGAGGATTCAAAAATGATGAACTTATGACACGTCTCTGTATATTCCAAATAGGTAATAACGAGCATAAGGTAATTTGGAGTTCCCATCATCTATTATGTGATGGTTGGAGTGTCAGCATTTTGATAGACGAATTATTCCAGCTCTATGAAACAACAAATGCGGGAACTACGGCGGAGTTACCTATGGTAAAACCTTTTGAAACATTCATAGACTGGACTTTGGCACAAGATCATGAGAAAGCACGTCATTTTTGGAGGGATTATTTATCAGGATACAATCGGAAAATTAGTATTCCTAAAAAGAAAGTCCCAACTCAAAGTGAAGGGTTAAACTTCACTTTTATGGATTTAACATTAGACAAGGATTTGACTAATCAGTTACAGACATTTGTAACTAAAAACAATATAACTATGAATACAGCACTACTAGCTGTATGGGGAATATTACTTGGCAAATTCAACGGAACGAGAGAAGTAGTATTGCCTAATCTAGTATCAGTCAGACCTCCCGAAGTAGAAGGAATTGAAAATATGTTCGGTCTGTTCACAAATGTTTTGCCTATCCGATTAGCATGGACAGAAATGCAATCTTTTGTGGACCTCCTGCAAAAAGTACAACTAGAAACATTGAAATGTAATGAGTATGCATACTATTCATTTGTTGATATACAAAAGCAAAGTGAATTAAAAACTGAGTTGACTGACCATCTTTGGGTTTTTGAAAACTATCCAACTAATCCAGCAATCTTTTCTTCAAATGAAAACAGACATTTTGCCATCACAGATTACGAAGTTGTCGATGAGCCACATGTAAAGTATGGAATTATGTGCTTCCCTGAAGAGAAACTTACAATAAAGTTTGGATATGATCAAACCGTATATGAAGCGGCGAAAATACAAGAAATATTGAATCACATGCATCAGTTAATCAATATTATTCTTCAAAATCCCATACAGGCAATCGATGATTACAAATTATAAAAAATGAAAAGGCGAGCAAGAACTCGCCTTTTTAAATAGAATAGGAGTAAACCAAATGACAAAAAACTTGCAGTTATCAGCCGAAGAGATGCGTCAGTTAGGATATCAAGCGGTTGACTTGATTGTTGATCATATGAATCATTTAAAAAGTAAACCAGTTTCGGAAACGATTGATAGTAATATTTTTAGAGACAAGCTAATTGAAACGATTCCGGAAAACGGATCTAATCCAAAAGAATTACTTCATTTTCTTAATAACAATGTGTTTAATCAAATTACTCATGTGGATCATCCTCATTTTATGGCTTTTGTGCCAGGTCCTAATAATTATGTTGGTGTAGTAGCAGATTTTTTAGCAAGTGGTTTTAATGTATTTCCTACAGCTTGGATAGTAGGTGCAGGTGCTGAACAAATTGAATTAACAACAATCAACTGGTTAAAATCAATGCTAGGATTCCCTGATTCAGCTGAAGGACTATTTGTCAGTGGCGGTTCCATGGCTAATTTGACTGCACTTACTGTAGCGAGACAGATCAAGTTGAATAATGACATAGAAAATGCGGTTGTTTATTTTTCTAACCAAACTCATTTTTCTGTAGATCGAGCACTTAAAGTATTAGGTTTTAAACAGCATCAAATTTGCCGAATTGAGACAGATGAAGATTTGAAAATTTCAGTTAGTACTTTAAGAAAGCAAATAAAAGAAGATCGATTAAAAGGGAAAAAACCATTCTGTATTATTGCGAATGCAGGGACAACGAATTGCGGAGCGGTGGACTCCCTCGATGAATTGGCTGATCTATGTGGTGATGAAGATGTATGGCTACACGCGGATGGCGCTTATGGGGCTGCAGCAATTCTGAGCGAAAAAGGAAGAGAGTTATTAAGAGGAATTCATCGTGTTGATTCTTTGACGTTAGACCCGCATAAATGGCTTTTTCAGCCTTATGATGTTGGTTGTGTACTCATTCGAAATAGTCAATATTTAAGTGAAACGTTCCGTATGATCCCAGAGTATATTAGGGATACGGAAACTAATATAGAAGAAAAAGTGAATTTTGGGGAACGTGGAATTGAACTTTCTCGTAGATTTAGAGCATTAAAGGTATGGCTTTCTTTTAAAGCATTCGGAGTTACAGCTTTTCGTGAGGCAATAGATCATGGCATTATGCTAGCTGAACAAGTTGAAGAGTTTTTAAGGAAAGAAAAAGATTGGGAAATAGTAACACCCGCCCAATTAGGAATTGTTACTTTTCGTTATATTCCATGTGAGCTAACATCTACAGATGCAATTCATGAAATAAACAAAAAATTGGTGGAAGAAATTAATCAAAGAGGATTTGCTATGCTAAGTACGACTAAATTAAAAGAAAAAGTAGTAATTCGACTTTGCTCTATCAACCCAAGGACAACAAAAGAAGAAATACTTCAAATCATGATGAACATAAAAGCATTGGCAGAGGAAATAAACACATCGCCTAAACATCTTATATCTGTTTCTCAACCTTGATATATTAGGTGAATTTTACATATTAATAGCCGATTTCAAATGAGAATCGGCTATTATGTTTAAATGATAATAACACTCACAAATGTATACTATTTATGAGTGTTTCTCTTGTAATGGGATTAAGCCTCAACCTTAGATACTCTTTTGAACCCAGTTTTTATTGCTTGTACTATTTCGTTCACAGCATAAATAGATACATCGGCATTTGGATTTAACCCTTCAAACCAGTGATAGGCATTTGGATATAAATGAAACTCGACATCAACACCAGCTTGCGCTAGTTTGCTTACATAGGTTAATGTTTCGCTTCGGAATGGATCTAATTGACCAACAAATGTGTAAGTATACGGTAAGTCACTATAATCCTCAGCTCGAGAAGGCGCTGCATAGGCAGGAATTTGATCCGTTCCATACATTCCTCCTAAATACATTTTCCAGCCAGCTTCATTTGCCTTTTGGTTCCAAACAAATCCCTCTTTAATTTCATTCGCTGAAGGTGTATTATTTCGGTCATCAATCATTGGATATAGTGGCATTTGTAAACAAATTGAAGGATATTTTCGATCTCGTGCTAATAATGATAATGCTGCTGTTAGTCCACCGCCAGCACTTACTCCTGCAACCCCAATTCGAGTCGAATCAATGTTTAATGACTTTGCATTATCAGCAATCCATTTTAAAGCTGAATAACAATCCTCAATTGGTGCTGGGTAAGGGTGTTCAGGTGCTAAGCGGTAGTCTACAGACACGACCACACAGCCAGCTTCTTTTGCAAACCTCATACAAGTATCATCGTTATCATCTATAGACCCTAAGATATAACCACCACCATGTATCCATAATAAGACAGGTAAAAATTCATGATTGGATTTTGGACGATAAATTCTTAATCGTAACGGATTATCATCAGGTCCAACAATGACTTTATCTGATAAAGAAAGGGAGTCATCAACAACGGTAGGTGGTCTCATTTGAGCTATTCCTTCTCTGATTGATTGCAAGTTTTCCGGGCATAAATCGAGATCCGGAAACATCTCTAACCCTTGTAATAATTCTGGATTTACTCTAGTTTTCATTTTAGCACCTCTATTTGTAATTGTTTTCAAATAAATGAAGTGTATTCTAAGTAGTTTAATTGTGAAAGAACACTACAATTAAATTGTAAATTGGATATGTTATAATGGTCAACAGAATATTCCGAAATTAAAACCTTTCTCAAGAAGGAGTTTCATGCAATCAATAATACAAGTAGTGGATTTAAGAGCTAAGTGTTTTCATGTCGTTGTAATTATGTACATTAGAAAAATTTCTTTTTGAGTCTAGAAAAGAATTAGATTCTTTTCTAGACTCATGAAGAATTATGAAAAGCAAAATTTTATAGATAGTTATCTTAAAAATAAACAAAGAGAGAAGAACTAACCAATGTTCTTCTCTCTTTTTCATATGTAATTAGGGTATCCATAAATGTAAATACGGATGGTATAGATTAATGGATGAATAATTTATTTTTAAATTAATAACGTAATAAATAAAGATTTTTGTATGTAATATTGCATATACAGGGACCACTGGTGAAAATGCTGAGCAATGTTTTTCCATATGGTAAATTAGTTCCTTAGTTATTTATTTATTTATTTCATTTTCAATCGTGTAAGGCTTGGGGCTAAGATTTACAAAGGTGACTAGTAAAAAATATAACAATATAAGTATAAGATTTTGTACTTAGTAATCTCGCAATTTAAGGCATGACATTGGATAAGTGTGGGGAGTTCAATCGATTTTGAATAAAATCAATAGTATCAGTTGCAATTTTTTTACGTTTAAGAACGATCTCGGCATGCCCACATGTATAAATATATCGTGTAGGTCTTTCCCAAGATTCCCACAAGTAGTCTGTATCCTCAGAATGCACATATAGATCGTGCTTACCTGAAATTAATAAAATATTTTCTTTTTTTACTTTTGGCAATGCTTGACTCGGTTCAGTGATTTTCCAATAATCTATTAAATCATCATACGTAACACCATGATATTCCAAGTCTTCTCTAATAAATTTACCCGGAGTTGTATTTCAAATAGAATAAGAAAGTCGATTTGCATAGAAAATGGATACTAACACATCAATTTCTTCTTCAACAAGAGAGGTTAAGTTAGTAATAAATCCGCCTAAACTAATCCCTATTAGAATCAGGGGACCATTTTTGTTTGCTTTAATCCATTTAATCAAAGCTCGTAAATCAGCTATCGCTTGTCTAGTTGCGTGTACTGTTCGTTCAATATTTGCACTTACCATATACTCTCCACTGAATAAGGATTGATCGGGTTTTCTTTCAAAATGATAGGGTAGAGTGAAATAATACATATTCCACTTCAGGCTGGTCATATGATCGTTGAATATTTTTTTCACACGTTCGCTAGAATCCATTCTCCAACCGTGAACAAAGATAACATGAGGTGTATTTTCATTATTATGTAAGAATAATTCCCCAGTTACAGAGTCGTTGCGTGAATCACCGGATTGAACCGAGCTTTTATATTTGAATTGCCCAACCATGTATTCATTTTTCTGCTTTGAATGCTTAATGTCAAAATGAATATGTGATGGTTTTGCTTTATAAAAAGATTCTATGTCCTTTATATTTAATGAAGTGTTAGAAAGGGAAGTATACTGAAACGCTACACTTCTTTTTTTGTGTAAATCATATAAGGCGTACCGATCAATGAGTTTTGAAAAAATCAAATTAACCTCCTCCAAAATACATATTGTTTAAAACATAGACAAAATTTATGTTTTAAATTAATTAGGAAATATTCTCTTTTCCTAATAGTAGGTGCTTGAATTATAAAAACAGGTGATAAATTTGCATATTAAATTGACTAACTCCTTACCAATATTCAACAACGACTGCGTTTTTGAATTTGTGTTCTAGTTTTTCTTGAACAGGTAAATGAATAACTACACATAAACTCCTTATATCTCTAGTTAAACTACCGATTAGCTCCATATAAACTCTAGATAACCTATATAGAATACAAGATATCAAGGAGGTAAGAAAAAATGAATTTTATGAAACGAGCAATTCTCAGTATGAAAAAAAGGATAGGAACATCATTAATTTTGATGGCAGTTTTTCTGATTGTTACAAATTTGGTTCTTTCAGGTTTCACAATCCAAAATGCGTCAAAAAAAGCAGCGGATGCTGCAAGAAAAAAACTTGGTGCAGATGTTACTTTAGGTCTTGATTTCGACAAATTAGGTCAAAAAGCTAAGGAAACTGGAGAAATGCCAAATCCGCCGCAGCTCGATACACAAGAAACAGATCAATTAGCGAAGTCCAAGTATGTAAAAGACTATAATTACATAGCTAACACTTTCGGTATTTCTGATGGACTTAAACTAGTAGGAGCTTCAGAAGGAGAAGAAGAAGGAAAAGGTAAAGCGGGAATGGCGGCTGTGCGAGGCGGTTCAAGCTCTGGTACAGAAATAGATATGAATGCTTCTTTTATGATTGAGGGGGTCCGCAAGACTGCATTACAAGAAAGCTTTAAAAACGGAAAAAGTAAAATCATTGATGGAAAACCAATTACAGAGCAAATGAAGGATCAGAATGTAGCTTTAATGGAAAAACGATTAGCGGAATTAAACAATTTGAAAGTAGGAGACAAAGCTAAAGTGCAATCAGGGGATAAGAAGGAAACCCTTGAGGTTAAAATTATCGGTATTTACGAAACAAATGAGCAAGCAATGGGTCAACAGGCTCCTCCTATTATGGATCCAGCTAATAAACTATATATGCCGCATTCAACTATGAAAAAATTAGAAGTAGACCAAGGTATAAGTAGTGTTCAAGTCGTGTATTTCTTGAATGATCCACAATATATTGATGCATTTAAAAAAGAAGCAAAAAAATCTAATATTGATTTTAATTATTATAAATTAGATGCACATGATTCATTGTACAAGCAAATGATTGGTCCTATCGAAAATATCTCTTCGACTTCTCAAATGATTATTTATATTGTATCGATTGCAGGTGCGATTATTTTAGGATTAATCATTATGCTATCAATTAAAGGACGTCGTAAAGAAATGGGAATTCTATTGTCCATTGGAGAGAAAAAGTGGAAACTGATGGCACAGTTCGTAGTAGAAGTAGTATGTGTCGCTATTTTAGCATTTGGATTATCCGTAACAACAGGAGCTAAAGTTTCTCAATATATCGGGGATAATTTACTTTCGAATGAAATTGCTACTGCAAGCGAAGAAACAGATACCTCGCAACATGGTACTGTAATGATGGCTGGACCTGGTGGTACTCTACAAAATCAAAAAGAAGATCCAATTGATAAAATTGATGTAAGTGTAACAGGAGAAGATGTAGGGAAAATGGGTGGAATTGGACTAGCTATTGCTATAATAGCAACGCTTCTTCCATCATTATCCATTCTACGTTTAAACCCAAAACAAATTCTTTTAAAAGATGAATGAGGAGGCTCGATATGGAGACGATTTTACAGTTTAAAAATTTGGATTATTATTATGAAAGTAATGGAAAAAATGTAGCGATACTAGATAATGTTAACTTTTCTTTTCAAAAAGGGCATTTCTACACGATTTTAGGACCATCTGGATCTGGTAAAACCACAACTCTGAGCTTAGGTTGTGGACTGGATGTCCCTAAAAATGGTCATGTACTGTATAATGGCAAAGATATTAGAAAAATTGGTTTGGATCGATACCGTAATCAAAATGTATCTGTAATTTTCCAATCTTATAACTTAATTACCTATATGACCGCTCTTCAAAACGTCTTAACAGCAATGGAAATTACAGGTGTTAAAGTGCAAAATAAAACAGCAAGAGCATTAGAATTATTAGAGAGGGTAGGACTCACAGAACTTGAAGCGAAACGAAACGTATTGCAACTAAGCGGTGGACAACAACAGCGTGTAGCAATTGCTCGAGCACTATCTTGTAATGTTGATTTACTGATTGCGGATGAGCCGACAGGAAACCTCGACGAGGAAACTGCAATGGATATAATAGAACTGTTTCAAGAACTTGCACATAAAGAGAATAAATGCATTATTGTTGTGACGCACTCACAAGAGGTTGCTAAAAAATCAGATCGTGCAGTATATTTAAGTAAGAAGAAGTTGGTCGTAAATGAAATCTAATATAAACATCGTAGCTGTTCAATTCACATAATTTTCAAGATATATCCCTTTCAAAAACTTATATTTAATTTATAATAAAATCAAGCCATAACCAAAATGGTCTCCCTGTACTGAATGTTAAAATAGTTTGTTGTTCCCGTTTTAATAATATTCGAAAAAGAACTTGTAGGATATTCTACAAGTTCTTTTTATTATAATTGGTTACCTATATCATGGGATAATCACACATAAAAAACGAGACAATACCTAGATATATAATCTAAATGCTGTCCCGTTTAACTGTTTATCTGTGTAGTTATTGCAGAATTAAACCTACAATCATAATTAAACTAAATACTATTATCCAACCAAACGCACAATAGCCAAAAATTCTAATCCATTTAGGTAATTGATTCATGTTAATTTTATTTGAGGGAACTCCCTGCATGAAAAACATCATTTTTTGATCTCTATCTCTATTATTTTGTTGTTCATACATAATATCATCACCTTTCCAGAACTATTGTGTTTATACTATATCAGCCTAAAGAAAATTATGTACAGAATAAAAAGGGATAGCATATATATTATGTGGTGAATTTTGTAAATAAATGCATTTAATTGCCATGATTCTAAGCGCTAATCCGCTATAAATACTGAAAAAGAGTCCTACATAAATAGGATTCTTTTTCTTTAAATATTAACTTACTGGATATGCATCAGAACCAAGGTAACGTTCTTTTATAATTTGAAGATGATGAAGCTCATGACCAGCAATGATGTATGCTAATGCACGAACTGTAACTTCAGAATTATTCGCATTTCCTCTTTGTGACCAAGCTTCTTTATCTAAGCTTCTAAGTAAATACAGGGTAGATTGGCGAACAACTATTAAATTCTCAAGAAGATCTTGCATAGATTGCTTATCAAAAGCAGCTCTAAGAACATACATATCATCATTATAGCCTAGAAGTTCTGCTGTCTCGCCTCGAGCGATAGATAGCAATCGATATGCCATAATACGTTCTGTATCTGCTATATGACCGATTATTTCTTTTATACTCCATTTAGTAGGAGCATACCGGAAAAGTCCCTCACTATCAGAAATTCCCTTTAATAAAAGATTCGTTTCCTTCATTTGTTGTTCTAGAATATGTATGATATTTCCGTCTGATACCAAGTTGGTATACGCTGCATAATAGGAGTTATATTCACTTACTTGTGGTCTTATTTGCATACGAATCATCCTTTATGTTTAATCTTTACATATAGCTTATCATAAAAGAATTCCAAATTAATCTGAAAAATGGAGGCAAATATTCATTTTTCATCCTCCTTTTCAGTTTCATAGATGAAATGCAGCTCAAATAAGAGAATCTAATTTGCTGCTAAGCGGAATTTCGTTTTTTTGCTTTTATAGTAGAAGGTAAATATTTAAGTTGAATACAGTTTGTCAATACTTATGACAATCGCCATTTAAGAAGCAGCATATGTCATTAAATGAAAAACCTGTTAATAAGTTTATACTTACTACAAAAACAAACAAACTCGTCTTATTTAAAGGAGAGTTTGTTTGTTTTTATGTTTAGATAATGGAATCCTCATGCAAAATTGCACACTATGTTCCATATTTTTTATTGAAAACTTTATATCTAGCGTTTTAAGAATTTGTTTAACAATATATAGCCCCAAACCACTTCCTCCAGTATTTCGATTTCTTGATTTTTCAATTCGATAAAATGGTTTGAAAATTTGTTGTAAATCTTCATCTTTAATATTGACACCTGTATTTATAATTTGTATTTCGATTTGATCTTGTTTAGAATTCTCGCTTAACTTTATATAGACTTTTTCATTATGTGGTGAATACATAACCGCATTATGGATAATATTTTTACATGCTTTTTCTAAAAGAGCACAATCTGTATAAATAGAAAGGTCAGAATCAATTTCTTTTATTATTTCGATGCTTTTTTGAGCAGCAAAAAATTCGAGATCTTTTGTGATTGTACCTATTAACTTTGAAGGAGTAACTTCCTCTACTTTTAGTTTGAAGGTGTGTTGTTCTAATTTCGATACGCTTAAAATTTCACGAACTAATTGTTCCATACTTTCAATAATTTGATGATTTTTCTTTAAATATTGATCGCGATTTTGATAAGGGCCAATATTGTATATCATCCCTTCTAAGTATCCTTTCATTACAGTAAGAGGGGACTTTAATTCATGTGCTACAATCGCAAAAAACTCTCTGCGTTTTGTTTCTATTTCTCTTTCTTTTTCAATATCATTTTTTAATTGTTCATTTGCTTTTTTTAAATCAAACATAGCTTGTTGTAAGTTAATAGACATGTCATTCAAACTATTAGATAATTCTCCTAACTCATCTGTAGAGCGAACCTCAATTTTTTCGGAGAAATCTAAATTTGCCATCTTTTGTGCACCTTCATTAATATAAATAAGTGGCTTTGTAATAAACCTAGAATAAAAATAAGCACTCCCTATACCAATAACGAGCACAATAATACTAATATAAGGGAGAAAGCGCACTAAAACCTGTGAAGCTTCATCAATCGGTTGAAATGTAGCAAACACTACAAGAGTTAAACTACCATCTTGGAATTGAATTGGTTTCGTAACGTTATATGAATTGCTAAGGGTACTTGCATTCTCGAATCGTGTGGCTTTAGTAACTACTGTTTTTTGCTTACCACTTTGAATAAAAGAAAATGAAGGAGAGTAAATAATTATTCCTTCTTTATTTTGAAGCGAAAGCATTGCATTATTTTTTTGGGCGTATTCATCAAAAAGTGGTATCGCATCTTGAAACGTAAGATTTTTAGATTTATCAATTATTTCGTTTATCCCTGTTTGAAGTTGATCTGTTTTATATTGCTCATAAAACGTAGGAAGAAAGAAGTATAAAGTTAAATAAATCAATACTGCAAAAGATAATAAAATGAGAGATGTAGTCATAAAGAGTTTATAAGTAATTTGCTTCATCTTCATGAGTTTCACAATACTATACATCAATTTTATAACCAATACCCTTTATTGTTTTAATATAAGGGATAGCTAATTTTTTGCGTAGATTTTTAATATGTGTATCAATTATTCGTGTTTCTCCAAAATAATCGTACCCCCAAACCTTCTCTACGATATTTTCTCTTGTAAGTACTTTTCTCTCATTTTGAAATAGTAGTTGTAGAATTTCAAACTCTTTTGTTGTTAATATAATTTCAACGTCATTTACATATACTCTATATGCATCCACATCGATACGCACTTCTTTAAATATCAAATGATTATTTTCATTTTTATAATAACTTCTTCTAAGTACAGCTTCGACTCGTCTAATCAAAACATGAAATGAAAAGGGTTTTGTTATATAATCATCGATCCCAAGATCGAATCCTTTCATTTGATCTTCTTCTTCTTCCAACGCAGTTAGCATAATAATTGGTACGTTTGACTGACTTCGAATCATTTTAGAAACTTCAAATCCATTAAGATTGGGCATCATGACATCTAGAAGAATTAAATCAAAGGATTGCTTATTAAATTGTGTCATACCTTCTAGTCCATCTGAAGCGACTACCACTGTATAATGCTGCGTCATTAAAAATTGTTTAATTAATTCCTGAATTTCTTGATCATCCTCTACCACGAGAATATGATAGTTTTTCATAATATCACCTCTGGTAGTCATTATAGCCGTACTATCTGGAGTTTATGTGGAGATACAATAGGAACTTCATAGGACGTTTAACGTATTAGCTTCATTTTCAAGAATGTGTATTCTCCAAAAAAGTATTATTAGCCATATTCCTTTTTTATAAAAAAATAATTGTATGCTTGAAAAAACTTATCGTATGAAAAGATGTACGATTAAAATTTACGAAAAGCTAATGTATAATAATGTAAATTGCATATAATTTCTTAAAATTTGTGAAAATATACTTTTGCTTCTTTACCAGAAGCGGGAAAGGAATTTCAATATAGAAGAAGCTACCGTAATACTAGAGTGTGTGGCACAAATTTTGGATTTCTTTTATCTTGTTTCTGTTTAATCGTTAATCACTACATAACAATGCTCTTGCAAAACCAAAAGTTTAAAGGTACGAACTTAGAGAGATTTACATAATGACAGAAAGGTTGTGAAATGATTTTTGGGGTTATAAAGCTGTGCTGTTTGATTTAGATGATACGTTACTTGATAGGGATAAGGCAGTAGATAAATTGTTTTTATTTGTTTTAGAGAAGTGTTATGAGGATGTTAATGATGTAGTCAAAAACAACATGTTACGGAAATTCAAAGAATACGATAAAAGAGCATACGGCATTGCTAATAAAACGACAGTTTTGGAGTCTTTATTTGATGAATTTCCACCGAAATATCGATTGCCACAGGATAATATTCAAGATTTTTGGAATAATAATTTCCCTAAATGTTTTTCTATAAACAAAAATACTATTAATTTCTTAAATAGTATCAAGATGCATATTAAAGTTGGTATTATTACAAATGGTTCAACTCAGAGGCAAAAAGCTAAAATATTTAACACGAATTTAAATAGATATTTTGAAACAATCATTATTTCTGAAGAAGCGGGATGCAGTAAACCTGACAAACGTATTTTTGAATTAGCATTAAATGAGCTTAATATGGAACCAGAAGATGTGCTCTTTGTTGGAGATGACTTAGAAAAGGATATCGGTGGTTGTCAAAATGCGAATATAAAGGGAGTATGGTTTAACCCTCAGAGAATTAAGAATACTACCGAAATAAAACCGTATGCCGGAATTAGTACTTTTGATAGTTTATTATGTTATTGTGGAGACATAAATTTTCAAAAATAGTTAATAGATAGATTACCCTTAATTTTATTGACCGTATAATAAGTTTAAAAATAATATGCATTAACAACAACATAGGGAGAATATTAACCTAGGGCAAATCATTTATGTGTATTCATGAAGAGTTGTAAAGCATGTTTTTATATAAGCCTTAAGCATTATAGAGGAGTGAGAATATGGAAATACAGAAAGTAGTAATCGACGGGATAAA
The DNA here is from genome assembly GCF_050630465.1 of Bacillus basilensis. Lineage (NCBI taxonomy): Bacteria > Bacillati > Bacillota > Bacilli > Caryophanales > Bacillaceae > Bacillus > Bacillus basilensis. The sequence continues at coordinate 484,402 of NZ_JBNTQO010000001.1, read as the reverse complement.
TATTGGGATCATAAGAAACGATAAGGTACTAATATCCGATGTTCAATCTGCATTGGATCTTATGGCGACGGTTCAATACGAGGTAGATGCGAAGTATATTATTATCAACAAGTCATTAATAAGTGAAAGTTTCTTTGATCTAAAAACACGTCTTGCAGGCGATATTCTTCAAAAGTTTATAAATTACAGAGTAAAGATTGCTATCATTGGAGATTTCTCTATTTACACTAGTAAAAGCTTAAAAGACTTTATTTATGAATGTAATAAAGGGAATGACATTTTTTACTTAGCAACTGAACAACAAGCAATTGAAAAACTAAGTACATTAAAACAATAATAATATCCCAGTAAAATCTCCCTCTTTTTCACATCGCTTATTATTTACAACATATAAGAACTGATGTTTGTGGTAAACTAAGAAATGAATAAAGGGGGAGTTTTTTTGAACAATTATAATGATACGATTCGAAATTTAAACAATATAGTTTACAAACCTAATAATTTAATGATAACGAATCTAAAAGAAGAAAAGCAAAACACAGAATATGCAGGATGTTTATTTTACTTAAATAACAAAACCATTCGTTTTAGAAAATCAAAAATTACTCCTAATAAAATTGGTCAATTTGTTTCTTTTTGGGAGAAAGATGACAATATGCAAAATCAAGCGTTTCCTTATGACGCTGCTCCTGACTTATTAGTTATCACTTGTATAGATGATAATAAACTAGGACAATTTATTTTCCCTAAAGAGATTCTTCTTAAGGAAAAAATCTTGAGAACACAAAATCAAAAAGGCAAGATGGCTATGAGGATTTATCCGATCTGGGATACCCCTGTTAGCAATCAAGCTAAAAAGAGCCAAATGTGGCAGCTTCAGTATTTTGTTGATTTAAGCGATCATAATAATTTACCCATAGACAAACTATTAAATTTGTATTCGTAGCTTCTTATCTTAAGTAATCTTGTGGGTTAGACTTTTTGTACCGGTACAGTTAAACGAAATGTACATTGTTTCAGTACCCCATCAAAATTACAATCAGCATATACTATTTTAACTTATATATTTTAAGGGGTGCTGACTATGACAAATCTACAACATAAGCTTTTTACAAGATTGAATCTTGCAAACCGTAGTGAAGTGAAGATTGAAGAATTAAATACAATTCTCTTTGCTTTTGCACATGCTATACCATTTGAGAATTTAGATGTTATAGCAAGTAACACGAATACAATTACTATGGAAAATTTACAGGATAAAATTTTAACTAGTTCCCGCGGCGGGCTTTGTTATGAGTTAAATACTCTTTTTTACTACTTTTTAAAAGATTGTGGTTATGATGTACAACTCGCATTAGGTACCGTATATAAAAATGATATAAACGCTTGGGCACTTGAGGATGGACATATAACGATTATTCTAAATTATGATAACGTACGATACTTAATTGATGTAGGTATTGCTTCATTAGTACCTCTAGTCCCTGTACCTTTTAGTGGTGAGTCAGTTTCTTCTAAAAATGGTACGTATCGAGTGAGACGAAAAGATACAAGTAAAGGAAATTGCGTTCTAGAAAGAAAAGATACGAACGGAGAGTGGAAAGTTTGTCATGCTTTTTATAATCATATGATTGATGAGGCAGTAGTAAATGATGTTCAAAAAAGAGTAATAGAAGATGAGAAATCTATTTTCAATAAAGGGCCCATTGCAGTCAAATTGACGGAATCTGGTCATGTCTCTTTAACAAATACTAGTTTAACTGAAATAATTGATGGTGAAAAAGCGAAACGTGAAATTACAGAAGATCAATATAGAGAGCTTTTATATACTTTATTTGCTATTGAGTTATGATAAAACAAATAGCTAGCCGGTTCTTATGAAGAATCGGCTATTTTATTTTAATTTAAAACAACTATTAAAGTTTGATTTTCTTAATAGATATAATACACTAGAACAGTATGAAAAAGTATAAACAATGAATTTTGAATGTAAAGGAAGATTTTTATGTCAATTATTGATAAATTGAAACTTAATAAGTATACGAATATGGTTGTTATTAATGAACCAAGTGATTACGAAGTTTTTACAGGAAAAGAGACTGTATTTTCAAAAGAACACGATGCCATTTTTATTTTTGTAGAAACACTTGATGAAATGGTAAAACAAACGAATTATATTATTAGTAATGAAGAATTACTAATTGAAAAAGGATACATATTCTTCGCATATCCGAAAAAAGGTAATTCTCGCTACAGTACGTTTATTCACCGTGATGAGATGTTTCCAGCATTAAATGTTGGAGAAGATGGATATGTGGGAGAAAGCGATATTAAATTTGCGCGAATGGTAAGTATGGATGACATCTTTACTGTTGTAGGTTTAAAGCGTGAGAAGAAAAAAGCGACGAAAACGCCTGCAATGAGCCAATGTGTAGCTGATTATGCAGATCGAATTCAAGATGTTGAAGCTTTATTAGCTAATCACCCAAATGAACTTAAGTTTTATCAAAGTTTAACACCTGGATACAAAAAAGATTGGGCACGTAATCTGTTTTCTGTAAAACAAGAAAAAACACGTAAAAAACGTTTTGAAAAGATGATTGAGGTTCTATCACAAGGCTATAAAACAATTGATTTATTCCGGAAAAAGAAAAAATAACATTAGGAAAGTCACAATGATCGATGAGTACATTGAAAAAAGTATTCCTTCCATTACACTAAGAAATGTTCTTATATTTATATAATTAGTAAAAGAGAAAAGGTGTTTGAAATGAAATCGTATATTGTAGTTGGAGCTGGAATTTTAGGAGCATCTAGTGCTTATCATCTTGCTAAGGCTGGCGCAAACGTTACTATCGTGGATCGTCAACAAGTAGGTCAAGCAACGGATGCAGCAGCTGGTATTGTCTGTCCATGGCTTTCGCAACGTCGTAATAAAGCATGGTATAAAATCGTTAAAGGCGGTGCACGTTACTATTCTTCGTTAATTCAGCAATTAGAAGAAGACGGTGAAACGGACACAGGTTACAACCGTGTAGGTGCAATTAGTTTACATACTGATGAGAAAAAACTAGATCAGATGGAAGAGCGAGCTTATAAACGCCGTGAAGATGCACCAGAGATTGGTGAAATTACGCGTTTATCAGCTGAAGAAACGAAAAAATTATTCCCGGCATTATCAGAAGAATATAGTTCTGTTCATATTAGTGGTGCTGCACGAGTAAATGGAAGATTATTACGCAACGCGTTAATAAGCGCTGCGAAAAAACATGGTGCAACTTTTATAAAAGGCGATGCAGTATTAGTCCGTGAAGGTAATCATATTACGGGAGTTAAAGTAAACGATGCAACAATTTTAGCAGAAAAGGTTATTGTAACTGCAGGTGCATGGGCGAACGAAATCTTAAACCCTTTAGGAATTAACTTCTTAGTTACGTTCCAAAAAGGACAAATTGTTCACCTGCAAATGGAAAATACAGCAACAGAAAATATGCCAGTTGTTATGCCGCCAAATGATCAATACATTTTAACATTTGACAATGGCCATGTCGTAATTGGTGCAACACATGAGAATGATACTGGTTTCGATCACCGTGTAACGGCTGGTGGTTTAAATGAAGTTTTCCATAAAGCCTTAACAGTTGCACCTGGATTAGAAAATGCTACAATGCTTGAAACGAGAGTTGGATTCAGACCATTTACGCCAGGATTCTTACCTGTTATTGGTCCGCTCCCTAATTTTGAAGGTATTCTCGTTGCGAACGGATTAGGTGCTTCAGGTTTAACTGCAGGTCCATATTTAGGGTCTGAACTTGCTAAATTAGCACTGGGACAACTAATGGAATTAGATTTAAATGATTATGACGTTGCTGGTGCAATTGAATAATATGGGGTACTGCTAACATTTAGAAAAAACCATGCTAAGCGAATTCGATAGGAAACAAGCAGGGTTTTCCTCCGTTAAGAGTAAGCCTGTTTATGAAAAATAAAATTCTTTAAAAATAGAGGGCCGCCACCATAAACCTGCATTATTAATGTAGAATTGTGATGTCGGCTCTTTATTCATATTTATTTAAAGCTTATTTTCGAGAGGAGATTAAGTAATGAGAGCACCATATCAAGTATTAATATTTCCTTATATAAAAACTGACGATTCTATTCAATATGCGATTTTCAACCGAAGTGATTATGGTTATTGGCAAGGGATAGCCGGTGGTGGAGAAGACGATGAGATTCCTATTGAATCAGCAAAACGGGAAGCGTTTGAAGAAGCTGGTATTACAAGAGAATGTCCATATATACAATTAGATTCTGTTTCTTCACTACCAGTAGAGGATGTAGTTGGAGGATTCCTTTGGGGAGATGAGGTTTATGTAATAAAAGAATTTTCTTTTGGAGTTAAAGTCCCTACAAAAAACATCTCATTATCTAAAGAACACTTAAATTATAAATGGTTATGCTTTGAGGAAGCAGTAACACTTTTGAAATGGGATAGCAACAAAACAGCATTGTGGGAATTAAACAAAAGACTATTAAAACAATTAAAGTGTTAGCTAACAAAGATATGAGTGGGACAAGAATTGAGCAATTTAAAAAATTTTCTACAATTCATATGTAGCAAGGCTTTTATTTTTCGTAGCGTCTTTTTTTAACCAAATTGTGATTAAATCCATTTATTTGTTCATCTAAGCGTACGCAATTGTTAGGTTATGCTTATACGATGAACAAATATGGATTTGGCATAGGCAATGACCAAGAGAACTTGCACTAAGAAAAGCCCTATACAGTTTCCTCTGAAAAAATGAAAATAGTTAGAAATATTTTTATGTTGTACGGTTTTTGGCTATGAATAGCGGAATACATATTAAGTATTCAACAGTTCAAATGAAACGAGTCATTTTTTATTTTAAGAAGAAAGATGACTCGTTTTATGCTAAAATTCGCTTAGTGTATATTTTCGTTAAAATGTGGGTAAGTCCCCTTTTAGCAAAACCGGAGTGGAAATGATGAGTATAAATAGTTTTGTGGGATTAATAAAGGACGAATTATTAAAAGAGGTAAGCATAAGAAGCGAGGATGAATTCGAGCCTGTAGTAGTTAATAATATTCCTAGACTTTGGAAGTGTTTAGGGATAGGTAATTATGCCGCAGTATTCATGCACAGAGAATACAAAGATTGGGTAGTGAAAGTTTACGCGCGAGAAGGAGAAGGAATTGAAAAGGAGTCAGAAGTATACCGCAGAATCGGAAATCACCCTTCTTATTCGAAGCTTATTTATAAAGGAGAAAATTTCATAGTATTGAAACGTTTAAAAGAAATTACCTTATACGATGCTATTCATAAGGGAATTAAAATTCCTAAGCAGGTGATCCTTGATATAAATAAAGCTTTAGAGTATGCAAGAAAACAAGGACTAACTCCTTGTGATGTTCACGGGAAAAATGTGATGATGGAAAAAGGAAGGGGATATGTAGTCGATGTATCTGATTTCTTAAAAACAAAAGAAGATAGTAAGTGGATAGACTTAGAAAAGGCATATTTTACATTTTATTTGCCTTTCATTTATAAATTGCCTTTCCCTGTTAAAATACCGTATTTTATGTTAAACGTTGTTAGACGTTCGTATAGAAAATATAAGGAAGTTAAAAAGAAATTCAAATTGTAAAAGGATCACATACTTATAAGTGAACCACTAGTAAACAAAAGGACTGTACATATTAGATATATCTAATATGTACAGTCCTAATCTTTTTTATGTATACATATTTTTGTTAGTTATATCACTATCAATTCTAAAACGAAATATTTTGAATAAATGAAACTGTCGAAATAAGTGTTGATACGGAACCAGCAGTTAATAACATTACTATTTTTCGTCCATTCTGTTCTTTTGAAGGTTTTATAAGTTCTGTAATCAACACAATCCATAATATTATAGAAACTATAAAAATAATATTTATAGACATATGCAACACATCCCTTCGTGTTTTTACATAAACATTGCTTTTTTTATAAAATAATAGCAGTCTAATATGAAAATATGTACAACATTACAAATCAATATTCTCCTGTTAAACCACCTTTTTTAAATAGAAATACGACTGATAAAACGATAACAACAGCCTTCAAACTGCCCCAATATGGATAAATAGCATGATCTGTTAGATTAGCATGTTGAAAAATGTTCTCTAAACCAAAAATCCCAATAATGACTGCTAAAAGAAAAGCGGCTTTTCCAATAGTTGTATTACGATAGAGGGTAAATAAATATAGTGCAAATATAAGTGGTAAGATGATTTGTAGTAAAAGTGTCATAAGTAGACCCCTAGTTTATTTATAATTATATTATATACAAAATTGTAATAAAAAGGAATTCGACTTATTTGATACTAATAAGATCACCCTAATCATACTCTTCTATTAAAAAGAATATAAAGGGGTGTAAAGTTAATTGACAAAAGTTAAAGTTCGTTTACGACCCATTGTTCATAATATAAATTTACCTACTGTAATAAAAACAACTATTCTTCCAGGTGAGTCGGCTGAAAGACTATTTATCGCAACACAATTAGGGGAGATTTTCTACATAGGAGACGGAGCTATAAAAACATTTTTAAATATTCGTCAACGTATTATTACATTAGGTACATCTGAAGAAGGTGTTTCTAGTAGTGGTTATGATGAACGAGGATTGCTAGGACTTGCGTTTCATCCACAATTTAATCATAACGGCTTATTTTATCTTCATTATTCAGCAGCTGGAACTCAAGGAGCCGGTGCACTTTCTGAACAATTTAAACCGAATCCTTGTGACCCGAAAACTTTAAACTTAAAGTGGCTAAATAGAGATACTCAATATGATCATATTGATACAATTGAAGAATGGAATTTACAATCAAACGGTCACCCTCAAAAACGTAGGACATTACTTAATATAAAACGCCCATTTTTTAATCATAATGGAGTGAATACATTGAATTTTTCTCCTGAAACGGGAAAACTTGTTTTTACAAATGGAGATGGTGGGTCGGGTTATGATCCTTTTAATTTAAGCCAAGATGATTTAGAAATAGCGGGTAAAATAATTGAAATTGATGTAAGTAAAAATACATTCATAAATAATCCTCCAGTTGTTACACGCTTTAATGAACTTCCCCTATCTATACAAGAAACACTTACAGTAATTGCGAAAGGTGTTCGTAATATAACCGGCATTTCATTCCAAAGGTTTTATAATCAATATATTAAATATGTGGGTAATGTCGGACAGGATATTGTAGAGTCTATTTTTTCATTTGTTCAATATAAAGCGATACCGGTTACCGAACTTGTTAAAATGCATGTAATGAGACTCACTCCCAAACAAGATGGTTTTATTAATTTTGGTTGGCGGGGATGGGAAGGGGAATTACCTACTTCTTTTATAAGACACTGTTCTGATAATCCTGCTTTGGATGTGAGAACAATGGCTTATTATAATGAAACAATAGAATTATCCGCAAAGCGTATTCAGCCACTAATTAGTTATTTTCATAAAGACCCCAGACCAGATAAGTTTGGAGGAACTTCACTAACAGGAGTTCAGCCATATATGGGAACTGCAATCCCGAATTTAAATAGTAGTGTTGTATTTACCGACCTTGCTAAGAAAGAAGATTCTCGGCCACCAGTAAAGGGTGTTTTAGCATATACTAAAGCCGGTACAGACGGTAAACATACTGACTTTCATGTAATTGAAACTAATTATGATTTTGGCATGCAAGCAGCTTATTATATGAGTTTAGGAACAAATTTGGATCAAACTCGGTTATATTTAGGAGTTTACGGTTCTATGAAAGTAACTGATTTTAACAAAGGTACCATTTTTGAAATTATTCCTTAATGCGATATACACTCGCAGTTTAATAATACAAGGATTTCATTTTATTTCAAAACGCAAAATTTGTCCCCCTAAAAGCCTTTTATTGTCTAGTAATTCATAACAAGTAGAAAGCATCTCATAAACAACTAGTGTATGAATAATATAGAAAGTGATGAATTAGATATCTTTAGGGGGTATTTTGATGAATCGGTTTGTACATTATTGGTGTCAACTTATGATAGAGAATGATGGGAACTTTGTACATAAAGGAAAATTGTCCCTAGCAAATAAGCTAGTCATTACAGCTTTAATGAGTGCTTTGTCCACCATGTTTCAAGCAGCAGGTAACTTAATTCCTGCTATAGGGTTATTTATTAGCCCATTTGCGACATTACCAATTTTTTTGGCTATTTGCTACTCTATTCGCGAGGGAATACTTTCTTATATTCTTACTATTCTCCTGTTATTTATTATTGAGCCAAGTGAACTAATTGTATTTCCCTTTACTACAGGCTTATTAGGTATAGCTTTAGGACTATCCTTTATACAATTCAAGAGAAGAATTTGGGTAGTTTCCTTTTCTGCGCTTTGTCTACTAATAGGAATTATAATTGTTCTAGATATTTTCCGTTTTCCCGTACTTAGTCCTGCTATTCATACAACTATGAATATAAAAATTATTTTATCAATATTTATACTAAGCTTTCTATACTGCTGGATCTATGCAGGGCTTTGTAGAATATTGTTGAATAGAGTATATAAAGTATGGTTTTAACAATTGTATAGAATGGAGATTTAAATCATGTATAACGTTGAAATTAGGAGACCGAATTCGGATGATTTAGAGGAACTTCACTTGTTTTTCCGTATAGTTATTACGAATACATATAAAGACGAAGGATTGTCACAACTATTGGATGACATAGAAAATGAAATTAACATGAAAAAGCAATATTTGAAAACAGATTTTGATAGTAATGGAGAAAAACGTTACTTTTTATTAGCAATTGATACAAATTACGATAAAATCATTGGAACAATTGAAGTTGGTCCAGCAAGTACATTGATTAATAGTTGTACAGGCGGTGTACTTAAGGATTTGTATGAAATAGGAACTGTATTTATACTTCCGGAGTATCAAAGAAAGGGTATAGGAAGTTTACTACTAAATACAATGTTTCTTACGTTACTTAGCAGAGGAATAACTGAATACTGTTTAGATAGTGGATACAAAAAAGCGCAAAGTATATGGATGAAGAAGTTTGGAGAGCCTAGTTATGTACTGAAGGCCTATTGGGGAGAATCAAGTGATCATATGGTTTGGAAGAAGAGTTTACATGATACACCTATAATATTTGAATTATAAAATGAAATATGGCTCTGAACGTAGCTTTTCTAACATATGTATGCTATTATTTATCTTTATAATAAAAGAGGACGTGAATGAACTTGATTAAAATTAATATTCCTGAAGCTGATGTTTCAATTACTGAACGTAAACAAGTTATTAAAGGAGACGAGCCAATCATTACTCCAATTAATGGTTTTATTGATTTCCACTTGTTCCCTAGAGATAAAGGCGGCATTTTTATGTTTTACAATATTAATGACGAACTTCTATTCGTAGGTAAAGCTCGTAAAATTAGACAACGTATTAAGAAGCATTTTGAAGACAATGTATCACCAATTAAAAATCACCGTGATGAAGTATACCGCATCGATGCATGTATCGTAGAAGATCCAACAGAAAGAGAAATCTACGAAACATATATCATTAATGAATATAAAGCAAAGTATAACGTTGATAAAGTATTCTATAAATAAGTAATAAAAAAACAATCCTAGTACATATACTGGGATTGTTTTTTTATTTAGATTTAATCTTCATATTTTGCTCTTTTTTAAATGATTAGCAACAATAAAACAGCATACACCTATACATATAAGTACAATTCCAATCGTTTTATGTTTCCCCTCAAAGAAAGGAATATCAGAAATAACATTTGTCATACATAACCCTACAAACACAAGTATAGGCCCTAGCCACAGTAAGACATTACCGAATTTCGTATGTTGCCACATAGTAAGCCTTCTCACCTCTTTTTTACATATATCCATGAATTAAAAGTAAATTCATAGAGAAATATAGTTTTTTTCATATCGAAAATTTAACCTTCATATATTGGTACAAGCAAACAAGAAAGGGGACCATCATGAATTGGTTAGAAGCTTTTATATTAGGGATCATACAAGGTTTAACAGAGTTTTTACCGATAAGTAGTACAGGTCATCTTTATTTAGGGAGGCATTTGTTTCAATTAGATGAAGCAGGCTTATTTTTAGATACAATGCTGCATATTGGGACTTTACTTGCGGTGTTTATTTATTACAAAAAAGAATTTATATATTTAATTAAAAACCCATTTTCAAAACTCATGTTATTACTTATCGTTGGTACAATACCCGCAGTTATAATTGGTTTATTGTTTAAAGACTTCTTTGAAGATATTTCAAAAACAGGAATCACGATTGGTTGGGAGTTTTTAGTGACCGGATTCTTTCTCTACATGGCAGATAAACAAAAGAATGGTCGTAAAAAAATGGATGATATAACATATAAAGACGCATTAATTATAGGTTCATTTCAAGCGGCTGCTATTTTCCCAGCAATTTCTCGTTCTGGTATGACGATCGTCGCTGCATTATGGAGAAAGTTAGACCGTGAAACTGCTGCTTACTTTTCTTTTTTATTATCAACTCCAGCCATTGTCGGAGCTATCATTTTGCAATTTGCAGATGTTTTTCAAGGGAAAGCAGAATCTATTTCAAGTACATCTTTAATTGTCGGAACGTTATCAGCAGCGTTCTTTGGTTACATAGCCGTTTCATGGATGATACAATATTTAAAAAATCATTCCTTAAAAGTATTCGCGTATTATGTATGGGGATTAGGTATTTTAATTTTAACGTTGCAATTTACTCATGTGTTTTAATGTAGTAACTAATCGTTTAGATCCTGTTTCATTCATACAAGGCAGGGTCTTTTTTCATTAAGGGGGAAAATATGTTTAATAAAGCTATTGTTATTGGTGGAAGTATAGCAGGAAAACTCGCAGCAAAAGCATTATCAACTACTTTTAAAGAAGTAATCATTATAGAAGCCGATGAAAGATGGGATGGAAAAGCTTCGAGAAAAAGAGTTCCACAAAGTAATCACCCTCATGTGTTGTTAAAAGGTGGAGAAAAAGCCATTGAGGAATTGTTTCCTAATATCACTAATGAACTAATTGAAGCAGGTAGTATCGTAAATAACTTTACCCGCGATTTAAAATGGCATCAATTTGGTTTATGGAAACAACCATTCATAGGAGAAGTACATATGATTCAACAAAGTAGGTTTTTGCTTGAATGGCATATCCAAAAACGAATACATCAGATTTCAAATATCACCAGTAAATTTGGAACACTGGTTGAAGGGTTATTAGTAGATGGAAAGGTTAACAAAGTACGTGGAGTAAAAGCTAAATGTTTAGAGACAGGCACGCAAGAAGAAATTCAAGCAGATATTATTATTGATGCAAGTGGATTTAGTTCAAAAAGCATAGCGTGGTTACGAGAATACGAAATCGAAGTGCAAGAAGAGAAAGTGCGTATTGATTTATTTTACGCAACTAGAATGTTTAAACTTAAAGAAAATGAGACATTAGACTGCTGTAATATGCTGATGTCTCCAAGTTTTCCTAACAATCCGTATGGTGTTCTTATTCAAACGATTGAGGATAATCGTTATTTTGTTACTTTTAGTGGATATGCAAATGAGAAAGCACCACAAACAGATGAGGAATTTTATGATTTTGCTGAAAACCTCTCAATTTCTAATGTGACAGATTTTCTAAATAAAGCTGAGGCAATTTCAGATATCAAAACGTATAAAATTCCTTATCAAGTACGTCGGCGATTTGATTTAGTGAATAATTTACCAGATGGGTTGTTAGTAGTTGGAGATGCTCATTGTCGTTTTGATCCTGTTTTCGGGCAAGGTGTTTCAGTTGCTGCTATGGAAGCTCACCAATTGCAGTTACTTTTACAAAGAAGACAAAAGCTCGATAATGCATTTACACAGCAGTTTTATAATGAGACCGCTCATATCATACAAACTCCTTGGGAAATGACAACAACGGAAATATCACGTCATCCACAGCTAAAAAGAGAATTAACGATAAAGCAAAAATTTCAGCTATGGTATATGAAACAAATATATCAACTATCTGCAACGGATTCTGACGTTTATATTCGATTAGTAAGAGTGATGAATTTAATTCGTAGTCCATTTCACCTATTTCATCCAAAAGTACTACTTGTTGTGTTACTGAAACGAAAGAAATAGCAGGAAATTAACAGATTTAAAAAGAATATATAACAGTTAGTAGATATAGAAGGGGTAAGCGAGATGAAAATATACATAGAACAATTAAAGAAACACGATGCTAAGGATTTATTTACGTTTGAACTTACGAATAAGTCTTTTTTTGAAACAATGGTACCAAATCGTGGCTTGCAATATTTTGATTTTGAATATTTCCAAAAACTACTAGATGATTTGTTAATAGAACAAGCGAATGGAGATTCTTATTTTTATATAATTCGTAATGAAGAAAATGAAATTGTAGGACGAATAAATTTAGTAGATGTAGATTCAGAAACTCGAATCAGTTCGTTAGGTTATCGGGTCGGAGAAAAGTTTACTAAAAAAGGAGTTGCAACAGCAGCTGTAAAATTAATTTTAGACGTAGCGAAAAATAATAAAATTAATGAGGTTCATGCTAAAACAACTACTAATAATCTCGCATCACAAATTGTATTAGAAAAAAGCGGTTTTTCTTCTTATCAAAACGAAGCAGATACAACATCTGTACAATTAAATGGGGAACATGTGAATTTTGTACATTATATTTGGAGAAATACTTCGCGCTTATAATAAGGGGGACTTATTCATGAATGATTTACGTTATCCAATTGGGCAATTTACATACAAACGTCCTATAACTGAAGAAATGATAGATACATGGATTCAAGAAATTGAAGATTTACCTAATGAACTAACGAAGGCAATCAAAGATTTAGATCAGAAACAGTTAGACACACCGTACCGCGTTGGTGGATGGACAGTTCGCCAAGTAGTCCATCACGTTGTTGATAGCCACATGAATAGTTACATACGCTTTAAATTAGCACTAACAGAAAAGAATCCCACGATTAAACCATATAAAGAAGAGAAGTGGGCGGAATTACCTGATTCTAAATTACCAGTAGATGTTTCACTAGTTATGTTAGATTCATTACATAAAAGATGGGTTAACCTTTTATATTCTTTAGAACTTGAAGATCTGGAAAAGACATTTAACCATCCAGAGACTGGTGAAACAAAACTTGCTGCTACAATAGGACTATACGCATGGCACGGACGTCATCATACAGCTCATATAACTTCATTAAGAAAGCGACTAAATTGGTAATATGGAGATTACATTAGAGAAGGCGACAGAAAGTGATGCAGCAGTTTTATTTCAAATGCAAATAGACTTATTTAGCCCTCTATTAAATAAATATAAAGACTATGAAACAAACCCAGCAAATGAATCTATTGAAAAAACTATTTTTAGAATAAATAATTCCAACAGTAATTTTTATAAGATGATAATAGATTCGAAACTTATTGGAGCGATATGTATATCCCCAAAAGAACTACCTTATAAATTTTGGATTAGTCCAATGTTTATTCATCCAATCTATCAAGGAAAAGGAATTGCTCAGAAGGTACTTATTTTAATTGAAGAGATGTTTCCAGAAGCACGTAGTTTTGAACTTGCTACGATTTTAGAAGAAGAAAGAAATTGTTTTATATACGAAAAAATGGAGTATAAAAGAACAGAAGTAATAAAGAAATTAAATGATAAAACTACACTTATTTTTTACAAAAAAGAAAGGTAAAGCATTTGAAATACGCTTTACCTTTTTATGTTACTTTCGATTAAATATACAAAATTTATGTATATTCTTCCAAAATACTCGGGTTAGTAATTTTAAAAACGAATAAACATGCACAAACCAACTATTTCGTCGTATATGTTACCAATGCTTTTTGAATGCTTAAAACACTATCGTCACCTTTAAATTCCTTTGTAATTGGCGTACTCAAACTAGATACCCAAATTTTAAGTTCAGCATCTAAATCAAAATGTCCAGCTGTTTCAATGCTAAATTGTGTAATGCTTTTATAAGGAATAGAATGATACTCTGTTTTTTTACCTGATATTCCTTGTTTATCTACTAAAATAAGACGACGATTTGTAAATACGATTAAATCACGAATTAATTTATAAGCATGTTCAACTTTTTCATCATCTAACATAATCTTCTCTAAATCACGTTCAACACTTTCTGTACTCGCATTTGATGCATTTCCTAAAATGCCGCTAAATAAACCCATAGGAAATTCCTCCTCCATTATTTGTGGATTGTGTTACTTATATTGTACCATGCTATTTACTAAGACATTATGATATTACTTTAGTAGTTTCTGGTTATTGTTGCAATTCATTTATATAACCTCATCTTAATATCTTATGCTAATATGTAAGTAAGAAAAAAGAAGCAGAGGGATATAGCATGAAAAATATTGGTTTAGTATTAGAGGGCGGAGGAATGAAAGGTTTGTATACTGCAGGCGTACTCGAATATTTTATGGAAAAGAACTTATTCTTTCCTTATGTAGTCGGCGTATCGGCTGGAGCCTGTATGGGAGCAACTTATTTATCACGTCAAAAAGGAAGAAATAAAAAAGTAAATACAGAGCTAGTAGCAGATCACCGTTATATATCTTATCGAAATTTGATTCGAAAACGTGAATTATTCGGAATGGATTTTTTATTTGATGAAGTACCTAATAAAATTGTACCATTTGATTTTCAAACTTTCTTAAACTCAAATGAACAGTTTGTCATAGGGACGACTGATTGCGAATCAGGACAGGCTATTTATTATAATAAAACAGAACACGGAAATGATATTTTAAAAATCATTCGTGCCTCAAGTTCTGTACCGTTTATAGCACCTGCTGTAGAATATGATAATCGAAAATTGCTAGATGGAGGAATTATAGATCCTATTCCGGTTTTAAAAGCTCAAACTGATGGTTATCAAAAAAACGTTGTAATTATGACAAAGCCAGAAGGATATGAGAAGCAGCGAAATAAATTTTCAGGCCTAGCTAAAATTTTATATAGGAAATATCCGAATATCGCACAATCTTTAGTAGAACATTATCGTTTTTATAATGAGACGATATCTTATATGAATCAAATAGGACAAAAAGATAACTTTTATATCATTCAGCCTAGCGTACAACTTCCAATAAGCGGGATAGAAAGAAGTAAAGAAAAGCTCGTTAATTTATATAATCTTGGCTATACAGATGCTCAATATCATTATGAAAACGTATTAAATTGGATAGAGAAATAAAGGGGTGGAAAGTTGAAGTTAGGAAAACAAATTATTTTTAAGGAATTGCAGAAAATGCATAGTCCACTGTATAAACCGTTTCCGAATTGTGACATTCGAAAAATACGAAAAGATTTTAATAATATGTTTACTGAAGATAATTGTATAAGCGCTGATTTAAATTATTATTGGATGCATACAGCAGGTACTTTAAGTTACGTACTTAATAACAATGAACAGGAGATTGTGTTTAATCAAATAAAATGGCTAAGGAAATCGTTTTTTGAATGGTTTCCACAATATTGTTTTCTAGAAACAAAGATTATGAAGTATCCCATTTTATATAGAGATTTCATGAATTATGAAAAGACCCGTAAGCTATTACTTTATTATCTTACTGAATAAAAATTAAAACGTACAAGTGATGCTGCTTGTACGTTTTTTGTTCATAAAATATACAATATTTACAACTTATCCATGTAGGTATTTTAACGAGAAAAAAGAAGTACATATAGAATGGCGCAAGGGAGGAGAGAGAAGTTTGTTAGTTGTTTCCCTTTAAATTCATGTCCAACTCAAATATTTCGAGTAAAATTCGTTTCTTAATGGTATTATCAAATATCAAGAAAACTAATTTAGAAATGAAGAAGGGACAGGTTTAATATGGAAAACGTATCAAATGTAGATAAAGTAGAATCAATAAAGTCTTTACAGTCAACAATCCGTAAACTTGAAAATGCCTTATCACAGATGACTCAAAAAGGCTCAAACACTACTTTAGTGAAAAAAAGACTCAAAGCAGCTAGTATCGGCTTAGCTATGTTAGAAAGCATTTGGAATCAAGAAACCCATCATTACACGCAAGAGGATTTAGCAGACGCTCGAAATATTCTTATTGGTTTGCTTCCATCAATTGAAAAGATTTATGTTAAGTCAAAGCTCGAGAGTCCTCAAAGAACACTTTTAGAAAGAAGAATAAAATCATTGGAATTTTCTATTCAAGCAATTGATCATTTTTCTAATACATAACTCCTTTAAACACATAACTTACGACTACTTTTATATAGGAATTCTAATGCGAAGAAAAAAATACATAAAGAATACTACAAAGGAGGAAGAGGGGTGACTTCAATAATTAGTCCTAAGTTAGAGGAACTTAATAATCAATTAGAAAATGGAAACGAGAAAGCTTTTTATACCTTTCTGCATGAAATAAAGTCAAATCATACACCACTAATAGAACAATGTCCTGTAGATGATCAGTATAAGCTTATAACGTATATATGGTTAGGGGACCGAAAAACTGAAAACGTTTATGTATTCGGTAGTTTTCCTGGTTGAGATCTGTCTGTAAATCAATTGCAACGATTGTTACAGACAGATATTTAGCATGTTACGTTTAGGACGAATAAGAGGTTTATTTCAACTTATTACTTTTCAGTAAACGATTTTTTCGAAAATGATTGGATAAAGCGTAGTGAACAGTACCGACTAGACCAATTTAATGAAAATGTATTTGGAGAAGGTACCAATAAAGGGTCTGTGTTAAAAATAGGTATGGAAGTGCAGTATAGCAGTCGTTTTCCTTCAAATCATTATCCATCCGGAAAGATTGAAACATACTCTTTTTATAGTTCGATTTTAAATAACACACGCAAAATTCATATTTATACGCCTCATGATTATTCTCACACTTCACATCTTCAAGAACTTCTCATTGTATTTGATGGGAATTCATTCATTCATTCATAACCTTTCAATCGCAAAAACACTTAATTATTTAATTTACGAAAAAGAAATCCCATCGTGTATTGCTGTTGCTATAGATCCTGTTGATCGATTAGAAGAGCTAACTTATAACGATAAAATGAATACATCTTTAACAGGTGAATTACTTCCGTGGATTGAAACTAGATATCGTGTGTATAAAGAAGCAAAACATACAACAATTGCTGGTTTCAGCCTTGGTGGCTTAGCAGCTTTTTATGCAGCACTTCAAAATCCACATATTTTCGGGAATGTGTTGTCAATGTCTGGATCCGTACATTGGAAAAAGAATGATTATGAAAATACAATTTCTTGGATTGAAAATCAAATTTCATCAATAGATTCTAATGCGACTCATCTTAACTCTTACATAGCAGTAGGAGAACTTGAAAACAAACCTCTTTTAACGGCTAATAGCCGCCTGTATAGAGCTTTAAAACAAAAGAAATACCAAATTCACTTATGAAGAGTTTCAAGGTGGACATGATAGCGTGTGGTGGCGAGAAAAGCTATTCGATGGATTAAGGGCATTAGAACTTACAAAAACGACACTAAAAAATAAAAAGGAGAGAGAATCTATGAATCAAGAAGAACTAGATAAAAAACTAAAAAAGCAAGAGATTTTAGTAAAAGATGAGAAAGTTTGGTCCTATACGTATGAGGATCATATTAGTTCTATCGTTAAAGAAGCAGAAAAGAAAGGGTCTTTTGATAATTTACCTGGTAAAGGGAAACCTCTTAATCTTGATAAAGACCTTTCGTACAATCCTGAAAAGCAACTGTATAGAACTTTGAAAAATAATCATGTTTTACCTAGGTGGATTGAGCTTTCAAAGGAAATTGATGACTTAAAAGAAAAACTAAAAGAAAATACAAATACTGCAGAAGCAGCGGATTTAATTCGAACTATAAATAAAAAGGTATTAGAACACAATTTACTTTGTCCACCAAGTGCGCAAAAAACGAGGGTGAAAACGGACTTTTAACAATTTTTAATGAAGCTATCTCTTGCTATATAATTAAGTAAGGCATTTTCAATTCATTTTTAAAGGGAGGCAAATGCGATGAAGAATACGTATCAACTTCAAATTCCGAAAGAACTAGAACAGTATCGTAATATTTTAGAAGAAAGTGTGAAACCGTATATTAAAGTGGCTGGAACGAAAGCAGAGACAACTCTTTTTGAGAGCAAGTTTGGTGGTTATCCGTATTTACCTATAGATCAAGAGCATCCTAAAGATTCAAATGGACAACCTATGATGTTACTTGCGCAGTTAAACTTTGAAGAAATTCCGCATGTTGAATATATGCCTCAAAAGGGAATGTTACAGTTTTTCGTAAGTGCTAGTGATGAGCTTTATGGAGCAGATTTTGATCATCCAACAATCCAAAAAGACTTTCGAATTATTTATCATTCTACAATTATAGAAGATTTAAATAAGGTAATTACTGATTTTAGTTATTTAAACACTTTAAAATTAGAAGACTTTATCATACCTGAAGCAGCGAAATTACAATTCGAATTAGGTTATCAACCCGTAACATCAAGGGATTATCGATTTGAAAAGATATTTAGTGAGGATATTAATTGGGAAGAAATTGTTGATGAAGAAAATCATACAGAATTAGGCGAACTGTATGATGATTTATGTAAAGATTTCGGACATAAAATTGGTGGTTATCCATTTTTCACACAGACAGATCCAAGGGAATGGGAAGAAAAATACCAACAACATGATATATTATTACTGCAAATTGATACAGATGATTCATTAAATATTATGTGGGGAGATTCTGGTGTTGCAAATTTCTTTATAAAAAAAGACGATTTGTTAAATCTAGATTTTTCCAATGTTATTTACAATTGGGATTGCTACTAAAAATATATAAATGAAAATACTGGCAAGTTAAAAATCTTCCTGAAGGTGAGGGAGATTTTTTATGTTAAAAATGAACATTATGTTAACTAGAGTGTAGAACAATAGGAATAATAAAAGTCAAGCGTAAATAACAGGAATAGCAACAAATAATATAAAGTTATAAAACGTGTGTAAATAGCAATAAATTCATTAAGTTAAACATAAAATAAAATTAGTAATTTATATTTTGTATAGAAATAATTTTTTCGCGTAAAAATTTCTTGCCGACCAAAAATGATTTTGATTCGTTAAATCTTAATCGATTATTGATTAAGATTTGCTGTGATGGATTAATAACTACGATAAAAAACTGTATAAATGCGTTTAAATAAGATTTTATGTGAATCTCACTGAAAATCTCCGTTTCGTCTCATTAAGTATAGTTTACTTGGTTTTTGATACCTGATGTTGCTTTGTTTCTGTAACTGCCTATAATATATATTATGTTAACTGTAAAAAATAATAAACTTATTAAACATTAGTATAGGTTGTTACACTCCCCTTTTTTACTGAATTAGTAATGCGTGACTGGATAAGTAGTTATTTGTTTCATTAGCTATTGATAATAATATTTTCGGATATAAATTAGATTTTAAATAATAAAAAATACAATTCGTTTAATGTGTCCATTTTAAACGAATTGTATTGATATGATTGCGAATACGTTTTTATAACTAGTTTGCTACAGCAATTGCTTCAATTTCAATTAATAAGTTATCGTTAATAAGCTTTCTAACTTCTACAGCTGAACTTGCTGATGGATTGTTAGTGTTAATGTATTGATCTCGAATATCTCTAACAATGGCCATTTGAGAAATATTTGTTAAGAAAAATGTTAATTTTACTACATCATTAAATCTTAATTCCGAAGTTTCTAATGCACTTTTAATATTTTCGAAAACTTGTCGTGTTTGTGTAGCTAAATCACCAATGCCGACTATTTGACCATCAGTGTTAATCGCTACTTGTCCAGATATGTAAATTGTTCGTTTAGCGTTAGTAACTTCGACTACATGTGAGTATCCAAAAGTTGATGGCATCGTTTCTGGATTGATAAATTTCTTTTGCATGGCTCTTCTCCTCTTTAAATATCTTATTTTCTTTATATTAGTTTTTAATTTCAGATTATCACTTATTTACTAATAATTATTTATCCATTCAGCTGCTACATTTGTAAAAGTATATTAGCACTTTAATTTAAAGTTATTAATGGATTATGTACGTTTGATTTTTTTGTGTGCTTGTTATAATTACACCTTGTTTTATTAATTCTTCAGTTACTTTTGTATAGAAAAAGTGATACCACCAGATAAAAAACTCTTCATAAGTAATTTATTTTGAGTATCTGCTGCTGGCAAAGTATTGTTTTAAAGGTTTATCGTTTTCTTTAAACAATAAGACTAAATCTTCACTGATTGTGTTTGCAATTTCGTTAAGTATAAATAAGTCTGTTGATTTAAATACAGGGATAACAGGTTGTGAATTTTGATATAACCCTAATTTTTCGTAAACTACGTTTAAATAAATGTACGTCTTTTTGTCTATCTGCTGCTACGAAACCTTCCGAAAGCCTCTATATCTGTTAGTTCTTGTTCTTGAATAGCATAATAATATCTTTTCTTATTTCTTAAAGGTCGTTTCTTTTTTAAATAGTTTTCTTCAATGTAATTTATTTGTCCGAAATCTAATAACACATCACTATACAGTAAAAGACTATACGATTCTTTAGATAAATGATTAAACGTGTCGTTTCTTTTTTAAATAGATCCAATTTGATTTGAATGCTTTTCAAGGATCTTAAGTGTTGGTTTAATTAGAGGTTCACAAAGGTTATAGCATCTTTTTTCCTTCTAAGCTGCTATAACCTTACATGTTGAATAGTAGCCCCCTTCTAATTTTAATGAATTGATGTGTATTTCAAATTCTTCATTTGTCCAACTTAGCATTATTTTTATAGCATTTGACCCAAAACCAAGATGAAGCATTACAAGTAAATATTGAAGTTTCGTCCCTTTTATTTTTATAGATGGCGAATTATCTCCAGACGAAATCATTTTAGCTTCATAACCTGTATGTAATATATTCTCCAGACTATTATTAGTGAGAATTTCATATTCCCTCCCTTACTAGTAAATTCATTGTAAAATCTATGTATTTACTAAGTTCTATAAATGAAAATAAGTATCCTTTAATAAGATCAAATTAAAAACCTTAGCATAGATATACTAAGGTTTCTTGCATTTTTATAATGAATGAATTCTTTCATAGTCTTTTTTAAATTGATTATCATTTTTTAACCAACTTTTAAAAGTTGGTTCCTTTATTTCTAAATTGGAACAAGTTTTAGCGATACATTTATTTTTCATATATTCCTTAAGGAAATTTTGTTTTCTCTGCTTAACAGCGGCTTGAGTTCTTTTTAGTTTTCGATCTTTTAATTGATCTAGACTTAGTCTTTCTTTCTGAAATTCTTCATATTTTCTATGCAAATAAATATCTGTGTCTTTATAAATCCAATTTGAAAATAGTTGTATTGATTTTCTTCCGGTAAAAATGACGCGATAATGTTTATTTTGATTTAGTAAATCGGTTGGTAAATTGTGATTTTGTAGTACCTGATTTAAAGAATTCATAAAGCTATATGATCCTCCTACAAAGCTTACTGTATAAGTTTCATACTTGACATAACCATCCCCATCAAAATACCCACGAACAAAATGATGTAAATATTCTTCTGGCACGAATGGAAATTCGATGTTAAATGATTTACATGGCATAATTCC
This sequence comes from Bacillus basilensis, assembly GCF_050630465.1. Taxonomy (NCBI): domain Bacteria; kingdom Bacillati; phylum Bacillota; class Bacilli; order Caryophanales; family Bacillaceae; genus Bacillus; species Bacillus basilensis. The sequence goes on along the minus strand of NZ_JBNTQO010000001.1, from coordinate 462,571 downwards.
GTGTATGTTCATAAGGTCATCTTTTATTGTTTTGCTATTAATGTTTAGCATATATACGTCTGTTTTTTTGTTTTGATAAAGTGGCTGGTTGGTGTTTAATTCTTTTTTTATCGCTTCTAAAATGTAACTTTCTTTTTGTGATATACTGACGCATTGATTTTCTTTTTGTATGACACCATCTGCTGCTATAAACCCTAATATATAAGCCTTGTTATTTGACCACGTTTTAAAATAATTTTCTGTTATGTCATACTTTCTCTTCCAACTCCCTATAGCGCGCCTTGGAACGTTGCTGTCTGATAGAACCATACGAATATACCTTGCAGACATATTAGCAAGCATAGCGATTTCTGAGGTACTCTTTCCTTCTGCATACAAATGAATGATTTCAGATTTTGACAGTTTACATTTTGATTTCTTTTTTCTCTCTATTTGCACTTACGTCCTCTCCTTCCTTTTAATAATTAGAGACATATTTTCTTCTATAACATATAACGAAACATATGTTCTATATTACTTATAAGAAGAAATTTACAAAATTAAAACAATTTACATTTACTTCGTATTCGTTTTGTCTGCTGCATGGTTTTTATTTTGTATATAAGAATAATGAATTTGACAAATTTATGAAATGTACTGCAATTACGGTGAAAGGTAAAATGATTTCGTTTAAACTACAAATAGCTACAATAACAACATACGTATATTGTTAAACGTAAAAAGGAGAACGAATGAAAAAGAAATATATAAATCAAATTCATACTGATGTAAGTTTTAAACCGAAAGATATTATTGGTTTAATGACTGATTACTTTAAAGCGAAATCAAAACTGCGTCCTATAAAGAATTTACCTATCGTTTTATCAAATAAAAATAATGAGTCTTTAGATAGTGTGACGTGGTTTGGACACTCTGCTTCTCTTTTGAAAATAAAAGGTAAAAAATTGTTATTAGACCCTATGTTTGGAGATGCCTCTTCCCCGTTTCCTGTGTTTAATAGCAAACGTTATAGTGGTGTGTTTTCTTTAGAACGTGAAGACCTTCAAGAAATTGATGCGATTATCATCTCTCATAATCACTATGACCATCTGAATTACAAAAGTATTATACAGTTAAAAGATCGTGCAAAGCACTTCTATGTTCCAACTGGAGTTGCGCAATATTTAATGAAATGGGGTGTTTCACCTAGTAAAATTAGTGAGCATAATTGGTGGGACGAAATTACGTTTGATAATATTAAGTTAGTATGTGCTCCTGCAAGACATTTCTCTGGAAGAGGTATGACAGATAGAGATTGTTCATTATGGTGTTCATGGCTTATTCTTGGTCAAGAGACTAAAATTTTCTTTAGTGGTGATAGCGGTTATGCCCCTCACTTTAAGGAAATTGGTAATAAATATGGTCCATTCGACCTTACGTTAATGGAATGCGGGCAATATGATCCGAGGTGGTCTGCTATTCATATGTTACCAGAAGAGACGGTACAAGCTCATATAGACGTTAAAGGCGAACTACTTCTTCCGATTCATTGGGGTGCTTTTACATTAGCATTACATGAATGGAGCGATCCAGTTGAACGAGTTACGAAAGAAGCAAATCGTTTAGGAGTTCATATTACAACGCCACAAATTGGTGAAACTATTACATTAAAATCTACAGATTATCCGTCATCAAACTGGTGGAGAGAAATTTAATTATAAATAAAAAAGAGCGAACCTTCTTTTAAGGAATTCGCTCTTTTACTGTATTTAAACTTATTTCACTATATTTGCTTTCCCACTATCTAAAACTCTATTTATCGGTACAGAGGTAATATTAATCACTGTATTCATGCTCTTATTGGTTAGTTCAATAAGTTCGTTTTCATGTTTTATTTTATTCAAATCCCACACCATTCCATGAAACTCATTATGCTGTCCACTTACTCTTATAATACTTTTCGTTTTATTTGAAGGCTGTATTTGAAGGTTTATGAATTGATTTCCACTAGTTTCATTTGGCGTGGTTACTTGACTATCCATATGAATCATATTTACACAGTCCTCCAAAGAAAAATTTATAAAACGATTAGCGTTTATCCATGCATTTCCATCTCTCGGTTTTTTTGCTACTAATTTCAGTCCAGTTTCCATTCCTACAACTTTAATGTTTTCAAAGTTAACAAATGAAATCTCGTTTTCTTTTCCACTGGAGTATAATGAAATTCCTGTCCCTTTGTTTGTTTCTGCCCAATTGATAATATTTATATCTTTTATTTGTGTTTTGTTCCAAGTGTTATAGTACTTATTTTTGCCGTCCAAATAGATTACTTCTGAATTGAACTTGGGATCATCGATAGCTATATACGCTCCTTCTATAGAAGCATTTTTTTCTAGTTCAAGAACCCTAAAGTTTCCCTCAACGACAAATTGTGTTCCATAACCGAATAATAATTTCACACCCTTTTTCACTATGATTGGTGACGTGATTTTATATTTCTTATCATCAAGCAATACTGTTTTAACTTTACTAGACTCTGCTTTATTAATAGCAGATTGAATTTTGTTTGAATCATTTTTCCCTTTAAAGTCTTCTACATACAACTTATCATCTTTAGTTAAACCATCTTTATTATTGTATTGATAAAAAGCAAAAGTAATTAGAACTACACCTATGAGTAAAATAATTAGTTTCTTCATCACACTCATCCTCATATAAAATTTATCCTTAGTTACTTATCACACACTATGGCTTTTATATTTAGTTTGTAATTATTTTGCTAATCATTGCAGACTATAATTGATCCGCATTATGAATGAAGTTTATTGAAGTATCCTGCTTAATTAATTCTTCATTCCTATAATCTATTAATTTATGATTGGATAAAACAAAATTGTACTCTAATATCAAATCGTTATGAAGTACTTCAGGTAATAATTTAGGTAACATCTCTCCTACACCGTAATTATAGTCGCTTAATATCCAAGATACACTTTTCCAATCTAAAATCCCTTCGGATACTTTTTTAGGTGTTTCAAATGTAAAGTCATATGGAAGTTCTACTACATAAATATACATGCCGCCAGAGTACGAAGAGTCCTCCCACTTGATAATTCCCTTATATTGAATTTGCTTTTGTTTAACATCTATACTTGTCTCTTCTTTTATTTCGCGAATCGCATTTTCTAACGGTGATTCTCGTGGTTCTATTTTCCCCCCTACCCCGTTCCATAATCCTTTTACAGGGTCATATTCTCTATTTAACATAAGTATCTCTTCATTTCTTTTTATAAAACATAAAGTATGCTTGTACATTATGTGATTCCTTCCTTTTTTAATAAGTTCTTACTGGTGAAATAAGGTGCACTGCTACAGATTGCTCTCCTGCTTCAATCAATATAGGTCTCATTGAGCCACCAAAGCTTAAAGTAATTGTTTCTTCTTTTATTGCTTTCAAGGCTTCAACCATAAAACGTCCATCGAAAGATATATTTAATTGTTTTTCACCTTGAAGCCCATCTATTTGTTGCTTCTCGGATATTTTCCCAACCTGAGAAGCGTTAGAAGAAATCTTAATTGTGGATTCGTTTATGATTTCTAAGTTAACGTTGTTGTTTTCCCATTCACTTGCTAATAAACTTGATCTGTCTACACCTTGTAATATATTTTTTCTATCTATGGTAATAACCGTTTGAAATTCATTTGGAATGAGAGTAGAAATATTAGGATATTTCCCTTCGATTAGTCTTGAATATAAAGTAGTTGTGCCGTATGTAAAAACAATGTGACTTTCTGAAAGATAAATAGAAACGAATTCTAAATTGCTGTTCATTAATTTTAAAAGCTCATGAATGGTTGCGCTTGGTACAATACAATTTGCTTTCATATTAGTAGAAATTAGTGTTTCACATACAGCTAGTCTATGAGAATCAGTTGCAGCGCAAATTAATTTATTATGGTCTAACTTGATATGTACTCCGGTAAGAACGGGTCTAGATTCATTTTTTGCTACTGCAAAGACTGTTTGTTTAAACGCATCAAGCAATTGTTTTGTTTCTATTTGTATTTCTGCATGATCGTCAATTAGTGGTACGTTTGGAAACTCATTTGCTGAAAAGCCATTTAAGTTTAAAGTGATTTCTTCTGACTGTATGGTAATTGTTTGCTCATTCTTACTTTTTATAACTATATCACTTGGCATTTTCTTTATTATTTCAATGAAGTATTTTGCAGGTACAACAATTGTTCCTGCTTTTAAGATAGTCGTAATTTGTTCGTCATCTATGGAACTAGGTATAAATTTTTCGATGAAAATATTCGAGTTACTTGCGATTAAAGTAATTCCAGATTTTTATGCCAGATAATATAGGAATTAAAACTTTTGTCGATATGGCTTTACTTACATCTGAAAGTGCTTGTGTGAAATGTTTGTGATTAACGATAAACTCCATTTTTTCCCCGCCTTACATGAAATGATAATTTTATGAAGATTGATGAATGATTGTTCCGTTAAAAAAGTAAGGTACTGTTTCTTTCCTTTGTAATATATTTAATAAGTGTTTTGGTATACGTAAATGAGGTACTGCTCTATGTAATTCCATCCAAGTAATTTCTTCGATTTCTTTTGGCCTTGATATATATGTCTCTCCGCCGATTATTTCGCCTAAAAAATTAAAGAAAATTGCATGATGTCCTCTCTCTTCAAAAAAGGCTTCGCTAATGTAACAAATACCATTTACAGTTATATGTAATCCGGTTTCTTCTTTCACTTCCCGAATTACTGCCTCTTCTAACGTTTCTCCAAATTTAACTGCGCCACCTGGTAATGTATAATAAGAACCATTTTTCCCTTTGTTTTTTACCATTAAGATCTTTTCGTTCGTATTATCGTATAAAAGTGCATATGTAACATTTACTTTTTTCATCTAATTCCACCTCTAATAATGGGAATTTTCTATCTTTGTTACATTCTACCATTTATTCGTTTTAAAATATAAAAAAGTTAATTGAGTATTTCATTTATCTGCTCTTAGCAAAGTTAATAATCGATAGTCCTTCATTACAAAATAAAAAAGAGCGTATTTTGAAATTGATTATTCAACGTACGCTCTTTATGCTCTAATTGATTCATTTTTGGATTCTATATACTTCATAACCTTTTTTCTAAATAGTATCGATTGTGTCCCTTAGGATTATCTTCACTTACCCCAATTACTTTATATCCATACTTTTTATAAAAATCAGGTGCCTGAAAACTAAAAGTATCTAAATTGATTAACCTGCACTCTTTTTCAATTGCAAATTCTTCAATACGTTTTATTAACTTGGTTCCATAGCCTTCGTGTCTATATTCTTCAGAAACCCACAGGAAATCAACATGTACGTGGTGCCAAAATGTAATTGCAGTTATTCCGCCTACTATTTCTTCATTTTCATTTTTCACTATAAAACTAATTTTTTCTGAGGGCTTTTTCTCTTCATCCGAAATATGTTTTTGATTATATTCAATTACTTTTTCTCTTATATAATCACTATCTTCTTGGATCCATTGTTTTATTATTTTCACTTTAATAATCACGCTCCTTTTATGGTATCTATTCAATTTAATAATCGTAATGTCCTGTCTAACTTAAAAGTTGTAGGTCACTGTTTCAGTTCACTAAAATAAAGAAAAGCCCTACTACATTTCATCTGTAATAAGGCTTTATACGTTGTTCAATCCATTTTAATTAGAGCGTCCGTCAGTTCAACATTTTAATAAAATAATGCAATTGTATCGCTGCGAAAAAGAATGAATATTCCTAAACCAATTAGAACAATTGGAACTATAATATGACTATTTTTCTCAAGTGCTTTAGCTAAAATAGGCGCTCTTATCAATGTGTAGCTAATAAAACACCATATTGCTATCATGGAAAAAAAGATAATTAATGTAACGATATTTGCTTCCAAGGTTTGACTAGCGAACATTGGTATATAAATTGAGATATTGTCAGCTCCATTAGCTAATGTAATCGCAGCTACTTTAAATAATGAACCAGAAGCGTTATCAATGACTTCATTACTTTTGTTAGAACGAAGCGAGAATATTCCTTTAACACCCATATAAATTGGCACAAATCCTAATAATCCGATCCACGATATAGGAATGAAAAAAGAGCTTAAGGAACCAATAATACTTAGAAAAATAATTACACTAAATCCCAAAAATTGTCCAATAACAATATAAAGTTCTTTCATCTTAGTTTTTCCCTGGAAAGTTCTATCTTCTTCCTTGCATACTCCTGTCTTTACTTGTGAAAATAAAACAAGGAGTATAAAAATATCATCAATATTTGTTGTAGCGAATGCCACAACAGAAGAAATTATGGTTGTAACCAATATAAGCCAACTACCTTCATGATAAATTTATAAGTAAATAATGGTCTATAAATGACGTGCACGTTTCATTACAAAGTCGGTTAAATGTAATTTTCTTAATGTTTTTTAACAATATTTTAGTTCCTTTATGAAACGATATGAATATTCTGCTAAACTGCTACTTAGTTCATTAAGAAATAAATAACTTTACTGCTTCTCAAATCATTTCACTTTCAATTAAGTAACACCATTCTTCCTACACAATAAGGAAAAAGGGAAAATCAAATATTTCGTACTAAAAAAGAGCCCTATATGAGGGCTCTTTTTTAGAATTAAGCTACTTTCCGATGTAAATGTTTAAGTTCCTTTTCCTTCTCTGCTTTTGGCGGTCGAATTAATATCGAAATAATGAAGGAAATAACGCTTAAAACACCGATTATAATAAAGGTCGGTTGAAATCCACCAAGTAATGCTCCGATGAATGAACCTGCAAGTGCACCAAATCCGAAACCTTGATAAACAATTCCATAATTTGTACTATGGTTTTTCAAGCCGAAGTAATCTCCGACAATGGCTGGAAATATAGTAATGTTACCACCAAAGCAAAAGGCAACACTTGCTACACAAGCGAAATAAATTCCATAATTTAATGGAATGAAACTTAATGTAAAGACTGACAATCCAATAATAATAAACGTTGCAGAGACAATTTTCATTCGACCAATTTTATCTGATAACGTTCCAAGAACGATTCTACCTACTGTATTAAAAATTGCAATCATGGCGACGGCGTTAGCAGCAGTTGCTGCGCTTAGCCCAACAAGCTGTACCCCAATATCCTTTACCATACCGATTAAATACAGACCGCCCATACACGATGTAAATAGCATAAAAAACAAGAGATATACTTGTTTCGTTCGTATCATTTCACGAGGCGTATAATCATTGTGTAAAGTCTCAGTTACAGTGTTACTTACTGTTGCTTCACGTAAGAAGAACGATCCGGTTAATACTAAAAGCAAAACAATGATCCCCCAATATAAAAACGCTTGCGATACACCAAGACTATCGATAAGACTTCCGTTTATATATCTAAAGATTAAGCTGCCCATTCCATATGCAGAAACAGATATACCAGAAATAAGCCCTTTTCGATTTGGAAACCATTTAATTAAATTAGATAGTGATGTAATATAAGCAGTTCCATCTGCATAACCAACAACGACACCAGCTAATAAATATAGTAATGGTAAGGAAGAAACTTGCGAACTAAGTATTAGGCCGAGTCCCAGTACAATCCCTGCAGTAGCGATAAGTTTACGAAGTCCTAATTTTTGCTGTAACTTTCCTGCAAATAAAGTTGAAAATGATAAAGAAAAGCTTGTTATGGAGAAAGTTATCGCTACCGAATTGAGGTTCCATCCAAACTTACTGACAAGGGGCTGATTAAATAAACTCCATGTATAAATTGTTCCAAGGCCAATTTGAACAATGATTGTACCTAGAACAATTAGTAACGGATTTATAGAATTTTGTTTCATACTAACTGTCCCCTTCTTTTATCATGACATGAATTTTCACAGTTAGTATATCCATCATAAATTGCAAGATACTGTACGGAAAATGGTAATTAAGTTCATATACACAAAAAGACACTCCATTATGAAGTGTCTTTTTGCAGGTTATATACAGATATATTTCAAGAAAGCTTTGTTAAGATAAGACATTTTCAAATGCTTATGTATATATATTACCAAATAATTTCTTACATGTGATGGGACTTAAGATGTATTTTTCATTCATTATATAGTCGGATAAGGAATTAATATTCGATTTCATCAAAGTCCTTCGGCTGAGGTACAGTTTGCATATTAGCTGCGTCTTTAGGATCGCTATAAATCGCATTTTGTTCTGTATTTACATCTTTAATGTCTTGTTTTTTGTTTTTATTTATTTTATCTTTCATTTTCTTTCACTCCTTTTCATTATAGGAGTAATTATGCCCTATTACTGTTACGAAATGTATCAGCGACTAAATTGCTAAATTCACGTAAATAATATAAATAATTATCACCGCCGTAGTTGTATCTTTTATTGTACATTTTCGCAACAACTACATTATATTCAGGTATTACTAAAATAGTCGGTCCTGTAATTCCTAATATTTGATAAGATTCTTTTGGAACTCGTTCACCAAGCTCACTTAAAAGCGCAGGTTCATTTTGAACAAACCAAAATAACCCGTTTTGTGGTAATTCATTATTTATAAATGTAGGACTCTGCAAACTTGTCGCAATTTCTATCACTTCTTTTGGAACAATTTGTTTACCGTTTATCACACCTTGATTTAAATGAAGATTGCCCCAATAAGCAAATTCTCTAGCTGAGACAAACAGATTTTTTTCAGTACCGTCATCTATTGTACCAATTTCGCTGATTGCGATTTTATTTGGATCATCAACAACTGCAACTAAATTGTCATCTTGCTGTATTCTCCATCCTGTTTCTTGGAAATTAGCAGGTTTAAACACACGCTCTTTTAACAACTCAGGAAAACTTTTGCTATATAGCTGATAAATAAGATGGGTCATCATTCTTACATTAATATCTCTATAAGCCCAAGATTGTCCAGGTTCAAATTCACGAAAAATTTTTCCGTCATTCGTTTCTCCTAAACCGTGCGAATGAGTTACTAAATGTCTTATAGTTGTTTTACCAAGTAATACAGGATCGAAGTCTTTAAAATATTTTATCGCTTCATCATCAATAGAGTTTATTTTCCCCTCGTAAAGCGCATACGCTATCATTAATCCTAAATAACTTTTTCTCGCAGAAGCAACGTTGAACTGTGAAGATGTGGTTACTTTTTTATTACTCGATGTATTTGAATGATAGCCACTATAATGCTCTAGTACGATTTTGTTATCTTTTATAATACAAAGTGCTGTTGCAGAACTATGATTTTTTTCTTTAATATTCTCTACCCAAGAAATCAACTTATCATATGTATACAAATAATTCCTCCTTAATACGCATAAAAATTACAACTTGAAAGAAAAGTGCAAAATAGTTCTCACACCTTTCTTTCAAGTGAAATAGCTTTAATTTTCAATACTTAAATGATCCACCAGTTCCAGCAATTAAAGCAACCGAAACATCCTGCACAGCCTACACAACCTCCGCAACGTCCCGCACAACCACCACATCTGCCGCCACATCCTCCACAGCGTCCACCACAACCTCCGCATCCGCCGCAACGACGTGCATCGTCTTGAATGTAGTAGTATGGATATTGACTTTGTTGTGGATCCCAATACACAACATTACCAGTTTGATAATCATTAAGGTTCAATGATTGTAGTTCTTGTTGAAACTGATTCATTATGAAACCCCTCCATTTATAAATATAAATTCCGTCCAAATATTGAAGTTGATAAGTTTTAATAAACAAAGTAGAAACAAATGGCTATATACTTAAATGCGTACATCAACAAAATATGAACTTACACTAGGTGATGTACCTTGTTTTTTAGCCTATTTTCTTAATCTCTTTTTACTGGACGAATTTACTATTAATAGAGGTTTTTAAAAATTACTTATCCAACAGTTTAGTAGTTCATCACTTAATTTTCTTTCTAGTAACTCTTTAACTAAAGGTGCTGGCATGATTTTATAAGTATGTAAAGCTTCTTGATTATAATCTATCCAGTGAAATGCTAAATGAGATTCTTTAGATTTTGGTACGAAATCAATATGTAACTCTTGTGAATCTATCTCAAAAATATGATTGATTTCATGGTGAAGAACTTCTCGATCTTGCCATTGGTTTTCTATGACTCCTAAAAATTGTTTTATACTACAATCTACTCCGAGTTCTTCTCGTAGTTCTCTTATTAATGCATTCTCAGCTGATTCGCCAACTTCAACATGGCCACCAGGTAAAAAATAATGATGGACAATATATTCAGCCACTAACAATTTTTTATCCTTAATCATTAATCATTACAGCTCGTACAATATGATGAAATTTATTTTTCAATTGCTATTCCTCCCATTCATTTATTTTATATTTAATTAAAAAATTCATTTCACACCTTTACTACATCATAGTTAAACGAATAAACGATATACTTGCTCACCATCATAATCATGTCCCAATGATTGAAAACCATAACGTTCATATAGCTTCTTTGCAGAGATATTATCTTTATGTACGGTTAATCTAATTTCTTTACACGCCTTAAACGTATTTTTTATTAAGTATATACTTTCTTGTAATGCCGCTTTTCCATAACCGTTACCTTGCTGCTTTCGATCGATAATAAATCCGTTTATCCAATACATATCAGTTGTTTCTTTTACAACAGCATGCATAACAAAACCAACCATTAGATTGCCGTTGTATATCGCAAATGGTTGGTATTCTACAGCGTCCCCATCTGGTTTTATATATACTTTAGCAAGTGAAACTGCTACAGATGGAACAAATTTCGTCTGATTATCTTTAACTTGTAGTTTTAAAGCATCTTCCCAATTCTCTCGTAACAACCTTTAACTGGACATTCAATATTTTAAACTCCTTTATTAAGAATATATTTACATATTCAACGCAGTGAAATAATTCCCTGTTTCTTGATTATAAAAAACAGGGAATTATCACTTCTAAATAGAATTTATCCAGTTATATCGCTGTACTTTTCACTTCGAATATCTTTCTTTAATGATACATGCGCTATTAAAACTCCAAGTATAGTAATTACTCCACCAACTACTGAAATAAAAGTAGGTACTTCACCTAACCATACCCAAGCTATAAAGCACGCAGTTACTGGAGTTAAATATAGGGAGCTCGTCGCCTCAGCAGCACCAGCATGAGATATAATATACACTAATGCAATATACGGAAGTACTGTTGGAAATAAACCTAAATATATAACGCTCAAATTAACTTCAAGAGGAGCTGCTAGTATTTCTTGATACATTCCCGGTAAGAAAATAAGCATACATACAGTACTAGACAAAATTGTATATATGGTAAATGGTAAGAATCCGTACTTTTTTAAGTAAGATGATTGGAAAACGAAAAATAGGCTTTCTGAAATCGCTGCTAATAATATAAATAATCCCCCGCTATTAAATTGAATAGCCCCCCCCTTGACTAAATGATATGAAAGCAATTCCTATAAAACTAATTACACCACCGATCCAACCATTTAATTTCATTTTTTCATTCATAAAAACAGAAGCAAGTATTGCCGTTACTATAGGTGTTACTGAAATAATTAAACTTGCAGATCCGGCATTTACTGTTTTTTCGCCGTAGTTTAATGCAATGTGATAAATAGTAAACCCTAAAGCACCAAATATAAAGATTGCTGGAATATCTTTTAAACCCGGTAGTCGTAGTTTGTATATACAGGAAAACACTAGAAGTATAAATGAAGCGATTAATAAACGTAGTAAAGTAAGATGCTCAGGTGTGTAAGATTCAAGACCCATACGAATCGCCGGAAAGGCAGTTCCCCAAATTAGAATTGTAAAAGCATGAGCACATATAATTCGATAATTCCATTTTTTATAATTCATATTTTCTCTCCCCCTTCAAACCAACCATTTGATAATTACCAATTATTTCTTTTCATCATATTTAATAGTTGATACAATGTCTTCAACCAGTTATTTATCGTAAAAACCAACCACTTGGTATTTTTAAAGTGAACGAGGGAGTTTTTTTATGACAATTAATAAAAAACCGCCTAAGTATCGGCAGATAATAGACTATATGAAAGAGAAAATTGAAAATGGAGAATGGCCAATCGGAAGTAAAATTCCTAGTCAAAGGCAGTTAGCAAAATTATTTCATGTAAATCGAAGTACTGTAATAACCGCACTAGATGAACTTATGGCAGATGGCTTAATTCAAGGTCAAATCGGAGCAGGAACAATTGTAACAAATAATACATGGTCATTATTAGCAACAAATCCCCCGCCTGATTGGAATGAATATGTAAAGGCTGGTATTCATAAACCAAGCAAGTTAATGGTGCGAGAAATAAATGAAGCAGAAGCAAATAAAAAACTTATCCATCTTAGTAAAGGTGAACTTGCGCCTCAGCTTTTCCCGCTAGAAACTATGCAGTCCATATTGACAAGCGTATGTGAGGAATTAGATTATTTTGGATACGAAGAACAAAAAGGTTTTTTACCGTTACGTGAAGCAATAAGTAAATACGTAAAATCATTCGGAATACATGCATCACAAAGTTCTATATTAATCGTCTCTGGTGCGTTACAAGCATTACAATTAATATCAATTGGTCTTTTGCATAGAGAATCAACCGTTTTACTTGAACAACCTTCTTACTTATACTCACTTCACGTATTTCAATCAGCAAAAATAAATCTGTCTGGTATATCTATGGATAATTACGGTATATTACCTAACGAGTTATTAAAACGAATAAAATATAGTCAGAAGAAAAACATTTTATATTCAATCCCTTGTTTTCAAAATCCAACAGGGATCTTAATGTCTGAAGAGCGAAGAAAAGAAATATTAAATATATGTGAAAAGGAACAGTTACCTATTATTGAAGATGATATTTACCGCGAGTTATGGATTGATGAACCACCTCCAGCTCCTTTAAAATCGAAGGATAAACATGGACATGTATTATATATTGGTAGTCTCTCCAAAACACTTACCCCAGGACTTAGAATTGGATGGATTATCGGACCTGAACCAGTTATTGATAGATTATCAGATATAAAAATGCAAACAGACTATGGATCGAGTTCATTATCTCAAAGAGTTGCTGCTGAATGGATAAATAAAGGTTTTTATGAAGAACATGTAGCGAACGTAAGAATTCAACTAAAAGAACGAAGACAAATAATGATACGAGCTTTAAATAAGTATTGCGCAGACGTTGCATCGTGGGATATACCTAATGGTGAACTTTTTATATGGCTAAAGGTTGTACCTAACATTCCAATGAAAAAGTTATTTTCAGAGGCACTATCAAAAGGAATTCTTTTAAACCCAGGACGTATCTATGAAGAAGAATCCGATCAGTACATTCGTTTATCATATGGATATGCTTCTCCAGAACAAATCACTAACGGTATTAAATTGTTGAGTGAATTAATTCGTAAGCTAATGACATAACAAAAACTCCTCTTTTTTCTATAGAGGAGTTTTTGTGTATTTTATTTACCACAATCTCATTTCCTGCCCCAATAAAATCAGTTCTTCATAAGGATCTCCGTCAATGTGTAATACTTGAGCAAAAGCAGGTTCTGTTTTTAAACCTTTTTCTTTTAAATGAATTACTTCTTCCCTTATATGAGGATGCTGCATTAATATCATGTGCTCTACTATCATATGTCTATATGCATTTTGATTACGCACTGGCTTAGGCTGAGCGAATAATTCAAATTCAAAGCCTTCAAATTCAAAATTTACTTTTATCGATTCTGTATTTTTAATTTTTTTCTGTTTTATTTTGAATCCTTCATAAGAACCATATAAAGATCTCATTTCCTGTTCAAAAACATCAAAGTTATGTACTTCCATTACTATATCTAAGTCAGATTGAAGAGTATCAACTCTTATAGGGATTGTCCCGCAAAGAACGGGACTATACAAAACTAAATCCTCCATTATGTTTAATTTATTCAAAACATCATATACCTTTTGTTGCTTGGCATTCCCTGATTGTAAATATGTAATAGATGTAAACATGGAAGTCTCTCCTTCATTTCACGTAATACTTGACTCACTAAAAATTTGTCCGTTTAAACTCGTTCTAGGAGTACCTTTACTTCAATATATTAAGGTGAATAAACAATATGTTTCAACTTTTCTCCTACATTGCAATACTATAAAAATAAAAAAGGAGGAATTATTATGAGCATTTTTAACATTCTTTTAACCATTCACATATTATTTGGAACAATATGCTTAATCACCGGTATTGTAGCAATGGTTACTCAAAAGAAGAAAGGAAAACATACGGAATGGGGCGAAATATATCATGCATCCTACGTTGTCATCACCATTACTGCAATTATATTATCCATTATAAACTGGGATAAAATTGCATATTTATTTTATGTTGCAATTTTATCTTATGCATTTGCGATTTATGGTTACCTTGCAAGAAAAAAGCGTTGGAAAAATTGGCTCCATCACCATATTAGAGGTATGTTAGGCTCTTATATTGGTGCTGTTACCGCACTATTAGTAAACATCGGTATTCATATTCCTATTATTAATTTACTACCGCCTATATGGTTTTGGTTTTTGCCGACATTAATCGGTATTCCTCTCGTAGTCAGTGTATCAAAAAAATATAAAAAGCGTAGTTAAAATTCATTACATTTTCGTTACTTTCTAACTAATCTTATGAAAAATAACACTCAATATCATATTCTTTCACGTTTGGTTCATTAAACTAACAAAAAGAATCCAATATGTTTATTGGATTCTTTTTAATTTCTTTATCATATTTCATTTCAATTTCAGTTCTATGTATACAAAGATGTTACCATCTGGATGACGAACTATCATTTTCTTACTGGTGGGTACTTGTATTGGTTCAGTAATCATTACACCATTATAGTTTAAGATTATAATAATTAATGTAAAAGCAACTTTTTATAATTCATTCATTTTGCTCCTTTCATAAAAATTCGTATTCGAATCCTCCCGTATTAAATATAAGATATAAGAAATGTACCTATTTCTATAAAAATATTTCTTTAAATCACTCTTTGCACCCTAAAAGAATAAAAAATGATATAACGTTGTCGGAATGAAAAAAGTGGTATATAATAAATATTAACATTACTAGTAATTATTTTAGGTATTCCTAGAATAAAGGAGCGATACATATGAAAATTACTATTTATTTCGGAAGTCATGAAGATCAAGATGTTCGTACAATGGACTGTCATTTAGATGTAGAAGATACAGAAGAAATTGTTTCTGTATCATAATATAAATAATTGGGATGAACCCTCTTCCCTACAGTGTTTAAGGCACCTTTTACAGGTGTCTTTTTTATTGTTTTTTCGTCAAAAACCCTTTACTTTAGAGCGTTTTAATAGTAAAATATAAATATACGAACAAACGTTCTTTTAATTTTAATTGTACATGAAGGGATGATTTTTACAATGGCTCAAGCAAAGCGCAGAGGAAGAAAAAAGCAAACACCTATTATTTCAAATACAGGCTTTATCGGCTCTGTCTTTATTGATACATTGGAGTTACAAAAGAAATCCTATTATTTCGCCCGTAAAAAACTTCAAATTGTTCATCACGTACTAGATGCTCTCTCTGGGGCAACAAGTTCTCTATTTAAAGAACATAATATTTCAGCATATATGTCATGTGTGTATTTACATAAACAAAAGAAAATCGGCTTTGTTCTTTCAACGAAACCATTTGAACAAAGTGACGGTGTTGCTTATTTTGTAAATTATTTAATCGAAAAGAATTTTTACGGTAATCATGACGAAGACGTAGAATATCAAGAAGTATTTAATACTGGTTTTATCGGTGTAGTATTCGCCGATTTATGTAGTATAGATCGTTTTAATTTCGAATTTGAAATGGGTATGTTAACAAAATTAATGAAAGATATGATTATTCCAGTTAAAGAACTCTTTTTACGTCATAATGTTCCAGCCTATATCTCCACTTCTCATTTAGAGGAACAAAACAAATTAGGTTTCGTTCTATCTGTAAAACCGTATGATGAACGTGCAGAAGCAGATTTATATTTTGAGGCGTATTTAAAAGAGCGCGGGTTATTTATTGGTGATGAAGAAAATGATATTGATAAGATTGTTATTAGAAAAACAGCAGAATTACGATAGCTAAGCGCAGGATAATGATCCTGCGCTATTTCGATATTATTTAATTACCTTCAACACTATAACCTTTTGAATGGATTTCTAAATTCAACTTATTTGAGTAAGCCTTATTCAAAATAAGAAATACGATCCCTCCTCCAATTGGAAGCGTGTAGGCTGGAATATAATTTAATAATAGACCTGATAATGCGAGTGCTATCGGCTGCATCATTTTACCTATACTTAATCCAATACTAAGCACCCTTCCCCTATATTCATCTGGAATCTCTTTTTGCATAAAATAAATTAAAGGGATATCCATTAATGCTATCATTAGTCCTAAAAAGAACATAATAGCGCAATACATAGTAACAAATACAATATTATTCACTTCAATACTTTTAAATAGAACAGGGACACCTGAAACTATCATAAAAATTGCCAGCATAAAACTTATTTTTTTCAATAGATAGGAATAAGAAAAACGATCAGTTATCTTTTTTACTAATATTGCACCAACTATCATACCTATCGGAAAAGTCCCTTGAATCATACCAAATTGTTTAGAACTAAGATTGAGAACTGTATTAATAATGTATGGCAATGGAACAGTTACAGCAAATCCTAGGAAAAAATTAAGTGAAATTAAAATACTAAACGTATTTTTTAAGCTTTCCCGCTCCATTAAGTAAGTGTATCCCTCCTTTATATCTTTAATAAAATTAATTTCTCTAATTGAACATTCCTCATTTATGTATTGCTCGCACAACTTAAAGTTTATAAACAATATGGATATAGCAGAAAGGATAAATGAAATACCGTTAATCATTATAAAAGTTTTCATATCAAAGACTGCAAAAACAAAGCCCCCTAACATAGGCCCTAGAATTAAAGATATAGAGTCGATAATTTTACTTATAGAGTTAAGACTCATTAGTCTCTCTTTAGAGACGATATTTGGTTTTGCAGCCTCTAATCCTATTCCAAAAAATGTTGTAAATACTGTCATAAGAAAGGTAGTAGTATAAATGATGAATAAGTTTAACCCATAATAGCTATTTAATATATAAACCGTTATTAATAAGCATCCGCTTAGTACATCCATACAAACGACGAGTTTCTTTTTATCAATCTTATCAGCAATTACACCTGCAAATGGATTCATAACAATCATAGGAATCGTTCCTAAAATAAGCGTAATCGCGAAATTTAAAGCAGATCCAGTTATTTGTAAAACATATAATCCTAATGCGAAACTATAAATAGAGCTACCGGATATTGATACTGTTTTTGCAATTGAATATAAACAAATATTTCTTCGTTCTTGGTTGCTTTTTTTATTTTCTATATGTAATCGTAAACTTGCCATAACTTTTCCCCCTGCCTAATTTGTGTTACGTACATTGTAAGTTCTTGGGTCAACCCAATCGCAATATGTACTATTTGAATAGTTTTAAGGGAAAATAAATAAAAGATGGGGTTAACCCCATCTTTTTCCGAAAAATGAATATGTATAAATTTCTTCTCCTTGAACAAAGAAATTCTCGTACTTTCCGCCTCGTTTCAAATAATCTGAAGTACTTTCATCAATCGATTGAAACTGTAGATTTTGGATTTCTTTCGTTACTTTTGAAATTGTAAAATTTGCCCGAAAGTTATTTGTAATTTGGCTATTTGAGCTGAAATTTTTAAATAAAATAAATAAACTTAATAAATAACAATCCGTTTTAAAAAGCGGATTTAATTCGTGAAGTAAAAAATTCTCATGCTCAAAACTATAATTGCTTGTACCAGAATGATCAATTACAATATCAACAGACCGATTTTGAATAGGGATGTTCAAAAAATCCGCACAGATAAAGAGAATATTTCTTCTCGGATTTCTTCTCGCTATTACATCTTTTAAAAATATAAGTTTATTGAAATCTCGATCCACTGCAATGTATAGGCAATCTTCTGGTAGTTCTTCATAAATGTTTCTCAAAAAGAATCCAAGTCCCGAACCTATATCCAGTATTAATTTGTTATTTAAATCTAATTCTATTAGTTTCTTTTTCGCCCATTCACCTTCTCTATGCATATTTTCCAAATATGCATTATCAGTTTCATAAATATAATCCGAAATAGTATCTTCAAGTGACGTTTGCTCATTTACTTTGAATAATTTATCAGCAGTTATAATTCCTGAAGTAATATTGTATTCTTTACCACAATTACAAATTAACTTCCCCTCTGTAATTTGATTGTTATTAATAATTCCATCTTGAAGAATTAGTTTTTCATTACACTTAGAACATGTAAGTAAATGTAATACACTTAAATCTACCCCTATAATTGAATTAGAAGTTTCATTTGTTAATGATAAATCATGTAACACTCTCTTTAACTTATCCCGTTTCTTCTCCAAAATTTCTATTTCCTGTTCCATCTTGTCATATTTCAGTTTAAATAATGATTGGTAAAAAGTATCTTTTTCGTAATTCATAGATTTCGCTAAATTTTTATAAAAAAATAGTCCTTTAATTTCATTCAAGCTAAATCCTAGATCTTTGTAATGTAAAATAAGTTCTAAATCTGTTTGACAATACTCATCAAAAAAATAGTGTCCTCCCTTTTTTTCAGGAATAATGAGACTGAGATCCATATAATGTCTAATCGTATCAATACTTATGTTATTTACTTCTCCAAACTTACCGATTTTCATAATATCCCTACCATTTAAATATTTTTTTATATAGATTTCTATTTTTATCTTTAAAAATCCTTTCACCTTTTTTATCAACATTATTTACGGAATGAAAAAATGGTATTATTTATATTGGTGTGCCTAATAATATAACATGTAAATTTTGGTTTTATGCATGTCAAATTATGAGTATCAAAATTATTAAACCTCAATAGATTTATTATTTTCTACTTAATGAAATGTACCTATAAATGGACATTATAGCATTACTTTATTGAACTATTAGAGTAGGATTCTGTAGAAGATTACATAGGGGTAAAGTGATATGTTCTGTATTTTAAGTTGTATAATGTTCACATAACGTCTCATTATCAGTAGCAAGGACAAGGAGGAATCTTCCCCTTATAAGGGAACCTCCTTTCTTAGTTCTATCGACCTATGCATTTTTTTATACATTCCTATCCTGGCACGGTTTTAGGGTTCTTTTTTGTTGTTGAATCAACAAAAAACTGTATTAAATCTTGCATACTCCTAAGGGTCACTATATATGTGTTAAGTAATAATACAATTGTTTAATTACAAATAAAATTGTTACATTTACAATAAAGGTGTTTAAAAATGTCAGTCATTTTATTCGGTTAAAGGGACAGTTTCTTGAATAATAGAAAGGGATATTCATAAGTAAATCGAAGTTAATTCAGAAGCTGTAATTTAGTATAGCATCGGGACGTACTACTCAACATTAAGGAGGAAATCGATTATGAGTGACACACAGACATTACGAGGATTAACCACAGTCAGTTTTTGGACGGATGATCTAGCAGCGGCAAAGAAGTGGTACGCCGAACTGTTGGGCATCGAACCTTACTTCGAACGTCCAGGATATACCGAGTTTCGTCTTGGTGATTACCAGCATGAGCTGGGGCTGATTGATAGCCGCTATGCGCCCGATGGTCCAGCGACCGGACCGGCCGGTGCTGTAGTGTACTGGCACGTCGATAATGTAACAGAAACTTTCAAAAATCTGCTGTCTATGGGAGCGAAAGAATACGAGGCACCCACAGAGCGTGGCGAGGGTTTTATTACTGCTTCCGTGGTCGATCCCTTTGGGAACATCTTAGGGATTATGTACAATCAGCATTATTTAGAGGTTCTGGGTTCGACTAGAAAAACGTAACTTCACAGTTCACCGAGGCTTGGTAAGTTGCACTGTGGAGGATAGCGATTATTTATGCAGATATGCAGTTGCAGCTGTCTCGAGTTATGTGATGCTTACCTCAATTGTTCGAAATTCTGCTACTACTCTGGAGACGAAAAGAACAAGAAAAGTGAAAAGGGTTTCACGAGGTAATAGTAAAGGACTATTTTAGAATAGAGCACGTTTGTACAATAACACTTAGATTTAAACAACTTTATTGTTGCATTTTTAAGTGTAGTAAAGTATTTCACATCAAAAATTAAAAGACTTTATTTTAACCCCTTCTTAAAGTCAGAACGGGGTTATACGTGTTTTAGATATTAAAATTAAATAACGTTATTGTCATTTTACAATATGAACGCTACGTATTCGACTTTCTCAATGACCAACATTACTTAACGTGGTAAAATAGTATTCGGATGGGAATCCAATGTTATTAAAATTAAAGTGGTTATCAAGTCGGAGGAAGGCACCTTAGGGTGTCTTTTCTTTTTAAAATATATAAGCGCACCATCCCTTTCCTAATAGAGGCCTCCCCTCATACCTCCTTACAGGGAGAATGATAAGGCTTTTTTATTTACCCAATTACCAAGCTCTCATATGTTTTAAATAGTTACAATACATGTATTGCTTCAATAACATATGATTATTCTTAAGAATGTCATTGAAATGTACCAATAGATGTTAGTGCAGCAAAATAAATTGTGTTATGATGTGAGCAAATATAAAGCTATCTAACGGAGGGATTCATATGCCGCATGTTGTGTTTCGTGGAATTACTACTGAACAATTAAAAAGCATAAGCAAGCCATTAGTAGAAGAGCTTGCAGAGATTTGTGAGTGTGGTACGGATAATTTTACCTTAGAACTACCAAGTTCTACGTTTGTATTCAATGGAGAAGAAATAAAAGCGTTTCCTCTTATTGAAGTGAAATGGTTCGAGCGTGGACAGGAAATTCGTAATCGATTTGCCAAGGCCATTACTACATATGTAATGAATTTTGGACTTCCAGAAGTAGAGGTTGTATTTACGGTTTTCACAGAATCAGCGTATTATATTAACGGGAAGCATTGTGCAAGTTAGAGCTATTTGAAAGATTTTTGTAACATTTATAAGGGGTAGAACCACATCGCTATCAAGCTAAGCTTATGTAACTTCAATATATAAGCGAGATTGTTTCTTTTTTCGAAAGTCTATATGTAGATGCTTTAAAGATTTGCATACGAAATAAACCCTGATGGGTTTCCTTTTTTGAATTAAGCCGCTTGATTATCAGACACAGTACAATTGTAAACGACACCTAATATATCAAAGACTGTTTTCTTCTCATACCTATGAGATTTTCGCCCGTTTTGCTGTAGGAGGTTGAACAGACGAATTAGAATCTTTGATAGCTCTTGGGTGTCTTTCTGTATAGCTTGGAAAAGAAGAAGGAGTTTGTCCTGGTTGAAGAGAGTTCATTACAACCTCCATATCTATCTGGATATACTCTGTACCTTCCTTGATTCGGCCATCTTGAAAATAATCAGGGTTGGGATTTTTTTGATAAATACGTGTATTCGATTTGATACATGAGATATAATAAGCCTTTTTCTCTTGTATATGTTGAAGATCTTTCAAATGAAAATAACCTAAATCTCGGATACATAAATCATTCGCTGTTACAGTTGGGACACACAGGGAACCATAGGTTCGATCATGTTGTTTACCTGGACCTGTATGAATATGAAGGAACTGTCCACTTAATAAATCATACTCAAGCTGAATCTTTATTCCCGCTGTATGACTGCATCCTCCTGCACCTGGATAAACGAATGAAAAAGGATCTGGAAGTTGAAATGCAGTTGTATCTAGGATGCGAATACCCTCCTGGTAGCTTCATGAGATGTAATAATTGGCGTTTAAACTTAATTTCCAGTAAATAGCCTTTTTCAACTAACAGAGGCGTTAATTTAATATCCAAGTATTGTTCTAATTCTTCAGTGTTACCTTAATCTGTGTGCCAATTTCAATATTTTTTGTATATCCGAAAAATTATAACATATCATTAATTTATGTAAGACTATCACTCAAAAATCACCAGTCCAAAAAGGACGCTTGTGAGAACGTCCTTTTTTATTCCTTTAGAAGGTAGGTTACCTTGTTTAAAATAGCTTCAATTTGTTGTGCATTTTTACTATACATTTCACTTGCCGTTTTTGATTTCGTTTCTAAAGAAAATAGTTCAAGATCAGCATGACATTTTTTTAAAGATGCTAATAATAAAGGTTTGTTTTGAGGAGAAGGCATTTGTAGTTTGTCATTATAAATGTCGATAGTAAGTTGTCCGTATGAATCCACTTGACCGAGAAAGACATTTTCAATAACAACACCGAGCTTTTCTAGTTCGGAATGCAACCAAGCGCGGTTATGCCCGCTTGCTGAAAGAGGTTCATCTAGTACATTGCCATCCATAATAACAGTTTGTGTTTCCTTTTTATTTGGCACTTTCAAGCCAATATCTTTTGCTGTTAGTGGTTGAGATTCTTTCTTTAATAATACATTTAATTCTCCGCTTGGTTCTAAGACAGCAAATTCTACTTCGGATATACTAAAAGCTCCGTTTCCTCTGAGAAGTTCAAGTAATTCATCACTGGTATACTTTTCTTTCTTTAAATTATCCTCAAGTATTTTTCCATCCTTTATTAAAACTATAGACTTACCTTCAAAGAAATCTCTCGCGGCTTTGTTTTTTAAGGAAAGAATTCCTACGAAAAAAGGTACCGAAGCGAAAATAAGTATGGCAAAGACGCCATGGAAAATTTTTTGGTTTAACCCCGTAGATACTTGAGCGGCGATACCACCAATTGTCATTCCAGCTACGTACTCGAAAAAGGAAAGTTGAGAGATTTGCCTTTTTCCTAAACATTTTGTGATAGTAAATAAAACAATTAATATGAATATAGAGCGGAGAATGACAAGTGCCCATTCGGGTAGGTAAGACATAGTAATTTCCTCCAGTCTACTTAAAACCCTTTATATTGAGGTTCTTCAGGTTCTAATACAGAAACCCTATCCTTTAAATCAGCAATGCATGTTTTTACATTTTTCTGGTGCCGTTGGAGGTACATTGTTATCACTAATTTAAATAAGTCATTTATTTAGTAATCTCTACCATAATTTAGTAGTTTTTTGCTTTATTAAAGTGGATTGTAACCACCAATCAAAAATATTTTTTATCCTTATTAACCTAATTAGCTAGAAGAAAATAGAAAATAAGATTACTCAAACATACAAACACCACTGTAAGTGGTGCTTGTATGTTTGAGTAATTATTTATTGAGGTAACATATAAACCATTAATGTTCTATTAAGTTGGATAAAGGGATTTCTTGTTCATTATTAGGTTCATTAAGAGGATATATTCTAGCTGTTTCATTATTTTCAGCCACATTTTGAATATAAATTGGAATTCCATTATACGTTACATTAGCCATGACTGGTGAAGCGGCAATCTCTTGTGCTCTTTGTTTGTTCATTATAATGACCTCCTTTTGATTTGTAACAGTCATAATATTTACTTCAAACCACTTAAGTATTCTTATTACTTAATAATAAGTAAACAGGGAGCAAGTTTTAATAATTAAGGGATTGGCTACATTTCTGTAGTTTATTCCAAAATATATCTCAAGAAAAAGTTACTTTAGTAAAAAAATGTGAAAGATTATGTACTGCGATTTATCAAAGATATCGTCAGAAATGTTTCAAATCTACAAAAAATATTTTTCTATATACATTTATAATCCAGGTAACAAAAGAATTAAATAAATATGAAGTATTGCCAATAACTATACTGGTTAAGATTCCCATAAAGGCACTTCCTATGATATCAAATGGATAATGATGCCCTAGCCAGATACGTGAGAACCCTGTCAAAATTGCTAAAAACCACATGATCGATCCAAATAAACGTTCACGAAGTAAGACAGAGGTTGCTAAGGCAAATGCTACTGCGGTATGTTTACTAGGAAATGAAGAATTATTCTTTGATGGAATAAGTAAACGCACACGGTGTATAACAAACGGACGAGGTTTAAAATAAAAGAACTGGATAAAACGATTTATACATAATGAAAATACTACTGATACCCCTGCAAATAAAATAATTTTTTTATAAGAATTGTTTCTAAACCACATTAAGGCTAATAAAAAAATGTACAGGAATCGAGTCTTTTGTGAAATAACTATCATAAATGTATCTATGGTTGAATTACGACCAGCTAGACGATTGATAGCCCTAAACATTTTGTAATTCATGCAGACGCTCTCCTTTGTTTTTGAAATGTTTATATAAATATAATGCCCTCACAAAAAAGAAATATGTAGTGTGCATGTCCTTTCTTATTATTCTACTCGGTATAAATAGATAAATAATATATAGTTGCAAATCGAACATGTTTAACGTGATAATGCTCCTTCTACTGGTTATGTACATTTTTAGTTTAGACACAAAAATTTATAGAAAGCACACTTCCCTATATTCTCTTCGCATTCTTAACTTGACATTGATATAGAGCTACACCTTTTAGAGCAGTTTACGCAGGCTGTAAATGTTATTCTTATTTAAAAATAATAGTTAAGTTTAGGTACGCGAATCATGCTGTGAATATAGCTATTTTCTTTGTGAATATCTACTAGGCAAGATCACTTTCCTTATTAAAAAAGCTGTTCTTAAGTGTAAACTAAGGCAAACAGTTCTAAATACTCTGTATACGAAACTACGATTTTTCAAATACTTTAAGTAGAAAGTCTTTCAATAGGAGTGAAAAAAGTGATAAGAGACAAAAGTAAAATGATTCATCTATTTTTATTATTAATTTTTACCACAGTTTTTATATGGTCCGTTATTAAGCCTGCAAGATACTCGACATGGGCAGCGGAAGCTATTCCTGCCGTTCTCGGTCTAATCATTATAATTGCAATATACAATAAGTTTCGCTTTTCCACTCTCTCTTATATCATAATTGCAATACTAGCCATTATAATGTTCATCGGTGGTCATTACACATACTCAAAGGTTCCACTTTTTAATTGGATAAAAGATGCTTTTGATTTAAATCGGAATCACTACGATCGATTTGGACATTTGATAAAAGGTTTTTTTACAATTGTGATAAGAGAAATATTATTACGGAAAACTCAACTAACCGAAGGTCCTTGGTTAGTTACGATTAGTATAAGTATTTCGCTTGCTATTGCTGCATTATACGAAATCATCGAATGGTTAACTTTTAAAATAGCAAAGGGAGGAAAAGGGGCAAAAGACTTTTTAGGTATGCAAGGCGATATATGGGATGCACAATGGGATATGTCACTTGCCTTAGTAGGGTCGATTCTTGCGTTACTCACCCTTTCGACATTACATAACAGATTATTAAAAAAGAAGTCATAAAGTTCCAATCTAATAATACATAACTTTTCATCTCCTTTTTGAATTTTTTATAAAACTATTTTGCACATTTCAGTAAAAAACACTTAGGTAATATTAGGAGATTCCGATTTAAAAATCAAGAATTATTAGTATAAGTTGGCATCATAAATTTCTATAAAATATCGCATCATAAATTATGTGAAATTGAACCTAGTGTTTCTTTTTACGATTTTTTTACAGGGGGGGACAAAAATGAATATTCTTAACTTTTTGATTTCATTATTCAATTCTAAAAAAATAACCCAACAAATGTTTGAGTTATTAGGAAATAAAAAGAAGAATAATAAAGAATGGATTTGGGCTTCTTTACTAGGATTAGGAACAGTTTTGGGATTATTAGCAACACGTAATTCAAGTATGATGAGACCTATGAAACATACGTTCCAAGGTTTTCAAAATAAAACAAGAATATTTATTCCATCCAAAGTAAACTTGGCAAATATAGAGTTTGCTGATGAAATTAAGCCTATCACACAGAAGAAACAAAGTAATCCAAACTAGTAACTGTTACTATTAAAAGACAACAACCCTATAAAAAGCAGATAGCCGGTTTCTTGTTTTACAGGAAATCGGCTAATCTGTTTTAATACGTAAAATTTTCTTTTTTGGATATGGTGATCCGAATTAATTTTTCAACATCCCCACTTGTTAATTGTTATGTATCTTCCTCTAACTCATACCTTCATTGTCCATTAGGTTCATGGGGTACTTTTTTAAATCTTCACTTTTAGAAATCCCCTATTTCCACAATTTCATTTCTAATTGATTTACTGCTAATCATAATTTTTTTAAGTTAGAAACAAAACTTATACCGTTATCCTTTTTGAAAATATAAATTTCAAATCCCCTTTAGGATTTGAGATAATACTTTATGATTTAAGAACTTCTTTAAGCACCTTAGAATGAGTACAAACAAACTGCTCAATCATTTGATTTAACTCTGTAGCCGCTTTTGTTGGTATTTGATGTTTTGCACCAGTAATAAATCTTAATTCATTACATGGCAATTCTTCATGTAGTAAGTTTGCATGACTATAAAAAGTTTTGTCATTTTCTCCATAAACCAACAACACAGGTAGATGAATGTCTTTAAGTTGATTGGTACAATTATATTGCAAACTGTAGCGATAATATTGTTCAATATTTTTGGCATTACCTTTCCGAGCTTCTCAAAACATTTTTTTGAATAATTTATTTGTATTTGAATTCCCCCAAGAAATGGAAAATGCTAAAAATGAAATTGCTCTTGCTTTCGCCAATTGGACACCAAGAGAAATCTTATTTTTTAAATAGCCTTGACGCACTTCTGACATTCCACCTATTAGAATCCCACCTAAACTATTTTCGGGATATGTTAATAAAAATTCCAAGGCAACTGAGCTTCCTATTGAATACCCACATACAAAAGACTTTTTTATTTCCAAATAATCCAGTAAACTCTTCATATCTTTAGCAATTAGTGAATACGTAATTGGCTGACTTGAACTCTAACTGTTGCCATGTCCTCTAACATCAAAAGCGATTACTTTAAAATTTCTAGATAATTCTTCTAGTTGATATTCAAAATTTTCACAAGTAAGTGTAGGTGGGTGGATAAAAATGATAGGCGTCCCTTTTCCTTTTACTATGTAGTAAAGGTTACACCCCTCTACATCTAACTTTGGCATGTATTCAATCACCTTAACAATTTATAATCTCTTAGTAAAAGCTACTTATTTCATAAGTATTTCACCCTTAATAATTTGTATAAAAAGAAAGAAATATACTCCCTTTCTCTTTTGTTAAAGGACTCAATATCCATTTCCCTCTTCACAAAACATAAAATGTTTAAAAAAGTTCATTTAATCAACGAAACATTCTAAACATTTAAGACAGATATATAGCTGTTTCGCTAGTCACTTTTGGAATAAAGCTTTTAATATTTTTTATTCCTGCATAGCTCTCCTCAACTCGCTTATACTATAACTGTAACTTAAGCTTAATGAATTAAAGAGAAAGCGGATTTGTTTCTTTGATATAAAAAAGGCACTTACTGAAAAAGTAAATGTCTTTTTTGAATGAATTAAAATCAAATAGCGTACATACTTTGCATGAATTACTTACGTTTTTCTGCTTGTAGACTGTTTCCCTTTGCGTCTGTCATCTTGAACGAATTGTCTTTAAAGGAATCAACCTTGTAGTCTACTGCTACTTTTAACTGGCTTGTATCAATCTTATTCCCGTTTTTTACAACTTCTTTCGCCGTTAAAGATACTTGGTTTTTTTCTTGAGTGTAGAACCAGCTTCCTTCCATATGGTTTTGCTCATAGGGTGTTTTACCTTTGTCATCATAAGCGATATATGTACCATCCTCAAGAAACTCAACTGCTTTGATGAATTCAGAACCTTCATAGCTGCCCCATTCCCCTACTAACTCTTTACCACTTATTGATAGTTGCACATCTTTATTACTAAGAGTAGAAGTATCAGAAATTGAAAGACTATCAGTTTTAGAGTCAGAGTTATCCTTAATTTCATTCGTTTTACCTACTATCGCATCTTGAATTGGCTTGTAACCAGATACCCAAAGTTCAGAACCTTTTTTTAGTAAGTCTTTTGACTTTACTGCTTTATCCTTAAGTTCTTTCTCGTCTGCTTTCTTGTCTGATGTTAATATTTCTTCTTGAATCGAATATGCTTCTTTATAACAATCTACTGCTTTTAATATGTCTTTATGGGCATCTCGATACTCTACTGGCGGTTCAATAGTATCAAACTTCTTAATGATTTTCTGTATATCCTTTACTTGTGCTAATATTTTCTTAGATACTTCATTATCACTGGTTGTTCTATCCTTTGCTGTTTCAGACATTTCAGTGACTTTCTGCAAGAATTCGGTAGATATAGCTGTTATTCGATCAGGATACTTGTCTTTCGATAACTTCTCTTTTGTTTCTGCTTTTGATTCCACTTTTTCTTTCGGCTTTGCATCTGTTTTCTCAGATCCACAACCTACTAATAGCATAAATGGTACTGCAAGCGTAACTAGTTTCTTTACTTTCATATTAACCCTTCCCCCTTAAAACTAAAAAGATACATACCTATGCATATATAAAGATATATCTTTTATATGCTGTTGGTTAAATTTGGATGAACGAATATTATTTTATATTGAAAAAATAAATACGTCAAAATTATTTTACAAAAATTATAAAAATCATATGATTTATTGATTGCTGGCAATTTATATATATATTAGTAAGCTAATGAAACAAAGCCCCCCTAAAAAAGAAAAATGTGTTTCTATCTGTAAATTTATAAGAAGGATGACGGTTTTATTTCTATTTGTATGTGTGATTTCCTTTAGAATTTTAAAGATTCTCATCCCCAATACCTTACAAGTTATTGCTACAGATCTTGGTTTTGTACAAAAAATCGCTAACCCCCCTTTCATACGCATGGAATATACAGGGATTTATAACTTAATATAGAACATAAAAAGGAGAAGTTTATATTGTAAATAAAGGGACATACATATGGAGTTAGAATCAGTTGTTAAAGCAATTTTTTGTTAGAAAATTTAATTGGTAACGTTAACAACAGTAATGGGGGAGTAGAAAATGAAAATTGCAATAGTCTGTTTCGATAACTTTACTGATATAGATGTTTTTCTACCATGGGATTTATTAAATCGTGTACGTTTAGTTGGCGGTATTTCTGATTGGAATGTCCAACTATTAGGAACGGAAAAAACTCATATTTCCATGTCTGGTTTGCGTATTCCGATGACAGGAAGCCTATCTGATATTCCATCTGCTGACGCTGTAATATTTGCAAGTGGTAAGGGTGTACAAGATTTATATAAAAATTAAGAATATCTTCATAGCATTCATGTAAATCCTCAAAGACAATTAATAGGATCTATGTGTTCTAGTTCACTACTATTAGGAGCTAAAAAATTGTTAACTGGCAAAAAAGCAACTACATATCCATCCGCAGTAGAACAACTTAAAGAATTTGGTGTAGACGTTATTGAAAAAAGTTTCGTAAATGAAGGAAATATTTCAACTGCTGCGGGTTGTTTTGCTGCTCAAGAACTCTCAGCTTGGATTATAAGAACCCTAATTAATCAAGAAATGGTTGATATTGTACTAGAAACTGTTCAACCAGTAGGCAAAGGGTTATATTTTTAATTTCAAATCAAGTCAAGGGATTGTGCTTGCTCCCTAAAGCGATAAAATAAAATTTTTGTTTCGAGTTAACACAAATTTCGTTCTAAAGCGCTATAAAACTTCCACCTGATGGCGGCGTGGTGTGCACCATTTTTAAATAAAAAAACCCGCGAATTATTCACGGGTTTTCTTCTTAATAACTAATTGCTATTGTACCTTCACCTGCATGAACCGCAAATGAAATTGGTAATGGATACAGTTTAAAATCCATTTCTGGGAATGATTTTTTAATATCTGTAATCCATTCTTCAGCTCCATCTTTATCGTTAGCATGGAACATATGAAGTACTCTTGGTAACTCTTTTTCAAGTTCATTTTTAATGTATTCTCGACATTTTTGGATTTTGCGAACTTTCTTTTCAAGTAAAAGTTCTCCACCTTTTACTTCTAATATTAAGTTGACACTTAATAAACTTCCAAGTAAAAATTGAACTCCCTTTACACGTCCACTTGCATAAAGGCCTTTTAAACTTTTCGGGAATACGTGGAAAGGTCTTCTTTTTTCATCTACTAATGTTTTGTGTATATCTTGTAAAGTCATACCATCATTGTATAACGATTTCGCTTTTCTAATTAGTTCATCCATTGGATAGCTTGTTGTTTCACTATCTAATACCGTTAATGGGAAACCTGCCATTTCTGCAGCTAATTTCATGTTTTGATAGGTTCCACTTACTTTTCCGCTAATAGCAACTGCAAATCCCTCTTCATATTCTTCTTTGCACTTCGAAAATAAATCTACCATTTCCCCTATGTTAGGCTGTGATGTAGTGACAGTTTTACCTTCGTTCACAGCATTATAAACGCGCTCACGCACACCTTCTTCACAATCTTTGTACGACACACCATCAATAATAACTTCAATTGGGATAACAAAGTTATCTCCTTCTGTTGTAAAACTCGCAGTTGTACTATCAGTAATCCAAGCAACACGCTTCATGTTGTTCCTCCCTTAATTCAATTCCTCTTTTCTAATTTTTCTATATATTTATGTTATGAAAAGAGAATATCCCTGTAATAGTAACAGGACTTTATTGTTTTGGCTATAGTAGATAGATGATAAATGTGAATATTTCTTGTCTTTTTCACAAATTAAAAAGAAAATCAAGAAATTTGCTCGATTTTCTTTTTATCATACATTATTTAAAAGTTTCATTATCTAAAATCACAACATAATCATTTGTTAATCGTCCGGCTTCTTTCGTATAACTAACAAGTCTTTGTACATTATCACAACTAAGTTTTGCTCCCCATACAAGTAGTGGTACACCAATAAAGTCAATATGAAATCTTCTAGAAAACAGACCGCCAAAAGTCATTGGTAAAGGCACTGTTGGTGATGTATTAGAAAAAATAATCTTTTCATGACTTTGATAATGCTTTTGCAGAATTTCTCCTAAATGCTTCATCGCAGGTACAACGACTTTTGATGCGCCGCATCCAATTGTATAAACCGGGTTACCATTTTCATCTATTCCATGAAAAATAATTTTCCCCATATCTTCAGTTTTCAATTTATTAAAGTATTCTACATTTAATATTTCTTCTTTTGTTAGCTTGCGATCCGTTGGTAATTTATTTAAATGATAAGCTGCAGCGAGTGCAGTTGAATGTGTTCCGCCGAAATCTGTGTAAATGAATATCATATTATCATCCCTTGTTATAAAAGTTCAATGTTATTTAGTATTACCGTTCACAGCATTGATAAACAAGTGATGAATGTATTTACACTTTTTTGTTAGTTTATTATATGTTTTTCGATTATACTACCATCTATTAATTACGTTACATAATGTAATAGTTATTAGTATTATTTACAAAAGTAAACAGACGTATTTTTGACTCGTACGTCTGCTATCATCTTTATTCAAAACAAATATATCCTTTAACCCGTATGAATTGTTAACTAAAATACTTTTCAAAACAAAAACAATCATGAACCCGTTTAAATTGTTTTCTTATGTCTTCTTTATTTTCACCTGTATAATGAGCAAATGTTTGAACTGGATATAACTGATCTATATTACTTTTCATTACACCTTTCATCTCGTCAGTATGATCGCTATATACGTGTAAATAGGAGTCTACGTTTACAAATCCGTTCTTTTCATACCATCCATGAACTCATAAATTGTCCCTAGTCCATGCTTCCAGGCGATTTAGGTTATGTTCTTTTACTAACTTTTCTGCTTTATATAATAGTTGATCACCAATTGTCCTTCTACGAAAATCCGGATGAACTGCAATATGCCAAATCATACCGCCAAGGCCAGTTCCTCTTGAACAAACTGTACGTTCTTCTAATTCATATTCGATATCTATTAAACCCACAATTTGATTTTCATATACAGCTACTAATTCAATAGCAGGATGTTCATATTTTTCTTTCTCTCTAAACACATTATCGTAATAAGCTGTATCTAAAAAAGATAACACACGACAACGTACCCAACCGGTTTCATCCTCTTTTTTATACGCTCTAATTTCTATATCCATATAATTAAAAAGCTCCTTCTATTTCTTTCATTAATTTTTCGGGTCCCGCCCCTTTATTTGACGGAATAACTAATGTAATTCCTAAGTCTGGATATACGGCTGAGCGAAAACTGACGCCTGGATCATATCCCATTACATGATATTTAAATACCTTGTTATCTCTTGTTTCAATCCATACTCCATAGCCGTAAGACTGATTCTTATTTACTTGAATGTGAGGAGTTAAAAGTATTTTTGTATATTCTCGGCTTATGATTTCATAGTTAAATAACGCTTCCCAGAACTTCAGCATGTCTGGCGCAGTAATAAAGGCTCCACCATCAGAACCACCTTTTATCGGAATAGAGTAAGCATTTGTTCTCCATGTCTGGCTAATTTCATCTTGTATATATCCAATTGCTGTGTGTCTTGGTAATCTATCTAAAGAAAAATAGCCAGAATCATTCATATCGATTGGTTTAAATATGTTTTTTTCTATATACTCCGTAAATGTAAGTTCTGTCTGTTCTTCGATTATTAATCCAAGTATGATAAACCCTGCATTATTGTAGTGAAACTTACTTCCTGGTGCAAACATCATATCTCTGTTTTGAAATAATGGTAAAAAGTCTTTTAAACTTTTTAATAGATACATAGGAGTTTCTTTCCAAAGATCCTCAAAGTTATCCAAAATACTTTCATCAAAATAATCTGGAATACCCGAACTATGCGTCAGAAGGTGATGTATTGTAATATCTTCATTGAAATTTGGGAATTCAATACTTAAACAATCTTTTAACTTTGTATGAAAAGTAATTATACCCCTTTCAACAAGTTGACAGATTCCAATTGCTGTGAAGATTTTACATCCCGAGGCAATTCCGAATCTAGTTTGTAGTGTATTGTTTATACATTCATTTCGATTTGCATAACCAAACGCCTCTTCATAGACTAAGCTTTTTTCCTCTTTCACTAAAATTACCCCTGAAAAATCTATATGCCGATGTATTTCTTTTACAATATTGTCTATTTGATCTTTTGTTTTCATTATAAAAATCACCCTTGTTCATCAATATTGTTCACCCTTCTTATATTTCCATGTATAGGAGGGTGAACCCTCCTATATAACACCGTAAATTCTAAAACTATTTCGAATGTATTGACTCAGAAGAATGCGCCTTAGAATGTAAAGGCAATAAAGTAAACACACACAATATGATAGTAATAAGTAGCATTACTAAAGATCCTATAATAACTACAAGTTGTATAGAAATAAATTGGGTTGCAACTCCAAACAAAATCGTAATTAAAATGGTGATACCTGCAATAAATAAGCCATATATGCTCCCAATCCGTCCCATTATATGGACAGGGACATTATTTTGATAAAAAGTGTTAAACCCTGTATTTGCATACGCCATAGAGAAAGATAAAAGAAAGAATCCAATTGCAGCCATTAAAAACTCATTTGAAAAAGCATAAATTATATAACCGATTGCGATGAATACTGATCCTATTCCAATTAAAAATGAAGGTGTTAATTTTTTTGATAAAATTGTATTTGTTATTGCTCCTAAAATAAAGCCGGCTCCAGCGATACTAACTAAAAAGCCATATTCACTATCTGTTAACAATAAAACTTCTTTTGCAAATGACAATTCAAGTGAATCAGTAGCGGCCACTAAAACCATCATTCCTTGAAATAAGAAGTACACAAAAACGATATATAAAGATTTTTTACTGAAATTTAAAACGATGTTCCAATCTTTTTTTAGTACAGCTAAAGATAACTTATCATTTGAGGTAATAATATCAGGTTTTTTCTCAAGATTAGGTAACAGTAATGTAATTACTCCTGATAAGAGAAATGCTATAGCATTCATATATATAGCAAACTCTGATGTATTTGCTATTAACAATGCTCCCGCTATCGATGGACCAATTACAGAAGCACCAGA
Source organism: Bacillus basilensis (assembly GCF_050630465.1). Taxonomy (NCBI): domain Bacteria; kingdom Bacillati; phylum Bacillota; class Bacilli; order Caryophanales; family Bacillaceae; genus Bacillus; species Bacillus basilensis. Next base: position 428,375 of record NZ_JBNTQO010000001.1, on the reverse strand, counting down.
TCCTATTAAACTACGCAATGAGTTGAAACGTTGTCTTTTCTCAATTGGAATTAATTTAGTCATATATGTCATAGCAGTTGGTTTATAAATCGCACTGGCCATACTTATAAAGAATACGAACACATAAACCATCCAAAGTGATGGAAGTAAAGGTAAAATAGCGATAAATACCGCGCGATATATATCGAGGTGAATCATTAACTTCCGTTTATTTAAACGATCAATCATACTTCCTGACCAAGCGTTTGTAAATAAAGCGGCTAATGGTTTAATTACATATAAAGTAGCAACTGCTAAGGCTGAGCCACCCATATGATAGACAAGTACATTCAGTGCTATTAAGTAAATCCATGCCCCTAAATTCGCAATACCAACTCCGAACAGTAGTAATAAAGGATATTTCCAATTTTTTAGTAAGTTTTTCATTTTAGGCCTCGCTTTCCAAATTGTTTTAAACCAATAAAAAAATCCCACCCCCAAGACTTTTAGTCTTAGGGACGAGATTTATCATCGCGGTGCCACCCTAGTTTGTTAATATGTCACCATATTAACCTTATCAGGTACTGCATTTTGATTCATGCTTATACCTTATCTCTATAACGGGAGCTCCCGTCACACCATCCCCTAATAATAGGTTCCGATGCGCTGCTCAGAGGCTTGGTTCAATAAAGAATTTTTACTCCTTTTCAGCTAAATGGAGCTCTCTGTGAAAAATTCATTTTATTTACTCTTCTCTTTACCGCATTTATTTTTTCCATATTATCACAATTATTTTTAACTGTAAATAAAAAATAATCAGATATTTAGTGATACGTAACTGTTAATTCTCTTATTTATTATTTTTTTCTAAAAATTACGGTGCGTGAAATTACTTACATCTATAAAAAAGAGCCTATTGTATATAGACTCTTTACATTGCCCAAATTAATTTGTATTCGCCTCTGCTAACGGTTGTAATGGTGGTTCTAATTCTAGTTCTAATATATCGCCTTCTTGTATATCTTGTCCCTTTTCAATGCTTTGACTCGTTACATAGCCTGTCCCTGAAGTTTTTAAATCTAATTTTAATAGTTTAGAGAAATACATAACATCACGCATGGACCAACCTTTTAAATTTGACATTTTGGGGTTGCTTCCTAATAAAAATATACGATCCCCTTCACTCATTACTTCACCAGACTGCGGATATTGTTTTTTGATTTTTTCTTCTCCTAAAATTATCGGCTGGAGTTTCTCTTTTTTTACACTATTCTCTACTGCATCTATTGATTGGTTGACATAATTTTGTACTTTTAATTGAGATCGTTTCGTTGCATCTGTCATTTGTTGTTCTGTAAATGGTTTCACTTTTAAATATTCAAGGCTATTTTTGATAACTGGTTTAAATATTTCAGCAAGCGGCTGAGCTCCATACTCGTCTCCCTTTAACTTTGGCTGCTTAATAGCTAAGTATACAATTAACTCTGGGTCATCAATCGGAGCCATACCTAAAAATGAAAAAATATAATTTTCTTTCCCTTCCATATATCGTCCATTTTCAGGATTCGGAATTTGCGCTGTTCCTGTCTTACCTCCAATTGGATAACCATCCACTTTATACATTGTACCGGTCCCTTTTGAAGACGTAATAACACGTTCCATTAAGTCTCTTACCTTGTTCGCTGTCTCTTTTTTTATCGGATTCCCAATTTCTTTCGGTTGATTTTCCATAATAACTTGTTTGTTTGTTGGATTTACAACTTTGTCAACGATATATGGTTGCATCATTTTCCCATCATTTGCTATAGCAGTAGCAGCTTGGATTAATTGAATAGGAGTTACTGTAGAACCTTGTCCAAAAGAAGTTGTGATTTGTTGAATTTGTGTACTTAATAATAAAGTATTTTTACTTTCACCAGGTAAATCTATTCCGGTTTTTTGGTTAAATCCAAATTTATTCATATATTGCTTAAATTTATCGGGTTTTAATAACTGATCTTCTAAAATAGAAAAAGCTACGTTTGATGATCTTTCAAAGCCTTCATCAAATGTAATAGATCCCCATCCAAATCCACCATTATGATCTTTTATATCCGATGAACCAACGGAATATTTTCCGGATTGAAAATATTCTTTCCCGTTGTATACACCTTCATTAATTGCAGCAGCTAACGTAAATATTTTCATTGTTGAACCTGGTTCATATGCATTTGCGATTGGATCATTTAAAAAGTATTCAATATCGCCTTTATTAGGATTAAAACTGGGTTTACTAGACATTGCTAAAACTTTCCCTGTCTTTGGATCCGCTATGATTCCTACTAACATGGAAGGATCATAGTGCTCTTGTGCCTTATTCATCGATTCTTCTAAAAAACTATTAATTTGTTTATCAAGCGTAAGGTAAACGTTATTTCCATTTTTAGCGGGTTCTATTTTCCCTATATCATTTGTAAGCGGGATACCTCTTCGTGCTCCTACATATTCTATTTCCCCATTTGTCGAGCGCAAATATTTATCCAAACTTTTTTCAAGTCCAAATTTCCCTTCTGTATTTCCTTTATCGTCTGGTCTAGCAAAACCAAGTATATAAGATGCAAAATCTTCATTCGGATACACTCTTGCTTTCTCTGACATAAAAGATACACCCGGGATTTTTAATTTTTTAATTTGTTCTTTCTTTTCTCTAGATAAATTCCGACCAACTTTTCCAATTTCAACTTGCGTACGCCCCTCATGAAAATTTTTTAGCACATCTTCTTTATCAATTTCAAGCGCATCTGCTAATTGCCCTGCGGTTTCATCTTTATTTTTCACTTTATCTGTTCCTTTTAAATTCACAACAACACGATACGTTGTGGAATCTTGGACTAGTACCTTTCCAGTTTGGTCATATATTGTGCCACGATTTGCTTCCAAAACACCATTTTTATTATGTTGTTCAGTTGCAAGATCCTTGACGTTTACATTATGCACGACCCCTACTGCTTGAATATAAAATATACGCAAAATCATAGTAAGAAACAAAATAATAAAAGCAACCATAAAATACCGCGCGCCTTTATTCGTTTGAAGTTTATGCATATTTCGCTCCTTTCTTTATTAATTGATACATGCACAGATGCGCTTTCAAATAAGTAATTTTTGCTTTCGATACTATATGTTTCGAAGTTTTCTTATTAATTCCTTTAAAACAATGTGAAACTAGTTATTGTTATTTTATTAAAATACTTAAAATACAGTACGTGAAATTTAAGAATATTCATTCTTTTTACTCTTACTGCCTAACACTCGAATTATTATTGCAAGCAATCTATTCACTTGTATACAACAAAAAATCCTCCTCTGGATTTCCAAAGGGGGATTTTTTTCCTAATCTATAAAAGGCTAGTTATAAAATTTAAGCTACATGGTTATATTTCTCTAAAAAAGGAATTCGTTTCGCTACGAGTGCATACACCTTGAAAACAAGTTTTGCAATTGGTTCAAATATACGTTTTTTCTGCAACAATAAACTGCTTGTTATAATTGTTATTACAGCTGCACCCATTACATCTAAAGGGAAATGAACACCTACATACAAACGTGATATACAAACTAAAACCGCCCATAAAAGTGCAATATATCTTAACTTTTCTCCTCTAAGAATAAAAATAAATGCAATCGATAATACAAGTACAGAATGATCACTAACAAAAGATGAGTTTTCTGCATGTGGTACTAATTGATTCACATCATATGATACAAAAGGACGTGGATGATAATATACTACATGAATAAAAACATTTACTAGTAATGCAATTATCACTGAAAGTGTCGTATACAACACTGTATATTGTTTTCTTATCGCATTCTCTTTCTTTCCGTTATGAAACCATAAGATAAACATGAATAGAATAGCCACATATGCAGCGCTATTTGTAGTAGCAATCATTACCTCATCTAAGAGCGCAGATGTACCTGCTATATTGTTTATCCATTGAAATACTGTGTAATTCACATTACTCTCTCCTTATAATTTCTTGTTTTACTTGAAATAAAGATACAAGTTTACTTGATTTACACAGTATACAACATTTACACACATTTAGATTTTCACTTTACTATTTTTCATTTGACAATTATGTAACTATTTATATGGATTAAAGATATATATAGTTGAAAAAGCTTTTAAATCAAATGATCCACAAACTATAAGTGTGTATATTACATAACATATCCATATAAAAACATTGGTTATTAAATCATATTTTTATTCTATACGTAGAGCGATATTACCGAACTGTTCTCCCTGTTCCATACGGCTCAACGCTTGAATTACTTCTTCTAACGAATAAACTTTATCCATAATTGGTTTAATCTTATATTTCTCTATAAACTTAATCATTTCATTAAATTCCTCACGGCTACCCATAGATGTTCCCATAATATCAATTTGATTATAAAATAACGCTCTTAAAGGCAATTCTATTTTATCTCCTGAACTTGCACCAAAATTAACAATTCTTCCATTTGGTTTCAATACATCAAAATAGTTTAAGAATGTTGCTGGACCTATACTATCGATTATTAAATCTACTTTCTCTCCTTGTAAAATCTCTTCCCAATTTCCAGAACTATTAAAAGAAAAGTCTGCGCCATATTTTTCTGCAAACTTTCTTTTGTTCTCAATCCTTGAAGTAACACTTACTTTTGCGCCAATTGCTTTCGCAAATAACATGGCAAATGTCGCTACACCGCCGCCTATTCCCGGAATTAAAACATGTTCTCCACATTTCAATCTACCCTTTGTAAAAAGTGCTCTAAATGCAGTTAACGCCGATAAAGATAATACGCCAGACTCTTCCCAAGTAAGATATGACGGTTTTGCTACTACATTTTCAGCTGGCACAATCACATATTCAGCAAACGTCCCATCTCTCGGTCCACCTAGCACCTCTGGTAACTCTGGTACTTCGGCAATATTTTCCCATCCAATGCTAGGATTTATAATAACCTTGTTATTTAATAATTTTTTTGAAATACCTTCTCCGACTTCTGTAACAATTCCTGAACCATCTGACCCTATTACTAACGGCAGATCCATTTCTTTTCTATTGTTTATAATAAATAAATCCCTATGATTTAATCCTGCAGCTTTTAACTTTATTTTTACTTCACCAGCATTAGGATTTGTTTCAGATAAAAATTTATATTCTAATCCCTCTGCCCCTTTTTTATATTGATGTACAATTGCTTTCATTGCTTAATTCCCCCTTAATATTTTCAATGTACTAGAAATATCGAAATAAATAAACTAATCTGTCTCCAATAATTAGAAATAATGTATATCGTTATGACAAAATAAAAAATCCCTTCCTATAAATAACGTAGGAAGGGATTTTAAAAATTTTTCAGATAAGAATCTGTAATATTAAATTTTTTGAGTTTTGGCCAATTCTAATATCTTTTGAATAAACGGCCCTTTTGCACTTGTATATGAAACTCGATCAAAAGGATATGTAGCTGCAAGTTTCTCTTTTAATTCTCTATATTCATTACGTGCCCATTCATGTTTTGTTAGAAAGTCTCGAAATAAAAGATTATTTTTCCATTCGTCACTATTATAAATATAAACGTGCAAATGATGGGTACCCGCTCTCCATTTTCCCTTTCTAAAAAAGCGCCAATTAGTTGATTCCTTTGGTACATACTCATATCCAATTTTTAATAGATCACCAATCCACTTTTCGATAATTTGCAAATCCGTTACACCAATCATCATATCAATTAGGGGTTTCGCTCCTAATCCTTGTACGGATGTGCTCCCTATGTGTTCAATAGCAATACATTCTCCTCCGAATAAAGAAATAAATTTCTCCTTTTCTATTAAATACTCTTCATGCCACTCTTTTTCATATGGTTTAATAACGATTTGTTGTTCCATTTTATTCACCCTTCTATAAGTACTCATCATTATATTTATAAAATTCCATGTGAGTAACATAGGATTTTTACAAAATATGTCGAATACTGAAATATACAACTTAATTATAATAAATGTGAGGTATATTATGGAAGCTAAACCAGTTGAAATTCAGTTGAATCAAATAACATTCCAATTAAAAGAACATCATAATTTTGATTGGCTATTGAAATTAGGAACCGTATTTGCAGTTTTTGACCAGCAAGATTCAGGTAATATAAGTTTTGGTGTAGAAAAAAATGGGCATAAGAAATTCATTAAATACGCAGGGGCACAAACAATTGCATACGAAGGAACAATGAACGACGCTATTGAACGATTAAGAAATTCAGTTTCCCTATACGAGGAATTAAAACATGACTCGCTTATAAAACTAATTGAACATTTTCCAGTTCAATCTGGATATGTATTGATTTTCGATTGGTTTGATGGTGAATGTCTTCATTCACATTGGAGTTTCCCGCCTCCTGAGAAATATAATAATCCAAAGTCTCCATTTTATAAATTTAAGCATTTATCTGTTATGAAACGAATTCAATCCTTAAATTCCATTTTTTCTTTCCATACGTATGTCGAAAAGAAAAACTATGTAGCAATAGATTTTTATGACGGTAGTATTTTATATGATTTTCATACAAATGAGACGAAAATTTGTGATATTGATTTATATTCTAAAAAACCATACGTAAATAAAATGGGAAGATTATGGGGTTCCTCGCGTTTTATGTCTCCTGAAGAATTTGAGCTAAACGCTATGATTGATGCGAAAACAAATGTATTTAATATGGGTGCAATGGCTTTCACAATTTTAGGGGGTGGAAAAGATCGCTCCTTTACAAAATGGGAAGCAAGTATGGATTTATATGAAATAGCGTATCGCGCTGTAAATGAAAACCGAACTGAACGATATGCATCAGTTGAAGAATTATATGAAGAATGGGTAAACGTGGCAGATACTAAAAAAATATAAACCTATATTATTTAATCAAATATATATATTATACTATAATCATGTATAATATATATGAAAAGGAAATTCAAAATAATGAGGCAAATATTATGGACTTTGTTTATATTAATCAAAACGTATTAAATAATCTTCTTTACATTTTAATTAGTATCTTTATTTTTTATTTTATATATGATAGCGGGCACTATTTGAAGAAATATAAAAAACTACTTATTATACTTTGTACGAGTATCCCTCTTATTTTATGTATGCGCTATCCTATCTATATGGATGAAAATTGCATTCATGATTTAAGACAAATACCAGTTATAATAGGTACACTTTATGGTGGCTTCCCTGTCGGTATCATATTGTTTGCTATTTTATTAATTACAAGATTTTCATTTTATGGATTTAGTATGTTAACAATACTAGTTTATGGCACAATGTTTATCATTACAGCATTCGCATCCGCAAAATTTAATACGTATAATAGAAAAATCAAAGTAGCTTATACAATGTTTTTAACATTTTTTCTAGGAATATTTACAACTGTAATTGTATTAACTTTATCAGATTTTGAAGTGAATAATTTGTACATTATTTATTTCATAATATTACCAACTACTTTAATGTTGTTTGTAGTTTATTTTAATGAAGTTTTAAAAGATGCAGTATGTATGCGATCGAAGTTGATTAAAATGGAAAAAATGGAAATCGTCAGTCAACTAGCTGCCAGTATATCGCACGAAATAAGAAATCCCTTAACTGTTGTAAAAGGATTTACTCAACTTTTAAAAACACCAAATTTAACTCCAGAATCAAGAGACGAGTATATTAAGCATATACTTGAAGAATTACATCGTGCCCAAGGAATAATTGATGATTATTTAACGTTTGCCAAACCTGCTTCAGAAAAATTAGATGAGATTTCAGTAGAACAAGAGTTAAATCGAGTGATTAATATGATCTTACCTTTATGTAATATGAATACAATACATATTACAAAAGATTTCTCTACGGCAACAATAGTTGGAAATAAACAGCACTTTCAGCAATGTTTTTTAAACTTAATAAAAAATGGTATTGAAGCAATGCCTAATGGTGGCACTTTAAATATCTCCTCATCTATTAGTAATAATAAAGTTATAATACGAATTGAAGATAGCGGAATTGGTATGTCACAAGAGCAAATAAATCGATTTGGCGAACCGTATTTTAGTACAAAAACGAAAGGTACAGGTTTAGGTACAATGGTTGCTGTTAAGATTATTGAAACGATGCAAGGTAGTTTAAAAATCCGAAGCGTTGTTAATAAAGGTACCACTTTGACAATTACATTCCCAAAATGTAATCAGAACTCATCTGAGAACAAATAAAAAAGGAGCATAATTGCTCCTTTTTTATTTGTTTCGATACATAAGTATCTTTTATGTTTTTTTAGTTTACATTTGTGGAGACTAATTAAAAATTAGTACCCTCCGCCCCAGCAGCTGCATCCAACGATAATTAACAAAATAAATAATACAACTAATAAAGCGAAACCTCCACCAAAACCACAAGAACCACCGTAACTCATATTTTCTCCTCCTTTTGGTTTGAAAACTAATAGGTAGTTGATCATTTTAACTGGTTCGTATTATACATTATGTAAATATCCCTTTTTTGAGCATGTCTATATAAAAATAAGTAAAAGCACTCATTTGAGAGTGCTTTAAAATGGATACCAAAAGTTTTGAAATACATGTAATTTTAAATATACTGCAACAATTAAAATAAAAACACCTACAAATAAAGCAAAGAAATCCCCACTTTTCGCTTTATTTGTATAAAACCACGTACGTGTATCTTTCTTTCCAAATCCTCTTAAATCCATTGCGTTTGAAACGGTATCAATTCTCTCTAGAGAATGAATAATTAAAGGCCAGAAAATTAAGACACGGTTTTTCATGCGAATCCATAAACTTGCTTCTCCTTTTTCAAAAGCTACTCCTCTCGCCTCTTGCGCATGTTTAATAACTTTATATTCGGACTGAATATTAGGTATATAACGTAATGCAATATTTATTGCATATGTAATCTTATAATGAATTCGAAATTTACTTAAGCTACTCACGAATTCGCTTGGATCAGTCGTATAAATAAAAATAAGTGTAAATGGTAATAACGTAAAATATTTTAATGAAAGTGTAGCTGCATAAAATAATGTTTCATATGTAATTGTTGCATATCCAATATGCACAAACGAAGTATATGATTCGGTTAATTCAGATCCATGGGTTGGTGTAATAAATAAAATCATGACAGAATTTAATAAACTGAATGTAAATATAACACTAAAAACAATAAAAATTTTACGGAGTGGAATTTTAGCAACTATAAGTCCCATGCATCCAATCAAAAATACAACTAGCAATACGCGAAAATCAAAAAATAAAAAGGTAAACGTCATACAAAAAATAAATAATAACAATTTCACTGCTCCATCCATGCGATGAAAATATGTACTATACATCTTCCTCCCTCCTAATAACATCAAAATAAAGTTCTATAAACCTTTCAGGATATGCAATCCCACTAAATTTAACTAGTTTGAATAAAGAACTTTCCCTTAGGTTCGCTCTTTGTAACGTTTCTGGATGCCCTAACACAATAGACGCGGTATTATTCGCAATAATTTTCCCTTCATATAAAACTATCGCTCTGTCTGTATATTCCAATGCGAGATTCATATCGTGTGTGATCAAAATAAACGATATTCCCTTTGCAGCTAATTTTCTAATAAACGACATAAATTGTTTATAATGATAATAATCTTGTCCCGCTGTCGGTTCATCTAACATGATAAGTTTCGGATTTGTTGTTAGTACAGATGCAATCGTTAATCTCTTTTTTTGTCCATAACTTAACGCCTGAATTGGCCAATTTCGAAATGGATACAAACCACAAACTTTTAACGCTTCTTCCGCTCTAAGCTTAATTTCTTCCTTTGAAAATTTTTTTAATTTTAATGAAAACGAAACCTCTTCCATAACAGTAGGTTGAGTAATCACATGATTAGGATTTTGCATCACATAAGATATAACCTCACCGCGTTTACGAATAGACCAAGAATTAATATTTACTCCATCAATTAAAATCCTATCATTTTTTGTTTTGTTTATCCCTATAAGACTATGAGCTAATGTTGATTTTCCAGCTCCATTATGGCCTAAAAGTGCTACTATTTCCCCTTTATATATAGAGAAATTCACATTATCTAATACTTTTTGTTTATTAGAATATGAGAATGACAAATTCTCTACTTTCAATAATTCTTTTTTTGTAGGAGTGTCTTTACAAAAAACTTGCTTCTCCATCCACTCATTTATTACGCCACTAACACTTTCCCTATGAAGATTTTCAAGTGGGTATATTACGTCATTATTACTATCAAAATGTAATCTCTTTAATACTTCTATATACATAGGTTCTCTTAAGCCTATAGATGGTAATATATTTGACGCTAAAATCTTTTCAGGTGTCCCAATCGCAACAATTTCACCTTCATCAATTAAAATGATTTTATCTAAATCCAGGTTTAACATTTCTTCTATTCGATGTTCAATAATTACAATTGTTTTATTATATTGTTTATGTATATCTTTAATTAGTTGTATTGTATGTATGGCGCTTAGCGGATCTAAATTTGCTAACGGTTCATCGAACAATAATATATTAGCATTTGTTGTTAACAGACCTGCTAGAGAAACAGTTTGTTTTTGCCCTCCTGATAATTCATGTGGACTTTGTTTATGAAAAGCATGCATCTTCACCTTTTTTAATGAATCCGAAACAATCTTTTTCATATCATCTTGATTTACACATTCGTTTTCTAAATAAAATGCTACATCTTCTTCTACTGTAAGGCCAATAAATTGAGCGTCTTGATCTTGTAAAATTGTTCCTACCTGTTTACTCTGTTCAAAAATACTCTCTTTCCTTGGATCTTTTCCGGCAATTAAAATATTACCAGTACTAATTCCTTCATAAGAAAATGGAATTAGCCCATTGATACAATGAGCTAACGTTGATTTCCCTGAACCACTTCGTCCAGCAACTAGTACTTTTTCTCCAGGATATATATGAAATGAAATGTCTTTTACAGTAGGCTGTGCTGTATGCTCATATTGAAAGCTGAATTGTTCAAAAGAAATAATTGGTTGCATGTTAACATCCCTACTTTTCAATTTTTAAATGTGTATGTTTCTTATTAGATTTAGCTAAACCTATTGTAATTGGCAATCCAAGAACTAAAAATACAATAACATCAGCAATTGTTGCTCCTAATACTTGTATAACAATTTTGTCAAACGGTTCTCCCATCACAATAATATCGAATGCCCCAGCAAATATAATAGCTATGACAATTCCAATTAACCCAGTAATGGCTAAATAAGAAATATCTCCCTTATTATACGTCCCGTTTTTCACACTAAAGCCAACTCTTTTTTGAATGAGTCCCATTGCAAATCCGATAATGCCTGAGCTAATAACCCATCCCCACCAAATACCCCATCCAGCGATCGTATCTGTTACGGTATGACCGATAAGACCTATTAACAGTCCTGCAACTGGACCAAATAGAGCTCCAAAAACAGTTAAAATAGCTAATGCGGGTTTAATAAATGTATTTGGCGCAATAGAAAATCCCCAAAGTCCTAATATCCCATATAATGCTGCCCCAATTCCGATTGCTACTACTAATTTTGTTGATAATTTGTTCATTACAATTCCCCTCTCATATTAGTCAACTTTTATTACTCTATATTTATTTTGAAAATGAATTATGCATCGACACTCCCTTTCTATACAACAAAAAATGACCTCTTATATAAGAGGTCATTTTCTTTCACGTTCAAGAATCCTCTTATCTTCCAAAAAACACATCGTGTCCTCTGCGGAATTAGCACCTTCCTATAAATTTATATAGGGGTTGCTGAGGTTTCATAGGGCCGTTCCCTCCACCTCTCTGGATAAGTATTAATTTGTAATTCGTATTATGGCACTAAGAATTGTAAATTTCAATACTTTTCTAATTATTTTTTATTTAACGGTACATTCAAATCATTGTATTCTTATCGGAATTATGAAATAATAAGTTCAAAATAGTTACGGGAGGAATGCACGATGAAAGTAATCGGTTTAATTGGTGGACTAAGTTGGGAATCTACATCGTTATACTATAAACATATTAATACACTTACACTCTCTCAATATGATCAAAATGCAAAGCTTGTTTTATATAGCATGGACTTTGGTGAGGTAACTACTTTATTACAAAATCATCAATATGAAAAAGTGAAAAACGAATTAGTCACAGTTGCAAAAAAAGTTGAAAAATCTGGAGCTGAATGTTTATTAATGTGTTCTAATACGGTCCATTTATTTGCTGAAGAAGTAGAAAGTGCAATATCCATCCCGCTTCTTCACATTGGTGATGTAAGTGCTAAAGAAATGGTAGAACAGAATATAAAGCGTATCGGACTATTGGGTACAAAACAAACGATGGAACAAGACTTCTATAAATCACGTCTAGCAAACTATAACATTGAGACAATCATTCCAAATGAAGAGGAAAGAAATTTTATTCATCACGTTATTTTAAATGAATTAAGTAAAGGAATTATTTCAGAAACCTCAAAAGAAAAGCTATTACAAATTACAAAATTATTAATTCAAAATGGCGCAGAAGGAATATTACTAGGATGTACTGAAATCCCTTTGCTTATTTCACAAAACGACCTTACTGTTCCTGTGTTTGATACTGCTTTTTTACATGCAAATACTGCTGTGCAGTTTGCGGGATAACAATATACAAGCATAAAGGTAGAACCTCTATGCTTGTATATTGTTGACACTATTTACTTAAAAGAGATTCAATAACTGCAATGGCTTCTTTTGGACCACCACATTCTAAAAAACTATCATTAAGTTTTCGTATACCATGTTTATACTTTTCATTTGAAAGTACGTTTGTTACCGCTTCTTTCAAAGTTTGCACATTAACATACTCTTTTAATAACCGATGCGCTGCTTCAAGCTCAGTTAACCTTTGTGCTATCATTGGCTGATCTTTATCATGTGGAATTATTACAAATGGGACTTTAAAATATATAGCATCGTGTACGCTATTCATGCCGCCATGTGTAATAAAAACATCTGTTTCACTTAATATTTCTGATTGGGGTACGTATGAAGCAATTATAAAATTGTCTGGCGCTTTTTTAATTTTAGAACGATCATTTCTATCACCAATTGCCATTACAACTATCCCATCAAAATCTGAGAAAGTATCAATACAAGTATTAAAGAATGGTTCGAGTCCTTCAAGTAGTGTTCCCATTGAAATGTAAATAACTTTCTTCTCTTTAAGCATTTCAAATGGAAACTCTACATTTGTTTTACGATTTGAAATACTCGGCCCAATAAAAATGTTATTTTCTCCAAACGAATTGCTATTAGGTTGGAAATAACGACTTGTGTACACGAGAGAAATATCTCCCTTATTATGCATAAATTGAAGATTATTTTTAGGTTTTACGCCAAATTCATGCTCCATTTGATATAGTAACTTTTCAGAAAGTTCATCGGGTTGGAATTGTATTTCTGCATTTGGATGAAAAGGTAACGTCTCTAAAAATTCTGGAGGAATTAAAAATATAGGAGAAGAAACTACACCTGGTATTTGTAAATACTCCTTTACTAACTCTCCAGCACCAAATATATCATAAATTACAAAATCAAAAATTATGCTTTCACATAATTTTTTCGTAATTTCTAATATATATAAAGAAGTTTGAACATGTACATGAAAGAAAGAATTCAACCCATATGAAGTTTCAGTATCAATAGAAATCTCCTTTAATAAATCTGGATGGGTATAAACAGTAGCTCCCAAATCTTCAATTCTGCCTTTAAAATGTTCTGTTGTAATATAATGTACGTGATCACCCCGTTCAATGAAGGCTTTGACTAAACTTAATGTAGGATTTACATGTCCCTCTGCTGGAAAATTAACCATTAAAATATTTAGCACTTCTTTCTCACTCCTTACATTTCAATTCACTTATTAAGCATACTGTAATTATTACCGTCAATCTTCCCCTAATAGTCCCAATAAACTTGCTACTTTAGATTGATAAATAATTGTCCGTCATTAAATTAAAAAAGGCATCTACATAAGTAGATGCCTAACCGTGATAAGGAGTGTTCTGTGAGGTTAGAATAAGCTTTTCAGCTTGTCCTATGCTATCAATATATGATTTATTTTATAAAACGTGAATAATTGATAGAATGATTTTACCTCTCTATCACCCATTTTGAATCTATCCCTAAATAAGACGACTCTAGTTTCTATAACATTTCATATATTTTAATCTTCTTTAGAGCTATCTATTTTTGTAGTTTCTCCAGTCAATCACTTATTTTTCAATTCAAAATAAGCATCTAAAATTTCTTTTCCAATATCAGAATTAATACCAGATTTATCATTAATAACCCACGGTACAACTACAGAGAATGCTACTTCAGGATTATCATATGGTGCATATCCTGCTAACGTTAAATTATAACATTCTCTTCGCTCACCTTTTTCATTTCTTCCAATATCACTTTCTCCACCGTATACTGTCTGTGCAGTCCCTGTTTTACCTGCTGGTTTATAAGATGCTTTTTGGAACGCCCTTACACCTGTTCCATCACCTTCTTGGAACACTCTTCTAAATCCTTCTTTTACTTGATTTATATATTCCACTTTCATATCTATTTTATTTAAAACGATTGGTTCTACTGAATGCACCACTTTACCAATCTCATCTTTTTGCGACGTTTGCTCTCTTACCTCTTGAACAATTTGTGGCTTCATTCGATATCCACCGTTTGCGATTGTTGAAATATACTGTACAAGCTGAAGTGGCGTATAGGTGTCATACTGGCCAATTGAGTAGTCTAGTAAGAAACCAGGTTGATTATCTTTTTTACCAATTTGTCCAGCTGTTTCATTCGGTAAATCGATACCCGTTGGAACACCTAATCCAAATTGCCTGAAATAATACCTCATTTTATCAAAGTACTCCTGTTTAATATTTAATGAACTATTTTTCACATAATCCACACCTGCAATTTTTAATGCTGTATGAAACATATAAACGTTTGAAGAGACTTGTAACGCTCTTAAATCATCAATATTTCCAAACTCTTTCCAAGACTTTTTTTCCTTAGTTCCTTTAAACTTCATAGGTGCATCATAAAAATAAGTACCTGGTGTTATAGCTTTCGTTTCAAATCCAGTTAAAACTGTTGCACCTTTAACTGTTGATCCGAGCTCATAAGAACTAGTCATTGTGCCTAAAGCATAGTCTTCAACTTCTGTTTTTCCGTCTTTTTCTACAAGTCTTTTCCCAGCCATGGATAATACTTGTCCGTTTTTCGGATTCATCATCACCACGAAAGCACGGTCTAACATGGATTCTGATCCTTTATATGCCTTTAATATTTTTTCTATACTTTCTTCTACTTTTTTCTGTAATTCCATATCTATTGTTAAAGTTAAATTCTTACCGCTCTTTCCCTCAGAAACTGTTTCCGTTCTAATTGTATTACCTTGTTTATCTGCAACGCTTCTTACTTCTTTTTTTGTACCATGAAGTGCATCTTCGTATTGCTGCTCGATATAACTTTTTCCAACTCTATCATTTCGGCTATAATCACGTACCAAGTAGTAATCTAATCGTTCACTTGGTAATCCTTCATCGGAATTAGAAACATTTCCAAGAACAGATCGGAATAATCCATCATTTACATACACTCTCTCCCAATCAACCGATACGTCTACACCTGGGAGATTCGCTAAACCTTCACTAATTATAGTGAATTCCTTTTCACTAACATCTTTTTTAATAATTTGAGGAGCCATTCGATAACCAGAAGTCATCTTACTTTTAATAGCTAACACCTTTATATCTTTATTTGTTAATTCCTGAAGATTTTTATCTGTTACACGCTTCCTTTTTAACTCTTCTATTTTTTTATCTAAATTTTCCCCGGTAATATCTTTATCTCTGAACTTATTTATTTCTTTTTTAGATACTAATTTTTCGGTAAGTTTCGGATTTAATTGCATCCAAAAATCTTTCTTATCCGTTTCAGTTAGCTTATTTATATCTTCTTGCGGCATTTCAATTATGTCTGCAAGTTGTCTTGCAGTTTTTAATATCTCTTCTGATTTTACACCTTTCATCTTTGTATATGTAATTGTACGTAAAGATTTATTATCAACTACTGGATTCCCTTCTCGATCAAATATTTTTCCGCGCGGAACAGAAAGACTTACGGTTGCATTTTCTCTCTTCTCTATTTCATTTTTATACGTTTCTCCATCGATAATTTGTACTTTACCTAACTGTATGATCATGGCAGAAAATAATAAAAATACACAAAAAAATAAAATGTTTAACCGCATCGGTATTGCTCTACCTCTTGTTTTCTCTTGTTTTTTCACTTCGTCTTAATCTCCTCCTTACAACATTTCAAATAATATTTGGTTTCTATATTAAAAGTAACGTGCGACTTCCATACATTACCTTGTACAAATATTAATATAATGTTTAAAACTTAATAGAAATTAAAACAAATCTAAAGAAAAGGTAAAGTTTACTAAATTAAATGTAAAAATACCCAATACCCAAAAACTAAGCTTTTGGGTATTGGGTATTTAGTAATTTAAGAATTAATAATTGGACGCATTGATTCGAATCTATCATCATAATTTGATAAAGATTTTTTACTCTGAGCTTTTGGCAAATAAATATTCACTGTTGTCCCGACACCAACCTCACTCATAATACTTATTTTCCCTTGATGACTTTCAATAATTTTATAACTTAGCATTAATCCGATACCAGTACCTTTTTCTTTCGTACTATAAAATGGCTCACCTAATCTCTTAATTCTTTCTTCAGGTATCCCTATTCCTTCGTCAATTACATGAATAATGACACCCTCATCGTTTATCTCTTTTATATGAATTGCAATTTTTCCACCATCCGGCATAGCTTCGATTGAATTTTGCAAAATATTAATAAATACTTGTTTTAATTGATTTTCTGAGCATTCAAGGATTATATCTTTGGAATCTGTATATAATTCAACTTGAATATTTGTCATAATTGCTTTTGTATTTATTAATGATACGACATTTTTAAATATTTGATAAATATTTTTCTTTTCGGTACTTATTTCATCTGTTTTAGCAATCGACAAAAACTCTTGCAGAATTGCTTCTATTCTTTCAATTTCAGAAAGCATTAGATCAAAATATTTTTCTTGATCTTCTATATTAATTTGGAATAACTGTATAAACCCTTTAATGACTGTTAATGGGTTCCTTACTTCATGAGCTACACCAGCAGCTAATTGACCGATTGCTGCAAGTGTATCTGATTTATTTAGCAATTCTTCTGTCTTTTTCCGCTCTGTAATATCCCGTACAATAATCATAATTTTATCATGCAATAACGGTAAACATCTAGCTTCAAAGAAATCGATACTTTCATTAATTGTAAGTGGATATTCAATAATTGTATTTGTTCCTTTTTCTTTCACTTGACAAATTGCTTCTTGAAATTTTTGTGCTACTGTAGATGGTAATACTTCGTAAAACTTTTTTCCCATAAAAGCTTCTGCGGGTACGTAAAATTTTGTAGGGGATCCTGCTTTATAATCAATAATTGTTCCATCATCTTCTGTTAAGAAACATAAATCTGGTAAAGCCTTAAAAATTAATTCCAATTCAGACGTTTGTTGTTTTAATTTCTCTTCTATTGCTTTTAAATGTGTAATATCTACCCCAACAGCCCAATAACTAAATCCACTTACAGGAAACTGTTCTGATATATTGGACCACATTATCGTTTTAATTTCACCATTTTTACATGTTAAGCGCATTTCCCAATCTCTAAAGTTCTTTCCGCGAGTCAAAAATTTCTTTTGTATCTCGTGACGATAATTATGATCAGGATACAGTAATCGAAGTGCGTTTGGATTTCCAATTACCTCTTCTGCAGTATAGCCTGTCACAATTTCACATTCGCGATTCCACAAAACAAAATCTCCATTATAATCAAGTGCATCAACCATAACAGGCATGTTTTGTAAGATTGTATGTAGTTCCTCCTCTTTTCGAGAAAGTAACGTTGTATTTTTACTTTGGAATCCTTTCATTACTCCATCTATAATTAGATTTGAAAGCATTTCAAAATATTTTTGACAATTGAAAATTTCACTTTTGTTTGACCATACTACAAAAGATCCTAAATATTGATTGTATATGAAAATGGGGATTTCAATTTTGGGAAGTTTACATATTTTCGTCTCATTTATTCCAAAAGAAAATATACATTCTTTTTCAGCATCAAGAAGTTGATGTGATATGTTGGTTAATTGATAAAATTGTTCTGCCATGGTTTCTATTGTACTCACATCAATAAGTTCCATTAGCCGCGCATTCATTCTTTTTTCACCTCAATATGTAAAATTAATACAAATTCAAAATTTATACTTCTCCATTATACGAAGAATGTGCCATTAGGTATATAGCTGTAGAATAATTATTCGAACAAATTTTATTTTTCAATTAAAAAAGAGAGGGATTCACATATAAAATGAAACTTTAATCAGTATGCATTTTGTTCATCACATATCAATTCTGATTTGACGAACAACATAAATCGCGCCGACATGCATACTTATAATTTTGATGTTAGAGTTTTACGCACCGATTGTTGCAGTATAAAAATACAAAAAATATAAAGTTCATAAAATTTTCACAATTTTTATGAAAAATATAAACATTTATTCCAATATATTCTATATAATAAAATGTAATAAGGCTTCTATGAATCTCATAGAATACCTTACCCCTAATAAAAAGAAAAAAGAATCTATGTAGATTCTTTTTTCTTTTTTTATTACATTACATATTTATATAAAGCATGTGCAACACCATGTTCTTCATTTGATAAGGTTTCGTATTGACACATCGCTTTTATTTCTTCGACTGCGTTCCCCATTGCAATTGATATATTTGCTTTTTCCATCATTGATACATCGTTTAGCCCATCACCTATCGCTACAGTATTTTCAACTGGAATATTCAGGTGTTCTGCTAAAGTATATAATCCATTTCCTTTTTGGGCGTCTCGGTGATTAATCTCTAAATTATGCCAATACGAAGATGTAATGGCTAAATCAGTATTATGCAGAAACGTTTCTTTTAACTTTTTTAATTTTTCTATATCATAAGAAAATGGCAAAAGTTTATGCACATGTATATCTGTTTCTACAATCGGTTTACAGCTTTCGGCACTATGAAATGCTGTATGTTCAAGGTATAATGCTGCAATCGTTTCTAACTCTTTCAAGTCGATATTTTCATTTGAATTCTTCACATATTCGATTTCATTACGTACACTTTCTACTCCATATTCCGGCACGTACACACCTTTATCAGTATAAAGCTGATAATATAACCCATTTTCTTCAAGATAGTGCACAATCTCAAGTGCTTGCATATTTTGAATTGGATATCTCTTCATCATTTTTTTATCTTTATATATAAGCGCGCCATTTTCGGCAATAATTGGACACTCTAAATTAACTTCTAACAATAATCGCTCAATGTCGACGATAGAACGTCCAGTACAAATTGCTACAACATGACCTGCTTCTTGACATTTTCGAATTGCCTCTGCATTCTCTTTACTAATCATTTTATTCCCCGAAAGAAGAGTTCCGTCTAAATCAATTGCAATTAATTTCATTATTTCTTCACCACTTTCTATATATACACGCGTTCATATTAAACGAAAGGTATCGTTTTCATACTTATTTCGTGAAGTACTCCTTATTTATAATTTATGAAAAGCGTTTCAGGTCAAGAAATAATTATAAATAAAATCCAAAACTTTTTAAAAAAAGCTTTGGATTTTAAACTATGAATTATAACTAATATATTTTGTCTCACACATGTACACATTCTTTTCTTCAGTTGGGACGAATACTTTAAACTTTTCCAAACGTTTTCCGTAAACATGAATTGTGATAACGCTTTCACTTTTTCCTATTTCAAGAATATGACAATCAGCTGGTGGAATTACTTTATCTGTTTCTCCTTCTCCCAAATAAAGATTTCCTGTATGTGTTAAATACACAAGTGAATTTTCAAGTTGCTTCGTTTGTATAAAGTTCTGCACCATTATCCTTCCTGTAAAAACGCCTTCTACTCCCCATGTACCATCATGATCATGTAAAGGTGTAGATTGGCCGTCTTTCCATACGAGAGCTAATACTTCGAAACGCTTTAAAGGGTCTTCATATAGCAAGTGTCGTGCATATTGAGCCGAATTCGCCTTCTGTTTCTCTATCGGAAGCCATGTTTTCTTTTCTAAAAGTTCTTCTAGTAACTTTTCAATGCCACACACTATTTCTTCTTCGAATAAACAATTTTCCATAAGATCTGTAACACCTTTAATAAACTTTTGAAATGATTTACTTCCATTACAAGTCAACATAAGAATCCTCCTCTACATTTTATACAATTCCATATTAAGGTAATTTTATAAAACTCACAATTGAGAAACAAAAAACAAGATGCAAATATATACATCTTGTTAAGATTTTTATTTAGCTTCCAATCGAATAGGTAAATGTTTTAATGTTTGTTCATTTTCCAATATACATTCTTCTAAACAGAAGGATGAAGATAACTCTATTTTTTCAAAAGTCTTTATAAAAGTACTTAATGCAATCTCAGCTTCTAAACGTGCAAGTGGTGCCCCTAAGCAAAAGTGAGGGCCCTTACCAAAGGTTAAATGCTTTTCATTTCCTATTCGGTGTATATTAAATTTAGATGCTTGTGAAAACTTTTTCTCATCTAAATTTGCTGCGCTTACCCATGCAACAATCATTTGATCCTTTTTCATAAAAGGTCCAAATATATTTGTGTCCTCTGTAATTCTCCTAGCTAATGTAACTGGAAAGCGATAGCGTAATACTTCCTCAATTGCTTTCGAAATTAATTTAGGTTTTTCTCTTAATTCTTTATATGTTCCAGGTGAGTCCACTAAAAAGCAGTAGAAACTATTAATAATTAAATTTGTAGTTGTTTCATTACCAGCGGCTAATAAACCTAAAGAAAAAGTAACAATTTCTTCATCAGTTAATCTTTCGCCTTCATATTCCGCTCGTATTAAATCTGAAATAATATCGTCGATTAAATGATATCTTTTATCTTGAACGATTGGAAGAAGATATGCTTTAAATGCATTTAACGCAATTCCTTTTTCTACATCCAAATCGTTAAATTTTTCTTTACTATACGGCATAAATAAAATATCCGACCATTCTTTAATTTTTTTACGGTCAGTTGTTGGCACTCCTAATAAATCGGATATGACGGTAACAGGTAAAGGTGCAGCAAACTCTTCAACGATATTAACTTCACTATATTTTCCGATATGTTCTACAAGTTCATTTGCGATAGACTGTATTCGAGGTTTCCATTGTTCTAAACTTCTTGGAGTAAATGCTTTAGAAACAATAGAACGTACATTGCGATGTTCTGGTGGATCAGTAGAATTGATGTTTATCCTAGTTTCTAAAGGTGGGATTGCAAATTGTCTTCGTTCCCTTCTACTTGAAAATAAGCGATAATCCGATAAAACTCGATTTACATCATCATATAAAAAAACATTCCATACATCCTGCTCCTCATCATAATGAACCGAATGATTATCCCTCATAAATTGATACCACTCATATGAATTCCACAATTCTTCTTTTGTTTTCAGCTTTGAAATTTCATGAACTAAAATCACATTTTCAGGCGAAGTCATAGTTCTTTCCTCCCTTTTCTTTTACAATAAAAGTGATAGGTCGGTAGTTCAAAGTTGTATAATCTAACATATGTTATTTTAACATATACTAAAGGAGATTTTTCATTGAATAACTTGAGAAATATATAAGGAGGATTTTTATGTATGTTGATATTTTATTACTGGCAGAATTAACTTCAGGGCCAAAACACGGTTATGAAATAAAGAAAAATATCCAAAATCGGTTAGGAGAGAATTTTGAATTAAATCATAATATGCTTTATCCTTCTCTTCGGCGTTTTGAGAATATGGGGGCTATAACGAAAAAAGTACATACACAAGTCGGAAAACCAAACCGAAATATGTACGACATAACAGAAACCGGAGAAAAAATGTTTTCTGAAATGTTACGCGAGTTTCCCGAAAAACTCGCGACAAACAATGCAGAGTTTCTTGTTCGTGTCGCGCTTTTTGAAAAACTTGATTGCGAAGCTAGAAAAGAAATTTTAACAATGCGCCAAGACATACTACATAAACAGCTTACTGCTATTCAATCTTTAGATATTACCTCCTCTTTTATTACAGAAATCATTGAATTTAGTAAATCACGTATTGAACATGAATTACTCTGGATTACATCACTTATGAAGAAAATATGAAAAAATAACAAGAAAAGTTAAAAATAATGAATGAAAATGAGATTTATTATCAATACTATAATTAATAAAAGGGCAACCACGATTTGGTTACCCTTAAAAAAATTTATACTTCTGGATCAAAAGTTTTGCAATCTGTTTCTTCCGTTGTAGATGCTTGTTTACCTTTATGACTTACAACATAAATTGCATCTGCACTACATTTATTGCCGTTAGCCCAAAATTTACAGTTGTTTACTTCACATAAAACGTCTTGTGCCATAGTATCACACCTCCTTGTTCTATTATCATTAACAAAATTCGGAGGTATGATACTCTTTGTTATGCATTTTTTATTCCCTTTTTAGCTTTCTTAATGGCTCTATATTCCCTTGTACAATAGCACTTATATTTTCAGTTATTTTTTCAATATCAAAATGCCACCATTGAATTTGCAATAATTCTTCTATTATTGTATTTGTAAATCGTTCCTTTATTTTATTTGCAGGGTTTCCACCAACAATTGTATATGGTGCGACGTCTCTAGTCACAACAGATTTAGCTGCTATTATTGCACCATTCCCTATTTTTATTCCAGGCATAATCGTTGCATCCATACCGATCCAAACGTCATTTCCTATAACTGTATCACCTTTGTAAGGTAAATCAGACAAATTAGGTGTATACTTCTCCCACCCATTTCCAAATATATTAAATGGATATGCCGAAAATCCATCCATCCGATGATTCGCTCCGTTCATAATAAAGGTAACTCCATTTGCAATACAACAAAAATTTCCAAGAATAAGGCGATCTCCAAGAAATTCATAATGATGTAATACTCGATCTTCAAATGTTTCTCCATCTTTCGCATCATAATATGAATAGTCTCCAACAAGTATATTAGCTTTTGTTATTGTATTTTTTATAAAATGGACGTTTTGATTTCCTTCAATAGGGTATTTAACATTTGGATTAGGATTCATTTTGTATAGCACTTCCTTTACCACTTATTTCACTTTCTATTGCTATCGTTGGCTTTAAATTGTATATAGGTAAAATAAACAATAATCCAATTATAAAAAGGAAAGCCGTTCCTTCATACATCATACTTAATGAAAACATCTCCTTTAATGAGCCAGCAATACTCATCGTTACTACCATTGAACCTGTGAATAGTGGACTTAAAATACCATTTACACGACCAATAAAATCAGTATCGCTATTTTGAATGATGAGCGTATTAATACCAATTTGGATACAAGGAAGAACTAAACCGCTAAAAAGTTGTGCTGTAAGTGTCACCCATAAATTTGTCGAATAACCTATAATACCAATACCAATCGCCTGACCGAGCATCCCTACAATTAACATCTTTTGCGGAGCAACATTCTTCGCAAATACCATCGCTAAAGCTCCACCAACAATCATCCCTGCACCATTGACTGTCAGTAACCATTGTAAACTCTCTTTTGACAGCCCTAACTGCTCCGTCACAATAAATATACCTAATGGCTGAATTAATCCTATACCTAGTCCTGCTGCCATAAAACAAAGCCCTAGTAAAGTTAATGCTTTTTTCTTTTTCACGTATTTAATACCGTCCAGCATTTCCTGTAATAGAGTGATTTCTTTCTTCTCATTATCATTCTCAAGATCTTTAGGAAGAAATAACAACACAGCTGCCGCAAGTAAAAAAGCGATACCTGTTATGATGATTGAAATATAAATTCCAAAACTATGAAAAATAAATGTTCCAAGAATCGGTCCTAACACCATAAAAATCGCAAATATTGTTTGATATATAGACATCGCTAATTGGATTTGTTCCGTTGATAAATGTTGTTTAAATAATTTCATTCCAGATGGTTGAGAAAACTGCGAAAGGATTGCAGAAATAAGCGTGACAAAAAACACAATTTTCCACGTACCAAACATAAGAGTAATTAATACAGCAAATACTGAAATAGAACTTAACATTTCACACCATATCATTGTCTTCTTTGGCTTCCACCTATCAGCAAAAGTTCCGCCAATAAAGGAAAAGATGAAAATTGGAGCAAACTCAGCAACTGAAATCATTGAAATAGCAAAAGCATCACCTTTTGTCATTTCCATTACGTATAGTAATACCGCAAAGTTTCGAACCCATATTCCTATTTGCAAAAATAATGCTGATGCTAGAATTCCTTGCACAAACCGATTTTTTAATACTTGCGATACCCCGGTATTTTGTTTTGTTACTACATTTGTCGACATAAAAAAGCCTCCTATTTCATGTTCTGAACAGGAGGCAGCACAAATCATATGAAAAGACTATATTTTCACAGAGCGAAATACATCCCTTTTCTATAAATGTACATACTAATCCTATTCAGAAGAATATTTCGTTTTTTAACGAAGATCTCTTGCAAATAGAATTAGTTGATCATTGGGATGTATTCACCCTTCCGTTTCGAATTTAAATTACACATACATACTCTATGTAAATCATTTTCAATGTATGCATGTCTTACAATAAATATTCTAGAATGTTAATTGTAATTCCTCTAAAGAACGCATTAAATAATTACCTTGCCATTTGATTTCATCACGGTTATCTTTTATTTGTAGTTCAGGCATTCGTTTAAATAAAGTAGTGATAGCAATCTTTGCTTCTAACCTAGCAAGTGGAGCTCCTAAGCAAAAATGGCTACCATGTCCAAAGGCAATATGACGATTATTTTCCCGAGTAATATCGAATATTTCTGGTTTTTCAAATACTGTTTCATCACGGTTTGCCGAAGCTAATGCAATGACAACCATATCCCCTTTTTGAATTGTTTGGTCGTGAATTTGAAAAGGTTCATCTGCCCATCTTGAAGTCGTTACCTCAACTGGAGAATAATATCGTAATCCTTCTTCAATAGCTGCATCAATTAATTTTGGATTTTCTTTTAATAACTGTAATTGATTCGGATTTTCAAGAAGTGCTAATACTGTATTTGTTATTAAATTTACCGTTGTCTCGTGTCCTGCCACAATTAGTAACATTATCATTGAATATAGTTCCCGAGCGCTAAGTTTATGCCCTTCACTCTCTGCAAGTATTAAAGCACTAACCAAGTCTTCTTTCGGCTCTTTTCGTTTCATATCAACTAAATATTGAAGATATGTAATAAACTCAGATAGTTGCTTTTCAGTTTCTTTTATTTCTTCTGGTGTTTCTGGATAAGCAATGACAGCATGAGACCAAATTCTAAATTTCGCTTGATCCTCTTTTGGAATGCCAAGCATTTCACTTATCACAATGATCGGTAAAGGAAATGAATAATCATCAACAAGGTTTAATGAACCTTTTCGCTCGACTTCGTTCAATAAATCATCTGCGATATGCTGAATTCTTCCTTCCAATTGCGCGATCATCTTCGGTGTGAAAACTTTTTGTACAAGTGATCGTAAACGATTGTGGTTTGGTGGATCTGAATTTAACATGTGCGTCGTTAAATGATCACCATTGTCAACAGTAAGAAACACATTCAATGTATCTTGAGAAAAGACATTGGCCGGATCTTTTTTTAAGCGACTATCTTTTAAAAGTGGCAAAGCATCTTCATATCTTGTAATAAGCCACTCTGCACCTAATTCAGTTTTATTCACAAATAAGATAGGTTGCATTTTTCTAGATTCTTTATAGATTTCATACGCATCTTCTTTAAACTGAGCTGAAGCTAAATTAATGCCATCCTCTATTCTTAGCCCAACTTTATTTTTCATTGACATTGTATTCCCTCACTCTCATTTGTTTTTGAAAACCAACCAACATATGCATTATACTCTAATAAAAACGTGAAAATTGTTAATTTTTAATCAAAATCTTACTTCGTATATTGAAAAATAAAAAAAGTGAGAGAGTAAAATAATTTTACTCTCTCACTTTTTTTATGCGAAACACATAAAATTACTAATTTGTTGATAGCGGTAACTTACTTTACGACGACGACCACCTTGCCAAGTGTAACCTGATACTCCGTTTCTTCTCACTTCAGTCGGAAAGAACCATAAGTCTCTTCCGAAAGTTCCAGGACGATGTAAACGTAAATATCCCCATCTTCCTAAACAGTTACACATCCATGATTTCATATTACCTGCTTGTGCTGGAGAAGCAAATGTAGATGGTAATGATGGAGCTTGTGACGGTGGTGGTGACGTTGGAGCATCTTCCGCATCATCTGGTCTATAATCTTCTTGTTCCATATTTCTCACTTCATTTGTAGATTCATATCCGTAGTTTTGTGGTTGATAATACATCGCTTGATCATATGGATAATTTTGTTGGTTATACATATTAACAAATCACCTTCTTTTCATTCAGTACCTTTAACATTCATATGTGATATGCCCTCTAAAGGAAGCTTATGTTATAGCCCAACTTCAATTTAAAAACCTCGTATTCTTAATAATACGAGGTTTTTAAACATAAAATGTATTTATTATTTCCTTAACTTCACACTATAAAAGCGCATTTCATCTAGTGAACCTATAAATTCAAATACTTCTTGTTTAATTAATTCCTTTAAGCGATATTCTAAAAACGTATCGCCAACTAACTGCTCTACAAGACCAAGTGCTTCACCAATTACTCTCGGAGCTTTTAGAAATTCTTGATCAGCACCTACACTTTTCGCACATTCAATTATAAATTGATCAAAATAATCTTCTTGTACAGAATGCACTTCATTGTCTGTCCAAACTCTTAAAAATTCCGTACTTTTCGATAGACTATCCCACTCATGTTCAAACTGCATACGTTTCTCCACAGTTAAATAAGGCAATTCTACAAAACTTTTTTGAATTAGAGCTAAACTTTCAGGCGCTAATTCTCCAGTTCCACGAATATCATACTCTTGTTTTAATATTTCTTTACTTGCTTCAGACGTATTAATAACTCGAATGTTTTTCTTATCTTTTAATTGTGTCAATACAAAACATAGACCTACATGTTCATGTGCGTTATTTGCTTTCCAAATTGTAATAGGCGTTTCACTAGGAATAGTGTGTAGTTCTTCTATAGTTTCTATAAATCTTGGTAAATACTCATCTTCAAAATAGCTATCATAAGCGGTTAAGTTGTTTAATAACCACTCTTTTCTTGCTAATTGACCTTCATTTGTATGTAATTGATGTATTGACCCAATTGAAAAGAATTCAGAGAATGAAACCACACTCTCCTCGAGTAACCCTTCCTGTTTCAACATATATTTTAAACAACCGGCTGTTGAATCATCAAAAGCGATATGAATGTGTATACTTTCTCTTATGTTCTTTTCCTGAGTTGTATCACTCGTTAATTGCTTAGGAACACTCGTTAAATTTTTTATCATATCTTCGTTATAATTCCCGTCTAATACATCTAACTGTATTAGAATACTTTGAAGTAAGTGTTTTGCTTCATCTTCATACATATCCTCAACAACGTTTTTAATTTTATCTATCACGTAAATCCCTCTATTCATTTCAAAATAACGTAGATTATAGTGTATCATTTTACTATCGTTCTTTAAAAGCTTTTTAGTCAAATCATTTCTTACACTGATTTATGCAGCTATCTAAGTTTTTAATAAAATCTTTCTCCATCTCCTCCTCAAGCTATAGACCTAAAATATTTTTTCGCTTCCCCGTTATCAATCACACGAAATCACAATAGTTGCTAAATAAATTTTAAATACTTTGTAAATCTTTTTATTTAAATGTATAATTATATAGAAAATAAAAACTACAGGAGCAATATTAATGGAGAAAGTACTTACTACTTATAAACATTATCTAAAAAATTGGAGATTTATATTTATTTGTATATTACCTGCTGTGGCTTTCTTATATACACTTGATGTTATCTTTGAACTACTGTTTCACCAAAATTTCTATTTGTCTAATTTAATTATTGCTATCATTTTATTCTTAATATTTATTAACGTAAAAGATAAATTTAAAATCAAAGGTTAAAGAAAACTATAATTGAAACGAAACCGTTGTAGAGCTACATTTTTCATAAAAAATAAGAGCACCCTGCTATTGGATGCCCTAGTGTGATTAGAGGTTTTTTCTGAGTATTGATTCGGACACGAAGATCTTGTCCTATTACATACTATATGCTTGTACTTATTATATTGTGCATAAAAAAACACAATATCCAGATGCCAGATACATACATACACATTGGATAACTAACTCGCTATAAAAGGCCTTCCTACATTATTACTAATAAAACCTGCTCATTCTTACATTGTAAAATTGCTTTATTTATAAACAAAAAACATCCCCATGGATGTTTTTTCTCTAATCACCTTTAAACTTCCATAAACTTAGCAGGTACACCAATTTTTTCAACTACAGAAGATATATTAGTAGGATTAATCATTACATTTTCAATACAAACTAATTTATTTTCTAATAACCCTTTCTCTGTAGTAATAAGTTCTTCAAATCGTTCTAAAGTCATTGAGAATTTGTGCTCACTTCCACCATTCATACTGACTTTTACATACTTCATAGTGTCACCGCCTCTCTTAATTATCTATAATTCGATAAGAATACGCTTACATCCTTTTTTATTAAAGTATGGTTTATCACATCCCATAACACGTTTAAAATGACTTTAAGAAAAACAGCCAATCTACACCTCTTATTCTTTTTATTAAAATTACAATCAAACGTTTCTAGCATTCTACATCTTTAGAAAGAATTATATAATAGTATTGATTAAATATTAGGAGTGTTATTAATGGCTGATATAATTCGCCTCTTAATTATCATACTTATTGCTATTTTTTTGTTTTCATCTATTATTATGGAATTTAAAAAGCCTCAAAAAAGTATGTTTTGGTTCTCTATTGAAGTCTTGTTTCTGCTTGGAATTATACTTTTAATTAAAGAATTTTTTATCAAATTTTCCGCATAAACCCTTTAGTAAAATATAATATTTTATCAGTAACGCAGGAAAAATTATAATTTTGAACTCTTTTCACTGAAGTTAAGAATGTAACTTCCAATAATTATCCTTTATTTATAATTGCTTTATTAGCTTCTTCTAAGTCATATTGGTTTATTAACATTAAGACTAAAACAAGCATGCCTTGTCATATATTAAAAAAAAGATAAGGGATGTGAAAGCATTGAATAACAATCAATTTGTTTTTTATGTAGTAAAAGGTTCGGCAATTAAAAAATTTATTATTATCGATTTAATTGCTGGAACAGGAATTTATTGGACCGTAAATTTCATTTCTTCAAATGCATTACTCGCAATTATTAGTTGTATTTTTGGGACAAAGAAAATGAAGAAAATACATCATTCATAGAAACCAAAAGTATATCCCACTTCTTTCCTTTCAGTTATGTCCCTTTTATATTCCGCGTAATTGTGTACTATTCATTATCTTCTTGACATGGGAAAAGAAGTGTGAAAAGTTGGCTCATTCATTAGATTCTCTAGCAAACAACACTTTTACTTGTCTGCTTTTGTATGAGATTTTTCGTTTTACATATACTACTTTTGAACCTGCATACTAATGCAAGCCATTTTGGTGTTTTGGATTTCCCTTCCTCGGATAAGTATTTTTTACTTATCCTTTTTTGTATAGACATGTATATTTAGGGTAAAACTAATTACAAGCAGTTTTTCTGTTTATTCGTAGTTCTTTATCAAAAGACTTTTCTCCTTTTAAGGACAGCAGATACGACTGCTTGTCCTTTTTTATTTACATTTCACCCGACATTTTTTGACCAATTCTAAGCATTCTAATACGGATCCCAAATAGTCGCTGTTTATATTCATTCAAAATAAGCATTTTCTGATACTTTCCTTTTTAAGTTACACAACATGATAAAAATGAACTTATACATTTGAATCAATGTTTCCTATCTCAGAAGCTCTTCTAAATAACTAAAAAAGAACACCTTAAGTGAGTGTTCTTTTTTCTTTATGTAAGCGAACATACAGATAATATTAACCCTCCAAATGTCACTGTTCCTAGTACTCCTAATACAAATCCTGTTAAACAAATACAATCAGCAAGACAAATAGAAGATTGCGATAATGGAACAAATGACCTACTTGTGCTCGATCCATAATGTCTTATTTTCTCATAATTTATATCTAACATTAAATGTAGAGACGATATACAACCCTCAATAGTTTGAAGAGATTCATTTTCTAATCGCTCCAAAAACTTGTTATGTAAAGCAAGGGGAAGAGGAAACTGTTTATCTAAGTTCATATTTTGATAAATTAATTGTAAACGAGTTAGCATACAATTTTCCTTTTTTTCAGATACAACTGTACATTTCATATTATTAAATTCATTTAATAATAGCGTCAATTCATCCCTGGTGCCGTATAAATCCCTAGCTATTCTTCTCTTTAGTTTGTATGAATGAATAATAGATTTAATCTCAATCATTTAATTACACTTCCTAATTAAATATTATTTATCCTTATAGATAAACAGTACTTTTAAACCATATTAAAAATACACTCAAACACTTTAATTTACTATCGATTATCATTACATAAACCTTACATTATTGTAATAATTTTTTCACTGCTTACCAACTAGAAGCAATCCATCCTCTTAATTAGAGTTGTATACATCGCTTTACTTTGTAATACAGTATTAAAATATTGTTGGTTATATTTTTGCAATAAAATGTAACCACACAAAATAAGCGGCTTCTGATTGCACAGAGACCACTTATTTAATACCCATATATTTATATATTCACGTTATAATTGCTAATAAGAAGGATAAAGATAGAAATGCACAAAGTGGTATAAATAAAACGGTATCCATTCTAGCAAAATGCGTATCTTTTTCGCGTTTAAAAATACCAAAATAACGAAACTCACCAATTACTCTTATGAAAAAAACAACCATACAAACCCAGGATCCCATTTGAACAATAATATTAGGAAATGCAAAATGAACTATATTTGTTTGTTGCAATAAAATCATTGCTGCCATACTTAATAATAACGCAATGAACAATGTCACTCCTAAACCTGGTGTAAACGCCTTTTCTCCAGATTTTGTTGGAATGACAATATTCGTCGCCCACTTACCTCCAAAAGCCCAGTAAACATGTAAAAAGCTAGCTAAGAATAATATGCAGACGGCAAAATATGTAATAATAAGCATTTTGTCCTCCCATTATTTTATTTAAGTCCCCAACTTTAGATTATGCTATGAATTCCTAATTAGCAATTTATATTTAATTACATAAAAACCCTTTAATGGTTCATCAATTCAATGATAAATCATTAAAGGATTTACTGAAATTTCTTATGCATTATACCTATTTCTACGACGTTCCATCCTCGTTTGCCCTTGAACAGTACCTTCTTTATATTGATGTATTTGCTCTGGCGTTTCATATGTTGCAGCTGGAGCTGGTTCTTCGTAATTATGCTCACGTATTTTTTCTGGTGTTTTTCGTTTTGATACTTTTCCACCAAACTTAAATAACTTCATCTTAAATTTTGGTAATCTTGGAAGACGAATCTTAAATAATAGTCTTTTTCTTTTCTTTTTTTGTTTAAATAGATTAATATTTTCTTTATTATTATCTTCCTCTTTTCGGTGCAATAACATCGCAAGTAACCCACCTAATATAAGTCCCCCAATTAAAAGGAGAATATATAAGTAATGGCTCGTCCTTAAACTCGACATACGTTCAAGTATGACTAATGACTGTACTTCTTTAATATCCCATAGTAAAGCAGCCCATAATGAGACTAAACCGAATGTAAGTCCATATGTACGAAAACGGAATAGACACGGAATTAAAGCGACACAAGCGGCAATTTTCGCGTTCGCTATTATTGAACTTATTGAAATATCTTGATGCCAAATGACTAACAGTAGTGTTATAAATGGAGCATACGCTATCCAGCTACATATGCGTGAATATATTTTTTTCGCAAAATAACTACCGAAACTAGTAAAAAATAAAAGGCCTCCAATATATAAAGACTGTTCTAGTGGGATTTGCTTTATAATTCCTGCAACTGGAAAGAGGCCGCTCAATAACATTAATAGCACATCTAATTTCTTCACAATTCCTCATTCCTTTCAAATTTCTTTTGAATCAATTCATACTGCTTTTCCATTTGATGTAGTTTTTTATTTCTAAAAAACATCTTAATCCTGTATGTAAATAAAGTAAATATGTAAAAGAAAAGATACATGACAAAAGATATCCTTATTTACATGAAAAAATGACAAATCCTGATCGATATAATGAACAGGATTTGTCTACTATTATTTAAAGAAGCATAATTGAATCTTTCTTTTCTATTTTCATTATATCTACATCCAATTCATCATCAAACTCTTTAAACTCTCTTGCATCTATATCAGTCATATAGCTTTTTATTACTTTCGCCATATGCATGGAATACGGCATGTGTATATTCTTTTCCAAAAGCATACTTGAATTACAGCACATGTAATGTACCATTTTGGCAATATAATTCTTTTCTACAGCTTTTACACCTAGCGGTAAAATTTCGAGTATGTATCGCTGCAATGTTTCACTACCATTAAACGAATACTCACCAGTGCTATAATACATTCCTTTAGGATCTACATATAAACTCGTACAATCGAGTACATCCTCACATTCTATTGCACCGTATGTTGGTACATCAAAAGATGTATTTATTCTAATAATATTTAAGTTTGGAACCTTTAACACATCCGGAACAATCTCAGGGAAAGTATCTATATCAATTTTATTATTTTGTAACTCTTTTATCCAATGTTTTCTTAAACTCGCATCTATAATGAAATATACTTGCTCATTTTGCTCTTTTGCATATTGTAAAATTCCCGTTAATGTTTCAGAAACAAATTGTTTAAATTGAATTCCCATGTCATTTCTTTTTGAAGGCTGCGGTAAAAAGATATTATGTTTATTTATATTTAATAATAAACGATCAATCGTTTGCCACTCTGTATTCCCATATAATTTATATGAAATTTCTTTTCCTTTTATTTGTGAAATAATAGGTAAGAAATCAAATTTCGAGATTCTTTCAATTGATAAATTAACATATGTACAAGGTAAATTTATCTTATTCCAACTACGTTTCAAAAATCCTCTTTGTTCTAATAAACTAAGAATACAATTTATAATTGTTTTACGAGATACACTTTGGCCTATAAATAAATTAATAAATGCCGAAATACGGTTTGTTCGTGCAAACCCTTCTCTAACGATTTGCTTTGGATCAATTTTTTCACGCCCATCACAATTTTCCATTGCAATTAACGCCAATGTCGCATCATTTCGCTCACCTGCAGTAGCATAAACCGCTTTCATAACATCCTCTACTAGGTTTGTTTTGTATTTCTGACAATATTGCATTTTATATGGGTTTTGCAATAATTTTTCAATATTATACCTTACTATTTTTAACAATACTGGAGAATCTGTATGTAATACATATGATGACTCACCAATTTGCGCTATCACAATTTCACTTTCAAATAATGCTTGTTCTACTTCCATCGATATTTTTTCAGACCATATTTCTAACGTTATAGTCTCTAATCCTTTTGGAGCAATTAAAGGGAATAATTCATTTTCATTATTTATTGCTATCCTTTTACATTCTGATAGTAATCTGAAGTAGGGAAATTTTTGCTGAAACCCTTTAAATAGATACTCTCTTTCCTTTACTTTTATACCTGGTTTTATTTTAGTACCTTGAACTTTATATATTCTCTCATTGTATGGAAGCAACACCCTAATATTTGCCCCTAGCATATAATCTTTCGGATATTGTAGAATATGCTCTAATTCAACTTCTCCACCTATATGAAAATCCTCTTTTAAATTTCTAAATATCTTGATCCACTTTATACCGTTTGTAGCTTGTTGTACTTTTAGTTTTACAAACCGTGACTTTTTATTATTCGATGCAAATTCTGGAGTAGAAATTAATACCATACCCCGTTTTCGTCTTAACAGCAAAGGAATGTCTGGATGGTTATAATCTTGATAAAATCTCCGAATTCCTATTGAAACATTTAATAATGGAATGTTCTCTCCTCCGCGCGTTATATACTCGAACCGATATACGTAGGCGAAATAATCTTGTGTATTTTCATCTTTAATAGGCTCTGACATAGCCTCACAAATATTTTGTGATCTAAGTGGAGAAAAAGATATCTCTTCTTCGTTTATGTTTTCTAATTGTATAGGACGTTCACAAAAAATATGTGAAATTAAAGCTGGCACCCACTTAGCATATATTTCATTATCATGTAGAACTGTTAAATTAGAAATTAAATCGTAATGCCATTCATATTTTGGCGATTCTATTAATTTATTAGGTTTCCAATCATGAATAACCTCATACCAACTTTGGAAAATATAATCGAGTTGTTCTTTTCTAATAGGTTCTTTCGATACAATCCATGGTGTATTTTCATTTAATACATATGGATTATGCTGAATAAATAATATATCAGAAAACATATCATATAATCTTTCATTCAATCGTTTCAACTTACTCGTTAATAAAAATGTTTTATAATGTATCTCTACAATATCGAGCCATTCAATAGGGAAATATATAAATGATACGCTTTCGTTTAAAAGAGGTTCTATTATATTATCAAATGTTAACAACTTTAATTTTTTCATAAAATGATTACTTCCTTTCTTCATTTTTCTTGATTAACAAAAACTAGAAAAACAATTACTTAATCTAATCAATTTAAACCAAGTATTTAAAAGAAAAGTAAAAACTATTTATCCAAATAAAACATTACCAAAACGACTCTTTTAAAAATTAAAAGTAGTTATCATATACAGCACCTCCTTAATCATTATTTTAATACATTAGAATTATACAATACATATAATGTATTGTATTTATCATTTACAGTAACTTTACAATAAAACTAAAAAAGAACACCTTAAGTCGGTGCTCTCCTTACAAATATCAACCACTATGTAATTGAACATATAGATAACATTAATCCTCCAAATGAAATTGCTCCTAGTAAACCTAATACAAATCCTGTTAAACAAACACAATCAGCAAGACAAATGGAAGACTGCAATAATGGAACAAATGACCTACTTGTACTCGATCATATTGTTTTATTTTCTCATAATTCATATCTAACATGAAATGTAGACATGTTACACCATCCTCAATAGTATGTAGAGATTCTTTTTCTAATCACTCCAATAATTTATTATTAAAAGCAACTGGAAGAGGATACAGCTTATCTAATTTCATATTTTGATAAATTAATTGTAAATGAGATAATAGATTCTTTTTCTTTTTTTAGATGTTACTGTACATTTCATTTTATTAAATTCATTCCTCAAAATATTTATATGGACAAGCAAAAATTTAAAATGGATGTGGAAATTATGCGAAGCCAATTAAAACAAATCCTTGATAAAAAAGGCATCAAATATGGATATATTGCAAAGAAAGCTAATATAAGTAATTCTGCAATGACAAATTTATTAAAAGGTGGACTCCCATCATTACCTGTCACTTATCGTATTGCTCGTGCACTGGAAATGAAATTAGAAGAAATTTGGATTGAAGATGATGAAGTAGAATAATCATTATTCGGACATACTCATACTGAGGTGAATTGCATGATTTGGGCAATAGCATTGCTTGTAATTGTTTTTCTAATCGGTGCAATAACAAAAAGTCCACACATAACACCTGAAGAAATTAGAACCGAGCGAATCAAAAGAAGTGCAACTCGTAGTAATTTAGAAGTAATGGATCCGAGGGAATTTGAATATTTTGTAGCCGATGTCTTTCGTTCTCTTGGTTATAAAGTCCAAGTAACTTCTGATTCTAATGATGGTGGAAAAGACATCATCATTCATAAAGGGAAAGAAATGAAATTCGTTGGGGTGAAACGCTATACAAAGAACTCCATCGGCAGACCTTTTATTCAGAAGCTTCATAGTGCCATTGTGGATACTGACGCAGTTGGAGGGTATTTCGGTTACACTAAGTCATTTCAATAAGAACGCAAGGCAATATGCAGCTAATAAGAACATTGAATTAATCGATGGTGATGCTCTTATTAATATGATGGATTCTGAGACAACCTAAAAAAAGCCACCCAATAGGACGGCTCTTATTTTTACTTCATAAGCTTGTACCACAATTAAAACATTGGATATTCATCAATAAAAAATCACTACATTTAAAGAACATGATAAACAATTTATAAAATGTTTAATTTGACTAATAAAGCTAATAAAATTTGAAGAAGAATTTGAACATTTACCGCTATATCTGTATCAGTAGTCGTAACTGAAACATTTCTAGAATTTCTAATAACAGTTTCTTGTTTATTAATTTGTTTAATAGATGATTTTTGAAACAAATCTTGTGCTACGCGATCAGCTTTCTCACTGTCTGCTATAGAAATACTTAAAATAACTACAATTGCCGCTTGTAATGCTGCTTGGATAGATAATGCAGCTTTTGTATCTGTAGTAGTAACCTGTACATCTGCTGAATCAACAATTCTGATAGATTCTTCTGAGATTTGGTAAGTTTTACTTTCTTGTGCAGCTCCTTCTGAAACGTTAGCATCTTTAAAAGACGGATGAGGATTTGAAGAGTCTAATGCACTCCACTTTTTATTTTCATCTGAACGGCCTTCTTTGCCCATGAGATCACCCCCTTTCAATCCAAATAATTATTGACCTGCGATTGTATTTCAGAAACAATATTTTTAATTTGCTGCTTTTTTTCTGGCGCTAAATTTTTTATCTTTTCTTCATTTATTCCATGCCTATTAAGAATATCTGAGAGTAAAAGGTCTATAATTATATTCTTTTGATCCTTATCAAATTTAAAGGAAGAAAATTTGTTTAAATCATCCATTTACAATATTCACTCCAATCAAATTTACAATAATAATTTTAAATAACTACCAGCATTATATGTATTTTGATGAGAATTGCTTGGACAAGTAACTTAATCTTTTATTTTCACTTCTTTTTTTCCAATAAAAGCAAAAAGCTGTCTTCTAATACGAAGACAACTTTCATTTACTTCACATATACATAAGTTTCCTTTACTGCTACATAGTATATTTCACCTTTGATATTGTGTGGTTACCTACACTTACTTTCACATTAATCTTGAATATTAATCCAGTCATAATGAGGAGTCCAAGCTTGTACCACATACTACACCAAAGCAAATATTTACCTAGAGTGAACTCTTATAGTTAATATAAACAGGATTAAATACTTTATAAAATGTTTAATTTAACTAATAAAGCTAATAAAACTTGAAGAAGGATTTGAATATTCACTGCAATATCTGTATCAGTAATTGTTACGGATACATTTCTGGAATTTTTAATAAGTGTCCTTTGTCTATTAATTTGTTTAATAGATGATTTTTGAAATAATTCTTGTGTTATTTTATCGGCTTTTTCACTATCTGCTATAGAAATACTTACTACAACCACAATTGCTGCTTGTAATGCTGCTTGGATAGATAGCGCAGCTTTTGTATCTGTAGTAGTAACTTGGACATCTGCCGAATCAACTATTTCAATATATTCCTCAGAAACTTGATCAATTTCATCTGTTTGTATAGCTTCTTCTAAAAGATTAGCATTTTTAATAAATGAATAAGAATTTATTGATTCAGAATCCTGGTTTTTTGGTTTAGAATCCCGTTTTTTCGGTTCAGAATCCTGGTTTTTTGGTTTAGAATCCCGTTTTTTTGGTTCAGAATCCTGGTTTTTTGGTTCAGAGTCCTGGTTTTTTGGTTCAGAATCCCGTTTTTTTGGTTCAGAATCCTGGTTTTTTGGTTCAGAATCCCGTTTTTTTGGTTCAGAATCCTGGTTTTTTGGTTCAGAATCCTGTTTTTTTGGTTCAGAGTCCTGGTTTTTTGGTTCAGAGTCCTGGTTTTTTGGCTCAGAGTCCTGGTTTTTTGGTTCAGAATCCCGGTTTAATGGACTCCGGTTTCTCTTTCTTCTACAAACTTCACACTCACACATAAAATCACCCCTTTTAATCTAAAAAATTAGCAATATAAAAATATTGGCTAACTAATAGCATTTTATGTGTTTTAAAAAAAATTGTTTGGACAAGTAACTTAATATTCTATCTTTACTTCTACTTCTTGTCATTATTTCACATATGCATATGCTTCATTTGCCGTTATATAGTATATATTCCCTTTACTGTTGTGCACTTTGTATTGTGGTGAACCATTGACACTTATTTTTGCATCAATTGTGAATCCTAATCCTACATCTACAGTTCCAGCCACGTCTCTATCCTGCCAAGATGGGGCATCATAGAATCGTAGATTATTAACTTTAGAAACAACACGCTTACCTACAACAGAGGAATCTACTGTACTTTTTTTACTAAACTTCACATAAGACGAATCATTTTTAATCCATTGTTCACCGCCAAGATTTAACCAACCATCTTTTTCGCCCCATACAATATAAGATTCTGGTTTGTTTAACTGACGAATCTTAGAATAGCTTGTACATGGTCCTTTACGTAAATTCACGTTGTAGCCTTCAATAAAAACAATTCCATCTGTTACAGCTGTTGGAACTTCTGCTGGTTTAGATGGCTTCTCCGGCACGGAAACTTCCACGCTAGAGTTTATTGTATGCGCGTTGTACATCAGCTCGGAATTGAGCTTCTGAAACGCCATGAGACTTTAAGTAATCAAGTGGATCTTCATGATCAGTTCCGCCAAGATATTTTGTAACATCGTAGTGAGTCCATAGTCCTTTTTCTACAGATAATCCACGATCACGAAGAATTTTAGCTAATAACTTCACGTATTTATCATAGCTGCGTTTGAATTTCTCATAATCTCTTGTTTCGCATAATTCTACGTGAACAAATCGTTTATTTGCTCCTGGTCCTACACCATAAGCAATATATTTCGTATCAGCAATTTGGATTGTTTCATTCCAATCAACTGCATAATGTACGAATGCTGAACGCCATGTACGCGAATCATATTGTTGAATATTAATAGCTGGTGCTTCTGGTGTTGCTGTAGAATGTGCTACAACACCCTCATAAACACCTACACCATTACGGTATGGTTGTTTCGGTAAATCAGGAATAATAAGTATTCTATCCGCAAAAGCACTTGTTGCAAACGAAACAGCAAGTACTAGAATCATAAGAAACGAGGTAATATGTTTCATTGTCTTTTTCATTTAACATCAACATCCTTTTTCATAATTTTTGTGTGGTCAAATAATCCACTTGCTGACAGTCCGATGATGATTCCTTGAAATACATTTGTTTTGATATTTCCGTCCAAAAATAAAACGCCTAGCACAATGCCAAGCGTTAAATTTAATAACGGAACGTATTTTGTTTGTAATCCAATTGTTTTTACGATTTGTGAAAAACCAACTACAACAGCAATTATTACGCTTATTTCAATCATTACATGCCACCTCCTTTCAAGAAGAAGGCGAGAACAGCTGCGATAATACCACCAACAATACTTTTAACAAGCCAATTAGTATTGTTGAGTATTTTCTCAATATTTTCTTCAATCTTTGCTACTTTACTTTCTACAACAGCAAGTCGTATCTCTACGTTTTGCATCTTTGTTTTGCTTTCTTCACACTCTCTACATTTTTCCATTTTGAACACCTCATTTCAAAATAAAAAGACCAGTTAATTACACCTGCTCTTTGTTCTCTAAATCAGCTATTCTACTGTGCAAATCTACAATTTGCTCTCCTAAATTTAGAATGACTTGCTTGATTTTATTAATTTCATGTTCATAATCTGGTTTATCTTGTATAGGTGCTGCAAATGCTATTGGTACTTCTGTTTCATTAAGAGTTGGTGGTTTATGATTTTTGATATCCTCATTAGAATGACAATGAGATTTTTTTGTATCTATAGTGATTTCATATGTTTGGTTGTTCATTGGCTACGCTCCTTTCGATTAAATTAAAAAAGCATGCTTATGCACACTTTTTCGCACTGTCTATTATTGTGATACTTGTATTGCTTGTTGCTGTAAGTTAGTTAAACAATCAGAACACACATTTAATGTGCCTAACTTATGCAAATGAGCATTCTTTTTGCACAACTCACAAAATGTATCTGTTTTACGCAAATAAACCTGGTCATGATCTGAGAAAATCTCAACTACATCACCAGGTTTAACGCCAATATCGGATAATTTATCTAACGGTACTTTTACTGAACCGTCTTCAGAAATTGTTACTGTTACTCCTAAGTATTGATATGCCATAAATACCTCCTATAATGAAATGTTAATAAATGCCCACCCTTGTGAACCTATGTGAAGATAAGCACCCCATCCTTTATTTCCATTCATATATTTGATAGTTCCTAAAGAATCCGGGCCATTGCCAACAATATTTATTCCTTGTGTACTTACCTGAATATTAAATGAAACTGCCCCACTAGTATTGAAAGTTATTCCGTTTGTTCCTCTTACAAATAAACGATCTCCTGATAAAATGTCCATATTACCAGAAGCTTCTAAACGGATAAGGCTTGCAAAAGTAATTACTTGTCGAAATGAACGAAAATCTATACCCATTTCACCCGTAATTGTTGTCTTATTATCTCCAAATAAATGAGTATTCCCATTTGAATTGAGGTAAATCATACTTGGATAATATGTATCGCCGGGAGCTGTTTCCCCTTTTGCTATTCCTATACTTCCCGTATAATAACTTCCAAGATTTTGTTGTGAGATTGCTAATGTCCCATCAGAAAATCTACTAGTATTAACATTCTCATGAAGCAAAATTGTAGGTTGCATTCTTCCACTTTTATTCCAGTAGTAACCGAAATACATTCTGTTTAAATTTGATTCCATCAGGCGAATAAATTGCTTTTGAATGTGAACGTAGTTCGAACCATTGTCTGTTCGTATTGTAGTCCCTTTAAGTTCCTGCGCTTCTAGATACTTTGCTATAGTTGTTCCATCTAACTCTATTTTACCTGCTTGAATTTTAATAGTTTCTGCTGTTTGATTGATAGATGAAATAATACTTCCTTTGGTCACCTTCGAATTTATTTCAAAAGCCTGAACATTAGATTGAGCATTCATAGTTTCTACTATTGCATCACTTCTACTATCGACTTCATCTTTTGTATAAACATTTCTCGCTTCTGCTTTTAATTCTAGCGCTTTAGAAGTCTGGGTAAACTGAGTATTCATTTGTGTCATTTTCTTATCGTAATCCTCAGTTAAAACACGACTCGCTATATCATCAACTAACTTGTCATAGTCAGTGTAATCTTTAGGATGTAATGTGAAGTAACTAGCTACCTCATCCCGTTGTATCATCGGCTTAGAGAACCATAATTCCCCGTTTCTCGTTACGTATACACGTAATTCCATTCTTACAGCTGTGTCTGGAACTGTTACTGTATGAGATGTTTTCGTCCAAGTATTATCTGCTACCTTAGTATTCCACCCCATCGCTGTTAGTTGTTGATTATTACTATCCCAACAAACAACAGCACACGTTAGATAAGGATTGATATGTTCACTTAACTTTTTTGTAAAGAGCGCTACAGAAGCTGTAATTTTTTCTCCTGGCGTAACAGGTATCTTAGTAGTTGATGTCACATTTGTACTAACGTCCGCCGTCTGATTAACTCCTTTTAAACGCATTGATGGACTACTGTTATATAGATTAGTTGCATCTACTTCAGCAGAGAAATTTGCGTTATTAGATTTATACCAATACTTGAATCCATCAGTGAATTCAGCATCCCTTAACAGCTGAGTACTACCTAATCCACCTGTATATTCCTCGACAAATTGACTATCAACTTTCGTTTGAATAGCTTTCGCATTGGCATCTATTTTAGAGCTATGTTGTTGTAAATCAGTTGCATGCCCTTGTTGAATTTTAGAGATATCTGATATATTCACTTTTAATCCATCTACTGTTTGTGATACGTCAGAAACCTTCTTATTCGTTGTAGTTATTTGTTCATTAGCTGTATCAGCAGACTTTTGAGCACTATCAGCTTTCTTTTCAACTGCTACTACTTGTTTATTTGTCTCTGTTAGAGTTGAACTAACCTTATCAACGCTCGTAATAATTTCAGCAGTCTTCTTTTTGAACTCTGTATTGGTTGTGATGTCCCCGGGTGATTTAGACCAACTGTCTTTCATATTACCTTGAGCAAGTTTTACACCTGTTATATAAACAACCGATCCAACAGGAGTTCCTTGACGTTTCCCAAAATAAACACGTACTTTCCCATGCTCAATTTTGCAATTTAAATGGAACTGATTCCATTTACCATCTCTCATTTCTCCTGGTACATTACTTATGAAGTATTTAACACCAGGCT
Source organism: Bacillus basilensis (assembly GCF_050630465.1). Lineage (NCBI taxonomy): Bacteria > Bacillati > Bacillota > Bacilli > Caryophanales > Bacillaceae > Bacillus > Bacillus basilensis. The sequence goes on along the minus strand of NZ_JBNTQO010000001.1, from coordinate 385,526 downwards.
GACCCGTTAACCCATCTGCATTATCCTTAACCCCTAAAGCTGGTACGCTCTTAGAATCATTGGTTTGAAACCTTGCCCACATAGAAATAATTCCATCTCCAAGTGGTATTTGCAAATCTTTATAAATCCATATATCACCTGTTTCACCTATTCTTTCAATCTTCACATATTTATTAAAACCAGGCATCTCAGAATTATTTACCTCAGCAAATGCGCCAACAGTAGCTTTAACATTGGCTCCACTCATGAGCTTCCAGCCTTCTAAATCAGCTTCAAAATCTGAGTTATCTAGTAAGTTTCGCGATGTAGCTAATTGATTTTCCATTGTAGTTTGTATTTCAGTAATCGTTTGCTTTGTCCCATTAGCATCTTGAACAATTTCATTTGTTTTCTTTTGAACTTCATCAATCGTATTTCCTTGCGAATTAACTTTTTTATTCGTAACACTCAATTCTTCAATTTGTGTTCTGATCTCTTTTTCTGTTTGAGTAATCTTAGATTCATTTTCAGTAAAACGTTTGATAAAATCTCCGAATTCCTATTGAAACATTTAATAATGGAATGTTCTCTCCTCCGCGCGTTATATACTCGAACCGATATACGTAGGCGAAATAATCTTGTGTATTTTCATCTTTAATAGGCTCTGACATAGCCTCACAAATATTTTGTATCACCAATCAACCCAGCAAATATACCGAGCTCAATAAGAAACACAAAAGCCACGACACTCACGCATCGCGGCTGAATATATAAATGTAATTGGTCTTTTCGTCCTTTTTGCGGATTCTTACCGCCCTTGCCCGTTCTCCGGTAACGTTTTGATAAAGGGGCTATAATCATTGATTATGAGCGCATAGATACGTTATCCCCACGTTATGCTCTTTTCAAAGAACAAGTAACTATAGGAATATCGTATCGTCGATTTCAATGTAAAAAGGGACCCGATTTAGTACTCAAAACAGTGCCCCAAAAGTTCTATTATTTTTTATATCATACCTAATGCTGTAGCCAAATTAACGATTCCAGATTTTCGCTTTCTATAAAACTTTCCTCGTTTCATACCAAGAACAGTATAAATATAATCATCATTCAATTCTTTAATGCTCATATACTTCATTTCAAGAATCCTTTGTTCATCCTCATCGAGAGCTTCCTCAAAAGCTTGTTTTAACTGTCTATACTTCAACTCATGTTTGTCCACTTGCTTTAACTCAGGAAACAGCAATTCTGTTCCCAGTTCCGTTCTTTCTTGCTGATTTTGGAATCTAATACGTAACACTCTGTATTTCCGCAACTCTTCTATCACGAAAGGGCGGATTTCTTTCTCCTCTATATGCTTGAAAAATGATAATTGGTCCAAATATAATCCTCCCACGTCTCAATCCTTACATATATAAGGCTAAAACTTTAAATATTTTAGATATATACCTTTATATATGTATGAAATTAGTTCGTAATCCACAATCGGCTGTAAACCTTTATTTTTTTACGTCTATTATTATGTAATTTACTAGCAGTGATCATTTAACTTAACAAAATCCCACCAGATTCTCTAAGCATATTTAATGGTTTCCACCAGGCATAATGTATAAAAACAAATAAAGAAAAGAGACTGTCTTACAAAGTTAATCTGTGGATACTTTTTTGACAATCTCTTTTCTTATATCAAAATTTTCAACTACAAAACTTACAAGTGATTATACGAATGTTATACCTGCACTTGCGAAGCCTGTAATAGCAGTAGCTATATCAAAACCAGGTGTAGTTGATGAAACAACAAGTAATATCTTATCTTGTGGAGCGACCGCAATTGCTTGTGCGCTAATACCGCTTGCAGTATTACCGATAGCAATAAGACCACTAAATGCTGGTGTTAATAGTAACGGTGTACCTACTGGAGTGAAAGTATTACTTGCTGCTGGTGCGCTGTACAACTGCATTTGAATTTGTATGCTTCCTAATGCTAAAGCAACCGCTACCGTTACACTAAAGAATCCTGCTAACGAAGTAATTGTACCTGCGCGAGGAGCTACAAATGCGAAATCAAATACTGGAGGTACAGGACCTATAGTAATTGGGCCACCAGGTGGGACAATTACAGGGAAGAATGAACTTCCAAATCCAAGAAGTGCTCCTGTGTTAGCTAATCCACCTAAAACAGTTGCTAATGCTACTGGTCCACCTGATGCAAACGGAATAACTGCTCCAGCTCCCGTTGCTCCTGTTAGGCCTGTTGCTCCTGTTAGGCCTGTTGGACCTGTTGGACCTGTTGGACCTGTTGCTCCTGTTGGACCTGTTAGGCCTGTTGGACCTGTTAAACCTGTTAGACCTGTTAGACCTGTTGGACCTGTTGGACCTGTTGCTCCTGTTGGACCTGTTGGACCTGTTGGACCTGTCGCGCCACCTCCAGGACCTGTTGGGCCCGTTGGGCCTGTTACTCCACCTCCAGGACCTGTTGGGCCTGTTGGGCCTGTTGGACCTGTCGCCCCTGGAGTAGCATTGATTAATTGAATTAATAAACTAAAAAGAAGTTGTAAAGTTGCAGGATCGACATTTGAGTCACAGGATACAGGGATAAGATCTAAAGCGAAGAAGAATTGTGCAAGGGCGCTATAAAATTGTTGCAATAATGTTGACAATTGTCCTAAATTAGGTGCTGGAGATTGTAATAAAACTATAATACTTTGAGTTAATTGTTTCAAAAAGTTAACTTCTGGGGAAGATAGTAAGGAATTTAAGAAAATTAAAAATTGATTAAATAAATTGAGTAACGCTACTCTATTTGCATCACTTGGATTTGCAAAAAATGCTGAAATAGCTGGTATTAATGAATTTAGTAAAGTAATTAATTGACTTAATTGTTGGCTCGTAATAGGAACTGACTGTGGATTTTTACAACAATCTGCTGAAAAAACAATCGGATTGCAGTTATTATGATTAAAACAATCATTATGTTTCATTTATTTCCTCCTTATTTTATAATTTTGAGAGAATATTCTTATACTAAGAAACACTCAATTTTAATGGCGTGGAATATTTTAAATATTCATTTTTCTTAGAATAAAAATAGTTACTAATAATTAAACTATAAAAATTTAGTTTAATTACATTCACAACTCACATAATATAAGTATACGCATCTATTTATCCAGTGCTTAGATTAATTTACTAATAAAAACGCATATTTTTAAAGGAAAACGTTATTACTCCTATCAACGTGTTTATTTTATCAATAAACGAAAAAACATAATAATTTATAAGTTCAATAATTCCATTCTAGAGTAATATCAAATGAAGTTTTTTTGAAAAAGTTTAATCCTCACAACATAGTTGTTTGTATCATGGGTTTCTAATAATGCATTGTATTTTCCATTGAGAGCTAATCATTTTGCTTTTGCTGACTAATTTTTATTTTTTTGTAACAATTTATACTCATCTTACATACTATTGTCTTGAATCCTTACCTTTCAAAACATTTAATTGTTCATGACTCACAAACATTAACAATATATGAATGGTGTGCTGATTCATAGAAGCGTACCATATAATGGTGCTCTTTTTCATTTCCTATAAAATAAAATTTTGTATAAAAGATACACACTTAATCGAAAATAACTTCATAAAATATTTTGTGTTCCTTTCTTTATAAATTGAAATAGTCTTTACAAAATGAATCTCGTCACGAGAGCACTTTATTAAGTGCTCTTTTTTGATTTTTGAATACTTATCAAATGAAATTTTTATTTAAATGTGTTTTTACACACTTGTATGAACTAAACATATATTTATATAGACATGCATATTTTAGCTGCTTTTATAAGGAGGTGTTTTTATTAATACAACTGTAATTTCCCATTTTTATAATGAAGAGTATCTACTCCCTTGGTGGTTAATGCACCACACAAAACTATTTGATCACGGTATCCTTATTAATCGAGGGTCTACTGATCGTTCAGTAGACATATGTAGATTATTTGCACCTCATTGGGAAATCCGAGATTCAAAAGTATTAGAGTTTGATGCCTTATTAGTTGATCAAGAAGTAATGGAAATAGAAAAAGAAATTTCGGGATGGAAAATGGTTTTAAATACCACTGAATTTCTTTGCTGTTTTGATAAGGAAGACTTTTTCTCTTCTCTTGCTACTTTAGGAAAAAACATGTATTCCATTAGGACTATTCTGATGGTGGATGAACCTTCTCACGGTTATACCAATCCGAGATACGGCATTCCCCTTGTCAAACAGCGTTATCATGGGATAATAATCCATCCTAATCCACTTGCCCCTTACAAGGGTGGCAGACTAATTCACAATTATTCACATGGTAACTATACAGCCGGAAGGCATTGGTCAAGTCATTCATTTATCGTTTACATGTACCCTGCCTTCGTTTTAAAATTCTTTTACAGTCCATGGAACAAAGCTATGAAAAATCGAAAGTTACAAATTGGTCCAACTCTTTCTAAACATAGCATCCAGCATGGCTTAGGTATTCATCACCTAGTTACACTAGCTGAATTAGAAATAAAATATAAATCCTTGGCGAGCACCACTATTGACCTTCGATTAATCCCAGAACATCAAGTTTTATTTCCAGATTTATGTTTCCCTAACTATTAATACATCTAAGAAGAACATTTTTAAGCTTTCCATGCGGCCCCGCTTTTGAATAAGAATCATCCCTTATTAAAATAGCATTTTCATTAAAATCTTTTCACATTTAAACTGGACAAGCATATATTATTGTATCTCCTCTTTTCTTTCATAGAATTTTACATTTGTTGAGACAACATCCCCCTTCGGATGTTGTCTTTTTTGCATAAACTAAAGATTTTGTTAAAAAATTGATTCACTCTTTATTTACAAAATCCATATACTTATACGGACTATAAAAATACAAAATATAGTTCTTGGTCAAAGAGCACCTTTAGGGCATATTGTGCTCTTTTTAATTAAAATAACTATTTTGTTATATTCCTTGCACTTTTAAATGAGACAAGCATATGTTGTAGCATAGTGTTTCATCACTTATATATACTTCCTTTTTTCAAGAGTACATATTCGATATGTACTCTTTTTGCATCACTATAAAATAACGCTTTTGTTTAGTTTTCAATGGTTTAATTAATAGATCCAGCCAAATCAAGATTTATTAACAATGGGTCTGCAACCACTTTTCCAGTATCATCTACAAAAATACGTACACTCCCACAAATGTTTTCTATCTTTACATCTTTCACTTTAATTCCCCATCTCTGTACAAAATTCAAATTTGGTCTTTATCAAAAACTTCAATATCATGTAAAACCTACGTAAAGATTGCTGTGATTCAACCTATCCACCCGATAAACGTTATATAATGAACTTGCAAATATCTGATTTGCACACAACTACCTTTCTGTACCGCGTAACTCTTTGCCAGGAGAAATCCTAGCCTTTTTTTATTTCTCTCATATCAGTCGGTCCTTTCCATTTCCCCTCACTTTCCCACTTCTTTTTAAGATTTCCAACATAAGTAAATCTATGATCGTACATAATGCTTATTTCCTTATCTGGAATTTCCTTTTGATTTATACGATACAGTTTCCCTCCGTTCGATCTACTCTAATGAACTTTTATTTCATTTCCTTTTTACACTCTTCAAGAAAATCGATAACTTCTTGAGTCTGCACTCTCGTAGAAAGTAATTCGATCACATTACCTTCTGTGTTATATACACGAATTGCTTGTTCCTTAAATTCCATCCCTAGCATTCCATCATCATCTAAAACCTTCACATTATCTTCCATTCTTCTAACCTCGCTTTAAAAGGATTTTTTTAAATCTAACTTTACACTCAATTTACAAATGTAATTATCTAGTAAAAAAAACTTAACAGCATTAACATCTCGAACAGTTATTTATTACGCTATAATATAAGTAAATTCGTCTATGCACGAATACCCTTTAACTGGCTAGGAGAAATCCTAGCCTTTTTCTTTGCAAAAGACCTTCTACGTCTGAATAAAACTTAATATTCCGTCAATACTATAGATAACCCATTTCAAACCACATTCCATGATTGGAGCAGTTAGCTTTGCTAGCTGTTTTTTTTTTATGTTTTTAAGCGAATAAAATTCTAAAAATTATCTAACACTATAAATAAGGCTTTAAAAAGCTGTTTTTTCCCACTCTAGCTTTCTTGGTCGAAAGCCGAGCAGTTAGCTTTTGCTAGCTGCTCTTTTATTGAATAAATTTCTAAAACATGTTAACAATATAGATACACCAAGGTTGAATACGAATGACCATTACGTTCTTCTTATTCACTAAGCAGTTAGCTTTTGCTAACTGCTTTTTTATTGCGTTCCGACTCTTGCTTCTTAAAGAATTCTTTAACTGCGTTTTCCCAATAAGTGCACATTATCCATCCCTCCTTGAATAAAGCCATAAACCTTGTCCATACTATAAATACACTTGAGTTCTGAACTTCCTTCTTAACGTTTTTTCAGAGAGTAGTTAGCTTTTGCTAGCTGCTTTTTTCTATGAAATTGAAAAAAATTTTAGTTCTTATTTCTTTTCTACACCATATAATTTTAACCTAATCATCCAGCTCAAAGTGTTACCTCCTATCTTAAAGAGCACTTATGCATGGTGCTCTTTTTTATTTTGTTCCCTTTCATTTCTGAATAACATCTTTAACCCTGTTCATACTATTTTTGTAACTTAAAGTTACAAACTATTTCTGTAAGCGCAGCGTTTCTTTTGTACAACAAGCAGTTAGTTTAGTTAACTAGCTGCTTTGTTGTGTAAAAGAAAGATTTTTTAAACTGCACATCTATTAAGAACATACATAAAATATCATGTGATAATCTTTTTCAATATTAGTTTTGGTGAGAGAGCACTTTTAAGAGTGCTCTTTAAATGTATTGCAATGTATAACATCACGTTTTACATACAATAAACATAGATTGCAATGAGCACGCAAGACATAATTTTTATAAAATCGTGTACATTTTTTGTACACGATTTTATTATTAAATAACTATTTTATTGCACTTCCTAACTTACAGTAATGTTCTTGAAAAAACATTCATATATATTTATCGGATGCCTTTTGAAACCCCTAAGTATTAAATACTTTTAAGAATTGACTGACCAACACTTTTCAGCTAATTTTCACAAACTTGTTAAAAATAACATATATACACAAAAAGTTACGTTTTATAGGATAAAAAATTATCTTACATAAAGGAGTATGATTATTTGTGAATTACCAAAATGATAACAATTCTAAAATTCACAAACCTTGTTCTTGTCCATCCCCCACGGCTAACAGTTTAAATGTTGTTCAAACTACCCCAGCAATAGTTTCTGTAAATTCTGCGATTCCACTAGATACCGTGGTAAATTCTAATGGTACAGCAATCTCATTCGCACCACCAACAACTGTTTTACTCGAAGGTGGAAGAACCTATTTGGCAATCTATGAAGTGCAAGTTATTATTCAACCAGGAGGAAATGCGGCAGGTATCACCATGTATCTTAATAATAATTCAATCACTGGCTCAGGTACTTCTCTAGGATATACTGCAGGATTCACTTCTGTATCAGCACCCGCAATTTTCACTACACCTCCAGGTATAACAAGTTCTCTTACTGTTAATGTAGGACCATATTCTAATTCATTAAATACGTTGGGCTTAACTCTTGCTGTTATAGCATTAACATAGTAAAATCTAATACTTTCTATAATAAAATAACGCTTTATATTAAGAAATCCGTTTCATCCGCCCAGTAAAGTAATACTCTCTTTTTAAATAAGCTCTAGTTCCTGAATAGGATTTAAACCACATGTATTCTTTATCGCCTAACAAATCTATCGTTACATCAAACTTGTCGTCCTTCTCTGTAATTTTGTATGTGTAATGACCCTCAGTTCCTTCCCACACCTTTACACCAACATACCTCGTTTCTTATAAAATTCAAAATTTATTGTGCTTCGTCTCCTTCTTTTCCAATCCATCTAATAATGTTAAAATATAGAAGTAATTCATTTTATTACTAGGAGGGATTTCTATGTCCATGGGAACCTGGGCTGCAATTTTTATTGCTATATTTTGCGGAGTTATTTCTTCTAATAGCAAGTTGAAAAACTCCCGTAATAAAAATGGATAAACACCCAGCTGAAAAGTTAGATATCTAGCATTTCAGCTACCAATCTTCCCCAAATAACTATTTTATTAAATTTCACATATACAAACGCTTGTCCATTTCCTTTGACTCTACTCCCACATTTACTATTAGTAATACGAATTTTTCAGAGGTGAATTATATTGGACGAGTTTTTATCTTCTGCTGCATTAAATCCGGATTCGATTGGACCTACACTTCCATCTATGCAACCTTTTTAATTCCCTACAGGTCCCACTGGAACAACGGGTACTACAGGACAGTACTGGATTCACTGGAGCAACAGGATTTACTGGCATCACCGGGCCTTCTGGCATCACTTGGACCCACCGGAAGTACTAACTGGACCTACCGGTATTACTGGGCCTACGGGACCAACTGGGCCTACAGGACCTACCCTATTTTTTACTCCCCTTACACCAGTACCTGAATCTATAGATCTTCCTCCAAATACAAATAACTTAAGAATTATGGAGGTCATTGTTCCTATAGAAAATATTGGTGACAGAGTCCTATTAAATGCGACTATGGGAACAGAGATTGTTGTTGAGATTGGAGTAGATCAAAGTAGTTTCTTTAACATAGACACCATTAACTATCAGTTATTCCACGATAATTTGTTGTTAACAGAAACATTTGTATCCGGCAACTATTCAGTCGGTAGTGATGGGAATTTTTTATACCCCTTTAACTCCACATTTACATGAGTAGACTCCCCTAGAGACCCGATAACACCACCAAATCCAGTTCATTATCGTGTTATAGCGAACATAGGAGAACTTAGTGAGACTATAACATCAGCACAAGTTGGAAATCGTAGGTTTGCTGCAATAAAATATCCTGGCGATCCAATTTAATTAAAAATATTAATCGCTTATCCCACTACGAAAGTATAAATGTTAAAATTACTATGTTTAATCTATCGAGCAGTTAGATTTTGCTAGCTGCTCTTTTTCTACAAAATTCAAATTGTATTGAAATTGATTTCCATCATTCTTTTCTTTTCAAATCTGCTTTCTTATTTTCCTCTGCTCTAAATCCAAAATAGAATAGCGCACATGTAATAACCGAACCTGCAATGTATCCTAAAAAACATCCTAACCAAAACATAGTGCAACTCCACCTTTCTGTATAACATTCAAAATTGGTACTACTTTGCAACTCCCTGCGCTTTTCCAAAAGCTGCAGCTCTTTGATTTATTTTTTTAGAATCCGACTAATTTGAGTTTGAGTAACCCCTACACGCTTTCCGATATTCCCCTGTGACATGTGGTTTGAGTACATATCCCAAATCATTAACTCTATATCTGGTAACGTATTTATAAAAGAACGCATTACTAACTTTCCTTCAATTTCTTCGATTTTACGTATTGGACTTTCATCAACAAGCTTTGACTCAATTGTAATTTCGGCTTTCTCTCCGCCTGAACAATACATTACTTCACTTAAAGAACTTGGAATTTGTTGATACTGTAAAGCATCTCCTACATCCTCAACAGATACGCCTAATTGTTGACTGATGGTCTCTGGTTTTTCTTCTGTTAATCCTTCCCTTTGGATTCTGCCTTTCAAATAAAATATGTCTCGTGTTACCTTGACCTTTTGATTACCTATAATCGCTTTTGTAGTTTCTCCGTATATTTTAGGAATCGCTAAAGTGGAAAATTTGCACCCATATCCATATACAGGGTTAAAGTCTCTTCTCGCTTTTAGTAAACCTTTGAATTAAATTCTCTATATCTAAACCCGTAGTACTTTTAATCGGTCCCAAAACTGCTCCGTACTTTCTCCATACAAACTTGTAAACTAGCTTTTTATATTTTTTTACAAACTCATCATCCGACATGGCTTTCACATCAACTATTTCAGGCATTTGCTCCACCCCTTTTTATTTCTCTCATATCAGCTGGCTCTTTCCAATTACCCGCTCGTTTCCATTTTTTCTTTTCCCAACATACGAGGGGCTAAGATCATACATAATATCGATATCTTTATCCGGTATACCTTGTCTATTGAATTTCCTGACAACCTCAGGTGTTAAACCACTCGGCGCTCCCTTTCTTAGTTCATCAGTCTTTTTAGACTGTGTATCCAAGTATCTACCCAACTGGCGTAACTCTCCACCAGTCGGGCATGCTTTACTTTACACTCATTAACACTAAAACATTCATTTGATGTACGATTGTAATAACAACGTCTACATTTCTGTTCGATAATATTTGATGGTAAAACCATAAGAAAAAAGCAATGATTAGATTTTAAATCTAGTCATTGCTTTATCTATCTCATCTTGATTTATATCAATATATCTTATTGTTACTCTTTCACTTGAATGATGGAATATATCCATTAGCGATGGCTATATTCTTTGTCGGCATGTACATGTATAAAGCTAATGTTTTTTAATTGATAAATGTAGTTAATATTCATATGTTACAATAGTACCCGTAGTATCAGAAGTACCATTAAAACAATTAGAGCAACCACCACAACCGCCACAGCTTCCACAACCAAAACAACCGAAGCAACCAATACAACGGAATCCACCACAACGAAACCCACCACAGCGACCGCCACAACCTCCGCAACGACCACAACCGCCACAGCGACGAGCAGCATCTTCAATATAGTAATAATATGGATATTGGTTTTGCTGGTCCCAATATACAATATTTCCAGACCGGTAATCATTAAGGGTTAGCGCTTTTAGTTCTTGTTGAAACTGATTCATTTTCATGACCTCCGTTTATAAAATACAACCCCATCGATGCTTTCCTATATTTTTGTTCGTTACATCTAAGTAAAAATAGCGCTATAAACTAAGTTAAATACATACACCAACAAAGTATGACTTATCACTAGATGATGCACCTTGTTCATATACCTATTTTTACTATGGGCTCATTTTTATAAATAGAAATTATAAAATTTGAATTCTAGCGTCATATCTTCATGCTTACTAAGTTCAATTTATTTCTCAATAACCATAATGCCGTATCCTGTACGTTCAAGGTAGAAATTCATTCCATTACGTTGTGCATCTGAAGTTGGAGCAGTAACGAAATATGTTAATCCATTTGATTGTTTAATACATGTGGCAGAAGTTTATCCAGTTAATGCGTAGAAAATTAAATTAACTAACTTATCGATATGCCATTTCGCCATATCCCCAGCACTATCGACTTTACACAAATCTAATAAGAAAAAATATATAGATAGGTAGGTATTATCCATACCTATCTATAACATTACTCCTATTCTTTATCCAATTACATCTTTTACTTCTGTATTCACTGGCCACTTTTCTAAAGTATAAGCCATTTCCCAAAATAAATATTCATATTGACTACTAATCATAAAATGTTGTTTCATTCGATTTCGGTCTGCCTCTGTTACTTTTTCAGCTATTGCATCTAATCGTGTAATTTGCTCTTCAACTAATGTGCGGAACCAATCAGATCCATAAGCAGAAATCCATTCGTTATAAATTGGCTCTTCTGGCTGACACTCTTTTAAACGCTCACCAATTTCATAATACAGCCAATAGCAAGGTAAAATTGCTGCAATGATATCGCCTAAATGTCCTTCATACGCAGCACGATACATATGTGAAGTATATGCGTATGCAGTTGGAGCAGGGATAAAATTATCTTTTTCTTCTTGTGTTATCCCAAGTTTCTTCGCAAAATTCTCATGTAATGATAATTCCGCCTCATATGTATTTTGGGCATGGTGTGCCATACGAGCTGTCGTTTCTAATTCCAGTGCTTTTGCAGCTCCTAAAGTTTGTACTCTAGCAAAGTGACTTAAATAATATGAATCTTGAAGCACATAATAGCGAAAACTAGCTAAATCTAAAGTTCCTTCACCAAGTTTTTTTACAAATGGATGGTTAAAACTTGCTTTCCAAATTGAATCTACTTCTTTACGTAATGATTGTGAAAAAGTCATTTAAATTCCTCCAATAATTAATTTAATATAAGTATTTATCCACAGTTATTAACGCTTTAAAATAAAAAAACTTTCTTTACAGGCGTAAAGAAAGTGAAATTGACAGTATTTATTCATGAAATAGCAATGTCTTTCCCACTTCCCTACGCTGGCATTAACCAGATCAGGTACTAAGAGTCTCAAATTCCCATTTGATCTCAGCCTATAATAGGCCCCCCTAGTGGATAAATATTTAATTTTGTATTGTATTCATCATAACATACTTCATGTTACTGTCAAAAGTATTCATGATACCGCTACTTAAAACTCTTCTTCTTCCCTTACTCTTAATGAAGTTTCAATAATCATATCTAATAGTTTGCTATAATTAATTCCCGCTGCATCTGCACTTTTTGGTAGTAGACTTGCTTGTGTCATTCCTGGTAATGTGTTAACTTCCATTACATATGGAATACCGTCTTTCACCATCATATCAACCCTTGCATAAACACTACATTTTAATGCTTTATAGCAAGCCAGTGACGCTTTGTTTACACGTTCTTTCAATTCAACTGGAAGTTCAATAACTTCTTCAATAGTACCAGCATCATCATATTTCGCATTGTAATCAAAGAACTCCGCCGCGTGTCGAATTGAAATGATGGGTAACTGTTTTCCATTAAAAATGGAACATGTAATCTCGTCACCTTTTATATACTTCTCTATTACTACTTCAGAATCCCATTCAAACACAGTTTCCAGCATTGAAATTAATTCGTCTTTATTATAGACAATCTTTACTCCAACACTTGACCCACCAGAGTTTGGTTTTACGACTAACGGAAATCCTAACTTATCTAACTCATCAAGATTTAGATCCTCCATTTTTGTAAGTTCAATCCAATCTGGTGTTTCTATTCCTTCATAACGTAAAATCTTTTTCGAAATATTTTTGTCCATACATATACCGCTAGATAACATATTGCTCCCGCTATAAGGAATACCTAAACTTTCAAGCGTTCCTTGAACAGTCCCGTCTTCTCCGTATTTTCCGTGTAATGCGAGCAGCGCAAAATCAATGTCTTTCGCTTTTTCGATTAAATCCATTTTTTCGTTTAACATAATTGGAACTATGTCATACTTACTTTTATCTAAATGTGCAATCATTTCATTTCCAGTCATAATTGATACTTGTTTTTCAGAGGATACTCCTCCCATAATAACGCCAATTCTCATTTCCTCAACTCCAAATTTCATTTTTTATTGTACCACCGATTATTTTAATTCCCCGAACTATTTCTTCTTCTTTCAGACGTGAAAATCCTAATCGAAAAGTATTCGCTCCTCCTCCATCAGAGTAAAAAACATCTCCAGGAGAAAATGTAACTCCTTGCTCATAACACTTTTGCAAAAGTGTACGGGCATTAATATGCTCTTCTAGCTCTATAAATAAATGAAGTCCACCATCACCGGTCATTCTTTGAAACGGAATGTACTCGTTACACGCCCCAACAGCTAACTCATATTTTTTCTTATAAACAGACCTTGCCTTTTTTAAATATTTTTCAAAATATCCTTCATGTAAATATTGAAAAAGAACAGCTTGATCTAAAGTAGATGTATGAATTGTTCTTGCTCTTTTTACACTTTCTAAATGATGGATCAGCTCTTTATCTGCAATGATCCATCCTACACGTAAACCAGGGAAAAGTACCTTCGAAAAGCTACTAATATAAATCACATTATTACCAGCGCCAGCAAAAGTTAATAATGGTGCTAAATGTGAACCTGAATAACGTAGTTCCTCATTAAATCCATCTTCTATAATAGGAACCTTATATTTTGAAAATAATCTCATCAGTTCCGTTCTTTTCTCTGAACTTGTAACAATACCGGTTGGATTATGATAGGAAGGAATTAAATATGCAAAATCAAACTCTTTTTCACGCAAGCTTTTTTCAACTTGATTCGTATCAAGACCATCCTCATTCATATCAATACCATGAACTTCAAGGCCATGTAAGCGGAACAGCTTCAACGCAGCATGGTGAGTTGGATTCTCACAAATAACTCGCCCTGATTTCTTTGACAACGAGGATAATACAATGTCTAATCCTTCTGTAAATCCATTTGTAATTAAAATATCTTTGTTCGATATATCTACACCCTTCATTTCCATATAATGAAGTAGATAATTCATTAACGGTCTATAACCTTTTGCGTATCCGTAGTTTAGTACGACATCTCCTTCAATGGACATACGAGTAAGAAAAGCTCTTTTGAAATTTTCCACATCAAATAGCTTTTCATCCGGAGCAATGCTATTAAAAACAATCATTCCTTTTTCCCAGCGAACACCATGTTTCATTAAATCTAATTCATCCGCTAATAGGGTAACTGTATTAAGTTTATTTTTCCAATTTATTTCAACAGACGAAGTGTTGCTTATATCAACCTTCGCAACAAAATTCCCTTTTCCTTTAACTGCATAAATGAGCCCTTCTTGCTCCAAATCTGCATAAGCAGCGAGTACAGTATTTCTGCTCACACTTAATAATTCACTTAGTTCCCTTGTTGAAGGTATTTTTTGATCCCCGAGCAAATGCCCTTTCATAATCATCTTTTTTAAATAATCTTTCAATTGAATATAAACGGGACGATCTTTCACAACTTTAAAATCTTTAAACAATTTCTTACCCCCTGCAATTATTTTTACACATTTATTTCATTCTCAAAAGGTCCACTACATATGTATTTTTTATAAAGGGCGGTACGGTCTTATAAATCTTTTCGGTACAAGTTAATTACATCTTTTAACGCTGCTGCTGCGGCTCCACGTGGATTTGATGCACCACCAATTGTAGTAACTTGGCCCATCGTATCTGTAAAGAACGTAATCCCTTTTTCTGTACCATTTACTTTTGCTAGCGGATGATCGCTATCTATTTCGGACGGTTCTACATGAAGAACCACGTTACCATCCTTATCCTTATTTGCTGAAGCTATTAATTTAATATATTTATTTTGTTCCTTCGCATTTTGAATTTGTTGTTTTGTAACATGTTCGATTCCTTTTATATGTATATCTGTAAGCGTATTCTCTGTTCCCATTAAACTGTTTGTCAAAAGTAACAATTTACACGCACTATCAGAACCACTTACATCTAATATTGGGTTTGTTTCAGCAATTCCCTTACTTTGGGCTTCTTTCAGTGATTCTTCAAACGTAACATCTTCCTCATTCATTTTCGAAAGAATATAATTTGTTGTCCCGTTTAATATTCCTTCTATTTTTTCAATATGGCAACCAGCTAAACTAAGTTGACCAATATCAAGTGTTGGTAATGCGGCTGCAGTTGCACCGCTATATCGAATTCGTACATTTGCCTGCTTTGCTGCTTCATTTATTTCTCTCCAGTTTGTAACGAGTGCGCCTTTTGAAATTGCAACTATATCCATATGTTTCTCAATCGCTTGTTTCATATAGTGTTTCCCGGGATTTCCATCTTTAAGGTTTGTAACAGTTGATTCTACTAATACAGTACCATTTATCCCATTTGTTGCACGTTCCTTCGGATAATAGTCTAAATATTTTTCAATTGCAGCAGTACCGCCACCATACATCAATAAATGGTGAATAGATAAGCCATCTTCATTATGTATTGCAATATTTCTCCCTAATACACCACTTACAACTAATTGAATCCCATATGTTTCATATATATATGAATATTTTTCGTTTAATAATTTTATAAACTCTCTGCCTACTGTTCCATATCCTGATAGTACAACTTGAATTTTCATAATATCCCCCTATATTTTTCTATCAAATCCCCCTTTCAATATAATATAAAGCGCTCTCGAATTCCATCGAGAGCGCTTTATTATTACCTATTTCGGTAAATGTGATAGCTTTTCAGCAATTGTTCTATAAAACTCTTGAATGCTAGAAAAACCTAACGTGTCTGAAACACTTAATCCTACCATGTCGAGATGGTCCCAATTTGCTTTCGTTTCGATATGATTCCATTTTCCAACCTGTAAAGATTCATTATTATTTACAGCAGTATTAGAAGAAGGTGCAATCATAGAATTTGTATTTACTACACCATCATTTTGCCACCAAGAAGTATCAATTAATGGACGGTTTTCTTCATATCTCGCATAAGAACCTAAGAAAAATGCATTCCCCATTAACACTTTATTCATCGTTATATGAGGTAAATGTAAACCTGTTATAGGTGCTGCTTGTGATGCATGTCCACTATAGGATAAGTAATACACATCAGATTGCGTCTTTACCCAATTATTTAACTCCTTTGCACCATCTGTACTTAAATCCCATTGACTTATATCTTTTGTATTTTTCCAAAGTGAACTATTTATAATGCGATCAGTATATTGAAAAAAAGACTCTCCAGCATTCTTCTTTATACCCCATTGATCCAATTTGAAATCATATAACGATAAATTATTGTTTCCTCCAAAACTTGCAGCTGTAATGAGTAAATCTTTAACGAACGATAGCAGAAGACTACCATCCGCAAGTGTTGTACCGTTGTGAGGGGTTGCTAATGTTGTAACACTATGAACATATGATTTCTCACCTTCAAATAGTGGTGATATTTTGGTGTTCGGGTGATTTTTTACATAATTCTTTTCTTCAAAACTACCTTCTTTTAACAGCTGTACTAATGCTCTAGTCGTTTGTCCACCCATGCTATGCCCAACTAAATGAACTTTATTTGTTTCACTCCAATTCGGTGCAAAGCCACTATAAGTTCTGCCAAAACGATTATGTCCATGTTTCTCGGCATGTGCGGCACCATAGTCTACTGTTCCACCGTTAATTTGGGCATACAATTCACATGCACGGTCCCAGTTACTAGAAACAGGTCCAACAGCTGCGGTATGTACAGTATAACCATTTCTTTTTAAATCTTCCTGTATATCATGAACACCGCCCCAATACTTTACGCCAAGCATTTCTTCTCTACCCCATCCAGCAAATCCATTCACTAATATGATCGGATAATTATTTTGGTGACCCTCTTCAGCGTATATAATTTTCGCTGAGAATAAACCTACAGTCATTAATGCAAAAAAACATATTTTTAAAAATAACTTCCCCATACTTTCTCCCCCTAATAAAACGCTTACATTTTTCTTTTAAAAAATCCACAGCCTGCTTTAATAACTTAAACATAATGTAAAGTATTTTATATACGTTGTATATATAGAAAACATATACAAATGTTGATAAATATTAATTCAAGTAAGCATTTACTTTTTACAATACATCTTGTAAATCTGTTTATTTGAATTTATAATTAGATATAGTTTCCTCATGTTAAATAGATTTAAAAACCATAAGAAAACTAATTTCATTGCTTGAAAAGGAGGAAAAATCATGCAAATCGGATCAAACATTCATACATTATCTCAACCTACTAAAATAACTCCATCTACTCTTGAGCATAATACTATCTCTTCTACTAAACTTGAAGGTAAGAAAGTAAATGATCCTATCAAGTTCGATATTCGTTCATCTGAAAAAGAAATGAAACAACCTGAGCATAAATTTAACGAATTAGATTTATGGAAGATGTTAAAAGATAAAGGTGTTCCATTATGGATCATACTTGAAATGCTACAAAAGTCTCGTAAAGAAAAAGAAGCTCAAAATAATTCGGTTCAAAATACAAATGCAATTGAGGAAACAAACGAGACTCGATTAAATGAAGTATTGTAATCTATTTTATATAAATGGTCTATAAACTAAAAAGAGTTCGAGGTTGATAAAGTTTCTATCAACCTCGAACTCTTTTTTAAGATTTTTCTCCAATCGTTACAAACTGAAAAGATACTTCTCCTTCCAAACCTTTAATTAGCTTTTTTACTTTGATATTTTCATTAACCAATGAATTATCTGTCGACATTTTAGGTTTTTCATCACCTATAGATTTTTTAAATTGAAGAAGATGCAATTTTGTTTCATTTGCTTTTATTTCCTTATATACATTGTTTTTTGATACAATCACATACCGTTGCGTTGGATAAATACGTTTGTTACCAATCCAAGCGTCACTATCGTATATGACAGGAATCTCTTTTCCTTCTAGTTTAATACTTTTCAAAGTCTTTTCGTCGTCTTGTGCAAACAGTAGCGAACCCCCTTTTGGGAATTTCGGTAACGTATTTACAGGTATATAATTAGAGCCATTGTCTCGTTCACGAAAAACTTTAGCTTTAATCAATGCTTGTGCTGTAGATTCATTTAAAATTAATACGTGTCCGTTTCCATAAATACCTGTTTTCACAGAAAACACTTCATTTACTTTCGTAATTTCCTGATAACGATTAATAATTGGTGAAATTTTATTTTCATCTCCAATGATTAATATACCGTTTGCAGGAAATAGATTCTCCTTTTTAGAACATGCACTAAAACTTATTATTAGTAGTATCGTTAACATAAAAATAGTTAAAGTTCTTTTCATCGCGTTTCCTTTCATCATACAGTTGATTTTTTTACATACTTTCATATAGTCTTACAAGCTAATAAACTCTATTGCTCCATAACCTTATAAAGCTTTTGCAAGTAACGCCAACGGGTTATAAAGAAATATAAAACTTGTATACAAATAAATGAAATTAAAATTATGATAGAGCTATTCATAATAGAAAAATCGACTAATTGTTGTAATGCCATATAAGCAACTACAGTATGTATCACTGCAATGATAATCGGTAAGAAGAACATTAATAATAACTGTCTCGTTACAACTTTCTTTAGCTCTCGTTTACTTAATCCCATTTTCGAAATCATTTTATATTGCTGTTGATCACGATTCAAATCCGTATATAATCGGAAATAAATAAAACTAGCAGCAAATGTAAAGAAGACGATTCCGACTAAAACACTTGCCATAAGTAATAATCCATTCGTTTGTTTTGCACTTAACAAATCTATAGTTAAAGCTCGAAACTGAAAACTACCTTCTTCTTCCGCAAATGTACTAATTAATTCGTTTGAAATTCTCTTCGTTTTTATCCAATCGTCTACAACAAATCCGTAAGTACGATATGGAATATCAAGATTATCTGGATCACTAATAATAGGTATTTCATCATATACATGATCTTGAACAGCGATATATATATTTCTCGTATCATGTGGTAAAACTAAATTTTCTACAGCCTTTTTCACTTGAAATGTCTTTGTCCATTCACCTTGAATGACTTCTATACTTTTTTTATACTCGCCATTTTTAAATTCTTGTTTTTGTGATACGACTCCAGGAATTAATAAAATTTCATCCTCTTTTTCAATCGTTTCTTGTTGATACCCAAGTGCTTTAGCAAGATCGTTATATTCACTTAACTTCATTACAATTACATTACTTTCTGTGTATATATATGAAGCTGAAGCCATTCGATATGGAATGTTAGCATCAGAAAGTTGTTTTTTTATAATAGAAAGATTTTTATTTAATGCTTTTTCGTTTTCAAAATCCCCATATAAAAATGTATACGGATTTGTCATCCTTACCAAATCTTTACTTCCAATTGCAGCTGTTGTACCAATCGCTGTAAATGCAACTGCTGAAACAATAGAAACTATAAAAAACATCGTTGCATTATCTTTCATACGGTAAATTAATTCAGAAAACGTTAATATATTTGTTCTCTTTAAAAAGAAAGATTCTCTCCTTTTAGCAAGATGTAATATATAAACGCTACACTGTGTATATAAAAAGTACGTTCCTATAATTACTAGCAGGACACCCATTCCAAGCGTAGTAAAACTAGAACTTGAAATGAAGCGAAATACTGAGAAATATCCATATCCTATACTACTTAAAGAAAGTAGCGATAATAAAATTGAAGATTTCAGTTCAGGTTTTGGCTTTTCCTCTGCTCGAATAAGTTCCACAAGTTCCGTTATTTTTACCATTTTAAATGTAAATAGTGAAACAATTAAAAATAAGAAAAGAAAAGTGATAACTGTTAATAATACAGCCTTCACTGGTGTATAAAAAGGTAAACCATTATTAATCATTAATACACTTGCGCTTATCAATAAGACTAGTTTAGAAAATATGAGTCCGATGAAAATCCCTATACAAATTGAACCAAATCCAATCAACATATTTTCAATTAATAATAATTTCTTAAACTGTTTCATTGACATACCTTGCATCATTAATATGCCAAATTCTTTCTTACGAGTTTTTAAAAATGAACTAACTGAATATAGAATAAAGAAAAATGAAAATACAAAAATCAAACCTTGCGAAAGTGTAAATCCCATAGTACCATACGCGCTTATTGTTGCACTTGTTGATTTTAATTCTCCTTGTAAATCAGGATGAAATAATAAAAGAGCATACGTAAAGAAAATCATAATAGAAAATGTACTACTTAAAAAATGACCTGCATATGTACGCTTATTACGAAAAATATTATTAAATGCGAACTGACGAAAAGTCATGGCTTTTCCCTCCTAACAAAGAAAGGACATCCATAATCTTTTGATAAAACGCTTGCCTGCTTTCGCCGCAATAGATTTCATTATATAGTTGACCATCTTTAATAAATATAACCCTGTTGCAAAAACTCGCTGCATACGGATCATGTGTAACTAACATCATCGTCGCTTTTTCTTCTTTATTTAGAGTATCAAGCATCTCCATTACATCATTTGAAGATTTAGAGTCTAAATTCCCTGTTGGTTCGTCAGCAAGTAATAATTGTGGCTTATGGACAATCGCACGTGCGATTGCCGTTCTTTGAGCTTGCCCCCCTGATATTTCAAACGTTCTTTTACTCAATATATCTGTAATATTTAATTTCTCTGCAATTTCTTCCACTCGTTTGTTCATTTCTTGTACAGACACACCATCTAAAGTCATCGGTAATACGATGTTTTCTTTTACAGTAAGTGTACTAAGAAGATTAAATGATTGAAAAACAAATCCTAATTGTTTTCTGCGGAATAACGCTAATTCTTCTGATGATAATCGAAAAGGATTTGTGCCATTAATTAAAATTTCTCCCGATGATGGAGAATCAATTGTAGATACCATATTCAATAACGTTGTTTTCCCACTACCCGATGGCCCCATAATCCCTACAAATTCGCCTTCTTGAATGGATAAATCAATATCTACTAATGCTTTATAAGGTACTTTCCCTTTATATACTTTACTAATATTTTTTGCATGTAAAATTCCCATGTATATTCCCCTTTCATTTGCACTTCTCATAGTAGAGTGTAAATGAATTGTCTTATAGCTCATATTGATTCATCTTTCATTTATCTTACACGCTTGTAAGATTTCTAAAAAAACTGACAATATAGCTGTTTTTAAACTAAAATTAACCCATAACTATCTTATAATAATTGTATAGTGTCAGGAAATACAATGTATATCAATTCTTTATTATATAAATGAAAAAAGTTATATTTTTAACTAATCCCTTTAGTTGAAATGTTTTTGAGTTACCCTTTTAATTCTCTTTCACTTTATAGTAACCTCGACAAAAAATTGAGTTCTTCGGTTTAATCGCAATTAAAAATGAATTGTATATATCTGAAGAGGAAATTATTGCGTTTATCCAACATACAAATAATAAGATTGATTTAATATTTCCTGTTACGTAGAACGATAAAATGGAAGGAACAACTGATAATACAATAGTAGGCAAGCTCATAAAGACCCAAAATCTAGTTTTGGATAGGATTGCATTTGTGTTTAGCCAAAAAAATATTCCACTACACGTTAAGCTAATATCACTCTTTTTATTTATAACAATAACGTGTAAACATTCATGAATGATGAAGACAAAAATACCTATGATGATGAGATAGAATATATTAATATGGGTAAAACTTGCTCCAAAATAATACGGTACTAGAAAAATAATGATTTGAAGTACATATACAAACTTCATATAATGTTTTCGATGCCAATTATTTTGTATAAAAGGAGTCCATTCTGACAAATCCATACTTATCTGTGGTAAGTGACGAAACCAAATTATAATAAACATTCCCCTCCCTCATTTAAATAATTTCATATTTAAAAACATGTAATCCACAAACACTCAACCGTTAATTTTAAATTCAAATCTTTGCTCGCCTGTACTTTTGCCATACATTCTTCTACTAAAGCCTAAAGTCATTCATTTGTAAGATGATTTGAGTAAGAATTTATTGTTTTCATAGGTACACAAATTCTACAAAATTTTCCAAATACCTTTTTAGATATGATGCTTATATAATGATTCTCGCACGTACAACTTGATGCATCTGTTTTTGGTAAAAAGCAACTTTATCCAGAAGCTACTCTTTAATATGCTTAACTGATACATTTGAATGTAAAAAAGCTTAGAGTTTTAGCTCTAAGCTTTTTTATGATTTCGTTTTAATTTCTTTTACAGAGCAATATTTTTTATCCATTCGGATTTACTTAATTGATAATGATTATATAGTTGATTTTCTATCTCCTGTTCACTCAAATAAATAAACCCGCATTTTTCAATAACTTTATTTGATGCTATATTGTTAATTAAAGCAATTGCGTTAAGAACATCTACATTTGTTTTTTCAAACAAATAGTCAATCAGTCCTTTAGTCGCTTTAGTAGCATAACCATTATTTTGATACTCACTTGAAATAGCATACATAATTTCTCTGTTCGGTGCAGGGAGTTCATCTTTCATGCCTGTGCAGCACCATCCAATAAATTCATTTGTGGTTTTCTTAAATATTCCTAGTCTTAATATGTGATCATCTATGTTAGTTGTAGTTCTCACTGCATTAAGAAACGCTTTATTTTCTTGTATTTCATAATTTGCAACCCAATCAACCCTTTGTTCTTTCGTTGATTTCCAGTCCGGTAAAAACTTTGCTATCTCCGGTTGATTTGCTATTTTATAAATACTCTCTGCATCTTTCACCGTAAACTCTTGCAGGTATATATGTCCACAATCTATTCTAAATAAATTAGTCAAACTCTCTTCTCCCATGTTAATCCCCCTTACTTACGTTAAAGCGCCTTAATCTGCTTCGTAAGTTCCATAAACCGTTCATCCAGTTCTTTATATTCTTTGTCTTTAGAAGTTAAAAAGCTTAATTTACCTAATACTTCTTGTCTCTCTGTTTCTAACGTTAAACGTAGCTCTTCAATTTCATCTCTTGTTTTCGTAGGTTCTTCGAGCTGCTTTTGTATCGTTTTATTTAAAAACACAAGTTTTGTATTAGTTATTTTCTCCAGAAAATATCGATCGTGAGAAACGATAACGAGTGTTCCGTTATACTCAGCTAATGTATTTTCAAGTTGTTCACGTGAAGGCAGATCAAGATGATTCGTCGGCTCATCCAAAATGAGTACATCTTTTTCATCTAAAATATAAGACATTAACTTACACTTCACTCGTTCCCCCATACTCATATGTTCAATCGGCTCTTTCCACTGAGAGGCTTGGAATCCTAAATGTTTCATTAAATTTTGGACTTTTCCTCTTTCTTCAAACGTCTCTTTGAAAAATAAATCTTCTGGTGTTTTTTCCAGCGGTAAATCAAATACTTCTTGTGTTAAATAACCGATGTTTGCTGATGGTGAAATCCATACTTCTCCTTCAGCAGTTTCCGCCCCCATAATCATCTTCAGTAATGTTGTTTTCCCGCTACCATTTGGTCCAACAATCGCAACCTTCTCACCATGTTGAATTGTAAAATTAACGTTTTCAAATAATGTTTTTCCATGAAATTCTTTTTTTAATTGCTTTACTTCTAAAAAGCGTTTTCCTACTTTTTTACTCGCTTGAATAGAGAATTCAACTGAATATTCCTCTTTCACACGTTCTACCTTCGTTTTCTTTAGCTCTTTTTCAAGACGTTTTCGTTTTGACTTCACTTGTGCATCCATGCGTTTCGCTTTTACGCGATAAAATTCTTTAACCCCTTCTTGTTTTGTAGACTGCGCATGTGCCTTTTGTGACCATGAACTTAATTCTTTTATATGAGTTTCTACTTGTTCTATCTTTTTTTGTTGTTTTTCATATTCACGCTGCTGCGTCATTCTTTTATGCTCACGTGCTTTCATATAACTCGTATAATTACCGCTATGGTCAATTAATTTCTTATGCTCAATTGACCATATTCTAGTTGCAACAACATCTAAAAAATATCGATCATGCGATACGACGATAACTGTACCTTTCATATTTTTTATTTGCTTAATGAGAAATTCTGTACTCATCTCATCTAAATGGTTTGTCGGTTCGTCTAATATTAAGACATTAGGATTTTCGGAAAATCCTTTTGCTAACCGAACTTTCAGTTTTTCACCACCACTTAAAGTATGAAAATCGTTCGTTGGCACGCCCCATTTCGCAAGAAGTTCTGCTTCTTTTGCAATCACATCGTTACTAATAAAAGATTCTATTTCTTGTTCTACATATGCGGTTGTCATATTCATTTGCTGCCATTCAACAATGCCTTTTGATGGCTCAATTTTACCATTTATTAATTGAAGTAACGTTGATTTACCAGCACCATTTTTACCGATTAATCCGATAACATCCCCTTGTTTTACTGTCACATTCATTTTCTCTAACAAAGTATTTTCCTTTATTTCAACATAAACATCATTTAATTTTAAAATTTCTTTCATAATACCGATCCCTTTCGTTAAGGGAGAATAAAAAAATCCTCCCAAATAAATTTGGCAGGATTAGTCATTACATTATTTATACCCAAATAAGCTATTACGCAAATCAAATAGCAAAACCGTTGTTTGGAATTGGGCAGACTAATCCTATTTTTTATAAATTGAAATTTATTTCATTTCAACATTTAAAAATAAGATTAGTTAATCATCGTCCACCCATCATTCCTTTCCGTCATTAATAACCATATTGTACCATGATAGTACTGTATGAGTAAATGCAATTATTTGTGTTGCTAAAAAGATCACTTTCTTATAGGTCTATTTATCATTTCTTAACTTCATATTAAACAATCATAAATTACATTTGTTGTACTACTTCCTTTAGATTTCCCTAGTAATAAAATTATAAGCACCCTCTCTTATATAATTTTTATATAAATTTATGATTAATTATATATTATACATACTACATTTCAGTTCTTATAATAAAGTTATCATTTTTTAGGAGGGATTCTACAATGGAATTTAGCAAACTAGGACACAGTGGATTAACAGTAAGCAAGATTGCATATGGGAACTGGATAAACCATGGTGGAAAAGTAAATGAAGATACTGCAAATGATTGTGTAAAAGCCGCACTAGATGTCGGAATTACAACGTTCGATACTGCTGATGTTTATTCAGACACGATAGCCGAAGAAGTACTCGGCCGATCTTTGAAGGGCATACGCCGAGAGAGTATAGAACTTTGTACAAAAGTATGCCATCCGACCGGACCTGGAAAAAACGATCGAGGTTTATCACGAAAACATATTATAGAAAATTGTAATGCATCGTTACAACGACTACATACAGACTACATTGATGTCTATTATGCACACCGATTCGATACAACAACTCCTCTTGAAGAAACAATGTTAGCTTTCTCAGATCTTGTAAGACAAGGTAAAGTCCTTTATTTAGGTGTAAGTGAATGGACATCGGAACAAATCACCCGCGGAGCAACACTTGCACGAGAATTGAAAATCCCTCTTATTGCTAGCCAACCTCAATATTCGATGTTATGGCGAGTTATTGAAACTGATGTGATTCCAACATGTCAACGTGAGGGACTTGGCCAAATCGTATGGTCCCCACTCGCACAAGGTATTCTCACAGGAAAATATCAACCTGGTAAACCATTACCGAATCAATCTCGTGCTAACTCAGATGCTGGAAAACCGTTTTTTGACAAACTCGTGCAACGTTGGATGAGTGATGATGTGCTTACCGCTATCCAGGAAATTAAACCTATCGCGCAAGAAATTAACCTTACCCTATCTCAACTCGCAGTTGCTTGGGTATTACAAAATCCAGCTGTTTCATCTGCAATTATTGGCGCTTCAAATCCGGAACAAATAAGAGAAAACGTAATTGCTTCTAATGTTACATTACAACCTGAAATTATGGATAAGATTGATAGTGTACTAAAAGGTTTCGCTGAGTATGATCCTAGCAAAACAGGTTGAAACATGAGTAAGTTCTACCTATATACTATGAAGCTTCCCTTTCCAAATTCCCCACTGCCCATCCTATGAAGATGGGCTTTTATCTTTTAAGTTCACATTGTGAAGTCGAATAAACCTCTCTAACAACTGCTAAGAAGTTCTCTAACACGACAGACTTTTCATCTTGCCTCCATCCGGCATATAAATTTATTATTGGTGTGTTCTCTTGAATTTCTTTATATATAACTCCCGATTTTTTATAACTTTCCACAGATGACGGAACGACAGAAATCCCCATACCTGCTGCAACTAAATTCACAATCGTTTGCATTTGAATCGCCTCTTGAACAATATTTAGACTTACTCCATGTTCCCAAAAGTAACTAATAATTAAATCATAAAAATTTGTACCGAAATGGCGAGGAAATAAAACAAATGGTTCATCCACTAGTGCTTTAATTGAAATATTAGGTAACGAAACTAACGGATGATCATGATGTAAAACCAATTTTAAGCGCTCCTCAGAACAAACTTCGGAAGATAATATTTCATTATTTTGCATAGAACGAATAAATCCAATGTGAATTTGTTTTTCATAGAGCGCTTTTATTTGCTGGTCTGTTGTCATCTCGCGTAATATAAGCTGTATTTTAGGAAATCGTTCTCGAAATGTTTTTAATATGTCTATAACTGTTTCTGTAGAGTCGACAAAACCAATGATTAAATGCCCGATCTTCCCTTCATCCGCGAGCTGTGTTTCTTTAATGGTTCTATCTACTTGAAGTAACGTTTGCCGAGCACCTTCTAAAAAGATTTTCCCCGCACCGGTAAGTTCAACCACCCTTTTTGTCCTATGAAGAAGCTGAACACCTAATTCTTCTTCCAACTTTCGAATTTCTTGACTTAAAGGCGGTTGTGCCATCATAAGACGTTCTGCCGCACGACTAAAGTTTAATTCTTCTGCCACTGTTATGAAATATTTCATTTTTCGAATATCCATTACAATCCCCCTAACATTCACAACTAGTAAAAAAGCCCTCCTTCTAATAAATTGTAAATAAAAACAAGAGGAAACTATATCAATCCCTTTTCGTTTCTTTTTTATCATAAATCAATTCATAAAAATACGAGTGATTTATACTATGTTGAATTACATGTTTTGGGCAATTTCATTACTTGCATATATTATTTGATTTACCATTTGGTTGAGTAACGAGTTCTTGATATTTTATTCACCTAATTATAAAAACAAAATGTTATTCGTTATCCAATAACCACTTATTGTTTTTCGATAAATTTTTATTGATTATACCCCTATAATAAGCTATTATATGTTTGCAGAAAATATAAATGTAAGGATTGATTTTATGGACAGGACATTAAAAATCACAAGGTTAAATATGTTTTTAAGGATTTTTCTCATCCCGATTATAGTAGGGATAATTGTTGGTATACTAACTAAATTGGGGCAAGGTATACTTCCAGGACATTGGCATTCATTAGCTAATCTAGGAAGCGTTTGGTTAGTTCCATCCTTTTTTGTGGCTAGCTTTAGTTATTCTAAGCGTACAGCTATACTTTCTGGTATCCTCGCACTACTCGGTATGGTATTAGGCTACTATGGTTATGCAATAGTTATTAAAAATGTAGCTCACTCTATTTATTTTATATCTGTATGGATTGTATGTGCATGTATAGGAGGAACTATCTTTGGAATTGCAGGTTTTCTATGGAAAGATACTACAAATCCACTTCATAAATTCGGAAGTGCGCTTATTAGTGGAGTTTTTGTAACGGATGGACTTCACATTCTTTTAAATTTTGAAGACTATAGTCACATGTTACCTGTTGGATATACCGAAGTCATAGTCGGGATTATTTTGATTCTTGTATTAGAGCGCTCTAATGCTAATCGAATTTCTTCTTTTTTAATGGTGATTCCGATCATTATTTTAGGTTTAATTGGATATAAAGTATTAAGTTTGTTTACTTAATTACAATACTGAATCATGAAAAAAATAAAAGATTAATTCTTTTATAATCCACAAAACATACCGCGAATTCGAACATTATACTGATCAATGTTAATACGCTCAATCATAGGATGGATACATAAAGCTACCACTTTCAAAGGGGGTGGCTTTTTTCTTACAAAAACTATTTATTTATCAGCCTATTATTAAACCCTTCTAATTTAACAGCTGTATTTATTAGTGTGTTATTATATATACCAATATGACTTTTTACCATTGCAAATAATGACTATAAAATAAGGCTAAAAAACTTATATTTCAAGTTCTTTAGCCTGAATCATTTTTACACATTTAAAAATTTAATTCGTACAACGGTACCTTTACCAACTTCTGAATGGATTTCTACACTGTGACCTAATTGTTTCGTAATTTCATATACAAGATATAGCCCCATTCCAGTTGATTCTTTAAAATCTCTACCGTTTTCTCCTGTAAAGAAAGGTTTAAACACTCTTGGTAAATCTTGCTTCGGTATCCCTACGCCATTATCGGCAATTTCAAGTATAACTGTATTACCTTCCTTACAAGCTTTCACTTTAATCTTCTCTCTATTACCTGATGAATATTTAATTGCATTTGATAGTAGTTGTCCAATTAAAAATTGTAACCATTTCGCATCACTTTCTACTGTAATATCCTTCTCAATTTTAAGCTCAGGATATACAAAGTTCCGGATAAAGAATCGTTTATGTTCATGTACGGAATCATTTACTATTTTATGTAGTTGCACTCTTTCCACATAAAAATCTTGTGTAAATGCTTCTAAACGTGCGACATGCAGAGCCATCTCTAACCCCTTTTTCAGCCTATCTGTTTCCTCATTTATACTTTCAAAACGAGGATCGACTTCATCTTGTGTGATTAATTCTATTACAGATACAGGTGTTTTCATTTGATGAATCCACTGATTCATAAAGGTTAAATGATCATTATTTTTTCTCTCTTGCATCTGAAGCTGATTTTGATAATGGCGATATTGCATCTCAAGTAGTTCTTGAAGAGCAGTCGACACAGCTGCAAAATCAGATTTTTGAACAGATTCATCTAAAGATTGCATCGGGTTTGCTAATCGTTCATAGAAAGTGCGATGAGTAAAGTAACGAAATACTAAATAGCCTACCATAAAAAAGGCACCTAAAAACATTGCATACAATGCCGTCGCGATATGCTTATGCCCATCAAACCAATATACGAGAAATATGGATAGTAGTTGGATTGCTGTAAAACAAATAAGAGGTATATGATCACGAATAAACAATCTTATCATTTTTCCATACCAGTATCCCAAGTAATATGTAGTCTATAACCAACACTACGAATCGTTTCAATCGCATCCTTAATCTGTAACGTTTTTAACTTTTTTCGCACACGTGTTGTATTTACACTTAATGTATTATCATCAACATAGGATTCGCTATCCCATAATTTATTTAATAACACCTCTCTACTCACAATGCGCGGATAATTTTTCATTAACGTTTCTAATAAAATAGCTTCGTTTCTCGTTATATCAATCTCTTGATTCTTAAGCCTCAATACAAGCCTTTCGGGATATAAACATAGTCCTTGTTGCTCAACCATCCGTTCTTCTACTTTCGGTGCATAATCTCCGTAAGCACGTCTTAAATGACTTCGAATTTTAGCCATTACCACTTCATAATGAAAAGGCTTTGAAATAAAATCATCACCACCGTTTTCTAGCGCCATAACTTGATCCATCGTGCCTTCACGGGCTGAAATAAATAATATCGGACATGTAGAAACCCCACGAATTTGACGACACCAATAGTATCCATCAAAACTCGGCAAATTAATATCTAATAAAACTAGCTCTGGTTGTTCTTCTAAAAAAATGTCTAATACATTTTGAAAATCCGATACAATAATTCCTTGATACCCGTATTTTGCAACATGTGTTGATAATAGTTCTGCAATTTTCATATCGTCTTCTACAATCATAATTTTGACCATTATTGAACTCCTTTTTAATCCACAATCTCAAATATACTTATACAAAATAAATACTACCTCTTTTCACAAAATCCGTAAATGAAAAAAGGATACTTTTATACAACAGCATCCTTCTTCTATTATTCTTATTTAATATTAAATTTACTCCAATTAAAACCTAGCTTCTCCACATATCCCATACCTACTTCCATCCGTGCTGTTTTCAACGGATCAACAACCTGACAAACTTTTAAATCTCCTGCTGCTGATAATAAAAGAGTTGCATCAGCTTTAGGCATTTCAAATTCTTCATGTAAAAATGTTACCATATTACGTACAGCTCGATTCGCTGCATCATCTAACAATTTCTCTGAAGCAATCGCCATTATTTTTTCTTTTTGAATAACCATTGGTAAAGGCCATTTCTTTCCTTTTATAGTCTGTACTGTTACAGTTACCTCACCCGCAACCTCTACCCCGCTAACACCAATTTCACCATCACCCATCGCTGCGTGTAAATCTCCTAATGCTAATAGAGCACCGGGAACATTTACAGGTAATAGTAAAGTTGCCCCTTCTTTTATCTCTTTACAATCCATATTCCCGCCGTGATCATGCGGTGTGCCACATGAAATGCTCTCTTCTTTCGGCGCAGTACCAATTACACCGATCATTGGATTAATCGGTATTTGCAGTTCATTTGAAAACAAAACATGTTCATTATGTATTGGGACGATTTTCACTGTATTTTCATGTAGCTCTCCACCCATTACACCAAGATTCGCACCTGTAGTTAAAACACCTTGCTCTGCAATTTGAATCTTTTCAATCGTTACAACTAATATATCACCAGGTTCTGCACCTTTAATATATACAGGTCCAGTCGCTGGATTAATTCGATTCCAATCTAACTCTTGAAACGCAACATCTTCAGAATCAATTTGATTTTCAAAGCAATCAAATGTTTCAAATACAAGACGACTCCCAATTTCTACTTCCATACACGGCTTATTTTCCGGCGACATTGCGTAAATAATATGATCTTTATGAATTCGATACATTTTATCTCTCCCCTTTTATATTGGTCTACAATTATTAATTAGCTTTTTTCATAAAAGCTCCTTTTAAAAATCAATGAATTTACATATAGAAAAGCACCTAGCTTATTTTAATACATACACTCCTTACTATAACAGGTAAAGAAAGGTGGTATCACTATGCCCCTTATTCCATATAACGAAAGCGATGTCGATTTACTAGCTCGTTTAATTCGTGCTGAAGCTGAAGGAGAAGGTCGACAAGGTGAACAACTGGTTGGTTGCGTTGTCGTAAACCGTGTATTTTGTGATTGCTTAGATTTTAAACAAATTCGGTCTGTACGTGATGCAGTATATCAAAGCCCCGGTGGATTCGAAGCCGTGCAATACGGATGTTTTTATCAGCGCGCTCGAGAATCAGAAAAAGAAATCGCAAGAAAAGTTTTACAAGGAGAATGGCGCTGGCCTGCACGATGGGCTCTTTGGTATTTCCGTCCAGTTGGGGCTTGCCCACCTGAATGGTATAATCAGCCGTTTGTAGGACAGTTTAAAAGCCATTGTTTTTATGAACCTACTGGCGATGAATGCCCGAAATTGTATTCACGGTAGTAAAATTTTCAACGCAAGTGCTTAGAACTTTGGGTACTTGCGTTGCTTTTAACTGTGTTTTAGAAATCTAATAATGTGATGGATTTTTCGATACGCTTTTCTAAATTAAAATCATATAATTACCTAAAAAAATTCTTTATCGCTTCTAATTGAATTTTGTGGCTACACTCATCACAACAATATGCCCCTTTTGGTTTCTCTTTAAATCGCTTATATTTTTCACTACCTTCATAAACGCGAAATATATTTTTACAAGAAAAGCAAACAATTTCATAAAACATCATATGCATTTTCCTCCTCGGATTTATAACCTTTTATCAAGTTACTTGAGAAGGCTTCTTTCCCATATCCGTATATTATTAATAAAAGGTTTATCTAAATTATTATCGAATTATGTAAATAGCATTGAAAGTGAGGTGTACATCTTTTTCAACAATTTAAAATTAGTGATTGATGCTAACGAAAGTTTAACTGAAGGATCCAGTTACAATGAAAGTATTGGGGTTGAAACAGTATGAATCGTATTAATTACATAAGACAAGAAGAAAAGAAATATCATGACCTTTGCTATGAACAATATAAACTATTTGAAACTGGTTCTTGGCTTTACAAACCGGTTAATACAGTTATGGACTTAATGGATCACTTTGAAGGACAAAACAACTTGCAAATACTTGACCTCGGCTCTGGCGTTGGAAGAAATAGCATCCCAATTGCACAAAAGATACAAAATACTAGCGGCACTGTTACATGTGTCGATTTACTTGATTCTGCTTTAACAAAATTACAAACTTATAGTAAAAAATATGGTTTAATTAATAATATTAAAACAGAACAAGCAGCAATTGAAAACTACTACATCCAACCTAATACTTATGATTATATAGTTGCAGTATCAAGTTTAGAGCATGTTAAATCAATAGAAGATTTAACATGCGTGCTCCATTCTATGAAAAAAGGTACAAAAACCGGTGGTATCAATTGTTTAATTATTAACTCAAACATACAAGAAATTGACTTACATACGACTGAAGAATTAGATGCTTTAATTGAAATTAACCTTCCTACTGATGATATGATAGATTTATTAAAAAGTATTTATAAGGAATGGCAAAAAATAAAAGTTGAAATAAAAGAATTAGCTTATGATATAGTCCGAAACGAAAGACACATTCAATTAAAAACAAATGCTATTACGTTTGTCGTTCAGAAATAATCGTATTATAAAGATGTGACTCTTTCCCTTAGATTCATTTTTATTGTACAAGATTTGCAACTTAATATATATATTAAACAAAATATAAAAACCATGCTTCAATATCATAAGAAGCATGGTTTTTATTAGTGTTCATACAAAGCTACTTAACTATTTAATGAATTCATTAATTGGAAAAAATGTTCAGGTTCATGTGTCTTATTTAATTCATACCATGCATGGAGTGTATCCGGTGCAAATACATCTAATTTTTTCAGTACTTCCATCGCAAATTCCAAAGGAGCTACTCCAGAGGCAGTAATAAGATTTTCACTAGACGCTACAGGTCCCATGTCATATAAATTTTCTCCTTTATAAGTAGGACAAACCCTTTTCATATAATCTAAACTATTACTTGTATGCTTTCTAGAATCTAAATATCCGTAATTTGCAAGGCCTACTGTTGCACCACAAATTGCGGCCACAATTACACCAACCTTTAAAGCCTCATCAACTTTTTGCAAAATGGGTTTATGTATATCTTCACCCCAAGTGTTCCCTCCAGGTAAAATTAATAGATCGTTACTCTCAAATGCACATTCATCTAAAGAAATATCTGGTTTTACGTTCAATCCGCCCATTGATATAACCATTTCTTTATTTATTCCTACTGTAACTACTTTAAAAGGTGCTACTCCCTTTTTAAAATATCTTCCTGTATTTAGTTCGGCAATTAAATATCCGTATTCCCAATCGGACACCGTATCAAATACATATAAATAAGCTTTTCTTGTTTGCATTCAATAACACTCCATTCACAACTTTATCTGATCCCATCTTTTCTAAAAGATAAGCTATCTATTATTTATAATTGCTTGTCGAGCTTTTTCTTTATCATCAAAATGAATTGTTGTATCTTTTAAAATTTGATACGTTTCATGTCCCTTACCCGCAATTAAAACAATATCATTAGAAGACGCCATTTTTATTGCGCGTTTTATAGCTAGTTCACGATCTACTTCTACTTTATAATTCAAATTATTATTCTGTAAAAATCCTATTTCAATATCTTTCATTATTGCCTGCGGATCTTCCGAACGGGGAT
Organism: Bacillus basilensis; assembly: GCF_050630465.1. NCBI lineage: Bacteria > Bacillati > Bacillota > Bacilli > Caryophanales > Bacillaceae > Bacillus > Bacillus basilensis. Next base: position 351,330 of record NZ_JBNTQO010000001.1, on the reverse strand, counting down.
TGTCAGAAGTAATAAAAACAAAATCGCTATAACTGCCAGCAATTTCACCCATTATAGATCGTTTTTTTACATCCCTATTTCCACCGCAACCGAAAACAGTAATAATTTTCCCTTTTGAAAACTCGCTAATTGTAGAAAGAACATTTTCTAACGCATCCGGTGTATGAGCATAGTCCACTATTACAAGGTAATCTTGATTTTCGTCTATGATTTCCATTCTACCTTCAATGCTCTTTAAGTTAGATAAGCTTTCACTAATGTTTTTAAGCGGAATACCTTCAGCCAATGCAGCAGTTATTGCTGCTAATGCATTATATACATTAAAACGTCCTACTAGATTTAGGTTAACTTCTATTTCTCCATTAAAGGATGAAACTAAAAATCGAATTCCTTTTGAGCTTAAAGTTATGCTCTTCGCTTGAACATTCGCTCCATTATGTACCCCATAAGTAATAACCTCAGCTGAAGTAATGTTTTTAAAGTATTCTACCGATGGATCGTCTGCATTCAAAATAGCAATTTTTTTATTCGTAGTAGAAAAATCATTTCCTAGTCTTGAAAAAAGCAGACCTTTCACATGTTTATATTCATCAAATGTTCCATGATAATCCAAATGATCTTGTGTTAAATTTGTGAAAACAGCTATTTTAAAGTTACACCCTTTAACTCTCTCCATATGTAAACCTTGTGATGTAACTTCCATAACACAACAATTTACATTTTGATCTTTCATCATTTTCAAATTCCGCTGAAGTGTCGGTGGTTCTTGCGTATTAATATCAGTAGGATACCATTTCGAACCGACTTTGACTCCGTTATTCCCCATAAGCCCTGTTTGAAATCCATAGTCTGTTAAAATCTTTTCAAGTAAATAAGAAGTAGTCGTTTTGCCATTTGTTCCTGTAATTCCAATTAGATTCATTTTATTAGATGGATAACTATAGAAGTGTGAAGCAATAACTGCCATAGCGTACCTTGCATCTTTAACAATTATTTTAGGTATTTCAATATTTACATCTCTTTCTACAATTAGCGCCACAGCGCCATTTTTCACTGCATCTTCAACAAATTGATGTCGATCTTCAAGAAAACCATCGATACCTGATACACATATAAATAGATTTCCATTAGTTATCTTTCTAGAATCCATTTCTAATCCCGTAATTTCTACATTCATATCGCCAATAGTTTCTTTAATCAATAACAAATTCGCCAGCTCTTTTAATTTCAAACTCCCCGCCTCCTTACACATTCCCCTCATTCATTTTACCACTTTATACAAAATAGTGGTTTAAAATTACATTTCAGTCGAACAAAATTTAATCATCTTACATAAACAAAAAATAAAAGAGCACTTGTTTCCGCAAGTGCTCTTTTTGGGGATTTTGAGATACCCTATTAACGAAAGTTAAGGTTACTTAAAGTTAAAAGGTATTTATATTATATGCTTGTCCTTTTTATTTGTGCATAATCAATATATAAACATCTTTAATAATTTTTAATAACTTTTAGTTATAGTTCTTTCATACATTTTATCATTAAGAAATTAATTGAAGGTTTATTTGCCATGTTTTTATTTGGTTCATCAATTTCCGAAACTTGTACTAATCCATATTTTTCAAAACCTTGTTTTATAGATTCAGAATCATAGAAGAACATTTTTACGCCTTCCATTATCTCATAATAGTCTTGCTCCAACTGTTTTCCTTTTCCGTACATTGGAGCTTTTTTAGAAACTGTTGTAAAAACCATATACCCGCCTGGTATTAACTGATTATAACAATCTTTAATAAATTTCTCTCTTTCCTGCTCATTCAACAAATGAAGAAGAGCATGACTAAATATCCCATCATAAGATTTATTATCAAAAGGCATTTCGTTTACCGAGCTGTGATATATACTAATATCTTCTAATCCGTTTTGTTTCGCTAAATCAATAGCTGTTTTTGAAATTTCAATACCTGTTACATTTATATCATTATCGATAAACACCTTTGCGTTTCTTCCATATCCAATACCTGGAACTAATATGTCCTTAACGTTCTTTTCTATAAAAAAATCCTTTGTCAAAATTGCAGATTCTGTAGGTTCAAATCCCCACATCGTTTGTTTCTCAATAAAGCTTGATTCCCAAAATTCCATTATATTTCTATCTCCTTATTTTCAATCCATTTTAGTATCAAATTAAAGACAAGTTTTTTGTGCTGTTGTTATATAGTGTTGTTGCTATATAGTTTTTCTTCTATTTATACCACTTACCTTAGTCATCGTAGCTCCATTGAATATAGCATAATAATAAGCATATATCTAATATAAAGATTGGTGTAAAAGCCACTCTTTTTTATTAACCCTTTATCATTCTAAATGAATTTTAATTAAACTTTTTTGTGAAAATCAAAACTTATATATACTGAAAATAGATCTATTTAGCTCAATCTTTTTTCAATAAGGATTTGATGATCCATCTTCTATTTTCAAAAAATAAAAAGCACCCGAATGGATGCGTATAGATTAAACTTATTCATTATTAATTTTTTCACTTTCATCATCAACTGATTTCGAGTCTAACATGCTGCCTATATCCGGTGGTAAAGCTAACTCTATACCAGCTACTGGTTGATTATCTTCATTAAACCATTGTTTTTTAAATTTAATCAATTCTTCATTTTTCTTATTTTCATTCATATTATCCCCCCTTTTTATGTTTGATATTAAACATTTTACTTAATATGTACATTGAGAAAGATAATATACTGTTTGTACATAATGAAAGAGCAAAAACCATTCTCTGTTTTCACAACCCGTTGTACCTATTAAAAAATCCCCGTACATGTTACTCCGCGCTCTGTTATCATATTAGTGTCGAAACATATGTGGGCTATGTGACAAGTACCTGGTAATTTTGTTCATTATTCATATGAGACAAATACTTTTAAAGGGGTAATTATTCCTTGACTTAATTCCTCAAAACATTGAATGAGTTCTGTATATTGTATTTCATGTTGAAAAATCTCTTCTATCCATGGTGTTTGTTCTATTTGACTAAAAAATCAATCTGCATGTTTTTGATAATTATATCCGTCACTTGAACCAATGATCCGCAGTTCTTTCTCATAAAAATCAGCGGTTAATGTTAGTTCCTCTAAATTCCCATCAGAAAGTATACATATTTCACTATTACTGTAAGGTGCTTTTTGTAATGTATGAAACTCGATATTTGTAGCAGAACATTCAAAACCGTAATTATATGTTTCTATTATTTGTTCTTCTGATTCATATATGTTTCTCGCACCAAAATTCTTTGCAGAATCTCTTCTATTTTTATTAGGTTCAACAACATCTACATGCTTAACACCTACAAAGTATTTTAAAAAATAACAAGCGAGTAAACCAATAACTCCCATTCCAGTTATAAGTACTTTTTCATCCTGTCGCAGATTTAGTTTTAATACTCCTTTAGCAGCATCACACGAAAGAATAGATAATAAAGCAACTTTAGGTTTTATATAACTAGGCACTCGAATTACTTTATCCCCCTTAACTATTCCTACAGTTTCATGTCCATAAAAAGAAACTACTTTATCACCTACATTTAAATTTGTTATTTTATTCCCAACTCGAACAACTTCACCATAACTTTCATATCCAGTTTTGCTTGGATAAATAGGAGTCATATCTGTAACATCGGATCCTTTAAACTGCGGTAACTCTGCTCCGATACTTATTGCACCTGCAATTGTTTTAACGATAATTTCATCATCCTGTATAAACTTAATTTCACGCGTTTCCCACTTAAGCCGTTTTGGTCCTTCTAAAACTAATTTATTTTGTTCCATTTATATCCTCTCACTTTATAAAAATATATTCTCACAAAATTTCAAACAATGTATAATAGATTTAACTAAAATTTAAGCTATAACGTTGGCTAGCACCCAACAGTGATAACATGATAATTGAATTTGATGGATATGGAATAAATAAGTATGTTTTTGGCCGTAACTTTTCTCTTAACGAGTTAATAATAATGTATTTAAATGTAAAAAATGAAGAGATATCTAATGAAGATCTTCTAAACTTATTTTGTGTACGGTATCATTATGAAAAAATCCCAAAGTTATTACAAGAAGACATCTTAAGCAATGTTGTCATTGATTTAGATACAGACTATATTTATATCCCTACTAGATAACAGTAAAATAGATCGAGTGAATAGAAATTACGATTCAGCTAAGTGTTTAATAAAATAAGTCATTGCCCAAATTAATGTCGCAAACTGAGTGACAAAATACATTGTCCATTCAAAACCAGTCAATTTTCTATCTCGTTTAACCTTCTTTAAGTATCTGTAAAATATAAATGTACTTAAAAACATAAGTAACAACGATAATTGTTGTAAATCATCGACTATACGTACTGCCATAAACTTCATCATCCTCCTATTTACAATATAAAGTGAAAAGATAATCCAAAGGGGCCTTTCCCCTCTGATTATTAGTTGAACCAACCAAGCTTTTACGAGCAGTTAATGCGGAATATTCTACAATCTAACAATACCATTAATTGGTAAAAAATAATACTTTTCAACAAATACATAAAATCCTAATAAATATATTTATAAATATAATGTGTTATTCTTTTTCCTTATTAGTTTTAATCCGGGGGCCTTGACAAACGCTCTTTAATTTTAAAAATAATAATTATTTTGAAATTTCCATAATCTAAATTAAATGATGACTGCAATTTAGCCTTTGAACCACTTAAATGTTAACTCCCTTTTTAATTTTTTGGGATTGTTGCATAGTATCAATATTCACAACTGTTATATTTCTTTCCCCACAAAAAAACTGCAACTAAAAAAGTAGGGGCTATACAAATTGTTAGGTTTATTGTTTTCTTATACAAAAAATCTTCTCCGTAATATATAGATCCTTACTTAAACAATAAGGATAGACTTTTCTTTTTTATAAAATTAATCAGGATTATAAAACAATACCATTCTCATCCGTTGTTTTCCTCTCCTATCCACCACTTAAATTTATAGCACCTTGATTGACCAGGGATAATTTCTTCCATTTTGGAAATTTTATAAGTAAACTTTTTGAGAATCCTTTGAGGTGCGACCAATGTTTTTAAACCAAAATCAAAAAGAAAGAAAGTTGTTTGTTTTTGCGACAATTATACTCATTCTCTATTTGTCTCCTTTATTTATTCTTGGAGAAAATGCGCATATTCGCATTCATGATAACCTTGATTCCAATTTGTCCTGGTATAAGGTTTTGACATGTAGTGGAGAGATACAAGGTCCGATTAATGGTACAATTCCACAGGTGATAAATAATCAATTGTCAAGAAACGCATTTAGCACGGAGTTTAGTGGTATTGTGTGGTTGTATGCTTTTTTCCCAAATATGGTTGCTTATGTATTAAGTCAGACGATTACAAGAGTGGTTGCTTTTATAGGCATGTATGTACTTTTAAAACATCATTTTTTACCAAGAGAGGAATGGCTGATCATTTCAATAGGAGTTTCATTAGCTTTTGCTCTTACCCCTTTTTGGCCATCAGGAATGCTTAGTACTCTGGGAATGCCTCTTGCACTTTGGGCATTTTTAAATATTCGAAAAGGTGAAAAATTGTGGAAGAACTATTTCGTACTTACTCTAATCCCTCTATATTCGAGTATTGTATTAGGTTTTTTCTTTTTTTTAAGTAGCATAGGGATACTCTGGTTAATTGACTTAGTAGTTAAAAAAGAATGGAACTTTCGTTTTCTTTTTTCAATTATTTATATGACGCTCATTTACATGATTGTAGAATATCGCTTAGTAACTTCCTTCTTTTTATCAATTGCACCTAACAGTAGAGATGAATATTTTCATGCAAGATTATCGTTATGGCGGTCTCTCCGACTTACAGTGAAAAATTTTCTTTTAGGACATACCCATGTCATGACAGTCCATACATTTGTTATTTTACCTGCCATACTTATTGCGTTGTATTTTATCATTACTACAAAACGATGGAAGCAAGAAAAAGTCTTTATTTTTTTGTTCTGGTTTAACATAGTTTTGTCAATTTGGTATGCTTTTTGGTTTTATAAAGGCTGGCTTCCATTAACAAAACGATTTCACATTTTAGATACATTTAATTTTGCACGTTATCATTTTTTGCGTCCGTTAGTTATTTATGTTCTATTCGCTCTTGGATTAAAAGTTTTATGGTTACAAGGGAAAGTATGGAGACACGCTGCAACAAGTTTTATAATAGCCCAAATTATTTTGTTATGCTTTTATAATGAAGAAATTATTTATCAAAATAAACCTTCAGTAAAGGAATTTTTTGCAGAAAAACAATTTAAGGAAATAAAAGAGTATATTGGTTTACCTTTGGAACAGTACCGTATCGCTAATATTGGTTTACATCCAGCTATCGCTCAGTACAATGGGTTCTATACACTTGACACATACAACAACTTTTATCCTCTATCTTACAAATATGAATTCCGAAAAATAATTGAGAAGGAACTAGCGAAAAATAAAACGATTCGTACGTATTTTGACGAATGGGGTGGTCGTTGTTATATTTTCACCGATGAACTTGGAAAACACTATATGTTTAAGAAAAATTCGAAAAAACGTTTAAAAAATGTAGAGCTAAATATAAATCATTTTAAAAAAATGGGTGGTCGTTACATATTTTCTGCTATCCCTATTGAAAATGCAGTGAAAAACAATTTATCCCTCGAGAAAATATTTATATCAAAGACATCCGCTTGGAAAATTCATTTATATAAAGCAATATAGATAAGTACATTAGATTACATCTCTCGATATAAATTTATAAAAAACCAAACCAATATTTAACTGCAATATTAGTTTGGTTTTTACTATTTTGTATGAAATTGAACTACTCACCACATCCCCAACTACACTTAAGCGCTTTTTACTTTTTTTAATAACTATCTCCTCTTTGCCCCTGGTCTTTATGAACAGCACTTACTAAGATTATTGTTGGTTATATCGATGTTCTTAAGAATTTCCCAATTCAAAATAAGAACCGCAATTTCAATGCCATCCTGCTTTGTAACAAGCTCTTTAGTTTCTACAATTGATTCGGTTCTCCCCATACAAGATAAATTCCCTCTTGTACTTGTTCTTGTTACATATACAGTTACTTCGGCTATAACTACTATTTTTCCTTAGACCGATTTCATTTTATTTTTATAACTTCTGGTATATACTTTCTATCATATTTTCTCGTATAGATTTCACCATCTGGAGTAACGAATTGTAATACAATCTCACCACAAACACCATGCAGCACTTCAAATTCACCTTCTGCATTTGAAATACTGCGTTCCTTACCTTTAATAGAATCTTCATAAATTTTCACATTAAATATAGGTTCGTTATTTTGATTTATGATAATACCTCTTGAATACTTACCAACTGCAATGCATTTATCATCTTTTTAATAAAAATTATTCACAACTATAGCTCCAATTATTACAGCGATACACACAAACAAGAGAATTATTTTGCACCTCACAACAAAGCTCCTTATTCATTTTATTCTTTTTTAAATTGAAAATCTAAACGTCTTAATAGTTTGATTTCCTCAATTACTTTACGAATTCCTTCTTCAATCCTTGCTTCCTTTACATTCGATACGTTTAACTTTAATAACTTTTCTTTATGAAATTTATTTAAATAATTTCTATCAACTGAATCGATACTTACTTTATTTTCTCTTAATTTTTTTATAAATGTTTCTGTAACTATGTTTTTCTGTAATTCTAAACAAGTGTGTATTACCAATGTGTTTTGTCTATTATATGTAAATAACGATGGATTTTCATTTTGCACTTTTTCTAATGTTTCTGCTAGTTTTTTTGATCTATTGTAGTAGGAAGAATTAATTTTACTTTTATGATGGTCAAACATGCCACTCTTTATATAAATTTCTAAAGCCGCTTGAGATATCATGGGACTATCAATATCTAAAACCTTTTTATATGTATGGAAAGCATTCGCAATAACCAGTGGAATTATCGCTACACCCACTCGTAAACCTGGAAAAATAATCTTCGAATAACTTTTCAAATATATGACATGATTACTATAATCCAAGCTATATAAAGGATCGGCTTTTGAATCAGTTTCTAAATCTGCTAAATAATCATCTTCTACTATAAATACATTATATTTCTTCGCCAATAGTACGATTTTTTCTTTCTCATCTTTAGAATAAGAAGTTCCAAGTGGATGATGATATCTTGGTATTGTATAAAAAAATTTTATTTTACCAGTTCGAAAAATACGCTCCAATTCATTTAAATCAATACCTTCATTCGTACGTTTAATACCGATTACAGGAACTTTATTTATTTCTAAATATTCTATATATAAATGATACGTTGGCTGTTCAACTAATATTGTTTCATTTTCATTCGGAAATGGTATAGAAGTTAATATTGCAAGTGCCTGCTGCACACCTGACGTTATAAAAATATTTTCTTCTTTCGTGAACACTTGATAATTTGCCAACTGTTTTTGAATAACTGGAATTAAAGATGGTAACCCTTTCGGTGTTCCGTATACGAACAAATCATTTTTATAAGTATCAATAGCCTTATTAATACAATGCTGAAATTCTAAATACGGAAAAACATCTGGATCCGGTGCTGAAGAAGCAAAATCAATTATTGCGTTATTTTCTATGATACTCCCAGATTTCTTAACAACGTAGTATCCACTTTGAGGGACAGAATATATAATATGACGCTTTTCTAATTCATGAAGCGCACGTATGACTGTTGCCTTATTACATTCATATTGCGTAACGAATGACCGTATTGATGGTAATTTCTGTCCTTCTTTTATCTCTCCATGTTGAATCATGTTTTCTATATCATTAAAAATATGTAAATACTTATACATTCTTTCACTCCCTTATAGAAGAACTAAAAAGGATTCCTCATTCTCATAATAAAGCAAAAGGAAATTCATCCCTTCAATCACTTTAAAGTTTAACATTATTTCACATTTCCGTCTCTTAACAAGGAAATTACAATTAATAAATAGAATATCTTCATGAATAAATAAAAAGTGAGGGTTATGTCATGCAGCACTTAAATACGATTTATATTAGTAACGTTCTAGAATTAGAAAATACTCTTTCTACTTTAGAACATGAAGTGATTTCTTCAAAACTAGAACTTGAAAACTGGTTAAAAAAACAATCTACATTCATTTGGGAAATTGAAGAACAATTAAGATCGCACTATATCGCCTTTCAATGTAATACAGATAATAAAAAAATAAAAGATACTTTTGAATATGATCAACAATATGTACGACCTCTTTTGAAACGTTATCAAAATTCATTTGATAATAAATATTTAGAGTCTCCCTTTCGAATGGAGCTTGATCCAAAAACGTATAGCTTACTAGATAAAAAAATTAAGAATGTGCAGATATTATTTTCTGAAAAGAACATTGATTTAGAAGTAAGAGAAGACAAACTAGTAACTGAGTACTTCGAAATTACTGGTGGTTTAACCGCGCTATGGGACGGTGAAGAAAAAACAATTACTGAACTACAGTCTTACTTACATGTTCCGGATCGTCATATACGAAAAAAAGCAAAAACGCTTATTTCTGAGAAGTTCTTATCTGTTGAAGATACTTTACAAAATATATTAAATGAATTAATTGTAATCCGTCACCAAAAAGCAAAAAATATTCATTTAGATAATTATCGTGATTATATGTTTAAAAAACATGAACGTTTTGACTATACAGCGGAAGACTGCTATGAGCTTGCTGAATCTATTCGTAAGCATGTAGTGCCACTTATCGATAAGATATTTAATGAGAAAAAATCTGAACTTCAAGTAGATAGCCTTCGTCCATGGGATCTAAAAGCAACCGCACCAAATCAGAAAGCATTAAAACCTATCGAAAACGCGAGTGATTTAATCGAAAAAAGCTCTCATATTTTACATAAACTAGACCCTGAATTTTCCGCATTACTGGATCGTATGCAGAAAAATAATTGCTTAGATTTAGAAAGCCGTAAAGGAAAAGGTCCAGGAGGATTTTGTGAATATTTACCTGCTTCTCAATTATCTTTTATTTTTATGAATCTCAATCATACACATTATGATGTTACTACTTTCCTCCATGAAATGGGCCATAGTATTCATAATGATTGTATGAAGCAATTAGAGCTTCAAAAGTATTTAGAAATCCCTTCAGAATCAGCCGAACTAGCTAGCATGACAATGGAATTGTTTTCGATGGAGTATTGGGATACTTTTTATGAAAATAAAGAAGAATTTATAGAAGCAAAATTAGACTTCTTTAAGGATATTGTTAAGTATTTACCACAAATGCTTATCGTTGATCAATTCCAGCATTGGATGTATGAAAATCCTAATCATACCGCTAAGGAAAGAAACGAAAAGTATCTAGAATTGCATAACACTTACCAATCGAACGTCGTAAATATTGAAGGCTATGAAAATTGGATAGCAACTGGCTGGTTACCCGTACTACACATATTCGAAATACCATTCTATTACATCGAATATGCAATCGCACAACTTGGTGCGCTGCAAATGTATAAGCAATATAAACAAAATCCTAAACAAGCATTAGAAAATTATAAAAAAGCTTTATCATTAGGTAGCTCTAAACCTTTAACTGAAGTATATGAAGCTGCTGGAATTCGTTTTGATTTTTCTGGAGAAACGATTAAAGAACTAATGTTATTTGTAGAGGGTGAATTAGAGTTACTTGAACAATTGTAAAAAGAAAGCTGTTCCTATATTTTAGGTACAGCTTTCTTCTTTATTTTATTTATCAGTTCTATGTACTGAGAATCCCCATATCCGATTGTTGGAAATAGCTGAAACAACTTTATTAATAATTCTTGCGTTGATAAATCTTTATTTTTAGAGATGAATTTCATTACAGTATTATCTTCTTTTAGCATTTCTAAATATAAGTCTATAGCCTGATACATTACTGGTGGTACCTTATAGAAAATCTTTTTATGGTTTACTAATACTTCATTGTATACAGAAGAATAATTTCCCAATTCAAGTTCAATTTGATTTACTTTAAATTCATCCTCTCTGAAACTATTTAAGTATACCTTCCCTTCATAAGAAGACTGTTCAAGGTAAGAAAGTATGGTAAGTAGGTTCATTTGGCAGAACATATCTTCACCAAACCATAAAACAATACATTTATACTTTTTCGTAAAAAGGTTTTCTAACGGGTCTATAACCTTTTTTGTGTAACTTTCTATTGAACTATTATGCCCTTCTGCTCTTGTTTTAATAAACTCTTTATCAAAAACTTGTGTTGTAGCCATGTTTACACACATTGCCTCATTAAATGGTGCATAATCAGACTCCCCCATTAGCTTTTCATTTTTAAATTCTTCATGCATCATTTGACCATTCAATATGTTTAATACATCTTTATCAAACAGCTCACTCTTCGCATTTCGTAACTGCTCAACCTCTAATTTTCTAGAAATATTCATTTTAAACTCTCCCTCTTTATTTATATTGAGTTTAACAAAAGATTGAATAGGCAATTTGTTAAGTTGAAATTCTCTTGGGTTCATTCCAAAAACATTCTTGAAAGCTCTACTATAAGTCTCTTGCGAAGAATAATCGTAATCCAATGCAACATCTATTATCTTTCTATCGTTTATTAAATCCTCCGTAGATAAATACAATCTTCTTAAAAGAATATAGCGTCTAATACTTATACCTGTTACTTGGTGGAATTTAAAAGAACAGTAATACGAAGAATACCCCATATAATGAGATAAATCCTCTAATGAAAATTCCTTTTTTAAATTGATCTCAATCCAATCAATCATCTGCTGTATATGTTCATTCATTTACTTCCCCCCTTATTAAGCATTATAAGAGATGTTCATTACTTTCTTTTGATATTTCTTGTGTTTTATAACATGAGCCATTTTCTATAATCTTTAAACTCTATATGTAAGTATTAATTTTTTTTAGCTATCTTATTTTGTCATACCTTATACTAACTTTTCAATCTAACGTTAATTAGTATGATTCACACACCTTACCAATTATTAAAAGTCAATTTACATTATATTTCATTTTAAAGGAGTTCAAAAATTAAACTCGAATTTTGTAAAATAAGATTCTTTTAATTCTCTAGTAAAAAATTAAACTTTGGAAAGGACGTTACAATGAACGAGATAGATAAAGAAATACTTCAATTAATAAATGAACAATATCCGTTGAATTTTATTAACATTAAACCTATAACGAATGAAATGTATCAATGTTTAAAAATGCTGTTGTTTAACTAAGTTTCCTTGTAGTTAAACAACAGCATTTATTAATTATCTACTAGACAACCTTTTTTATAACTTATAAATACTGATTCAAAAGTCTGTTCAAATACAGTTCATTTTGCGGAGATACTTTCTCAGCAAATCTAGCTGTAATAATAATAGGAGCCCATTGAAAGATCTCATCTCGTGTGAGGCCAGTATTTCTACAATATATTTGTAAATACGTTTCCGCTAAGTCTATATGAGACTGCGCAAACAATAAATATGTACGAAATACATCTGCACGAATATCACCTGAACTGGCATCTACCCAGTCTATAATTTTCACATTCTCTTCCTTAGTCAAAATTAGATTAAATGGATGGAAATCCCCATGGCATAATCTAGGTTCAAATTTGATTAAATGTAACTTATTTAATATATTTTCCTTTTGTTTTCCATCCGATTTCTGTACAGATTTAATTTGACGCTCTAACCTTTCTCTCATTGATTCTATTTCATCTGTGTTCATACAAATAGAATGAATCTTTATTTGTTCATTAACACAAATATTTATGTAATGCTCCGCTTCATTTAGATTATTAAGCAGGAGATTACCAATACTGTCCCCTTTTACGTATTCCATAATAATTGCCTGTCTATTTTGTATCTTTGTCACTTCAAATATGTTTGGAACTGGTAGCCCACATAAATAAGCGTATTTTTGTTTTTTTGCTTCATTCATAGACTCTGTATTTGGAAGGTATTCGTTGAATAATTTAATAACTTTATTTTCATAAAGATATATCTTAGCTGTATTTCCTTTAGCTATTGGCTCACCTAAATTCAAGTTTTCCCCTCCTTAAACCATGTAGTATTCTACAACCTTATTTTAACTTCACTTCAATGATAGTATTTCCTTCTACTCATATGAATCCTATCATTACAAAAATATCTGAAATGAAAAAAAGAAAAACACGTATTGAAAACAGCTCTATAATTATAAGGCGACTTTAATAATGTTGATAATTTTTTGTTTCGTTTGGCTTAAATAATTTTTATTTTTAGTAGAAATGAGTATACCAATTGGAATTTTAGAATTAAAATCCTTAATCTTAAAAGATAGTACTTCATCATTCAAAATTGTACCTTTCGGAATAATCCCTATAGCATTTCCAAAAAGCATTTGTGGAATGAGGTTTAACGCACTACAATTGTAAATTCTTTTAAAAGACAAATTATTTTCCAACAAGAAAGAACTTACAGATTGGTAGGAATAACAATTACTTTCACCTACAATAACGGGATAATCTATAATATCAAATGCCTCAACAAATTCTTTTTGTAATAAAGGATGCTCTGGATCATTCACTATAAATTCAATCTGTTCATCACATATTGCAATAAATTTTACATTTGATATATTTTCATTATTACCACATACCGCAAAATCAATCTTATTATGATCTATCATTTCTGATAAAAGTGCTGTATTTCCTACTACAAAATCACAATGTATATATGGTTTTTCAGCATTTAAAAACTTTAATATTATCGGTATTAACCTTTTAGCAACTGATTCTAATAGACCTATTCTCAAACTGCCTTTCTCTTCATTACTAATTCGTTGAGCTTGAGAAATGGAATATTCCCAATGGGTTAATAAATTTTCTACTTCTTCCGCAAAAAGTTTTCCTTCTTCTGTTAATCTTGCATCCCATCCTCTTTCAAACAAAAGAAAACCAATTTCATTTTCCAGCTTTTTTATATGTGTTGTAACTGTTGATTGTGCATAGTTTAATTGTTTAGCAGCTTGTGAAAATGTTCCTTCTTCAATAATTTTTTTGAATGTAAGTAATTCTTTCATTTCCATTTCCAACACCATCTTCATCGGTTTTATTGATAGTTACTCAATATATTTTCAATTATACAAATGGAAGTATTGGAAGTAAAATGAAATCAAAAGAAAAGGAGTGCTATATTATGCCATTTGTCACTGTTTATCATCCTGAAAAATTATTTGATAATACGTTATTAAAGAATGTAAGCAATCAAATTCACCATTCGTTAATTGAGCATTTCAATATTCCCGAAAGTGATTATTTTCAAATGTTTTTACCTTATCCTCCTCATCAACTGTTTTATGATTCATCTTATCTTTTAGAAGGTTCAGTAAAACGATCCAACAATATGATTTATGTTTCCATTAAGTGTGGACCAGGAAGAACAATTAATCAAAAAAAGGCTTTATATAAAGCTATAGCCACTAGTACAGCTAATATATTACAAATCTCTACTGCTGATGTTTTTATTACACTACACGAGACACCTATAGAGAATTGGTCATTCGGTCAAGGTATAGCTCAAATGTTAAATCAGCGTAATAAATAGGCTTTATTTTTCTCAAAAAATAAACTTACCACCTTCTATAACTATATAGAAAGCGGTAAGTTTATTTTGCTAGGAATATCAGAAGGAAACTTTGGTGTATGCAAAACAGTAAATGAGTATCCTAGTTGAATAAACAATAATTCATTATGTTTACATTCATATGGAACACTATTTTTCTTCAAATTATTTTGTATGCGCTGTAAAAATGCTTGATCAGGTGTTCCAAAAGAAACGTGTACTTTCGGTGGTAAAGCTTTCATCGCAATTGGAATCCACGGTCGCTGCCACCAAGTTGCAACAATGTATGCAGTGCCACCTATTACAAAGTTAAAAATATCTCCATCCTCCATCGTTTTCATATCTAGATTTAATTTCAACCATTCCGTAAATACAGGTACACTTTTAACGGGAAGACCGATTTCTCTTACATATAAAACGTTTAATGGTGAATGCGGTACTAATACATCTTCTTTAACATAACTATGCGCGATAATTTCGAGAAGATTTCCATCACCATCTCTGAAATATAAGTTGAATCGGCCGCTCTCTTCATCAATTGTATGACCATCTTTCCATTTCACAATGAGTAATCCAGACTCTTCAAGCCATCTTGCAGTTTCATGAAATTTTGAATATGGAATCTCAAAAGCAAAGTGAGCAGGTGCAATTGGTTCATATACTTCTTGAAAACTAATTGTTGTGTATGGCGTTACTTCAAATTGAATAAATGATGCTGTTTCTTTTTTTATTGGAAAAGATAATATATCATTATAAACTTGTTTTACCCCTTCTATGGAAACCGTTTGTAGTTTTATATCTGATATATGTGTAATCACGTTACATTCCTCCCTTGTTTCTTACCATCTATTCGTATTGTATTACACTTATAAACAGATAAAATCAAACGGAAGAATGGATTTTTCATTTAAAAACTACAACTTTAGTATGAATATGTTAACTTCTTTCATTGTGAGTACAGTAACGTTTCAAAACAATTCCCCTCCATATTTCGTCTTTTTGATTAACACTTTACTTATTTCTATTTTTTCAAGTTTCTCCTGCATTGTTTCCATATAAAAAAGCTGTCTTTCCTTAAATGAAAAGCAGCTTTTACAATAAAATATATTAAGATTTTACAGCAATAATCAGAAATCTTTTTGAATTCGTACGAATACCTTTTTCCGAACTATTAGCTTCAATAAACTTTTGCAAAATATTAAAATCCTCTTCCTCTTCTCCAAAATTAGGAATAATAGGCGTATGTTTTAATAAGAAAATAAGATCCTTAGGCGTACTGTAATAATCAGTAACATCATATCCACGTACTTGCACGAGTTCAAATCCCGCACTAATAAGTTCCCTCATATACTTTTCTTTTAAAGTTCCGTCTCTTTCACCTAAGCATTGTCCTCGGCCAAATGCTTCTTTAAGATTTAATTTATCATGTTCGCTAACTTGTTGTGTTAAGAAAAAAGCACCCTGTTTCATTACTTTTGCTAACTCAGATGCTATAAACGGTGCGTGACAACTAGAAGCGATATCAAAATGGGCATTCTGAAACATTAACGCTTCAGAATCCATTTGAAAAAACTCAACGTTTTGTATACCTGATATTTTCAAGTTGGAATGTGCCGTTTCAATCATGCCATTAGAATTATCAATTCCAATTAACAATTTAGCTGAAGATGCTATGTTAAGTACATTCTCTCCTCCACCTGTACCAACATCAAGTAGAGTGTCTGATGGTTTACTTCTTTCTTTCACTTCTCCATAAAAGTCCCATGTATCTCCTACAGTTTCACATTTTATTTTACTAAAATCCCATCCATTTAATCTTCCTACTTTATCATAAAAGTTTTTGTACTCTAATTCGTTCACTTTATACTTTCCCCTTTGTTGATGCTTATATATTCTATAGATTCTTAATGAAAATGAGTCATCAATTATTTATTCTAAATATGCAAGCCAAGCCTTATAAAACGCTAGAACAGGCGATATCTTTTACTTTTTTCTTTATGCAGAGCTTTTTTACATATTTTGTTTTCTTCTGTTTGTTCATAAAACATCAATCCTTCCAAATAACCGCCTTTAATTACATTCAATAACTACCAAAATATTCTTACTTACTATTATACTTAATAATAATAATAGTAATAGTAATCATTAAATTATTTAATTTAATTAAAATATAATAAAATAAAGATTATAAGAAAACCTATTCTATACCGCACTTAATTTACATAATAATTTTATAGTTTATTTCTTACTGTATATTCTAAATGTCCTCCACCCAAACTACACATACTATCCAACACAATACTAACTGTTTTTCCATTTTCAGATAAACTATATTTTATGCAAAATAGATTTACTACAGACACTGTATTGTTTCCTGATGGAGGATACACATACCACTAAATTATTAGCAATAAAAGCCCCTTATTAAAGTAGCTTTTGTTGCTAATTTAGAAACTGCTGAAGTAATACAGGATTCTCTTTTAAAAGTTCTGCTAAAAACATAAGTTGTGGGAAAGGTTGTAAAATTAACTCTTTATCCATTTTTTCTTTTAATATAGCAACTCCGCCTTGATTTGTATAATCAGTTAATGTTATTTTTCCAGTGCAAATTAATTCAATATCATTCAATGAAAGTAACAGTAGTCCATTCGTTTCAGAAGATGGTTTAGGTAGCATCTTTGAATAAGCAACATACATGATAGATAAACTTTCATCTGGACTATCAATAATTAATATTGGATTGACTTCATTTTCTGCTTTTATTTTCTTTGATTGTGCATTCCAATTCTCTTTATAAAATGTAGTTGGTGAATTCAATATAGTAATATCGATAGAAGCTTCTTCTTTCACTTCTCTTTTAGCAGTTTCTACTGCTGTTTCATCCGCCTCTTTATGTCCTCCAAGTCTTACTACACCTAATGTATCGCCTTTACTCGTTGGTCCAACTTGAAAAACAAATAAATTCTTATACATTACATATGCACCAGATGTTCGTACATTCTTATCTATAGGTATCAATATTTACCCTCCTAAATTAACCATCTCACAAACCAGTTTACTATAATTTTATTATGTTTTTAAATTATCTTCAATCCAACACACAGCATCAAGTAAATTTTCCGCTATATAATTAGGCGTCGTTTCTATCCACGTATTTCTATACTTTGTTAATGAGCTTTCTCCCCATCCTGTTCGTACCAAAATCTTTTTCATATTCACCCTTTTGGCTGCAATCATATCCGTACTCCCTGTATCTCCAATAAGAAAACAGTCTTTTAAGCATAGATTATGTTCTTTCGCTGCTTTTAAAAGTAATCCTATATTCGGTTTTTGGCAGTCACAACTACTATTCATTTTATGTGGACAATAGTACATTCCATCTATATAAGCATCATCATCTTTTAAAATTTGTTGCATTTTTTGAAATCCTTTAAGCAGTTCTTTTTCAGTAAAATATCCTCGACCAATTCTAGTTTGATTTGTATATAAAAATACCTTTAGTCCTAATTTATTTAACCGTTGAATTGCATTAGGTACAAAATCAAATAACATAAATTCATTTGGATGTATTCCCCCTCCTATTGTTCCATCTCTATCTATAAAAACTGCCTTCATTTTTATTTCCTCCTTAAAATACATATAAAAAGTAGGATTCACCAAAAAATTACAGAATTCTATATATAACAAGTATTGGACGGATTATTTTCAAATTTCTCTATAATAAAGGTGGTATAAACAGTTTGAAACTTATACAAGAACGTAGCCTTACCGTAAAGACAACTTTTACTAAAGAATACAAGATTTTTATTTTTGGTTTACTCATTTCACGAATTGGAGACTCATTGTATACTTTTGCGTTACCTTGGATTGCCTATCAATTAACCGGTTCAGCTGTAATTATGAGTTCTTTATTTGCTATTAACATATTACCAATCGTTTTATTTGGCCCTTTAGTTGGCGTAATAATTGATCGATACGATCGAAAAAAATTACTTTTGGTAGCGGATATTACTAATATTATTTTAGTAAGTCTTGTACCAATACTACATTCATTATATCTACTAGAAATATGGCACTTGTACATAATTATTTTTATTTTAGCAGTTATGTCCATGCTTTTTGATGTAACAACTGTTACAGTCATTCCGCAAATTGTTGGAGCATCCTTAACTAAGGCCAATTCTTTCTATCAAATGGTCAATCAATTGGCTAGTTTATTTGGTCCAATGATAGCTGGAGTTCTCATTTCTTTTATTGGCAGCTTTCAGTTACTTTGGATTAATGTTCTTTCATTTATTGCAACATTAGTTGCTGTGATGTTATTACCGTCTATGAAAACCGTAAATAAGAAATATGAAGATAAAAATACACTTCAAAATGTACTATCTGATTTGGTTAATGGATTTACATGGCTCAAAAATGATCGCTTAAATATAGCTTTATCTTTTCAAGCTATGATAGGAAACTTTGGAGCAAGTGCGGTTTTAGGTGTATTCATGTATTATTTATTATCCACATTGCAACTTACCTCGGAACAAAGTGGGTTTAATTATTCATTAATTGGAATAGGCGGGCTTTTAGGAAGCTTGATTGTAGTTCCTTTAGAAAAGAGATTGCAGCGCGGCCTTCTAATTCCTTTACTCCTATTCGCTGGAGCAATTGGCTTAACTTTCGCGCTTTGGAGCACATATTGGTTCGCTCCTGGAATTGCTTTCAGTATTGCAATGACTTGCAATGTTGCATGGAATACACTTGTAGCCTCAGTTCGCCAGGAAACAGTCCCATCAAATATGCAAGGGAGAGTTTTAGGATTTTCACGTGTACTTACACGATTAGCTATGCCACTTGGAGCGTTAGTAGGAGGCATTATTTCAGCTTATAATCCAGTCTATGTATTTGCTTTAGCTGCCTTCACGAAATTACTTGAAGTTTTTATTGCACTATGTAGTCCGATACGAAAGCTATGATGGAAGGAAAGATAATTATGTATGATTGGTTAATTGCAATTACTGATAAGTTTATAAAGAAAAAAGGCATATCATAGTGCCTTTTTTCTTTACAATCATTTAACTGGATAACAAACTTCTGTAACCCACTTACTAGGATCCGATTCCATCGCTGGGCTCACATGATAAATATTAAACATCGGACCTGCTAATTCGTAACCTTCTGTCTCAATCCATGTTGCTGCAGCCTCATTTACAGCTGTCATTTGTTCATAGCTTCCATTAACCGTTATGGAAGCTACATTAGTTGATTCAATCTTTTTAAATGTAACGTCTTTTGTATTTTCATGCTTACCTAGGATACTTAGCTGTATTTCTACATCTACATCATTTTCTTTGTATTCTTGATCATGAAAGACAGCGATACTATAACTCGGATGGTCCATACTAATATTTTTAATATGAATTTCTCGCATCAATATACTCCATAAATCGCCTTCACAATTATACGATGGAATAATCTTTCTAACACTAGCTACATTTCTTTCTGGAATTTCTTTTATTGAAACGTGGTAATTCATCTCAACAACATCCTCTCTCATCGTTTTCATTGAATCTTCGAGGAGACGTAATTGTTTTTGGAGGTTAGTCATGTCTTCTTTAATTTGAGCACTACGATTTGAAAATTGCTCCTTAATACCATCTATATTATCGCATTCTATTATTTCTTTAATGGTAGCGATATTAAATCCCATATTTTTTAACGTTTGAATTTGATTTACTTTCTTTAATTGGGCTGCTGAATAGTATCGGTATCCACTCTGCTCATCAACTTTTATTGGTTGTAATAATTCCACTTTATCGTAGTGTCTCAACATCCGAATACTAATGGAAGATAGTTTTGAAAAGTCTCCTATTTTAAACATGATTTCCTCCTATAAGTTACATCTACTTCGAAACTCAACTTCATCTTAAACAATGACATTGTGTGAGAGTCAACTGTTTATAACACTTAAATCATATTTCTTTAATTCTTTCCCCTTATACTTACTTCCTTCTTAAGGCTATAAGAATTGATATTAGTCCGTTCACAGCTAATAAAGTTACAATAATACTTGTAACTAAAGCTACGTCTGGCGCAAATATTTTAATCGTACGCCATGGTGAACTTGTACTATACGTAAGCAGTGGGATGAAAACAATAGATATTAGTAGGGATAGACTCCCTATGAATAACCAAATTTGCTTTTTTACAGTTTTCATATGTTTATACTTTTTAATTAACATGATTGATATTATGAAAAGTATAAGTGTAACTATCAACAAAATAATTTGTGTTAATGGTATGTTTTTAGGGATATCAACCGGTTCTTCTCCATTCAAAATACTAATAATCCCCTTTTTCAATACTGATAGTGCGGTTTCTTCTAATACATGATTTTTATTCGTTAGAATCACACCACCCCAGCCACTTTTGTTTAAAATAAATAATTCTGCACGAGCATCGGGTGTTGATCCTGAATGCCAAATCATCGTTTCACTTTCATTTATATTTGTTGTTCTTAATCCAAAACCATAACTTTTTTCTGAGTTTATTTTATAAAGTGGTGATAGATAAAGATCCATGTTTTCTTTCTTCAATAATTGAGCATCCTCTGGACGATTCAAAAACATAATATATTGAATCATATCTTCTAAATTTGCAGTAATATAGCCATATGGTGCCCCGGTATTATCATAGGACACTACACTTTTTCTTGGAATGCCAAACCAAGACTGATAACCTGTAAAATAACCTTTTTCACATGCAATTTCTTTACTTGCTGCCGCGCCATTCATATTTAATGGCTGAAAAACATTCTTTTCCATATATGAAGAATATGTTTCATTTGTGACTTCTTCAATAAGCGCACCTAAAACAATATAATTCGCATTACTATATTGATATTTTTCTCCTGGTGGAGCAGTTACTTTTACATTTGAAAGCCTCATTACATTTTCTTTTAATGCTGTAGAATTTTTGGATTGCTTATCTGATAATGCTAAGCCCTCATATGTGCTTATTCCACTTGTATGAGTTATTAGATGTTGGATTGTTATAGTTGAGGATATTTGAGAATCTTTTAGTTTAAACCAGGGGAGGTATCGTTGAACTGAATCCTCTAATTTTATTTTTTTATCTTCTATTAATTTCACTATAGCTAAAGCTGTTAAAGATTTACTTATTGAGCCAATTGCAAATTGCGTTTTACTAGTGACCTTTTTTTCAGATTCTCCAGTAATCCCCATCGTTTTTGTGAAGAATACATCTTTATTATGTACAATTGCAACTGAAGCTCCCGGAATATTCTGCTCCTTTATAAATTTTTCAATATACTTATCTAATGTAACTTTAATATTTTGCTGAGCGTAAACTTTTGGAGGTATGATACATAATATTAATACATTACAAAGAATACAAATTAGAGACAGTTTATAGATCGTATTCTTCATTATACTTTAGATGCTTTCTTTTTTTATAACTTACTAAGCTAATAAATACCACTACAGAAAGCGTCAAACTAGTCAATATTAATAATGCGTTCCACCATTGATTATCTGAAATACGATATAGAAGATTATACTGAAATGCATTTTTACTAATAATCGGATTAAATGATTCAGTTAAAAATATTGAAAATATAGTTTGCAAGATGAGGTAAGTAATAACTGCGATGAATATGCCACTTAAGATAATTGTGTTGAATTTTCCCTTTTTATTTTGAAGTTGTTTCATTTTAACTTGTAAGTCAATTTCATTTATTTCTAAAAAATCTTGAACAAATAATTGAGGTGTACCTAAATCATCTATACTATCTTCACCATGTTCACGACATTCTTGAATATGTTCTAATATTTGTCGCTTAATATTATCCCTTTCTTCTAAACTTATATCGTATTGCTTTAATTCCTTAAGTACGTCTGTTAAAAATTTCTTTTCTTTACCTATCAATCTATTCCTCATTTCAGAAGGTCTCCTTTCAAACCGCTTTTTAATAATATTTGAATATCCGATTGCAATTCTAACCACTCATTAATTTTCTTCTCAAGACGTATTTTCCCATTTTCATTAATTTCATAATAAATCCTAACTTTACCACTGTCTGTTACTTCTTGATAAGTATTAACCCATTCTTGATTTTTCAACTTAGTTAAAATAGGGTAAATACTTCCTACTCCTTTCAATTTTAAATTGTTTACTTCAAGTTCTTTCATAATCTCATAACCATAACTTTTCTTTTTCGACAAAATAGATAATACACACATTTCTAAATGACCTTTAATTAAACTTGTTCTATTCATAGGATAAATTTAACAGAAATATATACTTCATTCAAGTATATATTTCTGTTAAATCAAAAAAATAAGATAATAAAACAGAAAGATTAACAAACAAACAATATCACTTACGAACTGTTTTTACCCTTATTTATCACTTTTATAATATAATAATTACATAATATATCAACTATTTATCCCTATTAGCTTTTTATATCTCCTTGTCTTATACTTCTTCTCTTAGTGAAAAATATCGTATGCGGGACATAAAAATAATAAAAGATCCAATTTCTTAATTTTGATATTAAGAAATTGGATCTTCTTTCATTACCTTGTATCAATCATACTGCGTTAATATATACATTATAAAGAATATACGTTTTATATAAGTTATGTTAATAATACATAAGCTAATAAAACTTTACTGATTACGCTCAAGACATTCATAAACCGCCATCATATCTCGTTTATCCAATTCACGAATGCGATTAAAAATTGGTATTTGCACAACAGCCTCTGTTAATAAACTCTCATCTACAACATCACTAACTTTTCCAGTTAACCATGTTTTTACATCCACACCCTCAACAACTTCTTTTAGCCCTTCATCATTAATACCACTTGCATTACAAGTTACACATGGAATTGTTAGTTTAAAGACACCATCGTGCAAATTATCTTCAGTAATAACTTTCTTTCCTTTACAAAATGGACATGGATTACTTTTTTTAATTTTATTAATTTGGGTAACTAACTTTTTATATCCAAATGCTTCGTATACATACGTAAGTTTTTTATATTTACCATTTGTGAAATACTGATCTATAATGTTTTCTCTCGTTTCATAAACATTAGGGAAATCACAAACAGTTACTTGATTATTAACACTAATGGATTCGATATTTCCTTTTATTTCATCCCAGAATGGTAAGACATTTTGTAACACTATTTCATAGTTTGAAAAGCTTGCTTGTTCTAACTCAAACATTTTTAGTGCAACTTGTGCTTTTCTTGGCAATAAAGAAACATCTTCTGTCAATCTCATATCACCACCAACTATATCTTTCAATTTATGAAGTGCAGGTAAATCACCGACTATTTTCAACACTTCATCAACTGGCTGATTGATAATTTCACGAATATCTGATTTACCAAATTTAAGTGGTTTATGATGATTTAAAACAGTCCCTTCACAAATTGGGCATGTCATCATTTCTTTAGAAGTCTTAATTTCTTCTTTAATAGCTGCTTTTGAAATAACAATATATCCACCAATAATCGTATTAAATCCTACCCATGTCCTGCGTGTCTTTCCTTTTTTATCATAAAATGATTTTTCAAAATATCCGTACCAAAACGTATGCTTTTCTTCTTCTGACATATCACTATAGCTCTTTGAAAAATCGTAACCAAGCTCATTTTTAATTTCTTCGAATAGAAACTCTATTTTTTCATATTGATAAAATTTTAATACTTTCATGATTTCTGGATCGAATAAACCGTCCCAAAATGGAACATTTTTATCTTGAATTGTAATATCTTTATCGAAAATTTCAATTTGAAGACGTCCAGAACAAGATGGACAATGATTGCCCTGTGAATAGAAATCAAAACTTCTCGTATCTTTATTAGTTGAATGAGCAGCTACAACATGATTAATTAGTCCACCAATTTCATATAAGAAACTATATTGACTATATAAATGCCTTTCAAGATCAATAGCAACAACAGGTGCAATTGTATCTGATTCATATTCACCATATATTAACCTAGCCATTGATGATAAACTTTTTAAAATACCACCCTTATAAATGTTTTCGGCATTTTTAAAATAGTTAATATGATTATCTTCTAAATAGTGAACTCCTTCCTTCTGCTTAAGCGCTGAAGAAATGTGAATTTGTTCAGCATTATTCGCACTACTTTTTTGACGATAATAATCATCATGACTTACTACATCCAGATGGTTTATAGATTCAAGTTGTCTTTTCCCGAAATCTACAATATAATCAGAGCTTTCTAACATGTAACTATTATGTTCAATCATGATGATCGAGACTGATTCATCTTGCAATATCCCTCTAACACTATCTATAAATTGATTTAAAATATTTTGTGATAACCCCTTTGAAGGTTCATCAAAAATAAATAATGTATGTGGATTTTTTGTGTTTGCAAATAATTCCGAAACTAAGTGAACACATTGAAACTCACCCGTTGATAATGTTTGTGTTTTTCGTTCTAATGTTAAATAGCCAAGTCCTAGTTTAATTAATAGGCTCAAGCGTTTATACGCAATATCTTCATTTGGAAGTTCATCAATAATATCTTCAATCGAGCGCTCGAAAATATCATCGATTTCTTCACTATACTTTGTTAGTTTCTTTTTAATATCTAGGAAAGTGGCTACAGTTGATCGACTTGTTATCGATTGATTTCGATCTTGCCCTACCATAACTAGTTTATCTTTTGGATATCGTTTCAAGAAATCTGTAGCTAAACATTCATTGACAAGTGTAGATTTCCCGCAACCAGATTCTCCTGTAACTGTTACAAGCCTATTTTTAGGAATCTGAAACTCCACCATTTGGATATTACGGCAATATAATTCTTGGAATGTATAATATTCTGTTGGTACTTCTTTATTTAGATCGCACAGGATTGATTTTGGTCTTGGTGATTCTTTCACAATTTGTCCACCATATTTTCCGCTACCAGGTCCAAAGAACAATTGCTCATCTGTTGTATCCAATACTGTATCTGAATGATCTATAAGCCAAATTTGATTTTTACACCCTAATTGCTTGATCTCTTCTAATATTTGTAATAATGTTTCATGATCAAGTCCAACTGAAATCTCATCAATAATAATTACAGCATTTTCACTTACTGCCATGAATTCAGCCAAATATAGTCGAGTTAACTCTCCACCTGACAACGTACCCATTATTCGATTTAATGTTAAATAGCCAATGTTCATATTAATTATATTTTGTAGTATATGTTGCTTTGCTTCACTAATATGTAACTCTTCCGCTAGCGAAAGAATAGATTCAACACTTAAATCATTAATACTTGAAATGGTATGTGGTTTAGCAAATAAATCTATAGTATGTTGTTTAATTTCTTCGCTATAACGTTTTCCCTTACATTTTTTACACTCAATATTTTTAGTAGTACCTCGGCCTTTACACCCAGTACACCAACCTAACTCGTTATTAAATGAAAAAACCTCAGGGGAAAGATGAAATACTTCAGCAAGTTTTTCGCGAATTTCAGTGAAAACACCAGTATGTGTACCTAGCGTTGAACGTGGATTAGAAGAAATTGATGATTTCCCCAGAAAAAGTACTAAAGGCATATCCTCCATCTTAATAGCACTAAAATTCGTTTCCATGATATTAGGAAATAAATATTGATATTCAGCCTTTGGTAATAAAGAAACTAATCGTTTTTTTGATTCTTCGCCAATCGTTTGACAAAAAGTTGTTTTACCTGATCCTGATAAACCAGCGATTCCAAAAGACTTATTAAATGGAATGACTGTATCTAATTTGTTTATGTTATTAGCAATTAATTGATTTACTTTCATATTAACCTCTATTCTTATTTTTCATTAAAATCATTTTTATAGTATAATAATTACACAATGAATATAACATCTTATATAATTACCCTATTACTTCAAGAAGCTTATCCTTATATATTTCAAACCATTGTTGCCATTCATCTTTAGAAAACTCTTTTTCTTCTCCTTCTAGAATGGAAGAAAAAAGATCTAAACAAATATGCCAACCTGCTATATCTTTCGGTGTATGATCAGTTAATTCATGAATGTATTCTTTAAGGAGTAAAAGAGAACCATTTTCCTCTTTATGTATTTCAAATCGAACCCGATCTTTATCCCAAGTAAATTCAAGTACTGAGTTTAGTTTACACTCTAAAATATCAATATTTATAAATGAACCATCCATCATGTCGAACTTTATGATTCCACCTGTTTTAAGGCTTTCAATCTGCAAATTAGACATCCATTTTTTTAACTTACTGTTTTCTGTTAAAACTGACCAAACCTCTTCTATTGAATATGAAAAATGACGATCAAATTGTACTACGTATTCATTATCTTGTTTATCTATTACAGCTAACATTATTAATTAACTCCCTCCAAAAACGAATATACGTTCCATTTTACATGATTTCATAAAAAAAAGAAATCTCTATTCCACCCCACTTAGTTTAAGGATTTTTTGTTAGATTCAAAATTGATTGACTGATTATATATGAAAGTTCTAATCGGGGTGACCATGCTTTTATTGGATCAATAATATTATCTTGATTAAGACTATTGACATATTTTAAACCATCTACTGCAATATACCCGATTTTAAAATCGGTAAATTCTTTTATAATCATCGGCCATTCCCCATCAGTCATTCTGCATTTAGAATATTTTATTATGTAATCAGCTGCTTGTTTTGAAAGCCCACATGAACCAGCTGTAATATCTACTTGTTTCCCTAATTGTAATGACATAATTTTATTTGATACTGTTTCTGTAACTTGCCATTCTTCAGGGTGTGTCTGAAAATCTTTCTCCGTTCTGCCAATGATTAAGTAATCTACATCTACTATATTTTGAATGAATGAATTAAACTCAACTGGATATTCTTTCATCCAAGTTAGTAAACGATCAAAGTCACAATAGTGATAGTAATCATGATCATAGTTTCTAACAAACTTCAAACAATCCCTACGTGCGTTCCCTGCCCCTGATTTTTCAACTATATTTATATGGAATTTACATTCCTCCAGTTCTTTTACAATTTCTTTAGCTGTTACATTACTAATTGTTATATATTTTTTATCATAATTTAAATTCATTAATTCCTCTTTTAGCTCTTTTATAGTAGATAATAAGCTCCCTGTTGGATCATGTGCCACTTGTTTTATAGGTTGCATAGTATATTCATCCCCTTTGCAAAATAAAAAAGCAGAAAGAATACTTTCTGCTTTTTTATAATAAAATAATATATTTCGTATGTTCAAATTGAATATAAAACAATAGTGTATACAAATAAACTCCACTACAATTCATAGATTAATATTATAAGCACTTAATTTAGTTTAATGATTTACCGCTTAATCGCATCGACAATTAACGATGGAAAACCAAGTTTATCACCTTTATTTCTAGAATCATACCTTTTCGAACGGAAAATAACACCGTCGTTTGCATCCCATTCATTGTAATAAAACTGACCATTTTCATCACAATATTCAAGTAATACTACCTCAAATCCAGCAGTTTCAAACATTTTCGTTAAAGTTTTATAATTATGAACAATTTTATGACTTGCAGCTGGATGATCTTTCGGGCCAGGTCCGCCTATTTGAACTATATTTTGGTACGCTTCATCTCGGAAATATGCATCAGGAACACCGCACCGGATATGCCCTGCTAGCTTTAAAAATTCATAACCAATTTCAGCTGCTCTTACACCTTCTTCAAACGTAAGGTGTTCCCATACATGCTCCGCTAAAATAGCTGAAATAGAGTTGTGTTCAAATCTATTTTCCCACGTAGATTTATCTAGTAAGTTAAGTTCGTCTTCTTGCGTTTGAACCCAACCTGGATTATTATTAAACACTCCAGCTCCGACTACTACTTTAATTTCGTCTTGTTTTATTACCATCACTTTCACCTCGTAAACATTTTAATTTATTAATATATTCTATGTTTACTAATATCCTTCCTTCTTCAACAAATTAAGAAAAATATAATGAAAGTAATAACAACATAACGAATTAAGGAAAAAATTCAGTATCATGAGTCCAGAACAATATCTGAATTCAAACACTAAAAATTTCTTAATGCAACAATCTAACTAACTTTATGGAATCAGTTCATGATACACAACCCTTTTATTTCTTCTAGATAATGAACTTTTTTTAAAAGGAATAATCCTTACTATTATTTTTGTATCTTTCTAAATTTACGAACTAAAGTGAGTACTGTACCTGTAATAACCATCCATATTCCCATTGTTGTACTGTTAGTTGTACTGGCCCCCGTGTTGGGAAGTTCTTTATATATAGACTCTTTTTTATCGGATTTATTGTTGTTCGTTATATTACTGTTATTAGCAAGGCCATTAGCTTTTCCAGTGTCTTTATCTTTCACAAATACTTTTTGTATTGTATTTACCTCATTGCCTATGGAATCTCTGACACTATATATTATTTCAAAAGTACCAGATTTAGATGTATCTACAGTTCCTTCATACACTACTTTAGAAGTAAGGTCACCGCCCTCTTTATCAGTAGCTGACACTCCTATCATTGGATCGAATTGATCTCCTTTAGTAATTGTAGTTGTAGCAGGTACTTTTAGCATCGGCATTTCATTTTTCACTTCTTCTCTAGCTTCGACCGTTACAGTTTGTTTCGCAGTTACTTCATGACCTTTTGAATCTGTAACTTTGTACGTTAATATATATGTACCGGCTTTAGAGGCATCTACTTCACCTTCAATCTTTACTTTAGAAGTAAGATCGCCGTCTTCTTTATCAATAGCCAACACTTTTACCATTGGATCGAATGAATCTCCTACACGAATTGTCGCTACAGTAGGCACTGTTAATATAGGATTTAGATCTGATGCTTCTCCATTTTCTTCTACAATTACAGTCTGTGTTGCCGTTGCATTCCCTCCTTGAGAATCAATGACCGAGTATTCTACAATGTATTTACCTGGATTTGAAGTATCTACATCACCTTTATATTTTACTCTAATTGTTAAATCACCATCTTCTTTATCAGCAGCTTTTACATTTCTCATCGGGTCGAACGTATCACCGACATGTAGTGTAATTGTAGGTGGTACAGTTAATTCTGGGACTTGGTTTTCCTCAGTTTTTTCGTTTTCTTTCACTTCTCCATTAATTTTTGCTGCATCAAAAGCTTTTTGGACCGCTTCAACCTCAGTTGAATTTGCCCCATATATGTTTGTTGCAACTTTAAGACACGCTAATCTTAATTCAGAGAAATTAGAAGTCATGTTCAATTCATCAGTATTTGCATAATAGAAAATATCAAACATTTTATCTTCACCAATACCATTTACAGTTACACCGTTATGAGTGCCACCTTGTGCAATTAAATACGCGACTTTATTAATAATACTTGAGTTGAAATGAACGCCCTCATTATCCTCTCCGTTTAAATCACTGAATTTACTATAATCATCCGGATACGGTACTCCATCAAAAAATTTGACTGAAGATGGATTTTTCATATTACGGAGAACTGATCCACTTTGTTCTCCTATTGTCCAATTAAATTCGCCATTATTTATATATTTCTCAATAGCCGTTCCCATAATATCAGATAATGCCTCATTAATGGCTCCAGATTCCCCAAAAAATTCAAGATTAGATTCGCTAGATGTAACCGCATGTGTAAATTCATGGCCCGCTATGTCAAACGCTCTAACCATTGGATCACCATATATAAGCATACTAACATTATTAATATTAGCACTAAATGCATTCCCCCAATTTTTAGGATCATCTGTTTCTCCTGAATGCCATGCATGTACAACTGATACTACTTTTTTCCCCTTATTATCAAAACTATTACGCTTATATTTGTCTTTATAAAAATCATATACCTTTGTTGCTAAGAAATGAGCACTTACCGCCTTTGGTTCATTAAATGTTGTCGAAGTGCTAGTTGCTAATATACCAGGATAATATCTTTCTTCAAAATTAATATCTCTATAATTTACATCATAGGTCTCAATTCCTTGCCCTCTTGTATAATCAGCAAGCGCATATTTCCCATTACTTTGTTTAGAAATACCAAATGAGCGAGTTATACCTAAATCATCTTTTCCTGTTCCAGTTAATGAAATGGAATTATTTTTTTTACTCTCCTTTAAAGATTCAACATGCTCTTCACTTACTTTTAAATCTGATTCTTGTACCATGTTTTTCAACATATCACCATTTTGAGCATTCACTAAATAAGTTCCAGATACATAGTTTGGTGTTGCGGCTGCAAATGTAACTTGATATGCGTTAGTAGCCTGCCCATGATTTTCATCAACAAAAATAACTTCCTTAACTTCTGGCTCAGAAATAAATTTAATATCTTTCCCATACTTCGTATAAATATATTGTTTTGCTTCTTCTTTTGATAAATTAATAGGATTCTTTAAATCTTCTTTTGCTAAATTTTGTGCGCTATCTCCTGAAACGCTTTTAATAATACCCTTTTTATCTACATGAACAGTCAATTGGTGTCCATATACTTCTTTTCCTTCATATATTTGTTGCATACGCACAAGTGTAGTCCCATCATATGAACCACGTTTTTGAAGCACTTTGTAATCTACTCCTTTGTCTCCACTAACTTGTTTTGGAGACAAAGCATGCTCCGTCTTTTCCTTAAGTGCATCTTTGACTACATTCTCTGGCGTCTTTTGTGATGGTTGTGTAAGTTCACCTGTACGGAACGAATCCTCTTGAATATCAACTTGCATTTTACCCGTTTCCTCTGCATAACTTACTCCATATGGTGTTACGCTTGTTAAAGCTAATCCTGTTGTTAATGCAACTATAGCTATTTCTTTTTTATTTTTCATGTTATTTTCCTCGTATAACTTTCTAAAATATGAAACTGCTAAAATTTATACAATTTATTCCTATCATAAAAAGATGACTTCTGTAATTAACAAAAGTCATCCCTTCAATATGTAATATCCCTAATATATTTTCAATGCATAATTTCTATATAAAAAGAAAAAAGCATTCATTAACGAGCATTTTGTAATACTTTTATTAGGTCATTTATATTTTCAACTTTCTGCTGAAACTGATCAAATCTACTATGTAGCAATGAAGGATTTTTATCTTCAGTTGAAATAACTTTTTTTAATTCATTCTCTAATTTATCATATGTATCAAAGAAATTATCAAATTCTACACTTACAAGTTCTTCATTTTCTCGATAAAATCTTTTTGCTTCTATATAAGTCATGTATGATTTATTTAAAAATCCTAATGAAATTAAATATTTAGAAGTGTTTTCTTGATAAATAGCAATATCACATGCTATTTTAATATCAGAATAAGTCTTTTGAACGAAACAATGCAATTCAAAAACCTTAAACTTTAATACATTATTCATTTCATCCCCTCCCATCCTATCTATTCTACATAAAAAAAGGATATTATACAAAGTAAAATATCAATATAGTACAAAAATAAAAAGCGGAAGAATAATCCTTTCCGCTTTTTATAGCAATAAATACATTTCATATTGTGCTAATGTATTCTTTTCAAATCCATTTTTCTTTAAAAATCCTTCTAGTAAATTGTTATTTGGAAATCCAATTGATAAACTTGCTATATTCAATTCTTCACTTGCCCTAAGTAGTAAACTCGTTGCAATGCCAATATTTCTATAATTTTTGTCTACGAAAATAAAACTAATTTTACCTTGTTCATTTATACATATAGAACCATTCAATTCATTTCCTACATATGCACCGTAAAATGTATTATTTGTTTTTTCGATATAATCCATATCATTTTGCCAATTAATATGGAAATGTAACCATTTCTGAATTTCAACTTTAAAAGATGGGAATTCTAATTGTTTTACTTCAATTTCCTTACCGCCTTTACTTATTATTTTAGTCAAATCTTTTAAATTATAATAGGATAGATCGTACACTTTTTCATAGCCTAATTTATTATAAAAACGAATTGCTCGGTCATTGCCTACAATGACTTCAAGAAAAAGTTGCTTACACTCGTTTTGAAGCGCCTCTTCTTTATGTAGTTCAAATAACTTTTGACTCACACCAATACCACGGTAATTAGGATGAACCGCTAATGTTCCACAGCGCATTGTTTTTATGTTTTCATAATCCTTTATCCCACCAAGTATTACACCAATTGATTTGTCACCGTCTAAAGCAAGAAAAGAGTGCTCTAGCAAGTTACCTTCTGGTCCCAAAAATCTTTTTATAAAATCCTCTTTTGAAACTTCCATTTTTATGATGTAATCTGAAAATCCGTCCCTAAAAGCCTCATATACTAAATCTATACTCACTTCACTGCATCTTTTGTATTGAATCATATAAAATCTCCCCCACTTACTCCTGTTAAACTTAGCATTCAAATACATAAAATGTACTAGTTACATCGTAGTTTAATTTTAAATTCTACCACTTAATTTGAAATGAACGGACACTTCCCTACATACCTCTCACTATTAATTTGTTTTATAACAAATGGTGCAATATCCCCATTTTTTATTTTGATTCCTTGCATATCTACTAAACTTTCTTTTATTTTTCCAATGCCCTTCCCATCCATAACAAATGGTAATCTAACAATTGTCCAATCTACATCACTACTTTGAATAATTTGTAATTCTTTATATTTATCTTTCATCATTTTTGGTAAAAATACTTTAAACAAGTGGGCCCCTATTTTATTCACAATTCTCTTCTGATCTCCTACGACATTTACAGAACCACCAGAAATAAGAATATAACGCTTAATTTCAAATCCCTTCATTACTTTCAAAATATGTTTGGTTACTGTACTAAAAATGTAAGGTTCATTTTTCGGTTGACCTACCGCATTTATTACAGTTTGACAACCTTTAAGTAATTCGCATATTGCAAAAAAATCACGTGCATCCCCAATAATAACCTCTAAATTTTCATTAGTTATCGTCATATTATTAGAATTTCTCGTTAATATTTTTACTTGATATCCCTTTTCTAACGCTTCGTTCACAAGGAATTTTCCAGCTTTTCCATTCGCGCCCACAATAGCTATTTTATTTGTACTTTCCAATATTAAACCCCTCTTACTATCTATGATTTACTACATTAATCTCATACACACGTAAAAAAGCAATTAAATGCTCACATGCTCTTTCACATGCTAACATTTTAAATATTTTTTGTTCCTCTTTCGTTTTATCATTCGCTTGATCTGAAGCGGCTTTTAAACTTAGAAATGGTTTCTGGTTTATATGACACACATAAGCAAAAGCTGCCACTTCTTGATCAACTGCCAATGCTCCATATACAGTATGGAGTAAATATCTCATTTCCGAATTACGAATACGTTGATCTCCAGATAAGAATGTACCGAAGTGGATCGGGTCATAAGATCGTATTTTTTTTATTCTTCTTACAAGTGACTTTGTCGTTTCAATAGGTGCTGTTCTACCATTATATAAGTTAAAAACATCTTCGCCCGAACCAGCAGCAGTAACATCGTGTTGTATTGCGTTTAGTGCCACTACAATATGACCATTTTTTACCTTGTTTGATAGGCTTCCGCATATTCCTGTCATAAACAACTCATCAGGCTGAAATTCACTAATTAATAATTGAACACAACTAGCACAACTAACTTTCCCAACACCAGTTATAACTGAAATAATTTCCAGATCATTTATAGTATGAAAATGAAATTCCCAAGCTGCTCTTTTTTCAATGCGTTCACTTGGATAATATTGTTGCAAATAATTAAGTTCAGGTTCCCATGCGGCTACGATTGCAATACGTTTCATTACACGCTTCACTTCCCCCACTGTCATTTAAATAAGTTATCTATACTTTCTTGTTCATAATTTGGAATCCACTCTTTATATTTTTTATATAAATTTCGTATTGTTTCTTTATTCTTCGTAATTACTTCACATCCTCTATCATCGTACATAAACATGATAATATCTTTTGTTGCATTTATGAGAAGTACATCTGGATAAGAAATTTCTTTTTTACATCCAAGACGAGGATAAAGACCTGGAAAATCTTCATGATTCGCTGCTTGAATAGGCCGGTTTTACTTTATATCACTAGCGAAACATTTTAATGAAAATTGATATGTACAATACAAGTCAGATCCTTCATCTTAAAATAAAAATGGCATTGTTTCTTGCCTTATATGATACTTTAAATCTCTTTTCTGAATGAATCGTCTATATATAATTATTTTCTGTAGATTTTTCACATTTTCCTTTTTAAATCAATAAGCATTTGTTACTAAAAACACTTCATCTTCCTCTGAAAATATATCTTCAAATAAGTATTTATTATATGTATAAAGTTGAGAGAAGTATTCCATATTTAAATCGCGGGTTCCTTCTATATTTTGATATTTCCCTTTCCCGAAATCAAAATGCAAATGATTTTCCCACTGAGAGTATATGTATGGTCTTAATGTAACACCTGGAAATATTTAATTCGTATATCCTCTTAATTATATTTTCATATCCTTTCTACTCTACAATTTCTTTTAAATGCCAATATGCTTCTTCTAGCCACGGATGTATAACTTTCAATGTATCTTTTCTTTCCCATAAATATGAAATATATGCAAATGCAGCATGTTCCAACGATTTTTCCAATCCGTTTTTTACTTCTACTAAAAATGGTGGTGTCCCATTTTGATCCCATTCTATTTTATCGGAAACAAATAACACTAAATCCATCTTCTTTGCATGTTTACGCAGCGTGGTATGGCAACAGATTGCATTTAAAATCTCTTCATCTTTTACTTTAAATATCTCTTTTGCAATTACCCTCGACAATTTTTGATGAATAATCATCGGAAACTCTCGCTCTTCTTCTATGATTTCAACTCCAAATTCTTCAGCAACTGCAATCCGCACATCATTTGGAAATATTGCACTAATATCATGTAAATATCCCGCGATCGCTGCTTTTTCTTCATCTCCATAAAACATTTCTGCAATTTTTCTCGCCTTATTTGCTACACGAATTGAATGTTTATATGTAAATTCGTGATTGTATTTTAATAAAAAATCTTTAATATCATTTTCTATTTTTCCAGTTGGAGAAAATGAATATATATCTTTATATAATATAGCAAATCCCCCTTAAAACTAACTTTCAATATAATATGTAATTTTAATATCCTTATGTTTTGTATTCGCTATGAATGTTTTAATCCCTTTTTAATACGTTACATGAAATTTTATGTGGAATCATTGCTACAAAATACATAAATGTTTGATATTATAGTAATGTTAATGATTTGTAAGGAAAGGAACTACATAATGAACAAAAACATATTAATTATTGATGATGATAAAGAAATTGTTGAATTACTTGCTGTTTATTTGCGAAATGAAGGCTATAACATTTATAAAGCATACGATGGCGACGAGGCATTGCAAATGATTTCTACATATGAAGTTGACCTTTTGATTTTGGATATTATGATGCCAAAACGAAATGGATTAGAAGTTTGCCAGGATGTTCGTGAGAATAACACTGTACCTATTCTTATGCTGAGTGCAAAAGCAGAAGATATGGATAAAATATTAGGTCTTATGACAGGTGCAGATGATTATATGATTAAACCATTCAATCCATTAGAATTAGTAGCTAGAGTGAAAGCTTTGCTACGAAGATCATCTTTCCAAAATACTACTTCTCAAAAGAATGAAGATGGCATTCTTCATATTCGTTCTGCTGAAATACACAAACATAATCATACTGTTAAAGTAAATGGAGAATATATTAAACTTACATCTATTGAATTTGATATTTTATATTTACTTGCGAGTAATACTGGAAGAGTATTTAGCTCCGAAGAAATTTTTGAACGTGTTTGGAATGAAGATGGTTATGGTTCAAATAAAACTGTAATGGTTCACATTAGTAATTTACGGGATAAACTTGAAACAGTAATGAATGGAGAGAAGTTTATTCATACTGTTTGGGGAGTAGGCTATAAAATTGAGAAATGAAGCATTTGATATATTAAAAGATATCCCTAAATGGAAGTTAATTTTTTGGTTCTCGTTAGCTATCATACTTACCCCTATAACTGAATTAATTATATATCGTCTTGTTACAAGTGTAATTGAAAGTTCACTTACGTTAAGCGAACTCGGAAAAGAATTCATTAGGATTTTTGGTTATGAAAAATATAAAGGAATAAAGGAATCTCTATGGATGATGATTGTCTCTTATTTATTTTTATTTTCTATTTTCTCATCCTACCTATACATTTTTTATCGTCATGAAAAAAAAATGTACTATGAAACTTGTATTAAAAAAATGATTGAAGAGATTCGTTATATTGCAAATGGAAACTTCAATCATAAGGTTTCTATCGTAAACCATAATCATCTAGAAGAGCTAGCGACTGGGGTTAATCAAATTATTGAACAATTGAAAGTCTCAATTGATGAAGAAAGACAGGCGGAACAAGCAAAAAGTGAACTTATTACAAATGTATCACATGATTTACGTACTCCTCTTACCTCTATAGTTGGATATGTGAATTTAATCCACCATGATAATTATAGAGATGAAGTGGAATTACGTCATTATATACAAGTCATTTACGATAAAGTAACCCGTCTTAATGCATTAATGAATGACTTGTTTGAATATACACGTGTTCAAAATAAAGAATTAAGTTTATATTCTGTCCCCATTGATATTGTAGAGCTACTTGGACAATTAACTGTTCAATTCCGCATACAAGTTCAAGAAGCAAATATAGAATGTCGACCTTCTTTCCCATCTCAAAAACTCATGGTATTAGCTGATGGTGACAAATTAGTGCGTGTGTTTGAAAATCTTATTATAAACGCTATCGCTTATGGAAACGATGGTGGATATATCGACCTTGCTGCCTATGAAAGTAATAATATGATTACTATAGATATAACAAATTACGGCCAACCTATTCCAAGTACCGATTTACCTCATATTTTTGAACGTTTTTATCGCGTTGAGAAATCGCGTTCTACAAACACTGGTGGATCTGGACTCGGATTAGCAATTGCAAAAAGTATTGTCGAATTGCATAAAGGAACAATCGAAGTATATAGTGATGATAAAAAAACAACTTTCACTGTAAAACTACAACCATATAAATGTTAATACAGCTTAATTTTAGGTCCAATTTCTTACCAAATAAGAAATTGGACCTTTTATTTTCCATTAACATCCAAAATTTAATAATACTTTATAATTCTTTAGAAATTCTTTACCTTTTCTTTCTCCCTAATTAAGCATTCCTTTTTACAATATTATTATTGATGTCATAATAGGAGGATCACTCATGCAATTCTTGAAAAAGTTCGCAATTTTATTGTTATCTTTTGTTATTACAGCACTTATCGTTTTATATTTTTACCTTTATGTAAATGGTCCAATTATTCAAGCTAAATCGGCTATTTTAATAGATGCTAATTCAGGTGAAGTTGTTTATAAAAAAAATGAAGAAACTCCTATACAATCAGCAACTTTGTCTAAATTAATGACAGAGTATATCGCACTGGAACAACTGAAT
Source organism: Bacillus basilensis (assembly GCF_050630465.1). NCBI lineage: Bacteria > Bacillati > Bacillota > Bacilli > Caryophanales > Bacillaceae > Bacillus > Bacillus basilensis. Next base: position 312,953 of record NZ_JBNTQO010000001.1, on the reverse strand, counting down.
GAAGGAAAAATACAATTAAATGAATTGGTAAAAATAAGTAATGAAGTTTTCCGAACTGAAACAAGTCCTATACAAGTAACTTTGAAAGATAAAACGACGGTTCGTGATTTACTTCATACAATCTTTTTAACAGGGAATAATCGTTCCACACTTGCCCTTGCAGAGCACATTGCTGGAAACGAAGATAACTTTACACATTTAATGAATGAAAAAGCAAAACAACTAAAGTTATTACAACCCTCTCCGTTTCTAAACGCTACTGGAATAAATAACGATACAAATAAACTATCAACTACAACAGCAATCGACGTTGCTAAACTAGCAAATCAATTAGTAACAGACTTTCCAGATGTACTGAACATTACAAAACTAACCTCTTATCAATTTACCTTCAAAGATTCAAAAGTTTTCAACACCAATAAGATGATATATTCCCTTAATAAAAACATTAAACTCCAAGGTGTTGACGGCTTACAAACTAGTTTCTCAACAAATGGTAATTATAGTTTTGTCAGTACAGCAAAACGAGGAGATATTAGACTTATTTCAGTGATATTAGATGCCGGTGAAGAAAACAGTACTTTTATTGAAACAAAAAAATTACTAGAGTACGGTTTTGACCCTTCCTCGTACTCTGCACTCCAAGCGTTTAAAGATGCTGTTATATCTTGGACAGTTTTGCTTCAGTTTAAAAATTTGATTATACAAACATTGTTGATTTTCTTTATTATTACAATTTTAATGTTTTTACATATACGTCAGAAAAAATCCGAGGATTTCAACTAGGAAATCTTCTTATATATAAAAAAGGGCTTGCATGTACAGTGCAAGCCCTTTTCTAAATCTACAGTCCTCTTCCAATTAAATTCCCTGAAATAGGCTGAAGGTTTAACTCTCTTGCCCATATAGATAGCTGACCAATATGGTGAATTTCATGCACAATTACATGTCTTAAAACCTCACCATATGTATATGTTTTATCTGTCCACGAAGCTTTTAATATTTTAACTTCTAAGTTAGCTGACCATACTTGTAAAAAATCTTCTAATTCTCGTTTATATAAATCAGATAACGCTTTCACTTTTTGGATTGATTGATACTCTTTAAACTGCGGTGCAGTATCTTCTTTTTCTTGAAGGGCATTAATCCAGCTATACTCAACATCTACAATATGAAATAATGTTTCTAAAATACTTCCAACACCACCAACACGCTTGCGGAGTAATTCTTCCTCAGAAACTTGCTCACACCACTTAAACCAATCGTCTCTTACTTGCCAATTGTATCGAAATAAAGTATACATAGTTATCTCTCCCCTACCTCAATAATCCACTTAACAGCATCTATTACACAATATGGCTCATCTTTTTGAATATAGTGGCCGCTTTGTTCTGCAATTACAAATTTATTATTGCTTGATAATCGTAATAATTCTTCTTGCAATTGTAACCACTTCATTTGTGCATCTGGTGAATAAAAAGCTTTTTTACCCGCAGCTAACACGGCAAGTGGAATATTTCTCATTGACTGACGATGTTTATCTACTTCACCTAGACTAAACATAAACTCTTCATAAGAACTTTCATATACAAACTGTTTATAGTAAGCTTCTTGAAAATCTGGAGACATGTTTCGCAAAAAATCTTCTTTATAATTTTCCGGTGTCGAATCAACCAAAACGATTCCCAACAAATTTTCGGGATAAAAAGTCGCAAATAAACGTGCATTTATACCACCAAAAGAATGTCCTACAAAAATATAAGGTGGTTTCAATTGTAATTGCTCTAAGCAACCTCTTAAATCTCTTACCATTTCAGAACTAATACGTCGCTTGGAACTCTTCTCACTTTTTCCTAATCCAGCTCGATCATATGTAAGTACCGTCCCAAATTCAGTCAGCTCTTCAGCAATATGCTCCCATGCCTTCAAATAATCTCCATAACCTGCTTCCATTATAATAACAGGTTGCAACTTCTTTCCTTGGAATACTTTTGAATACATTTTAAAATCATCAACTTGTACATATTCCTCTATACATTTAACCATTGGCGATCACTTCTCTCTGATTCAGTTCCTCTTCAATTTGATTAATTATTTCATCGACAGATAAAGATCCATCCAAAACAATATCTGAATTTGGCTTTACAGTATGAAGCGCCTCCAAATAGGCTTTTCTAGCATATGTTAAATAATGCTTTAAATCATTATGTATTTCACTCATTGTATCTTCATTAAAATCTCGCAAAATTCTTCTAGCCATTGCAATATCTAAAGGCGTATCGATAAATATGGTTACATCAATGAGTTGTCGCATTTCACTATTTAAGTATGCAAAAGGATAATCTACAATAATATAATCTACATGACTATCTCGTATAAGATGCTGAATATCCTTAATTAATGGTGTGAGTACCCATTTATCATAATTTGCTCCATCATCAATCCATTTACAAATATCAGCAGGACAGTTATCAAAGTTATAGCTATCAAAATATAGTGCTTTTGAATTTATTAACTTGTGAGTTAATCTTTCTGTAACAGTAGTTTTACCTCCTCCTGAAACAGCTGCAATTGTAATGATTTTCGTCTTTTTATTCATAATTTCCCACCAAACCCCTTTTAATTAACATAACATAATTATAGAAAACAATTATTTTTTAACGCTCCATTCATATTCTAACATACTCATTTCCCATAAATTCCAATACGTTTCCCCTACTTTTTTCGACTCTCTTAGTAAGCCTTCTTTTACAAATCCTATTTTTTCATAACATGAAATGGCCGACGTATTAAAATCATAAACACCTAGAGTTATCCTATGTAGTTTTAATTCTTCAAATGCAATATGTAGTACTGCCTTCATCATATGCTTTCCTATAGAACGTCCTCTCATTTTCGTATCACCAACTAGCACTTTTCCAATCCTTGCAGACTTATTTATATTGTCTATTGGCCCAAGTGAAATATGCCCCACAACTTCTTTACTCTCTTCATCTATTACTTTGAATGCAAGTGTATTTGTGCTTTTTATATATTTTTCTAATTGCTGTTCATTTAAAGGGTATGCAAATGCATTTCCTGACCATTGTATTAAAAACTCTTCGGAATCAATCCAATTTATTAATTGTTTGAAATCGGATCTTTTAAAGGGTTCTAATTTAATCAACTTCATTCTCCTTTCATACACCATTCTATATATCCTCAAACTTATTTCTATATATAGAATATATTCTCCTTTTATACGAAATTAAAATAAAGCCATTCATAAGAATGGCTTTACAAAAAACATAGCCTAATTATGCTATGTTTCCTATGTTAACAATGGTTCAATCGCTTCAATTTTACAAACTGAAATAATTACTGTAACTACCCCAGCACTATTAGCAAGCTTTACAACATCACAAGTGACTGAAGAAACAGTTCCTGCATAATTATTATTACTTCCTGTTGTAATGCGCACTGATCTGTTTACTAACTTTCTCAGTTCATCTCTAATTCCTTGTACACAGCAACAGTCACATGCCTTATTTTGCTCTTCATGTTCTTTTTTACACTCTTCAAAAACGTCCCAACAATCATCCTGTTTACATGAACACTGTTTACATGAACACTGTTTACATGAACACTTTTTTCTAGAATTACTATAACGATATCCCAAAATCTCACCCCCTAATCATTTCTATTAATATAGTATGTCCACTAGCTTCAAAGTGTACGAGGTAAAAGCATAGAAAGAAAAAAACAAACAATTGTACTATATATCCATTTCATTATTAATTATAAAAACAAACTTCTAATAATTAAGGGCTTGTTTAATAAGGTGACTTGGATTTTATCCTGCTGAATTTAATGGTTAGACACCACTTTCTCAAACAATTTTTTTATAAGCCACCCCTTAAAGAGGCACTAGATTTTCTTATCACTTCACATATACTTAGACTGTGTTTGCAGTAATATAGTATGTTTTTCCTTTCCAATTGTGAAGTATACATTCAGTAAAGCATACTCCAAAATAAGATATTATTTATAATCAGTACGTTTTCTTCAACAAGTGTTTATTGATCAATATCTTAACTAGTAGTTCTCACCACTATCTCTTGAAAATTAGCATAGTTTGAATGAATTTAATATCTAGTAGAAAGCACTCTATCATATAAAGGTAAAATAATAGGTTAATAAACAAGCCACTTTTTTATTAAAACATAGAATAATATGAATCCTATTGGAGGGAGGTATAAAAGAATGTCCTGGAAAAATGATTGCTGGAGTTCTAAGAAAAAGCATTGTTGTGATGATTGGTGGAAATCTAAAGAAAAGCATCATTGTGATGATGATTGGTGGAGTTCTAAAGAAAAGCATCATTGTGATGATGATTGGAATTCTAAACGAAATAAGTGTCGTTGTAAATGTTTCTTTATTTGTTGTCATTGTAAAAGAAATAATTGGTAACATTTTGAATGTCAACTTAGAGGAAAGAAAATGTCTTTTGGAACCGATAAATACTAGAATGTAATATATAAAAAGCTGACTGAATATAGTCAGCTTTTTGTATATTAACATGTAAAAATTTAAACAGACATATAAGCGGTCACTCTATGTCATCACTTTGTTATTGTAAATTAGTTTCTCTCCATTGAAGGGGCATGCCACAGTAGCGTATTTTGATAAAAACTATAAAACAAACATACTTAACACTAATAGTAGAATTTTTCTACTTCAAATTTACTTCTTCTCTCTTCTTTATTTATAAACATTAAAAAGGAGCTCTATTTAAATAGAGCTCCTTTTTAATTTTATAATTTACTAGACTGCAACCCTTGAATAAACGGAACTACTTCAGGATTTACAAGTGATGATAAATCACCTAATTCTTTTCCTAAGTAAGCAGCTTTAATGACGCGTCGCATTACTTTAGAATTCCTTGTTTTTGGTAAATCTTCTACAACGTGAATATCTTTTGGACATAATGCTTTTCCAATATGAGAGTTTACTAAACTCATTAATTCTTTCTTTAACTCTCCTGTAAATGTTACATTGTCCCTTAATACTACAAAACAATGACAAACTTCACCTTTTACATCATCAGGTACACCAATCGCGGCAGCTTCTATGACATCATTATGCTTCACAAGAATAGATTCATATTCAGCGGGTCCAATACGCTTTCCGGCAATGTTTAGCGTATCATCTGAGCGTCCTGTAATAATATATTGCTCACCATCATAAATCACCCAGTCACCATGAACCCATTTATTTTCAAAACGTGACCAATATGTGTTCACATAACGCTCATCGTCTTCCCAGAAGCTTTTCGTCATACCAACCCAAGGTTTCTCTAAACATAATTCTCCAACTTCATCACGAATTGGATTACCTTGATCATCGAGCACAACCGCTGCCATTCCTGGTAAAGAAGAGTTAAAACTAATCGGTGCAATTGGTTTAATAAGGACGTTTCCGAAAATTCCACCAGAAATTTCAGTACCGCCTGAATAGTTACAAATTGGTACATTACTTTTTCCAACTGTTTCAAATAGCCACATCCAAGGGTCTGGATTCCAAGGTTCACCTGTTGATGCGAATACTTCTAAACTCTTTAATGAATGTTTATTTACATACTCATCACCTTTTGCCATTAACGCACGAATTAATGTTGGTGATATACCGAGATGTGTAATTTCATATTTATCAACCGTCTCCCATAAACGATCTGCTTCTGGGAAGTCTGGAACACCTTCATACATAACCATCGTTGCTCCATTAATGAGAGAGCCGAATAGTAGAAATGGTCCCATCATCCATCCCATATCCGTTACCCATAATACGCGGTCACCTTGTTTGATATTCATTCCAAATCCTGCATCAAATGCAGCTTTCAAAGGGAAACCAGCATGTGTATGTACTGTTCCTTTTGGTTTCCCAGTTGTACCTGATGTATAAATGAGCATTAACGGATCATCACTCTTCATCTCTTCAGCATGTACAAATGGCTTTTCTTTTTCTAACGTACTCCATGAGAAATCATAATTATGCGGTGTAAATTCATTTCCTGCATGACGCACGATAACAACTTTTTCAACAGTTGGACAATGCTCACAAGCTTTATCTACTTCAGCTTTTAATGAAACGATCTTACCTCGGCGTGAAAAACCATCGGCAGTAATAATCATTTTAGCCCCTGCCGCTTGCACACGTGTCATGACTGCATCTGACGCAAATCCTGAGAATATTGGTGAAATAATTGCTCCGATTTTCATAACAGCTAGCATCGCAACAACTGTTTCTGGAATCATCGGCATATAAATTGTTACACGGTCACCTTTTTCAATACCCGCATGTTTCAATCCGTTTGCAACGCGACTTACCCAGCTATCAAGTTCTTCATATGTAAATGATTTTGAAGTTCCATTTTCCCCTTCATATTGAAGCGCTGGTTGCGTTCTTGTTTCATCATCTGCAAGCCAGCGTGATAAAACTGATTCTACAACGTTACATGTTCCGCCATTATACCACTGTGCAAACGGCGTACCATTTTCTAAATCTAGCACTTCTGTATAAGGTTTCATCCATTGATAGCCAACCGCTTTCTCAGCTTCTCCCCAAAACCAAGCTGTTTCTTCGATTGACTTATTATAAAACGTTTCATAATCTTCATAACTCAATGATTTCATCCAACCATATAAACGCGTTTTTTCTTTATACTCTTCTGTTGGAAACCAAACTGCTTGTTTCAATGTTTTCCCCTCCTTGACTTTTTGAGCAAGAAAGCCCTAAATAGGGCTTCTAAACTGGATAAACAGGATGTTTACGATCCGTAAATACTTGATATTTACTCATATACATTTCGAATCGTCCTTTTAACTCTTCTCTTAAATTGTTTGGATGAACAATACCATCAATGACCATCTCTGATGCTAAATGGTAAATATCAATATCTTTCTTATACTCTTCACGTTTTTCAGCAATGAAGCTATCACGCTCTTCTTCTGGTAAAGCTGCAATCTTATTTGCATATACAGCATTAACCGCGGCTTCTGGACCCATTACCGCAATAGAAGCTGTCGGTAATGCTAGGCAGCAATCTGGTTCAAAGGCTGGACCTGCCATCGCATATAAACCAGCGCCATATGCTTTACGAACAACGATAGAAATTTTTGGTACAGTTGCTTCACTCATTGCAGAAATCATTTTTGCACCGTGGCGAATAATACCAGCACGCTCTACTTTTGTACCAATCATAAATCCAGGTACATCTGCAAGGAATAATAATGGAATATGATATGCATCGCATAAATTAATAAACTTCGCGGCTTTATCAGCTGAATCGTGGAATAATACGCCGCCTTTCATTCGCGGTTGATTTGCAATAATACCAACTGGCTTACCATCAATACGTGCTAAACCTGTAATTAGTTCTTGAGCAAATAATTTTTTCACTTCATAGAAAGAGCCTTCATCAATAACTCTATTAATGAGATCTTTCATATTGAAAGGAGCATTTTGATTTTCTGGAATGATTTGTTCTAACGTTTTATCGAATTGTTTCGGTTCTTGAGGTGTAACCAATGGAGTCTTTTCTAAGTAGTTGTTTGGAAAATATGAAATGTATTGTCTTGCTTGCGTAATTGCATCTTCTTCTGTTTTACATAAAACATCTCCGCATCCTGATACAGAGCAGTGCATACGAGCTCCGCCCATCTCTTCTAAAGTTACCTTCTCACCGATAACCATCTCAGCCATACGAGGAGATCCTAAATACATGGATGCATTTCCCTCAACCATCATTACAACGTCACAAAAGGCTGGAATATACGCACCACCAGCTGCAGAAGGTCCAAATAACAAGCATACTTGAGGAACTTTACCTGATAATTTCACTTGATTATAGAAGATTCTTCCTGCACCGCGGCGTCCTGGGAACATTTCAACTTGATCAGTAATACGTGCGCCAGCAGAGTCAACTAAATAAAATAATGGTACGCGCAATTTTTCTGCTGTTTCTTGAATACGCAAAATCTTTTCAACTGTACGTGCGCCCCATGATCCTGCTTTTACAGTCGAATCATTTGCCATAACGCATGCAGTACGACCATGTATTTTACCCGTTGCCGTTATAACACCATCAGCAGGTAATCCTGTTTGTTCACAATTTGCAAATAATGCATCTTCTACATATTCACCATTATCAAATAAAAGAGCTAAGCGATCTCGAACGAATAGTTTACCTTTCGCTTTGTTTTGTTCATGATATTTTGGTGCGCCGCCTTGTTTAATCATTTCAACTCGTTCTTCAAATGTATTCGATTGTTGTTTTTGGTCTAACATATTTACTCCCCCTTATACATTGGTGTGCGTTTTTCCTTGAATGCTTGTAATCCTTCTAATCTATCTTTCGTATGGATTACACCTTCATACGCTTGTTTTTCCATTTGTAATCCGGTATGTAAATCAACTTGAATACCGTTTGAAATTGCTTCTTTTGCTAATCGAACAGCAATAGGACCATTACTAGCAATTTTCTCTGCTATTTCAATCGCTTTCTCTTCAAGTAAATGAGCTGGTGCAACAAATTCTACTAAACCATATTCCTTTGCTTCTTGCGCCGAAATACGTCTTCCTGTATAAATTAATTCTTTCGCTCTCCCAACACCAATTAATCTTGGTAAACGCTGTGTACCACCTGCTCCTGGTATAATTGCAAGTGTAGTTTCAGTAAGACCAAGACTTGCAGATTCAGCCGCAATTCTAAAATCACAAGCTAAACTTAATTCCGTACCACCACCTAGTGCGATGCCATTTATAGCAGCAATAACTGGCTGTGGTAATTGTTCAACCATCTCCATAGTAGTGCGAATCATACTAACAGCATGACGAACTTGTTCTTCATTCATACCGGCGCGTTCTTTTAAATCAGCACCAGCACAAAACGCTTTTTCACCAGCACCTGTTAGAATAACTACACGAGTATTTGACTCTTCACTTATTTGAGTTAATATGTTTTGTAACTCTTCTAATAACGCTAAAGATAATGAATTTGCTTGTCTTTCACGATACAATGAAATCTTTACAACGTGAGGTGTTACATAATTAACTGAAATGTTTTGTAATTGTAGCATCTTCTCACCTACTTATCGTTTTATGTTGAAGCGCTCTATACACATGACTCGGTAATTGGATATTTAATTTACTTTGAATAAATTGACTAGCTCTCCATAACTTCTCTTCATCAATATTCGTTTGGACACCTAACTTATGAAGCATATGAACTAAGTCATCAGTTGCAACATTACCTGATGCTCCTGGTGCATATGGACAGCCCCCAAGGCCACCACAAGAACTATCAAATGTTGTAATACCATATTCTAATGACTTAACTACATTCGCAAGAGCCATTCCGTACGTATTATGGAAGTGCATTGCAAACTGCGAAGCATCGTATTTCTTTAATAAATGTTCTAATACTCGCTCTACTTGTAGCGGATTCGCTACACCAATTGTGTCACCAAGAGATACTTCATAAATGCCGTATGAAAATAGTTGATCACATAATTCGTCAACTGCTGCGGTACTTATATCTCCTTCATAAGGACATCCAAATACAGTAGAAACATAGCCTCTTACCTTTTTCCCTTCGAATAATGCCTGTTTTGTTATATCTTCAATTACAACTAATGCTTCTTTAATTGATTTATTAATATTACTTTTATTATGAGATTCACTTGCTGATAAAAAAACATTCACCTCATCTACATTTTGCAAAAAAGCTCGTTCCAAACCATTTTGATTTGGAACAAGCGCTGCATATGTAACATTTGGATCCCTTTTCAGCTCAGAAAACACATCATTTGCATCTGCTAATGCCGGAACCCATTTAGGGTGAACGAATGAGGAAACTTCAACATACGATAATCCCGCTTCTGTAAGTAGTTGAATCCATTTTACTTTATCTTTTGTGCCAACAATCTTTTTTTCATTCTGTAAGCCATCACGTGGCCCGACTTCTTTAATGACAGCAAAATTAGGTAGTTTCAATTCGCTTCCCCCTATATCTCCCTATTCAATTTCTAGCAATACATCTCCTTCATTTACAAAATCGCCTTCTTGCACATTAATTTTCATAACTGTGCCAGCTTCTTCTGAAACGATTGGAATTTCCATTTTCATAGATTCCAAAATGACGACATCCTGCTCTTCCTCTACTGTATCTCCTACTCCTACAACTATCTTCCAAACATTTCCTGCCATCGATGCATATACTTTCGTCATCATTTTTTCCCCCTTAATATTCATAAATCTTATTTTTTAACAAGTTGTTTCGTTACAAAACCCGTTGTATAAATACCACTTTTGAACACATCGTCTTCCAATACTTGAAGCAGCATTGGCGTGTTTGTTTTAATACCTTCTACTTTTAATTCTTCTAAAGCATCATGTAATTTCGAAATTGCTTCTTCACGCGTTTCACCATGAGCAATAACTTTTGCAATCATTGGATCATAGAAAGGTGTAATTGTTACATGATTCTCTAAAAAGTGATCGATACGTACGTTTGTCGGTAACGTTAAATCTGTAATTTTCCCAGGTGATGGGAAAAAAGTTTTCGGATCTTCAGCATAAATACGAGCCTCAATGGCATGACCACTGCGCTTTATATCATCCTGTGTAAACGATAGTTTCTCGCCACTTGCGATAAGGAGTTGTTGTTCTACAAGGTCTAATCCAGTAATTTCTTCTGTAACGGGATGCTCTACTTGTAATCTCGTATTCATCTCTAAGAAATAGAAGTTCTTCTGATCATCTACAAGAAACTCAACTGTACCTGCATTTGTATATCCTAGTGCTTTGGCAGCTTGTACAGCAACTTCACCCATCGCTTTTCGCGTACCCTCATCTAAAAATGGTGAAGGGGCTTCTTCAATTACTTTCTGATTTCGGCGTTGTACTGAACATTCACGCTCCCATAAATACACTGTGTTACCATGTGTATCTGCTAAAAGCTGAATTTCAATATGATGTGCATCAGCTATATAGCGTTCTAAATACATTTCTCCATTACCAAAGAAGTTTTGCGCTCTTGTTTTATTACTTTCGAATGCTTTGGTGAGCGTTTGCTCAGTTTCCATCAACTGCATTCCAATGCCTCCGCCGCCTGCGGATGCCTTCAACATTAATGGATAACCAATTTGTTTCGCAATTTCAATTGCTTCTTCAGCAGTTTCAATATTTGTAGTAATACCTGGAACAACTGGGACATCTGCAGCTTGCATTGCAATACGTGATTCGATTTTACTTCCCATCTTCATAATAATTTCTTCTGATGGCCCGATAAATATGATTCCTTCTTCTTTACAACGAACCGGGAAAGACGGATTCTCTGATAATAATCCATATCCCGGATGAATTGCTTCAGTGTTTGTCTTCTTAGCGATTTCAATAATTTTTTCAAGGTTTAAATAACTTTCTTGGACACGTGGCCCACCTACTAAGTAAGCTTCATTTGCCATCTTTACATGGAGTGCATTTTCATCTGCTTCAGAATAAATAGCAACTGTGCGAATACCAAGTTTTTGACAAGTTTTCATAATACGAACTGCGATTTCTCCGCGATTTGCAATTAATATTTTTTGAAACATAGTGATTCCTCCTTTTTATCTACATCCTAAATGTCTTGCAATTACGAGACGTTGAATTTCAGAAGTTCCTTCACCAATTTCTAATAGTTTTGCATCACGAATATGTCGTTCCACTTCATATTCACGCATATAGCCGTATCCACCGTGAATTTGTACTGCTTGATTTGCAATACGGCTTGCTGCTTCAGATGCGAAAAGTTTTGCCATAGCCGCTTCTTTACCGAAAGGTTTATCGTTATCTTTTAACCAAGCTGCTTTATGTACTAAATTGCGCGCTAACTCTACTTCAGTAGCCATATCAGCTAATTTAAATTGAATCGCTTGGAAATTAGAAATGGATTTTCCAAATTGTTGACGCTCTTTCGCATATTGCAGTGCACGTTCAAATGCAGATTGCGCAATACCTACTGCTAATGCTGCGATTGAAATACGTCCTCCATCAAGTGTATATAAGAATTGTTTAAATCCTTTATTTACATCACCAAGTATATTTTCTTTCGGTACACGTACACTATCAAGTACGATTTCACATGTATTAGAAGCACGAACACCCATCTTATCGTAAGGGCTTGAGATTGTTAATCCTTCACTTGTAGTTGGTACGATAAATGCCGAAATGCGTTTTCTACCATTGTCTTCAACACCGTTGACAGCGGTTACAATAATTGTATTTGCATACTCTGCATTTGTAATCCAACACTTTTCACCACTAATAACATACTCGTCTCCATCTAATACAGCTTTCGTTTGTGTACCACCTGCATCAGATCCAGCGTTAGGTTCAGTTAATCCGAAAGCACCTAATGTTTTACCTGACGCCATTGGAACTAAATATTTCTGCTTTTGTTCTTCTGTACCGAAATAATAAATTGGAGAAGCACCTAATGAAATTGTTGCAGCATAACTTAATCCTGTCCCACCACAAGCACGACCAATTTCTTCAACTGCTAACGCGTACGATACAGTATCGCCACCTGAACCCCCATACTCTTCAGGGAATGGGATGCCTAATAATCCTAGTTCGCCCATTTTTTGAAATGTTTCATATGGAAATTCCGCAGTTTTGTCATAATATACCGCTTTTGGTGCGATTTCCTTTTCAGCAAAGTCACGTACCATTTCTTTAATCATTTGTTTTTCGCGAGTTAGAGTAAATTCCATACCGCTACACACCCCTTATCGAATATTGAGTTTCGACAGCGTGCGAGTTTCTACTACAAACATTACTTCTTAAAAGACAAAAATATTAGTTAGACAATTGCTATAATTCTGTCATAACTTAATTTTAAAACAGATTCTGTACTAATGCACAAAAAAATTCCTACATTGTTCTACAACAACATAGGAGTTTTCTTGTCGAATTATGTAATTTAATGTTTAATAATCTCTACCTTTTCCCGAATCTGAAATTTCTACTAAAGCTTCAGGGTATGGTTCGAAATATGTTTGTCTTAATAAATACTTTTCATCAAATCGAAGGGTCCATGATTTTAAAATTGCAAGTAAACTACTAAGTGGTATTTTCTTTTCTGCATATTTATGTATCATTCCTAAAAAATGATCTTTTTCCTGTTTTTTTAACTTTGTTTTAAAATATCCAAAAATATGCTCACATACATTTACATTCGATGTATAGCGGGGTGTGCGCATAAATAATTCATATAGGGTCTTCTCATACTTTTCAAATACAACTTCAATCGTTTCATTTTTTTGATTTGCAATAATACGCCCTAACTCTTTTTGTTTCACCTGATTATATGCCATAAATAAATATTTATTGTCCGACTGAAACGATACAAGGTCTTTCATATTTTTATTATGTTTAATCATTTTGTAATAAGCTATTGTAAATAACCTTGTAAAGAAATGTTCTCTAATAATAAAATTCGACAATCTACCTTCCTCTTCAATTGGAAGATACGAAAAATTTTTTATTACTGCTCCGCCAAATAAGCCAGGTCCCTTTCCTATTGCTGGTGCTTTTTCAAAACCAGAATAAATTTTCACATCACGCGTACCACAACTTGGTGAACGATTCTTTAAAATAAAACCATCCACATCGGATATCGTTTGTAAAAACTCATTTGAAAATTCCTCCATTTTTTCAGTAACGTCTTCTCGTGTCGACGGTTGTACAAGTTTATTCAAACCGTTTTCTTCTACAATTCGTATCGTTTCACGAGGGACGCCTAGACCAATCTCTACTTCAGGACATACTGGTATAAATGTAACAAATGGCTGTAAGTTTCGAATTGTTATATCTGGAATCATCTCTCCATTATAACGACAAGCATCAAATTCTAAACATTTACTTACAACAATTTTAGGTTTAGCAAATTGTCGCATTTCATTACCTCCTTAGTGATAGTCCATATAATATAAATTGTACTCAGTTTTACATTTTAAGCAAAGTTTGATTCATGTAGTTTTATTAATGTGCGCTCTATAATGATGGTTTAGACATTGTGAAACGAATAATACACACATGCTCTGGAGAAATTAATACATAAGAAAGGAGGGAGCGTTATGAAGAAGAAATTATCATCTATTTTAAGTGTTTTAGCACTATCTATTATGTTTTTAGGTACAGCTGCACAAGCTGAATACGATGGAAATAATATGAATAGAGTTAATAACACTGACATTTCAACTCGAGTTAATGACAATAACTTAGACAGAGTTAATAATGATGTGAGAACTCGAAATGTAAATACGACAAATGATTTAAATGATAATCGTGATAAAAATAATAATTGGGCTTGGCTCGGTTTATTAGGACTAGCAGGATTATTAGGTCTTAGAAGAAGAGACAAAGAAACACGTTAATTTGGAACATTTTTAGTAAACAAGTACTTATTTATCAAAAATAAATAATGAATATAAATCGCCTTTTTAAAGGCGATTTATTATTTGCATAAAAGTAGTATATGTAATTCACACTTCAACATATTGTTACTTATGATTAAATTCGTGGCGTTAATCCAAACAATATAAATTGAATCGTATGTTCAATTTCCACTTCATCATCCCATTTTTCTTCAGGCAATAATAAAAATCGTGTTAAGAGTAATCCTAATACAGCTGATAAAGTAAGTCGTACTACAGAAGATGGTGGCATTTCAATAATTCCACCTTTTTCTTGAAACTTTACAATTAACTTTTTAAAATGTGAAAGTAACTCTGTTTCTACTAATTGTTGTATTTCATTTTTCAGTTCTGGCTGAAATGGCACTTCTTGAATTAATATTTTTATCATTGGAAAATGCTTTTTTGCAAATTCAAATCTATTATAAATGACAACTCTTAAAAGTCCTTCATACGATTCATACTCCGATTTAAATATTTCTTTCGCAAAGGCTTGTACAAAAAATGGTGCAGCAAACTTTGTTAATGTCGGCATGACGACTGCTAACAATAAATCTTTTTTCGTTTTATAGTAGCGGAAGATTGTTCCTTCCGCTACACCAGCCCGCTTTGCAATTTCACTTGTTGAAGTTGCAGCGTAGCCTTTTTCGCCAAACCTATCAACAGCCGCTTCTAATATACGCATTTGACGTTCATTTCGTTTATCCGTATTTGTTGTGGCAATTAATTCTTCCAGCCAATCCTTCTTCATCTATAATGCCCCTTTGTATCATCATTATATTTTTCGATGTTTCTTTAATGCAAATACATTTCCTATTGCAAATAGTAGAGAAAAAAGCAGTAATACAGTTAAATCTAATGCAATCTCTGTAAACCCTTGATCTCGAATCATCACTTGTCTCATTGCGTCAGCGCCATATGTGAGCGGAAATAATTTCCCTAACATTTGGAGCCACTTATTCATAGATTCAATTGGAAACAACCCAGAAAAGAAAATTTGTGGCACAATAACAAGTGGTATAAACTGGATCATTTGAAACTCATTATTTGCGTATGCCGATAAAAATGTCCCTAAAGTTAATGCAGTTAAAGAAAGCATACATGTAATAAGTAACGTTAGCCATATGGAGCCTGCTACATATAAATCTAAAATATAAACTGAAAAACTTACGATTATAATGGATTGTATAAATGCAAAGATCCCAAAACCAATAATATATCCTACAACTATTTCCCATCTTCTTACCGGAGTCGATAATAACCTTTCTAAAGTACCACTTAAACGTTCTCTTACGAAAGACACCCCTGATAAAATGAATACAAAGAAAAAGGTAAAGAAACCGATTAATACGGGACCAAGCCCATCAAACATTGTAAAGTCTTTAGAGCCATGTAAATAATTCACTTCAGGTTTCATAATCGATACATCGTTCTTCTCTGTACTTTTTTGTAATATTTGAAGCACAGCACGATTTTTTGACGAATCACTACCTTCTAATACAATATTCATTTTTCCATTTTCTAAACGAATTACTGCATCTACCTTTTGATTTTCCAACTCAGACATTGCCTTTTCTTTACTATATTCATAAATTGAGGCTTCTTGATTTTTCATTACTTTTACTACTGGAGCAGGCAAATCAACAACAGCAATATGTGGTACATAGTCTTTTTGTGTAAACACTAGCGACAATAACCAAAGTAATAACATAGGTGCTCCAAACATCATGGCTAATGAACGCTTATCCCTGAAAAATTGGCGAATAATACGAATGATAACACCAGTAACTCTCATGATAGAGCCACCTCTTCCAACAAAAAGACATCTTCAATCCTTCCTGATGATACCCGCTTTTTCAATTCTTCAGGTGTTCCAGTCGCAACTAGCTTTCCTTCTCTAATTAACCCTAGGCGTTCACAAAATTCAGCTTCGTCCATAATGTGTGTCGTTACAATTATAGTTGTGCCTTTCTTTTTCAGATCATAAAATTTTCCCCAGATTGTTTTTCTAAGAAGTGGATCTATCCCGACTGTTGGCTCATCTAAAATTAATATTTCAGGTTCATGAAGAAGTGCCATTGCCAATGATAAACGTTTTTTCATTCCACCTGAAAACTGCTGTACTTGCTTTTTCATATGTTGCGATAATTGTACAAGGTCAAAAACCTCTTTGATTCTTTCTTTTTTATGCTTTCCCTTTAATCCATACATCGTTGCAATAAAATCTGCATTTTCATATGCTGATAGTTCTTCATATAATGCATCAGCCTGAGCCATATAACCAATTCTTTTCATTTCATTTAAATTAGGCATGTTAGTATTACCAACAAGTACTTCACCTTCTGTTACCTCATTAATACCTGCAATCAATTTAATGAGAGTCGTTTTCCCTGAACCTGAAGGTCCAACTAAACCAAATATCTCTGCTTTTTCAACTCGCAATGACAGATTGTGTAAAACTTCTTTTTTCCCAAAACTTTTCGATACAGTGCGTAAAGTAATTGAAGGTTGTTGCACGTATTCTTCCCCCTTTTCAAAAAATGAGTGAGTACTCACTTTTATTTTACTCTTGCGTAATTATATGTCAAAGTTAATTGATTAGTATTTGTTTTTAATAAACAATAATAGACAATGAAACAGAGTCGACATTAGAATATCATTTCTTAAAGTCGACTCTGTTTCATTTAAATTATATATTTTACTTTACGTTTTTAAATTCATATATTTCCTAATTCTAGCAACATCTAAAGAATATTCGATAACTAATTGCTGTAAAGGTAAAATCACTGTATCAGGATATAAATGTGCATATTGTAATGTTTCTGCATATTTTTCTAACCTTTTTTCTAAATACTTTATAATTTGATCAGGATGACTTACTAATAAACATTTATAATAATAATGTATTTGTTCCTCAATCGCCGTATACTCTTCAATTTCATATTCTTTATGCATGTGTACACCCCTTTTAGTTTTTTACATAAATTACTTATCACACTTTTCACTCGACTAATTTTTAATTTTTTTGATTATTTACACTATAACAAACTCTTCAGGTCAAATTTTGTTACTTTATGTAACGTAGAAAATTTTTAACAAAATTGTAATGTTAACTTGTATAAAATCCATTTAACCTATTTTTTCTGCACAAAAAAGTCGTACAGTTCAATTTAACTGCACAACTACAAGTTCTGGTCTATTAAAAATTCTTTGCGGAATGATACTATTGCCTAATCCTCTACTCACTACCATAGACGTATTTTGTTTTTCATATAAACCAGCTGTATATGCAGGGAATAGCCCTTGATTCGGAGCAACTAACCCACCGATAAATGGCAATCTAACTTGCCCTCCATGAGCATGTCCCGATAACACTAAATCTATTTGCTCATCAGCATATACTGTCAAAAATTCAGGCCTATGGGATAGTAATACATTATATGTATCCATCTGCATTTCAAATTTCGCTTTTGAAATTTCATCTTTTACAACATTTCCTTCATCACGTTTTCCAGTTACAAATTCCGGATCATCAATACCAAGTAAATTTATTTTTTGCTCCTCTTTTTGAATAGTTACATGTTCATTTCTTAAAACGGTAACATGATGTTTCTTTAATTCTTTTTCCAAATCATTATATTTCCCTGACCATTTTTCATGGTTTCCTGTTATAAAATATACAGGATACTCCTTTACAACTTCTCGGATTAAATCCATACTAATTTTTACATCGTACGATTTACTATCAATTAAATCACCCGTAATAGCTATAATATCTGGGTTTATACTATTTACTTTTTGAATTAAAACGTCTTGCTTATCGCCAAATTCTTTATTATGTAGATCTGAAAGTTGAAGGATTTTAAAGCCTTTAAAATTGGATGGGATTTTACTAGACGTTATATTAACTTCAGTTATTTTTATTAAATTGTTCTGTACATATAAAAAGATACTAATACCCAGTAATATACAAATAATCACAATGATTCTATTCATATTTTTTTCATATTTTCTCCTTTTTATTCTCATAAAACGCTTCTATATGCTAAATGAATTATATTATATTTTTTAAGTTAATAAAATAATACAGTACATGAAATTTTATTAATGGATACAATATATGTTCGTTATATTTATGCTTTTCTTTTTAATAATAAGACTACAAAAAAACGATTCTTTTCACAAGAAAAAGAATCGTTACTGATTTTATACTTTCAATACTATCTGCTAAAGAAATAAAAAAACTAAGTGGTTATTACCTAATGGCATTGATTACAACTTCAGCTGCCTCTGCAATGAGTTGATTATCATAGGTAGCCTCTTTCTCATCTTTACTAGATAAAATTGCGATGATAATAGGTGCTCTATTTGGTGGCCGAACGATCGCAATATCATTTCGTGTCCCGTAACTTCCTGCACCCGATTTATCTGCAACT
Organism: Bacillus basilensis; assembly: GCF_050630465.1. Taxonomy (NCBI): domain Bacteria; kingdom Bacillati; phylum Bacillota; class Bacilli; order Caryophanales; family Bacillaceae; genus Bacillus; species Bacillus basilensis. Next base: position 294,019 of record NZ_JBNTQO010000001.1, on the reverse strand, counting down.
ACCCAGTCAGTTGGCACGCCTGCACGAATAAGTTTGTCTCCTGTAGCATTTCCTTTCATCCACTCTGTAAGAATGTTACGTTTATGATCCGGAAGCGCATTTCCGACCGTAAGATCTTTAAGATTCTTAGCAATTGCTTTCGCTGTACTAGTGTCACGAATGTCTCCTGGAATAGCCTCGTTTAATTCTGTTTCAAAACGATCAGACATAGTAACCCGATCCCCCATCTGTCTAAGCGCTTTTTCATATCCTTTCGGTCCGCCTATTTTATGAAATAAAATGTTCCCCGCAGTGTTATCACTGTAACGAACAGCAGCCTCTGCAATTTCTCCTAGTGTCATTCCAGTATCTACATGTTTCTCTGTAACAGGTGAATAATCCACTAAGTCTTCTTTCGTATAAGTAATAACTTCATCTAATTTCTTAGTAGAGTTTTGCTGCAGTAATACTCCTGCCGCTAAAGCCTTGTAAGTTGATGCAAAGGCAAACCTTTCGTTAGGTCGATAAGCGATTGTTTGATTTGTACCAGTATCAATCGCATATACACCTAATCGAGCATCAAATTTTTTCTCAAGTTGAGAGAACTCTTTATGCGTCGCCTGATTTTTATGTTTTATTTGTCCTTTCTTTTCTTTCGCTTCAACTTGCAGTGGTCCTCCTGTAAAAGCTTCTATGCTTGTAAGACTTAAACCTAATATACCAACGCATATTCCTATTTTTAGCATCCTCTTGTTTTTCAAAATCATCATTCCTTTCAAGTTCTTAACACTTTTTTTACTTACACATAATAGACAATCACCGAAACAAGTTTGTTCCATAAACTAAAAAAACTTTATAACTAATATCGGTATTATTAACAAAATAAAAGATAGCAACTATGATAGCTGCTATCTCTTATTTCAAATCTTCTTTTAATTTTTAAAGGCTTTTATATAAACAGAGTCTCTTCCCTTGAGAAAAGTACTCACATTTTACTAATTTTGATTAAAACTATCTGTACTAGCAGCTTCACCATGTATACGTTGTTGTTTTAAATCAAAGTATACATCTAAAACTTCCTTTCCAATTATAGAATTAATTCCACTTTTATCATTATGAAGCCATGGGACTACTACAGAAAACGCTACTTCTGGATTATCATATGGAGCATATCCAACTAATGTTAAGTTGTAACATTCCATACGTTCTCCTTTTGCATTTCTGCCAATTGGGTCTTCTCCACCATATACAGTTTGAGCTGTTCCTGTCTTTCCTGCTGGTTTATATGAAGCATTTTTGAAATACTTCACGCCAGTTCCATCACCTTCTTGGAATACCCATCTAAACCCTTCTTTTATACGATCAATATGTTCTGTCTTCATATCAATTCGATTTAATACGACAGGTTCTATAGAGCGTATAACTTTTCCAACCTCTTCTTTTATTGATTGTTCTCGTATTTCTTGTACAATTTGAGGCTGCATTCTATAACCGCCATTAGCAATCGTTGAAATATACTGTGCCAATTGTAATGGCGTATACGTATCATACTGACCGATAGAAAAGTCTAGTAAAAACCCAGGTTGACTATCTACTTTTCTCGTTTGTCCAATTATTTCATTCGGTAAATCAATACCTGTTGGGACACCTAAACCAAATTGCTTGAAATAATAGCGCATCGTATCAAATGCTCCTTGTTTAATATCCAATGAGCCATTTGGTACGTAATTAACTCCCGCAATTTTTAAAGCTGTCTGGAACATGTATACATTCGAAGATACTTGTAGAGCTCGTAAATCATTAATATTACCAAATCCAGATACATTCCACGATTTCTTAGCTTGTGTACCTTTAAATTTCATCGGTGCATCATAAAATTGATCTCCTGGATGTATTGCTCCTGTCTGATATCCAGTTAATAAAGTAGCACCTTTTACAGCTGAACCTAGCTCATATGAGGTTGTCATGTTACCTAATGCCAAATCCTCAATCTCTATTTTCCCTTCTTTTTCTACAATCTTTTTTCCTGCCATAGATAAAATCTGCCCGTTATTTGGATTCGTCATTACGACAAAAGCTCTGTCCAACAGTGGTTCTGAACCTTTAAAAGCTCTCAAATTTTTCTCTATACTTTCTTCGACCTTCTTTTGCAATTCCATATCAATCGTTAATGTTAAACTATTACCACTTTTTCCTTTAGAGATGATTTCTGTGTTTATAATGTTTCCTGATTTATCAGTAATATTTTTCACTTCTTCTTTTGTGCCGTGTAATACATCTTCATATCGTTGTTCAATATAACTTTTTCCGACACGGTCATTACGGTTATATCCACGTACCAAATAAGAATCTAAGTTTTCTTTCGGCAGACCTTCTTCACTACTCGTAATATTACCTAATACAGAACGAAATAAATTACCATTTACATAATTACGTTCCCAATCAACCGTTGCATCTACTCCAGGATACTCCGCAAGATTTTCACTTATCCGCGCATACTCTGCATCCGTTACATCTTTTTTAATAATTTGTGGTGTCAGTTGATAACCTGAACTCATTTTACTTTTAATAGCTAACACCTTTAAATCTTGTGCTGTTAATTCTGCCAATTCAGCTTCTGTAACGTGGTCTCGTCTTAATTCTTCAATTTTTTTGTCTAACTCTTTTCCCTCTATTCCCTTTTCTTTAAACGTTTCTATATCTTTTTTAGTGATCTTTGTCTCCGCACGTTTCGTATTTAACTGCATCCAGAAATCCTTTTTATCAATATCGGTTAACTTATTTATATCTTGTTCGGGCATTTCAAGTACTTTCGCCAAGTCTTTTGCTGTTTTTAAAATTTCTTCACTCGTAATCCCCTTTACCCTTGTATAGGTAATCGCGCGAAGAGATTTATTATTAACAACTGTTTTCCCTTCTCGATCTAGTATTTGTCCACGCGGAACTGGAATGCTAGTTGTTGCATTTTGACTGCTTTCCACTTGATTCTTATAAGCCTCTCCCTCTACGATTTGCACTTTTCCTAGTTGCATAATAATAGCTGAGAATAGTAAAAATATGCAAAGGAACATTATATTTAATCGAATAGATATATATGTCTTCTGCTTCTTTCCTTTTTGTTCTTTCATAAATCCTCCATATAATTCTTTCAGGAATTGCTACAAATACTAAAAGCATTCCTTATATTTTAGATACCGATGACCGGTTATAAATTATCGTCTCAATTTTTTACCTACTCCTTGTAAGCATTCATTCCTTTTCGTTTAGCTACGTAATTAATAACTCTCCCTTCCTGTTTTTTCTCTATTTTTTTGTCGCTTGCATTAGAAATGCTAAACTGTATAATAACTCTTATTAAACTTACACTTAGACTTGATAGTAAATTTTCATACTGATTGTTCCTTTCTTCGTGCTGTAATACTTAATAGACAACCTAAACAATAAAGTTGTTCCACATTTACAAAAAAAATAATTAACTATAAGATGAAATAGGCTACATAAGGGAGGGTTATATGTTACATACAAAAAGATGGAGATTTTTTGCGGTTCTTTCTATTGTAGGTTTGATTTTACTAATTTTATTTAAAATCAACTTCATTTCAATAACTATCGCAACTTCTTCAGCTGAAAGAGGAAAAATCTTTGATCAAAATGGTGTAATACTAGCTACAAATAAGAAGGTTAAGTCTCTATATTGCACTTCTAATGATGAAAAACTATCGAAACAAGATACATCAAACACATTAGCTTTTTTTAATCAATTTTCAAGCGAGTTTCAACATGATATTTCTACAGAGAACATAAAATCTCAATTACAACAATCTTGTAACAAGCAGACTATGAATGATATACCGTTATACTCTGATATAGCTGAGAACGAACTTGCATTCATAAACAAAAACAAAACCAATAATGTAATAATTAAGGATGAATGGATTCGATATTATCCTAAACACGAAATTGGTTCACAGGTAATTGGATATGTAGAAAATGACCATACTTCAAAGTATATGGCTGTTGGGAAAAGTGGGATTGAGCTGCAATATGAAAATGATCTAAAAGGAAAACCAAGTAAAACTCTTATTTTTAAAATAAGTAATAAAAAGTTATTATGGAACATTCAAAAAGTACAAAAAGGAAAAAATGTCCGGCTAGCTTTAGACTCTAGATTACAGCAAAAAACAGAGGAAGCATTAAGGTCTCAAATTAAGAAAACACCTGATGCTAAAGCTGGTTATGCTGTAGTGAGCGATGTAAAAACTGGCGCAATTTTAACTATGGCCAACTCAGCAGTTTTTAATCCAAATATATTACATACACATGTATCAACTAAAGTAGATAACATAAAATCACTTTCGCAAAATAAAGCAATTCAAAAATTAAAGTATGGTGGATCTTATGTAAATATGGCTTCTACTATAAAGCCACTTACTATTTTAATTGGATTAAACGAAAAACTTTTTCAACCTGAAGATACATATTTAGATAAAGGTACTTTTCAGTATGATAATCAAAATAACATTACGAATGCACCTGGAACGCCAAAAGGTGAGATTACACCGAGGCAGGCTATCATTAATTCATCTAACACATTTATGACTGCAAAAGTAGCTCTGCCATTATTTAACCAAAATAATGGCAATGTAGAAAAGGTGGCACATATATGGACAGATTATTTAATGCAATTCGGCCTACGTTCTAAAACCGGGATTGATTTACCCTTTGAAGAAGACGGACAATATGAATTTCATCCTTCTAATAAGTTTGAAAACGGAATCTCCGCTTTATTAAATGCGTCGTGGGGCGGAAATGAAGTGCATACTCCTCTTCAACTCGCTCAATATGCAGCAACTTTGGCAAGTAAAGGTGATAAATATAAACCTCAAATGGCAAGTGCTATTATTGGTCAAGATGGTAAGGAAACAAAAAAGTTTAAACCCATTTTAGAAAGTTCAAATCGTTACCCGATGAACTTTTGGAATGTCGTGCAAGGTGGAATGAGTCAAAATATAGAGGAGATTAAAAAATTGCCCTTTGACGTCGCAGGTAAAACAGGTATTACAGGTTTTCCGAATGAGCAAGAAAGAATGATAAATCATTCTCTATTCATTGCATATGCTCCTACCGAAGATCCACAGATTGCCGTTTCTGTCGTTATTCCTAGTAGTAATTCAGAAAAAAACATTGCCGCTCTAGTTACATCAGAAATTTTAGAGTCCTGGAATACTCTTCAAAAAGAAAATAAAAACAAAGAGGAAGGTTCATTAAAGTGAACCTTCCTCTTTTACCATATAGAATCTATATTTATAATTTTCCATATACCTTCATTATTCTTTTCGAACATAAATGAATATTTAATATCAGTTAAAACGTACTCTTTTTGTACATATCCAGTATTACCGTTAATTGTCGATATTTTTATATATCCATCCTTCTGCACTTTTTCTGGAATCCAAGCTTTTACCATTTCATTAGATACTTCATATAAAACTTGTGATTCTCGCTTTGGTTCAGCTAAAATTTTCGTTTTATTTCCAGTAACAGTTGCATATATAAAATGTGCTTGTTTTGGTTGGTTACTTTCTGTCAATCCACTTGGTACTTTGTATACTTGTTTTGTATCATTTGCAAATTCTCCCCCCATTGTAAGAGCGACTTGCAACTCATGAAAAATATCTTCATCAAACTTCAATTCATCCTTCTTATAGCTATTCCCTTTAAATTGAACTTCATCGTTTAACGCTTTATACAAGTCATTTTCATTTTTTGCATTTGTACTTTGATATAAATCATTCATAAATTGTTTTAATGTTGGATCTTGAGCAGACTCATCTTTTGTTTTAGGCTTAATTTGTGTACTACTTTGTACCGGTGATTTATTATCATCAAGCCAAGGTTGTTGAACAATAAAAAATAAAAATGTACAAGCTAAAACCACTACAATTGGCAATGCTTTTTTACGAAATGGTCTTGTATGTTTTGGAGAACCTACCTCATTACTTTGATATATAGATTGCTTTATTTTATAAATATATTCTTCTTCGTCTTTACGGTGTTCCATTGGGCCTTTTTTTAATTTTCTATACCAGTCAGGATTTTGTTTATTGTTCATCACTACCACCCTCCCCTATTAATTTTGAAACCTTACTTCTTGCTCTACTTAATCTAGATTTTACAGTTCCAATGGATACTCCTAGTGTTTCAGCTATTTCTTCATAAGATAATTCATATTTTGCGTCCAATATTATTATTTCACGGTGCTTTTTAGGTAGTTTTAATACAACTTTCCACACATCATTCATTTCTTCTTGCTTAAAAAATTCTTGTTCTGCCGACAGAGTTTGCTTATCGTCACTAAAAAATCCTACTAAAGATATTCTTTTAAAATAAGATGATTTCAAATAGTTTATTGCCGTATTTCTTGTGATTTTTAATATCCACGTTTTAATAGATGATTCCTTTCGAAATGAATTCCAATTTTTAAATACCTTTATAAATACATCTTGTGTGATATCATCTGATAAGTGTGGATCTTTCGTAATAATAAATGAATAATTCCATACATCTTGCCAATAGTCTTTTATAACATAGTCCAGCTCATCATGATTACACTTTTCAATAAACGTTTGTTCCATTTCCACACCTCAAACTTATTTGAATAAACCTAAAACTACCCTCACTTTTATTATGGTTTCAATATATAGACAAGATACAAGTTTCATTTGTTCCATTGATTATCTTTTTTCAATAGTAAAACCCTTAAATAATTACCTATATATTCTCTTAAATGACAGGTTCCATAATATCACATTTAAAACCATAGAATTTGATTTAAACAATGTATATGATGAAGTATCAACTTCCTCGAGCCATAACAAAATAGAAAAAGCATTCTCGATTAGGAAGAATGCTTTTGTGATACTTAATTGTTCTTTACGTTAAGCAAACGCATAGTGAATTTACTAAAAGATTTCACCTTATACTTAAGGTATTATTTCTGAAAAACATGTTTTACTTTTTCACCTGGAACATTGCTCCCTCCTCTTCCTTTTACATCTTCAATCATCATGGTTACAATCATGTCTGGCTCATTTGCATCAAAAGCTGCAAACCATCCAAGTTCTTTTCCGTCCACTTCTTTCGACTCTTTCAGTTCTGCTGTACCTGTTTTACCAGCAAGCGTTATACCATCAACCTTAGCAATTCTCCCCGCACCATCAGGGTCATTAATGACTTTTGTTAATGCACTCTTTAATATGTCTTGATTCTTTTTAGACACCACATTTTCTTTCCAATTTCCCGTTACTCTTGCTTCTTTTAAAAGATGGGGCGACGGAATATTCCCTTCATTCACAATCGGTGCATATGTTAATGCTAAATGAAGTGGTGTCATTAATACTTGTCCTTGTCCGTATCCCGTGTCTGCTAGTTGAATATCGTTTTTTATCCCATCTCTTGTAATGATTGACATAGGAAATTCGTATTCGATTGGTAATTTTTCATGAAAACCGTATTTCTTCAGTTCATTTACATACTGTTCTTTTCCTATTTTCAAAGCTTGTTGAGCAAAATAAATATTATCAGAGTACTTCATCGCCTTATCAAAATCAATTGGACTTGCATCCTTCACACGTGTTACATAATAATTTCCCCAAGATGAATCTTTTATCCACTTCAATCCTTGAATTTTAAATTCTTCCTTAGGATTTATTGCGTTTGTTTCCAAACCAATTGCACCTGTAATCGTTTTAAATACGGAACCTGGTACGAATGCTTGTGTGAAGCGATTCATCATTGGTAGTTTCGCGTCGTTAGTCCACACCTCTCTTTGTGCTTTTGAGGCTCCTCTAACTATTATATTTGGATTATAAGCAGGGCTACTTACAAGCGCGATTGTTTCACCTGTTTTAGGATTGATCGCTGCACTAGAGCCTGCTTCATTTTTCATCTCATTATAGATTTTTTCTTGAATTGCAGCATCAATTGTTAATGTAACATTTTCCCCTGATTTCGCTTCTTTTTTTGCTACGTTTTTAATCTCTTTCCCACTCTCATCTTCTATAAATACGCGCCCACCCTTTTCACCACGTAATTTATTCTCCAGTACTTTCTCTAAGCCTGTCTTACCTATTAAATCATCAGCTTGATAACCTCTTTTTTGAAGCGATTTTAACTCCTCTGCATTCACCTTTCCTATATAGCCAGTTAAGTGTGCCGCTGCTTCACCTAATAGATACGTACGAATATTGATTGGTCTAGATGATACCCCTTCTAATTCGATATAATCATTCTGTCTAGTTCCCTCTTTTAAAATACCAATTGGTACAAAGGAATCTGGCTTTATCCATTTCGCTGTAAGCTTCTGATCGACCTCTTCTATAGACATATCCAGTAACTGTGCAACTAGTTCTTTTGTTTGCGCCGCCGTTTCGCCTAGTTTCTCTGGAATAATTCCAACCTCAGTCCCTTTACCATTCGTTGCTAGACCTTTCCCATTTCGATCGTATATTTCTCCACGTTTTCCTTGTTCTGTTTGCATACGTACTTTGTAATCTTTTTTCATACCTGGAAAAATAAAATCTGGTGTCCAATCTATTTTCCAAGATTCTTTTTCTTTCACAAGTTTTACCTCATGGATAAATGAAGCTGGTCCTCCATCCGTATCCATCTTAACTTCAAAAAGAAAGAGTTCTTTATCTTTCGTATTCTCTCCTTTCGTTTTAACTTTTAAATTCTTAACTCCAATACCCTCATAGATTTTTTGATATTTCTCTGTGAATTCCTTTTTAGAAATCGTTTTTTTTGCATGTTCTGATAAATAATCATACATATTTGCAAATTTTTTATCATTCCATAAATTGATATATTCTTCAAATGCTTGTTTTGGCGATTCATTTTTATTACATCCCACCAACATAACTGCAAAACAAAAGAAAAGCAGCATCCATAATTTTTTCAATTCAATCTTCTCCCTTAGTTAAAAAATATTTATTCCTTTCTTGATATATTAAACAAAAAATGTTTTAACGCTTAATAGACAGTGTAAGTAATGAAATTGTTCCACACTTATAGAAAAATTAAATTCTATGGTTAAGTTGCATTCGAGGGGGAAGATTTTAAGATTCTATTTAGCAATTGCTTTCGTTATTAGTGTTGTTTTAACAATTTTATTTAAAATACCTTTCAGTTCGAGTTTTCCGTTCGTATCTTTTTTGTATATATTTCACACAAAAAAGAACCCTTATACTAAGGGTTCTGCAACAGAAAATATCAAAAATATAAACAATAAAAAGAATTACTTAAAGTATAATTTTAGGCACTCTATATACTTCTTTTTCGTATCACCCCCCCTGTGCAGCATGTGACAGGAGTTTAGGTCATTCTCCAGCTTATTTAGAAGAGTCATGTACATGTAAACAATTAAAAATCAATTCAGCAACTTTTACATATCCTTTTGAGTTTGGATGAATGAAATCCTTAGACCAAAGCGTATTGTCATTAACCAACTGATGATTCCAAAAGTCAACATGATGAAGCTTATACTCTCTACTCAGTGAAAATATAACTTCATTTGCCTCTAATAATTGTTCTTTTAACTCTTGTTTTTTTTCAGAAGAAAAAGGAAGCCTCACTGTAAAATCTGGAAGGTTTGCTATCATAATATCAGCACCTGTTTTACTTAATGTATCTATCATAAATTCCATATCGTTCTTATATGTTTGATGATTCCAACGTCCTTTTAATACATCGTTTGCACCCGCAATGAGACTAACCAAATCTGGTTTAAAAGTTAATGCTTTTTCCAATTGCTGTGAGCGAATTTCTTTAGTTACTAACCCACGCTTTGCAAAATTAGCATATTCTATATCGTTTACACATAGTTGAACAAAATGATCTACCCAGCTTTTTAATGCAATTCCCTCAACTTCATCCCCTATCCCCTCTGTAAAACTATCACCAATCGCTACAAATCGCTTCCACATACGTATTCCCCCTTTATTATTAACCATATTTATACTATACAATAGCTCACAACGTAATTGTTATTTCTAAGTGGTTTTCGATTTCAATTAAATTCCACTTTATTATATTTACATGTAGAATCCAAAATTGATCGATTCCCAATATGCTTAGGAATCGGTCATATTCATATATTTACTAAAGAAATAAAATCTCTCTAGGCATTATACTTTTTTCAAAAAAATTGTTGTTCTTTGTTTTGCCCAATTGATACATTTCTTTTCGATTAAATGATACGAAACCATAGAAAAAAGTAGTGTCACTGTAATGCACAAAATAAGAAGGAAAAAGATAGGTATCTTTGTATACAAAAGTTTAAATAGTACCATCATGATTGGAAGGTGGCACAAATAGATACTGTATGAAATTTCTCCTAAATATACAAACACACCCTTATTTAAAAATACTTTTACTTTTAGGTTACTCATGGCCATTATAATAAATATACTAACACCCATTACAACACCCCAATCTTTTAATAAGAAAGTAGTATCATTACGGGAAAAACCATAGATTAAAATGGAATATAAATATAAAATAATCCCTATTACAATCAGAAATCCTTTATTAATTTTTTTCATATTCCTATATGAGTAGATAAGTTTTTCCTGATGCTTAAAAAGTAACATTCCAACCAGAAACATAGATGTAAAATGTAGTGTATCTGCATAACCATTATAAAACCCCTCAGCTTTCCCAATATGCAACATATTAAGAAAAACACTAATTAAAGAAAAACTCAAAGCAAATAGTATCGTTTTCTTCCAATTCAGTTTATAAAAAAGAAGGAATAACAAAGGAAACACAATAGATATACGCATTTCTTGAGCCAATGACCAAATAACTGGATTATAATTTTCGGTAAAAAAGTTATTAAGAAGCACAAAATGGTTTATAATATCTAATTTTGTTATAGACCCTTGCCACCTATCATAGAACCAATCCCGTAGCCCTACCACTTCATACGGCGAAAACAATATAAATAAAGCAAAGGTAATGATTATCCAAAAATAATAAGGAATATAGATTCTTACAAATCTCTTAATTAAATATCCCCAATAATTTGTTTTTGAATGATAAAGTGCCATAGATAAAACAAAACCACTTAGTACATAAAAAACGATAACTGCTTCCCCACCTGCCCATAAAAACCTAAGTGGGGAAAATTTAATAGAATTAGGCAACGATGGTAGCATTAAACAAAAATGTCCAAATACCACAGTAAGTGCTGCTAACCCCCGTATGGAATCTAATTCTTTTATTCTCTTACTCATAAAATGTTCTCCTTGTATATTGTAGATTTTGCTGTTCATAAAGGCCGCTATAATAGCCGTAGTGGGAAAATTGTACATAATGTCTATTTAGATCCCTCATATAAGCAGTTCAAAGTTAATCTATGTATCTGTTTTCTGATTTCCATTTCCTTATATAAATAATTTAAAACAAAATAGTTAATACAAAGAAAAGATTTTATTAATTTTTCATAAAATCTAATTACAGAAATAAGTACCGGATATTAATTTTTATTATCATTTGATGAAATAATGGATGATTGTTCTTCATGTAACTTTATTAAACTAACCTTGTACTAGAATGCTTTAAATCAAAAAATTCATAATAAACGCTATTCTTTCTGTATATTTCTACAAAAAGAATAGCGTTTTTTGATTATATAGATACAAATTTAGTTTAGCTTGATATCACTACCAATAGTTCTGAAGAACCAAATTTGAGAATTAATGCAATATTCCATGTCAAACTATCTACATAATAATCCATAATACTTTGAAACTCTTTGTTTCAGATTAATATGGATTTTTATCTTATCAAGTTAGCTTTTTACTATATCAATCGCGCTATCCCACATACCGCTGAAAAAAGAACCGATTTTACGCATAAAACGTGTAAACCAATTTGCTTGTTCTACATCAGATTTTGTTACAAGGTCTATTTGTAATGATTTACCTGATAAGAACCCAGGATCTGTACTATCTTTAGGCGAGATAATCATTTTACTTATTTTTACACCTTTTTTAATAGGCGCTTCTTGTACTTTATTCGATATTTTAAATTCTTTTTTATAAACGTCTTTATTGTCCTTCGGCATTGGAAGTGAAATAGCCTGCTTCGTTTGAACAACTACGTCTTTGTCTTTTGCATTTGCTACTCGCACTGTTTCATGCCCTTTTACCATAGAATCTTTTCCATATAGCTTCTTCACTTCAAAATTCGCAAATCCGTAATCATATAATTTCTTCGTTTCATCAAAACGTGCTGTATGAGAGTTTGCTTTTATCACTACAGAGATTAGGCGCATACCGTTTCTTTCTACTGTACCAGTGAAGCAATCACCGGCTTCTGGAGTAGTTCCTGTTTTCAACCCATCTACACCTTCATATTGCTTAATTAAACCTTTTAACATCATGTTAAAATTCACCATATCAATTGGATACTTGCCACCCTTTTGGAATGTTTTTTTGGGAATTTTTGCTGTATCTAATATTTTCGGGAAGTCTTGAATAAGACGTTGTGCTAAAATTGCACAATCTCTTGCGGACATTTTATTGTTCTCGTCTAGAGTTGTCCCTTCTGGGTGATATCCTTTTAAATCTTGGTTTGTTAAACCTGTAGAATTTACAAATTTATAATTTTTCATTCCAAACTCTTTTGACTTATCGTTCATCATTTTCACGAAATCGACTTCTTTTCCAGCAATTTCTTCAACTAAAGCAATTGTGGCACCATTTGCAGAGTAAATTGCCATTGCCTCATATAACTCTTTTACTGTATAAGAGCCACCATTTTCTAATGGAACGTTTGATAATGAGCGATCTTGCGAAATCTTATATGCATATTCAGAGATTTTAACTTTTTGATCCCATTTAAGTTTTCCTTTATCCACCGCTTCATGAACTAAATATTCACTCATCATTTTTGTCATACTAGCAATTGCTAATGATTCATCTGCATTTTTTTGATATAAAATTTTCCCGGAATTTGCTTCTACTAAAATTGCTGATCCTGCTTCTACATCTATAGCAGGAACTGTTTCCGCTGATGCTCTTCCAAATGTAACGACCATGCTACAAAATAGTGTAAGCACTGTTACTATTGCAATACTTCTCTTGCAAAACATACCTTTCACTTCTGTTACCTCCAATATCTTTGTACTCAAAAAAATGTTATTCTTACATAATCCTCAAAAAATAGACAGTATTCTCAAATTCTATATACATATAAGACGTTAGGATTGCTTTCATATAGACCATCTCATCACACACTTTTAGGCGCACTGATACTTTGTATTCCTACACACATCCCTATTTTTAATACCTTTGTATTTTTCAAGATAATCCGTACTTTCATATTTTTTAGGATTACAATGAATAGACAATCAAAATAATACATTTGTTCCACATTTTCAAAAAATAAAACCAGTGTGTCCCGATTAAATATCGAGACACACTGGTTTTATTAGCTATCAAGGATTTTAATTATTTAATTCAGCTATTTGCTAAACTCATACTAGAGATGAATTTTCCTTAGTCTAGACTATTCATTTTTATAATAAAAAAACTACATCCTATATAGAATGTAGTTTTTTCACAGATCTATCTATTTTTTAGTTCCTTTTTATAAAAATCATATAATAATTCAATAGATGAACTAGATAAAATAGGAATTGCTTTCTCAACTAATTCTCTATCCCAATCAAACCAACGCATTTCCATTAGCATATTTATTTGTGCATCAGTGAACCGTTTCTTTATTTCTTTAGTAGGATTTCCGCCCACTATTGTATACGGTGGAACATCTTTACTTACGACAGATCCTGCTGCAACGATTGCACCTTCACCGATTGTAACGCCAGGCATAATAATAGCATTCATTCCAATCCAAGCATCACTTTTAATGACTGTATCGCCCTTCGGTTCATATGAATGTTCAATTTGCTCAGCGAATGGATATACTGTAATCCATTCTGAGTGATGATTGTGATTACCACCCATTAAAATGACTACTCCACTGGCAATACAAACATAATTCCCAATAATGAGTTTATCAAGATGCCATCCCATCTGTTCAATTGGATTGAACAGTGCTCGGGACTTAGCATCCCCCCACAAATACCTTACACAGCCATCTTCAAAATTTTGATGACCATAATAACCTGAATAATAGGAGTACTCTCCTACCTCAATGAGTGGATTTGTTACTATATCTTTTAAATACTTCGTTTCTGACCAATGATTATATAATGGATGCTTCATAACTTTATTCCTCGCTTCTAAGTATTGTAGATTTTTTCAATTTACTTAGAAGCTTACTACGACTGCTACATTTTTTAGCTTTCTCAAACGACGAATCATTATCTTCAAGCCTTTCTTTTATTATAACGGAATCATAACGCGATAAATTATATAAGTCAAATTGTAAAATTATGTACTAAAACTTATGGTGTGAATTGAAATTTCAGTATTAAAATAATCGCGTTTTCAAATAATAGATCCTAATTACCTATGATAAAGATTTCTTAGTTTTACATCTAACTTCATTCTTATATTACCCTTTACTCCCTCGATATAATTTTATTATTATTTGATTTGTCTGATAAATCAATAAATGTTAATATGATTATAGAAGATATTATCATCCTTTAGATTTCACAGCTAGTTTTTCACAAAATCGATTTTTAAATCCTTTATTATTTAGGAGGTCTAGAAGATGAAACTTTTAAGGCAATCAACAATTATTGGCGCATTGACTGTTGGAGGATTTTTATTTTCGAATACAATTAGTACACTCCCACCTGTTTCTGCTGAATCGCAACTTACACAAAAAGAATCACGATTTGTAGATACTTGGCGGTGGCAAAGTTATTTTTTATTACATCATAATGCAGATTTTATAGAAGAGTTAGCAGTTGGTGACTTAAAGCATGGAGATACATTCGATGTTACTATATATACTGGTGGTAAGGATACTGGTATTGTAAAAATATATCAATTGAGTGGAAATGAAAATGATAAAATAAACTTGCATAGATATAAAACCATCTATGACTCAGGTTTAAAACATAATTATGGTAGGTTTGTAACGCCTATTACTAAGGCTTATAATCCAGGAACATATGTAGCTGTTATGAAACTTGGAGAAAATTATTATTATGGGGGCAGCTTTAAAATCTCAAAATAATTTACGTTTATCTCACCAGTAAATAAATATTGAATACTATTTTTCTTAAACAAAAACCATTTTAAAACTCCTCTACCTTATATAAGATAGAGGAGTTTTTTGATTGTTTTCCCCTTTTAAGGTTAGAAAAAATCCTTACTTTCTTTATAAATTATCATTTTTATTCAATAACTGTTTCCACTTCTTTAAGTTCTACAATCCAATATGCAATATTGCATATTACACATGTTCGATTTAAAAAACATGTGATAATTAATTTATATAAATATCTTACATAATTATTGAAGGGAGAATGCTACATGTCTTTCTTTTCTTGGTCTCCTCTTATTTTCTTAGCAGTTGTTGCAATCATCATTTCTATTAAAAGGAATAAGAAACAATAATTTATTATTTGGAGGTGTAATAATGTCAATTGCAGCTTGGAGTGCAATTTTTATGACTTTAATCGGAGCAATATCCGGAGCAATCTTTGGTACAATCTCTTTTAGAAATAAAAGCAAAAATTAAATACTTACATAAAAACGAATTTCTAATAAAACTCTATATAAAAAAATAGCCTATAAAATTTTATAGGCTATTTTTCATTTCATCATTATTACTTAGCTAATTCTTTCGTACCCTTCATTACATCAACGAAGAATCCCCAGTTATTCACAACAGAAGAAATACTAATATGTTCATCTGGCGTATGGACGTTGAATATATCTGGACCGAATGAAATTGCATCTAATTCAGGCATCTTTTGAACGAATACACTACATTCAATCCCTGCATGCACAGCGAAGATTTCAACATCTTTATTGTATTTTTCTTGATGCACTTTTTCAAATAAATTACGAATTTGCGAATTCGGATTGTATGGCCATTCTGGATACTCTGACTCTATTTCAAATGTTGCACCAACTAATTCAGCAATACATTTAATCTCATCTGCAATATGCTGTTTTAAACTACTTACAGAACTTCTCACTTCGTTACGTAATTTAATTTCATCTTGCAATGTTTCAATAACACCTAAATTTGTTGAGCTTTCTACTAGACCTTTAATATCCATGCTCATACTTTGAATGCCATTTGGAATTAAGAATAATGATGAAATAAGTTGCTTTTGTGTTTCTTTAGCAAATACTTTTTCTACTTTCTCATCCAATTTTGTAAGTGTAACATGAACATCTGGATCAACAGCACGCATTTCTTCTTGTAATACTCGTGTCCATGATTCTAGTATTTCTTCTACCTTCTCTACGTCTTCTGTACGTAATACAATTGTAGCTACACTTTCACGCGGAATTGCATTCGTTTTCAATCCGCCATGAACTTCACTTATATCAAATTGAATATTTGCTAATAAATCATGTAATACTCGTCCTAATACTTTGTTCGCATTACCACGTTGTTTATCAATTTCCATACCAGAATGTCCGCCTTTTAGACCACCGATATATAGACGGTATGCATCCATATTTACTGGCGCTTCATCCCAAATTACTGGAATTGTTTCAACAGCTTTCGCACCACCTGCGCTACTTACTAGTAATTTATGATCTTCTTCAGAATCAATATTAATAAAAATCTTTCCTTCAAAATGATTTGAATCAACAGCAAAAGCTCCGCCCATTGTCGTTTCTTCTTCAGTAGTAATAACTACTTCAAGTGCTGGATGCGGAATGTCTTTTGAATCTAATAAAGCTAATGCATATGCAACTGCAATCCCATTATCAGCACCTAAAGTTGTTTGATTTGCATATAACATGTCCCCAATAATTCGTAATTCAATTGGATCTTTTTCAAAATCATGTACGGTTGCTTGGTTTTTTTCACATACCATATCCATATGACCTTGAATGATAATAGCTGGTACATTTTCATAACCAGCAGTTGCTTCTTTTTTAATAATGACATTTAATGCTTCATCTTGAACTACTTCTAAATTACGCTCTTTCGCAAAACCAACTAAAAAATCACTAATTTCCTTTTCGTTACCTGATCCTCTAGGAATCTTTGAAATTTCTGCAAAATGATAAAATACAGGGTGCTTTGTTAATTGTTCTAAAGTAGAATACATTTTTAAGCTCCTCTCAAAATAACAAAATAATATGTAAGCCTTTTATCATTATACCATGATTCATTATTTTCACTTTCTATTTCATACTTTAATATCTGCTCGTTAAACATTTAAATTACATATAAAAAGAGAAAGAAAATGCACTATGCATTTTCTTTCTCTTTTTTTGCTCTCATATATTTTGAAGTACTATTATTCATTAATTTCTCTAACCGATTTATATTTTCCGTTAATGCACCTTTCACAAGAGAGAAATCTGTATTGGGTGCTTCTTTTTTTTCTTTAAAAAACGAAGACTTTTGTACATTTACTTCAGCCATCTCTTCTCCCCCTTTTCAAAAAGATACAATCTTCTATTTATATTATATCGCAAATGTAGACAGTGTGTACACGTATCATCTTCTTTTTAATTCTTCTACTTGCTGCACCGTATCTCCTTTTATTAACGAGAAATCTGATGTGCCTTTAACTCCTAGCTGGCATTCTCTCTTTTTTATTTTTGTTAATTATCATAAAATTAACAATATTAATCTGCTATTTAATAATAATATTTGATATTATAAAAAAGTAGATTTTAATGGGATTTCCATCTAATATACTCTTGGTTAAAATAATTTTTCATACAAAGAGATTAATAAAAAAATACAGTTACAACCTAGTATAGAGAAATTATTCAGCACTTTATGTAATCCGCACCTTCCATTATTACTTCAAAAAGTCGATTTTATAAACGAAACAACGATTACTGCTAACATTTATATTGATAACACTTCAAACGTTACATATCAGAGTTGAGTTGGTATTGCACATAAAATTGAAGAAATTTCAGACGATAGATTATTTTTAGAATCTAAAAATTTATTACAGCTAGTATTTCAGCAAGAGGAACAAGGAAGTAACATTGTAGGAACTCTTCCAAACCATATCGTACAAAATATTGAAAATTTTTTCCCTTTGTCTATTCAAGAAGGGAAAACAATGTTAATAGGGAATGGATTTAATTCCTTATATGCTGAAAATTTTATAATAGATTTAAAATCAACACATTCTATTTACACTATTATGCGTCTAGATACAACCGAAAAGAATGAGGTTATTTCTGACAATGGATTCTTTGTTATTGAATCACCAAACACCCAATGGCTATTAACTCGAAATATAATAAATGATTCCTTTGATATAATCCATTTAACCAAAAATCTTTTCTAAAATGAAATAGCAAAACTAATAAAAGATTAATCCTTTAAGACGGGAGTATATTTATATTGAATAAACAACAGCATTCTAGCAAAAAAAAGGAAGGCTTTTTCGAAAATAGGATATTACCTATCATCACTGTTCTTTCAGGTGTCATTCTACTAGTGTACAAAGGGTTAGAATTTATTTCAAAGCATGTATTAATTTTAATCTTATTTACCCTAATTATTGCTTCGTTATACTTATTGTTTATGAAACAAATAGTTGGTGCTGCTATTGGATTCATCTTTGCAGCCCTTGGGTATTTTATGTATAAAATCATTTTTAAACAAAAAAAGAAATAACGCATAAACAAATCATAAAGAGGTAATGTAAAAGAGAATGTTTTTACGCATTCTCTTTTACATTACCCTTTTTTATATACTTATATGGAATTGTCTCTACAAATTTTTCTAATCGATCCACATTTTGAGTCAATGCACCCTTCACAAGAGAGAAATCTGTATTGGGTGCTTCTTTTTTTTCTTTAAAAAACGAAGACTTTTGTACATTTACTTCAGCCATCTCTTCTCCACCTTTTCAAAAAGATACAACCTTTTATTTATATTATATAGCAAATGCAGACAGGGTGTACACGTATCATTTTCTTTTTAATTCATCTTCTAATTCTTCTACTTGCTGCAAAGTATCTCCTTTTATTAACGAGAAATCTGTTGTATCTTCATTATCTTCTTTAAAAAAATCATTATTATTATCTTTTATCACTACAATCACCTCTACGTGCTAGTGTAGGAATGATTGTCCGATTTTATACAAGTTTGTCTAAATTCGCTTTACCTTTATGTATAAGTGAAAAGGACAGAAAAAAATCCTGTCCTTATTTACTAAAATAACTATGATGTATTGTTAAATTATATACATTTTCAAAATCCCGATCTTGAAGATTATTTTTCTTCCCGTCAATAACAATGAAAACATCACTCACTATTTTTGCTGGTATAATTCCGACATTCTCTACTTGCACTGCTTTCTGCTCATTCAATTGCTCGATGTGTTCAAACGGAACCATAATACTAAATTGAGAGCGAATACCACGAAAGTTTGTATTTAATTCCTTTGCCGCTTCAAATACAACTATTTTCGCCCCAATTTTTTCCCCATATGAATCTAAAAACACGTTTAAGCTCTTTGTATATTCCTCTTCCGTATGCCATTCCATCGTACCGAATACTGCTGAATTGACATTTTGAATAATTGTTGTGTAAATTTCTCCTCTTGCTTTAGAAGCAATTAATGATCGTTTTATCGATTGGACAGTTTTACCGATATCGCTAAATTTCGCTCCCCATATTTCTGAAATATTTGGTGTTAAAATAAATGCGATATCAACAAAAATAACCATTGCAGTGAACATTAAAAGATTTTTCCAGAGGGTTAAATCAATTCCTTTTATCATGAAATACACGGTGACTGATATTATAAACAACCCATACCAAGTCTTTCTAATACGTTGCTTCTTCTCCTCGTACAACTCTTCGTTTTTCCAATAAAAGAAAACAAGTACTAGAAAAACGATTGCTAAAATAAATAGGCCGATTCGAATGTTAGAGATCACCAATGACATCACCCTCCATTCAAAAACTACTCACGATATCATTACATGCACAAGCAGCTCTCTTTATGACAAAAGACGTGGACAAGCTTCTAAATTTAGCTACATCGCATATACATTAGAAGGTGCCACGTCTTTTATCTTGAATCTACATTGTATATGTAGACAAGCATGCGTTTCAAATGTTCATGTTAAAAAGTAATATGTTTCGGAATTTCCCCTTCAGGTACTTCTCTATCCATACTTAAGTAATAATGCCGAATCGGACGTAAATTTTCGTCTAATTCATAAACGAGCGGTATACTCGTTGGAATATTTAATGAAACAACACCATCACTTGAAAGA
This sequence comes from Bacillus basilensis, assembly GCF_050630465.1. Lineage (NCBI taxonomy): Bacteria > Bacillati > Bacillota > Bacilli > Caryophanales > Bacillaceae > Bacillus > Bacillus basilensis. Next base: position 273,605 of record NZ_JBNTQO010000001.1, on the reverse strand, counting down.
TTGTCTAAATATTTTACTAGAGAGCGAATTGTGTTACCATGTGATGAAATGATTACTTTGTTACCATTCTTTAATTTCGGCGCAATTTCTGAATGCCAATAAGCAAGTACTCTTTTCTCCGTATCCACTAAACATTCTGTCAATGGAAACTCACCTTTTTTCAGTGCTTTATATCTTGGATCATTCATTTCATACCTAGGATCATCTTCAGTAAGAGCAGGTGGTCTTACATCAATACTTCTTCTCCAAATATGAACTTGCTCCTCACCATATTTTTGCGCTGTTTCATCTTTATTCAACCCTTGTAATGCACCATAATGTCTTTCATTTAGCTTCCAAGATTTATGTACTGGCACCCAGGAAAGATCCATCTCGTGAAGTACAATCCATAACGTCCGAATAGCTCGTTTTAATACAGATGTATAAGCAACATCAAAAGTATATCCATTTTTCTTTAATATCGATCCTGCTTCTCTCGCTTCACTTAATCCATTCTCAGATAAATCAACATCTGTCCATCCAGTAAAACGATTTTCAAGATTCCATAAACTTTGTCCGTGACGAATAAGTACAAGTTTTATCATTATAATTCCCCTCTCGGAAATATGAATTTTAATGCTCCATTGCGTACACATATAAAGTTTTGGGTAATGTAATTTTTTTATCCACACATACTACGATTTATTCATATTTGCCAAATGTATGGATAAAACTTTATCTTTTTCAAACTATAAAACAGATGTTTTTATTCATTACTTTTGATCAACTGGTATTTCCCGTTTTGATATCCATGCATCAAAACCAGAACGACTATTTGCCATTTCATTCATAACTTGATGCCAGTTTTCTTCACATGATTCACCAAATTTTGAAAAAATAGCACTCATTTGTTGCCTTTGTACATCGCTCAGTTTTCTCTCTAAATTCACACCTTTTTCTGTTAAAGACAACTGTTTCACACGGCGGTCATGTGTAGCTTCATTACTCTCAATTAAGCTCTTTTCCACAAGTTGACGGAGTGGTCCGTGAAGAGCTTGTTTACTTATTTCTAACAGTGATAATAATTCATTAACACTTATCCCTGGAAAGCGTGCGATAAAAAATAAAATTCGGTGATGTACTCGTTGTATACCATACTCTTTTATAATTTCATCTGGCTTTTCAGTAAATGTTTTATATGCAAAGTAAAATAATGCTAATGCTTCATTCATCTGTTCTTCTTTATGTTGTGTCATCTACTTTCCCCCTGTATGTAAATTATACCACAATCCAGTAATCTATATTTTAATGAACGCATTGGAACTTCTTTAGTTTATTGAAATATTCGTTGCACAATTAGGAGATGATTCACTTGAAAACGCAATATACCGTAAGTACATATTTATTAGATCGACTACGTGAATTAGGAATCGAGCATATATTTGATGTTCCTGGTGATTATAATCTTGCCTTTTTAGATGATGTGATGGCACATGAAAAATTTGAATGGATTGGCAACTGTAATGAAGTGAACTACTCACCACTTAACGTCCTTACAGACTGTTTGAAGTGGGAGCTTCTTGGGAAGTAGATACTTTTATTATCTACCTATATTTACCAATCTATAAGGGTAGTACCTACCCCTAAAGAAAATACCAATTACATGGCTAATTTTAGTAAGTTTATACTTGCGTTTACATCTCTGTCATGATGGCTATTGCATTCAGGGCAAGTCCACTCTCTAAGGTTTAGATTCTTGACTTCCTTATTTTTAAAACCACAAAAAGAACATAATTGGCTACTCGCATAATTCTTAGGTGCGATTATCAAATCACGACCTTTCCATATTGTTTTATAGTCAAGGTACTCTCTGAATTTAGCCCAAGATACTTCACTGATTGCTTTTGTTAATTTGTGATTCTTTTGCATTTTCTTCACTTTCAAGTCCTCAATCACAATTACTTGGTTTTCGTTTGTGATTTCATTGCTTATCTTGTGAAGAAAATCATTGCGTTGATTCGCAATCTTCTCATGAAGTCTTGCAACTTGTAATCTGGCCTTGTTTCTATTGTTTGAACCTTTCTTTTTACGCGACAAAGAGCGCTGCAGAAAAGCTAATCTTCTTTCGGCTTTTCTCAACCATTTAGGGTTCTCATATTTCTTGCCATTAGACAATATTGCAAAGTCTTTTAGTCCAACATCAATACCAACTTTTGTATCAACTTTAGGAAAAAATTGCTCATTTTCTTCTACTAAAACCGATACAAAGTATTTGCCAGTAGGTGTTTGAGACACTGTAGTAGACTTAATTAATCCAAAGAATTGTCTGTGCTGTTTAATCTTTACCAAGGTCTTTATTTTTGGCAGCTTGATATAACCACCCTCGATGTAAACCGTGCCTTTTTGGTTATTTGTTGTATAACTACGATGGTTATCTTTCTTACTTTTGAACTTCGGGAATCCAGCAGATTTATCCCGGAAAAAGTAAGCGTATGCTTTATTCAAATTCATTTGAGCATTCGCCAACGCAAGACTATCCACTTCCTTTAGGAATGGAAATTCAGCCTTATATTGTGCAGGCGTAGAATATTTAACAGATTTATCAAGTTTATCCTGTGATTCTTGATAAGATTTGATTCTATCTGCAAGCATCTTGTTGTATACAAACCGAACACATCCAAATGTTTTTAATAAAAATATTTGTTGTTCTTTATTTGGATAGATAGGATATTTGTATGATTTTAACATTTTCCACACCTCATCTTTCCCTTGATTTTCAATATATTTCTTACTACACCTATCGGTGAACCACCCGTAGTAATCAAGCAAAACCTTCTTGACCAAAACATTTCTTTCCAAAGTTTCTTTCTCACATAGGGAAAGTCTCTTTTGATTACACAAAACTAGTAAGCCTATTCGAATCAGAAAAAAAGCAAGCATTTAAAGCAGACAATGAAATAGAGTTAACAGCGGTCTTAACAAAAATGAGTTTTAATAAGAATCAACTTACTTTTGTTGAAGTTGTAATGAGCCAAGGGGATCAGCCTGAATTTTTAGCTAAACTTGGGAAAAGATTCGGCCAGCAAAATGCTTAAAAAGAAAAGCGTAACTATAAATAGGTTACGCTTTTCTTTTTAAATTTTTATTCAGCAAGCGTTAACTGCCAAGACACACCATACTTATCATTTAACCAGCCAAACTTTTTGCTAAACGGATAGGCACCTAAAGGCATAAGTACTGCTCCATCGTGAGTTAGTTTATTAAAAGCCGTTTCAATTTCTTCTTCCGTATCACAAGTTACATAAAGAGACATAGCTGGTGTAAATGTAAAATTATGATTTACATAACTATCTATGCACATGAACTCTTGTCCGTGTAAAGTAAAAGTTGCATGAATTACAGTACCCTCTTTACCAGGTCCGTTTTCATCGTAGCGAGAGATACTTACAATTTCTGATTGATCGAATAGCGACGTGTAAAAGTTCATCGCCTCTTCAGCTTTACCTTCAAACATTAAAAACGTAGTAATTTTTTGATTTGTGTTACTCATATAGAGACAACCCCTTGTTATGTATTTATGTAAAACATACATCGGCCAACAAAAACGAACGTACATTCCCATGAGTTTATTGTCTATAAAAACGATAAGTTTGTCAATTATCTACTTTCTTATTTCTTCTTAAATAATGCTGTCCAAAGAAATGATTCTCCAAACATAGTATTTGGTTGTTCAATTTGCTTCATCTTTCTAATTTCAATCACTTCAAATTCTTTAAATATCTCTCTTAATTTCTCTTCAGAGTATGCAAGACCACCTTGCAGACTCCATCCTCTATATACGTCCCAATCTGATATTTCCGAGCCATTTCGTTCATCTAAATCACCTGCCGCAAAACATGTTAATCCAAAATAACCACCCGATTTCAAGGAGTTTTTAATTAAATTCACATAATTTATTCTTCTATGCGGTGGAATATGATGTAAACAGCCCGAATCGTATACAAAGTCAAAATCATTTTGACCCTCTAAATTAAAAATCGAATCACAAATAAAGTGAATTTCTATTTCTTTTGCTAACGCTCTCTCTTTCGCCCAATTAATGCCCTCTATAGATAAATCTACCGCTGTTACATCAAACCCTTCATTTGCTAGATAAATTGCATTTCTACCCGGACCACATCCAAGTTCTAGTACTTTTCCTTTTGAAACCCGCTTTTTTTGTATATACGAAACTAGGTTCTCATCTGGAATATTTTCAAAAAACGGAACATCCTTTTCTCTATTCTTATAAAATTCATTCCAAAATGGTTCTGCCGGTCTTAATAATGAATCAAGCATTTCAATAATATCTTCTTGAATATGTAACGTTTCATTTTTCATTTGTATCCCTCCAGTTTAATAGTCAGAAAATTATTATATATCTTTTCAAACTTTCAAACAAAGAAAAAACTCCTAAAATAAATTGGATTTAAAATAAATATTCGGTCAATACTGTATGTAGGCTGTATGCCAACATTCATTTAAAGTAGTCTTCTCTGTATCTCCTTGTATTGAGCAGTTAGCTTTTGCTAGCTGCTCTTTTATTTCGTTCCTGCTCTTGCTTCTTGAAGAATTCTTTAACTGCATTTTCCCAATAAGTACACATATCCATTCCCCTTTTCTACAAAATGAAATTTTTATTTTGTTATACGCTTCACTTCTTCAATCAACGAAGATACGAGATTAAAATCACCTTTAAAGATGTTCCATTCAAAAAGCATTCCTTCATATCCTCAAGTAATTCCTCAGCAGTTTCGATTCGTTCTATATTCATTCTTCCTTTCTCCAAAATAACTATTTTATTAATAATCTTTAATGAGCTAATCCTTACAGTTTTGTAATACTAATGTCACTAAAATCAATTTTTTCACTATAAACTCTTTACTATAATTTCCCTTATACACAAACAAGAATTGTTAAGAAATAACTAAGAATTAATTAAGAGACTGTTAAGCCTCAGTTAAAAATTTTTTCACGTAATAAAGTTATAGACACAATATAAGGAGCGATTTAAAAATGTCTTTTTCTCAATTAAATATTGATGCTTTTCGAGCTATCAATGATTTAGGGAAGCAATATTCATCTCTAAACTCAACTATGGTATTTTTAGCAGAATATATGGTGTATTTTTTAGGTTTAATTATTATCGCTTATTGGTTTACTCAATCTAGACAAAACAAAATGGTGATTATTCAAGCAATGATTGCTTTCATAACTGCTGAAATAATTGGAAAATTAGCAGGGAAATTACACTTAAATTATCAACCATTTGCAGTTTTACCTAATGTTAATAAACTTGTCGATCATGCAGTTGATAATTCATTTCCTAGCGATCATACGATTCTATTTTTTTCAATTTGTTTTTCATTCTGGCTTGTTCATAAAAAGGCTAGATGGTTATGGCTTGTGCTTGCATTCTGCGTAGCTATTTCTCGTATTTGGGTAGGAGTTCATTATCCTTTCGATGTCATGACAGGAGCTCTAATAGGAATTATTTCAGCACTATTTTCGTATTGGTTAACACCACAAATTACATTCATCAAACAACTACTTAATCTTTATGAAAAAATAGAACAGCATGTACTACCATCCAAAAGCAATTCGAAAAACTTTTAATTAATCACAAAGCTAAAAAGATTACATATAAGATCAAGTATTTTTTTATATTGTTGTGATCGAAGAGCGCTCCCTTAGGTGCTCTTTAATTTTAAAATAATAATTTTATGAAGCCTTTTCACCTTTTAACCGGACAAGCATATTTTATTGTATGGAGGAATCCACTCATAAAAATCTACCTTTCTTGTCAAAGAGCATGCTTATATGCGTGCTCTTTTTTATTATGTTTTCTTTCATTTCTAAATAACATTTTTAACTCTGTTCATACTATGTTTTCAACTTTAGGTTACAAACCATTTCTGTAAGCGTGGTGTTTCCTTTGTACAACAGGTAGTTAGTTTTATTCATAACAGTACACCTCTGCACTATTCACTATAAATTTTCATATATTGTATTGTGCTTGTCCAAAACGTGAGGTTATTGCTCACGCAATCTAAATGAAAGAAAGGAGTGAAAATATGCGATCATCTAGTCGTAAGCTCACAAACTTTAATTGTAGAGCACAAGCCCCCAGTACACTACCAGCTCTCGGTTTTGCTTTTAATGCTACTTCACCTCAATTTGCAACACTATTCACGCCACTACTACTACCTAGCACGGGCCCAAATCCTAATATTACTGTCCCTGTAATCAATGATACAATTAGTACAGGAACTGGTATTAGAATTCAAGTAGCTGGTATTTATCAAATCAGTTATACATTAACAATCAGCCTCGATAATGTTCCAGTAGCCCCGGAAGCAGCGCGCTTTTTCTTGACACTAAACTCATCAACTAATATTATTGCAGGATCTGGAACCGCAGTCCGTTCTAATATCATTGGCACTGGTGAAGTAGATGTATCCAGCGGTGTCATTCTAATTAACTTAAACCCTGGTGATTTAATTCAAATTGTACCCGTTGAAGTAATTGGTACAGTAGATATTCGTTCTGCCGCTTTAACAGTTGCACAAATTCGTTAATAAAAACAATATGCTTGGTTAATTAACATTTAATATTCCTTATACACCCCAAAATATATGTTATAGATTTGACACACATTTATATCAAACAAGCATATTTTATTGTATGGTGACTATCTAGTCATACAAATCTAAAGCGTTCATAAGAGCACACTTATATGTGTGCTTTATTTTTTATGAAAATCAAGCTTTGAACAAACACCACACTAAAACAGCATGCATATAATGTCATGTTTCCTCTTTCAACTTATATTTTGGAGCAGAGCGCTATAAAAAGCGCTCTATATATTTAAATAAAGATTATATATATAAACTGCACATATACTAGAAACATACATACAATACTCATGATTATTTCAGAATTAGCCATTGAGCACCTTTTACAGTGCTCTTTATTTGTTACTAAGTAAGGGTTTTGTTAAAGAACTTAATAAAATTCAATATTTTGCTAATATTAATCATAATACAATCTGCTTCTTACCCAGGTTGTATCGAATAGAGCAGTTATTATAAATAGCTGCTCTTTTTTATTTTATTCCCTTTTGTTTTTGAATAACATTTTTAACCATGTTCATACTATTTTTGTAACTTAAAGTTACAAACTATTGCTGTAAGCGCAGCGTTTCTTTTGTACAACGAGCAGTTAGTTTTATTAACTAGCTGCTTCGTTGCGCAAAAGAAAAATCTGCACATGTATTAAGAACATACATAAAATATCTTGTGGGATTCTTTTTCAATATTAGTTTTGGTCATGGAGCACCTTAAAAAGCGCTCTTTACATTTATAATTAATAACCATTTCGCTCAAACATACTCACGGCTTATATTGGTTAAGCATATATTTACATAGACAAGACATAGCTTTTATTATGCATGCACAATTTTTGTGCATGTTTTTTCAATATAATATGAGGGATTTTTAACCATCTAAGAACCCCGCTTCACCAATATAGTTTCAAAATTTCCCATTTCTCATGTATAATACTCTCAAACAATCGAATTCTACAACCAGTAATGGAGGCATTTAAATGGGTAGTATCACAAAATTATCACAACAGCAATTAAACTTTAAACAACAATTGAATCCTAAAAACTATTCTCAAAAGGATAAAAAACTGACTCGTCGTCTTTTACTAACAATAGCTTTTATGCTATCTATGATTATTCCCGTCCAAATCTCTCTCTACAAGCAAGAGCAAGTAATTAAGGAAAAACAAATTTCACTTAATAACGAAAAGAAAAAACTATCTGAATTAGAAATACTTGGACGCTATTTTGACAACGATATTAAAACTTTAACAGAGAGTGAAGAAGGTATTTTAAAATTCGCAAGGAAATTGTATGGATTTTCTAAGCCTAGTGAAACTATATTTCAAATAGCTGAATAACCTTTTTTAAATAACTATTTTATTAAAACTTTTCACCTTTTAACTGGACAAGCATATGTTATTGTATGGAGACATCCACTCATAAAAACCTAGCTTTCTTATCAAAGAGCATGCTTATATGCTTGCTCTTTTCTCTTGTTATGAAATACAGATCTTTGTATAAAACTGCACCTCTCTAAAAACCATACATACAATAAGATGTGAACTCTTTTTTTCTAAATAAGTCTTTTGGTTATAAAGCGCCTTCCTCCCAAGGCACTCTTTAATTTTCAAATACGGATTTTGTATACTTTTATTCATTTCGCTCCCGATATTATATATACTAAATATATTGATATACGTTATAATTCCGTTGTGAAACATCACGTATTTCAAATACAACATCTTTTGATGACCTCTTATCTTTCCGTAAGAAGTCTTTTTTCAAATAACTATTTTGTTGAAATTTTAGATAGATGTTAATATTTTTAATAAAGGAGGTATACTGATGAAAAAATCATGGATAAAAATTTCTTTAATTATTTTCACAGCAATTTTCCTTTTAATAATCTTATATTTTGGTGGTATATCTATTTTTTGGAATAAGCCATAAATCAAGTACAGCTGTTATATTTTCCTAACTGTTCTTTTTTTATTTATTATTTGCGCTACTCTCAATTCCTACATTCGATTATCCTGTCAAAAAATTCCAAACGGATGGACAAACACCGCTTCAATTCTCCTTTTTTCTAATAGATTAAATTATAAGAATAAAAGGAGTGAACTATTGCAAAATGAATAGAAAAAAATACTCTGATAGTTATAATTGCTATAATTATGAAGATGATTACAAAAAGCACAAATCTTCTTGCCGTAACTCGGATCAAACGATTGTTAAAGTGTATTGTAATTGTAAAAGTGATCTTGAAAGTCAATCGGCTTTTAAGGCAACGCAAAATACCTTCCAACCACTTATTGCCAATCAACCTACTAGAGTTTTGTTTCCAGTTGAGGTATTTGATATTAATAATGAGTATGATCCATCTACATCGATTTTTGTCCCTCGTCAAAACGGTATATATACTTTTAATACAAGCATTATTTTTACCCCAACCGCACAAGCATCTGCCACAATAATTCTAGACATACAAGTAAATGGAATCAGTGTATCTAGAAACGAGCAAGGCGGCTCACCAAATGAATCACTTATTGTAAAAACTTCTACTATCGCACTATTACAAGCTGGTGACAGAGTTGACATATTAGCTGAAGCTGGGTCGGAAAATGGAACTATTGCAGGCGTTCCGAGTCTAACATATTTTGAAGGCGCTCAAATAAGTTAAGCTGTTCCTTTAAATATATAATCTTCTTTTAATATAGATGGTTCCTTTTACAAAATTTATTACCTGTTGAGCAGTTAGCTTATGCTAGCTGCTCTTTTGTATTGAGTTGATAATATTTTTCAGGTCTTATTTCTTTTCTACGTCATATAATTTTAACCTAAACATCCAGCTCAAAGTGTTACCTCCTATCTTAAAGAGCACTTATGCATGGTGCTCTTTTTTATTTTGTTTTCTTTCATTTCTGTATAACATTTGCAAACTATTTCTATAAGCGCAGCGTTTCTTTTGTACAACGAACAGTTAGTTTCATTAACTAGCTGCTTTGTTGTGCAAAAGAAAGAGTTTTTTAAATTGCACATTTATTAAGAACATACATAAAATATCATGTGGTATTCTTTTTCAATATTTGTTTTGGTCATGGAGCGCCTTAAAAAGCGCTCTTTAGATTTGTTAATAAATAACCCTTTTGTTCAAACATACTCACGATTTATATAAACTAAGCATATATTTACATAGACAAGACATAGCTTTTTATTATACATGCGCAATTTTTGTGCATGTTTTTTCTTTAATAAAATAACTATTGTTTTAGATTTCATAAATACAAACACTTGTCCATTTCATTTTGTTCTCCTCCCACATTTACTATTAGTAATACGAACTTTTCAGAGGTGAAAATAAAATGGATGAGTTTTTATCTTCTACTTCAATAAACTCTAATCTAGTTGGACCTACATTACCACCTATTCCACAATTCACACTGCCTACTGGACCTACTGGTGTTACCGGACCTACTGGTGTTACTGGACCTACTGGCGTTACTGGACCTACTGGCGTTACTGGATCTACTGGTGTTACTGGACCTACTGGCGTTACTGGACCTACTGGCGTTACTGGACCTACTGGCGTTACTGGACCTACTGGCGTTACTGGACCTACTGGTGTTACTGGACCTACTGGTGTTACTGGACCTACTGGATTACAATCTGTAGCTTACGGCACTTTTTGGCAAACGGAATTCATTACAGTCCCTTTCGGAGCTCCTTTTTCTTTTAATCAGGCTGAACCTTTGGTAGGGGGAGTTTCTCTGTTAAATCCTACCACAATTAATATCACACAACCGGGGGATTATCGCGTTTCTTTTATTTCCTCAATTAATTTAACTGTCCCTCTTACATTCCCTTATCAGCCTGTTATTTCTATACTATTAAATAACAATCTGATTCCAAACTTCAAAGCTACTTTCAGTATCCTAATACAAGATTTAGAGGATGTAGATTGTGATCAACTCACTGGAGAAACTATTTTATCAATTCCAGCCAATTCAACAATTCAACTTATAAATAATAGTTTTGTAGGTAATAGAGACATTGGTACATGCAATAATGGAATAAATGCTTTGGAATTAACCATTATCAAATTAAACTAGTACAATTTTCTCTTTAAAATTAGGTACTATTACAACATCTAGTTTTCAGTTTCCAATAATTTTTTTAATAACAACACACACAAAACAAAAAATAAATCCATAAAATGTTTTATATTCTTTTCTTTTTAGAATAAATAGTCTTTACAGGGCACTTCTCCAAGTGCTCCTACATTTACATATCAAATAGCATTTTTACTTATTTACAAGAGCGGATTTTATTATTTTGTACAAGCACTCTTTTCTTTTTTTTATACAATATATAGATATCTCAAAGAAAGGAGAGTAACATAAGTATGGCTGATTATTTTTATAAAGATGGTAAAAAGTATTATAAAAACCGATCGTATTCTCACCATCAAAAAGATAACTGTTTTATCAAAACCCATACAATATCTGCTTCAAATAGTGCTTTAGCTTTTAGTGTACCAGCTAACACTTCAAGAACATCTTTTGAAGATTTGACCAATAATCACAATAAAACATTACTTGATTTTCGCGTTCCTGGTGGTGTTCAACCAATTGAAGTAACCATTCGAACAAGAAGGTCTGGACCAATTACCTTTACAATAACTGCAGGTGAACAAAGGATATTTCAAGTTGAAGATTTTCAAAACCTCACTCTCACAAACAATACCAATACCGGTAGCACCATTAGTATATTTATTCAAAAAACATTTTGTATCTGCTGTAATAATCAAAATAATTTTCATAAAAAGTATTATAAAGAACAATCATATTCTTACTTTAAAAAAGATAACTGTTTTATCGAAACTCATACCGTAGCTGGTTCAGATACCACTCCAACTGAAAATGTCCCTGTAACCATCATCGTACCCTCCGACACTTCAAGAAGAGTTTTTGAAGATTTGACTAATAACCACAATAAAACATTACTTCAAATATCTGTTCCTGAAGATGTCTCCCCTATTGAAGTAACTATCCAAACAAGAAGTTCTCCCACGCCAATTATCGCGACTCTTGCTACAAATGAAACAAGAGTATTTCAAGTTGAAGATTTTCAAAGTCTTACTCTCACAAATAATACCGAATTCCTTAACTTCATTGAAGTATTGATTAAAAAAACATTTTGTATTTGCTGCAATGATAGGAATGATTCTTGCGATGAATATTACCGTGATTACGAATGTGAGTGTTAGGTTCATTCTCCAAAAGAATCCTTATAAAATGAAGTTTTTCTTTTACCCTTGTAGCATCTAATCATTCACATTTGTTCACTATTTTATCTCTTAACAAAATTCAAATTTAGTATTCATCAATAACTTCAATCTCATGTTAAATCTATGTAAAGATGGTTATAATTCACCCTATCCACCCTAGAAACGTTATATAATGAATTTGCAAACAATCGATTTGCACGCAACTAACTTTCCGTACGATATAACTCTTTACTAGGAGCAATCCTAGTCTTTTTTATTTCTCTCATATCAGTTGGGCCTTTCCAAATACCTGCTTGTTTCCATTTCTGCTTTACTATCGAATACATGGGCAACTAGTTTTATCTTTTATTAAAAATTCCATGTTTCTTCATCCCTTGAATATTTTTCAAATAAAAATACATACTATTTTCAAGCCGCCGTGTCCACGGCTAATACTTCTTTCTTTTGTTACAGCAGAAGCAGGTAGGTTCTTCACTTATCTGCTTTCTCTGTATATTTTTTAAGAAATCGATAATAATACCAACAAGCTGTTTGAACTAGCAGCTTCACTCTTCTCGTAATGAGGATGCAAATTATCACAATTAGCTAACTCATTGAACACACTGGCAGACAACCAAAATCGTTGTCTGCTTTTTGTATGAGATTTTTCGTTTTACATATACTACTTTTGAACCTGCAGACCAATACGAGCCATTTTGGTGCTTGGGATTTCCCTTCCGGGGATAAGTATTTTTTACTTATCCCTTTTCTGTATAGACACGTATAGTTAGGGTAAAACTAATTACAAGCAGATTTTCTGTTTATGCGTAGTTCTAAACAAGATTACTTTTTCTCCTATTAAAGGACGGCAGGTACGACTGCTAGTCCTTTTTTCTTATTTCGTATACTATCCCTTCTGTTAACTTCACACTACATTACCTTCATCGTCATAGTAAGCAATTTCCCAATTAGGATGGCAGTGGTGCTTCTCGAGTTCCCCATCGAACAAAACGAACAAATTAGTTTTCCAGTTTCCAACGATCGTACCCCAATACGAGTTTAATCCTTCATAAACTTCTCTTGTTCCATTTCAATAATTGCGGAATGTGTAATAAAAATATTCGCTCGCTTCAATACCTTTTCTTTCAACAAAAGTATTCTGCCTAAATAGTAGACATAATAAGTTCCGTTCTCTTTTTGCTGCAGCATAACATTCCCGTACAATTTGAATGTGTTACGAATTTCTTTCACCCCATCGTCCAAATCTTTGTTTGCAAAAGATTTTTTCGTATCGTTATATCAATTGATTTTTTCATAATCCGTATCAGCATCAGGGGAGCTAGTACGAATTGCTTTCTCTCGATTTTTTTCGATTAAATATTGTTCATACGTAAGTTGCACTTGTTCTTGAATTGCGACATGGCAGTAATACCCTTGCTCTACTGGTTTTGAACTATAAAATTTCCTTTATAACTTTTAAATACGGTGAATGAAATTTTTGTTTTTTCTTGCCATCATCCTTGTTGTATACAAACAAAAAAGAGCCGCAATATTTTGCGACTCTTTTACAATTATAACTATTTAACGGCCACGTCTTTGCTGACCTTGTTTTGTACTACCTTTTTTATTACTTGGCTTATTAAATGATCGATTATTTTCATTTCTCGAACTATTTCTTGAATCACTTCTTGAATCATTTCTTGAGCTATTTCTCGAATCACGTCTTGAACCTTCACGGCTATCTCTTTGACGATTTTGACCTGATTTCTTCGGAGCCGGCTTTGGTATCGGTTTCCCATTTTCATCTACACGTTTTATCTTCGGTTGTTCGATTATTTCTCTTTGTATTGGTGCACCAAGCGTTTTTTCAATTTCTTCTAAATGTTTTTCATCTTTCGCTGCAACGAACGTAATTGCAAGACCTGATCCACCTGCACGTCCTGTTCGGCCAATGCGGTGAATATAACTTTCTACATCTTCAGGGATATCAAAGTTAAATACGTGCGTTACACCATCTACATCCAGTCCACGAGCTGCTACATCCGTTGCGATTAAGTACTGAATTTTAGCTTCGCGGAAACTCTTCATAACTCTTTCACGTTTCGCTTGAGGTATATCACCATGAAGTTCAGCACAATTATAACCTAATCCTTTTAAATTATCATATAGCTTACTTGCTCTAACCTTTGTACGACAGAAAATAACTGCTAAAAATGGCTGATCACGATCCATAACAAAACGAAGTGCATCTGGCTTTGCACGATCTGTCGTCTCAATGACACGCTGCTCAATTGTATCTACCGTTACTTCTTCACTTTGTACTTGAATCATTTGCGGCTCATCCATATAACGCTTCGCCAATTTTTTAATATCTTTTGGCATCGTTGCTGAGAATAACATCGTTTGTTTACTACCAGGTGTCTCATCTAAAATATCTTCAATATCATATAAGAAACCGAAATAAAGCATTTGATCCGCTTCATCTAGTACAATCGTTGAAAGATTACTTAAATCAATTGTTTCACGTCGTATATGATCTAATAATCGTCCTGGTGTTGCAACAACAATATGTGTATTACCTTTTAATTTTCTCAATTGTTGTGCTACATCTTGCCCACCATAAATCGCTAGTACATTAATATCTTCTCTTTGAACAAGCATTTTTTTAATTTCAGTTGTAATTTGCAGGGCTAGTTCCCTTGTTGGTGCAACAATTAAAGCCTGAACATCACTACATTCTGGATCGATTTTTTCTAAAATCGGTAACACAAATGCTAACGTTTTACCCGTTCCTGTTTTCGCTTGACCAATAATATCTTTACCTGACAGTATAACAGGAATTGCTTTCTCCTGAATCGGTGTTGCTTCTGTAATTCCATTTTCACGTAATGTATGATTAAAAGTTTCACTAATTCCTAATTCTAAAAAGTTTTTCAAATTGACCACTTCTTTTCCTTATTTTTCACATTAGCTTTCATTGTACCATTTGTTTCGCCAAATATGAAAAATAAAAAAATTCTTATCTTCTTTTTTATATTCATCGTGTACTAGTCGGACAAATTCTTTTTGCTTTTTCTCGGAATTTATTAATGCTTCCATGTTAGTAGAAGACAAAATGAACTTCTTAATTTTTCTATTACTCCAGATTAATCTTGTATACTTTGTATCTTCGTGTAGCTTTCGAAACCACTCAAATTCGCTTAATTTGGCAATATGATGTTTTAATTTCATGTCATTTCGAGGATAAAATAAAATTATATCCATTATTACATCAAACAATAAACTCATCTTCTCCCCTCCTATACATATTTATTTCAATGTTACGGAAATATAGTTACAAGGTGATAAAATTGACCACTACATTGATAAAGATTTTTTGCATGTTTTTTTTACTATATTTTCAATCTATCACAATTATTATGGCGCAATCCCAAACAGATGTGATAAGTGGATTTAAACAAGCTTTACTCATAAATGATAAAAAATTAATGCAATCATATGTAACTGAAGGGATTGAACTACCTACTTTCCAAACAAATAAACCTATTCATGAAATTAAAATAGTACCATCTCCAAAAGAGGATACTACAATTCTTATTTCTTATTCCAAAGACACTCATGATGAATTTACTATCGGTTTCATTTTAGAAATAGTAACAAAAAATAATAAAATATCTCACATGAATCAAATTTATGATGGCAATCCACTTATGAAAGAAGCTACTATCGTAAAAGAATATGAAATAAAGTGTAAGGAACATATACTTACTCCTACAAAATTCCCGTTCGCAATTCACGAATTTCAAGGGTACATCTATAACGATTACTTAGAACTACGATACTACAATGAAGATATTAATGGGATTTTCAAAATCACTGTTTCACCAGTTCAAAACAAATTAGGATTCTACGTACATAGGGGCTCTAAGTTCTACAGTTTAAAAAATAATATAAAAGCATTATATAATCCTCATTTTGATTCAGCATATGAGCTCCTCTTTCAGAAAAATGGTTTTCAATACACAATTGCAATTGGTAACAAACGCTATATAAAAGGAGAATATAACGTAAAGGATTTAATTCAAATTGCAGAATCTATGAATTAAAAAACCGATCTTTTCTATATAAGAAAGATTGGTTTTTTATTATTTTATATAATGAATTTCCCTCCATGATAGCAATAATACTTTACGGCTTTAAGGCTTTTAATCCTCTTTAAAGACTCTTCCGCTTTTTCTATATCTAAACAAAAATTTGGATTAGCTATTACTAACTCACGATTCTCTTGAACGGCCGCATCTCCTGTAATTACACAGTTTAAATTCGGAAAATATAATGAAATATGTCCTGAAGTATGTCCTGGCGTCGCTACTATTTGACATTCATTATTTAAAATCATTTGACCATCATATACTTTTTCATCGACGGAAATATGTTTAATATTTTTTAACTGTTGTATAAACCATTTACCAAATTCTTTTTCTTCATTCGACATACATTGTAACATTTCTTCCGCTTGAACTAATCTCTCTGATTTTATTTCACCATTAATATAGTTTGATTCAATTTCACTCGCAATAATATTAATTTGAGGATATTTCACTTTGAAATCGTATAAAGAGCCTATATGATCGTCATCATAATGAGTAATAATTATATTTTTCAAGTTTTTCATCTCATACCCCTGTTTTAAAATTATATCTTCAATTAAAGGTAAAAGATGTATATACCCTGTATCTACTAAAGTTAATTCATTATTTACTATAATTAAGCTCGGATAAATACATTGTTTTTCCCCATTAAATTCGAATTCAATTGGTAGTTCTATTATCTTCATTTTTCTTCCCCCATACCACTTATAAAATGTTTAATAATAAATAAATCATCCACATACATTTTACTATACATATCACAAATAATTTGAATCCAAATGTCCATTTTGTTCAAATTCACGTTTAATGTGTAATTTCTATATAACAAAGAAAAAAGCACCCGTTATGGATGCTTCCTTATCTTACCTGCTCAACTACATAAATCAACTTGGGCCTATCCGAAACCTGATATGTATAGTCTTCATTTTTATGCATATATGTTTCTATCCTATTTATCACTTCAAACATTCTGTCTGAATTCGCACTGAAACGAGATACTGAATCACATAAAACTATTGACCCTTTCTTGTAAAAATTTATAATTTCATAAATATCTCGTTCTAAACAAACATCTCCTACTTGCAAATCCTCTTTCGCTTCATAGTTATAAATTCCCATGCTCATTTTCCCCTCAAATTGTATTTTTTCTTACAATATCCCCTTGTTACATAAATAATACCACGATAAAATTCCAAAACTCAAACTCATCGGCTTCATCTGAGAAAATAAAAAAGCCATCGCCGAAGCGACAACTTTCAAAAAGCTAGGAGAAAAGAGAGGGAAAAATGGTGCAAAACAAAGTAACACCTGAAATGCTAGATGAAGTGGCTAATGGTGCAATTCATACCAGAATCACATTAGAAGCTTATGAATCACCAACAAGTAAAGGGGCTAGTTCTCATCAATAGATATACCATTAGATTATTTAGAAGTAATTCAACATTGTACGAATGCAGAAATTAATGTAAAAAATGAACTTTAATACGTATTACCACCAAACGTTATCTGCGTAGTACCTTTACTTGGAACGAACACATACACTATAAGTCGTTACGTAACCAACATTCTATTATTTTGCACAGGTAATCCCCTATTTTTGTGGAAATATACAATAAGAAAAACAATAAAATTGATTATTCCCTCTCTTCTTTGTCTATCCTTTTAAAAAATATATTTTTTTGTAAAAGGAGTTTTTTAATGGAGAAACAGACACTTTGGAAAAAATTCAAGAAAAGCTCAGCAAACCTCGGTAAATCTAGCGTATATGAAAGTATTATTTTATACTACACAATGAGAAAAAAAGAGTTACCTACTAAAACAAAATTCATCATATTAGCTGCTTTATCCTATTACGTATTAACAATCGATTTCATTCCAGATATAGCTGCTATTATTGGGATTGGCTTATTAGATGATGTTTTAGCGATTGCCATAGCGCATAAATTTGTTATGCGCCATGCAGACGCTGAAATTCGAGAAAAGAGCAAAGTAAAAATGGAGTCATTATTTACTCCCGCACAAACATAATGAAAAAGGAGCTAATATAATTTCACTTAGCTCCTTTTTCATAAAACTATTTCACTTCATTCGCTACAAAAAATTGCTCACAAACACTCGAAATGCGCTGTAAGTCTACGTTCCCACCAGATATAACAGCTACTACTTTTTTCCCTTTAATATATGTATCAACTTTCCCTGCAAGTAAAGCAGCAGTAGCTAAAGCGCCTGCACCTTCTACAACAGCTTTACCACGCTGTAATAAGTCTTTCATCGCTACTTCTAATTCGCCTTCTGATACTGTTACAATATCATCTACTAATTCTTTTACAACTTCAAAAGTTAAATTGCCTGGTATTTTTACCGCGCAACCATCTGCTATAGTAGGTGCCTCATAATGTTCTACAATTGTACCTTTGTCATAAGATGTCTTCATCCCATGAACATTTTCTGATTGGACACCAATTATATTAATTGATGGGTTAAAAGATTTTAATGCAACAGCAATTCCAGAAATAATTCCGCCTCCACCAATTGGTACAATAACAGTATCTACATCCCACATATCATCAAGAATGTCCAAACCAATAGTACCTTGACCAGCCATTACCTCCACATCATCATATGGATGTAAATATGTTTCACCTGTTTCCCTAATAATCTCCTCACATTTTGCCTTCGCATCATCAAAGGTTTCACCATGTAAAACCACTTCAGATCCATATCCTTTAGTTGCATCAACTTTCGCCTGAGGTGCAGAAATCGGCATAACAATTTTACTCTTAATACCGAGTAAATGAGCAGATAAAGCAATTCCTTGTGCATGATTACCAGCAGAACAAGCAATTACTCCTCTCTCTTTTTCTTGATCTGTCAGCTGTGACATTTTATTAAACGCACCACGGAATTTAAACGAACCTGTTAATTGCATATTTTCTAATTTCAAGTGAATTTCTCCACCCGTTTTACTAGTCAAATAAAATGATTTTACTAATGGCGTTTTACGAGCATTTCTATCCAGAATGTTTTGAGCTTTTTTAATATCGTCTATATGTAATGGTAATTTTTTAGTTATCATACTAGCACCTCTTCCAATGTTCTATTCCTAAGTTTTCGTAAGTCGCAGCTCCTTTATACGAAAGCATCTATGTTAAGAAAAAGTCTTTATATATGTACCTCACTCTGTAATACATACATTTGCAAACAATTTAACATCCTCTTCATATCACGTTCTTTATAATCATTTAAACATGCAATTTGGATCCAGTTATTCTTTTGTAAATATGCTGATTCATAATGGATAATATATCCTTGTAATGCTAACGCATCACCTACTGTTTTAGAAGACTGATCTTCATCTAATTGAATCGTAAGTATAATTGGTGCGGCATGTTCTTTAGGTGAAACAAGGTTTAGTCCTATACTCGTAATAGCTTCTTCCATATAATTATATGTCTCTTTTATTTTTACAAATGCTGTTTCATCTTCAAATCTCTTCAATGCTTCTTGCAAAGCATAAATTAAATTCCATGAATGAGAATATGGAATACTTTCATTTTCTTCGTACATACCAATGTCCATATAGACCGGTAAAGTCTCGTTTACTTTCACATTATGATTATGAAAAACGAAAGATAATCCAGTAAACGATTTAATTGCCTTTCCGCTAACACCACTTGCAAAATATACATCCATTAAATCAATCGGTATCGCCCCAATTGAACTGATACAATCTACACATAGTTTCACTTTAAACTTTTTACATAAAACATTTAGCTCGTCTAACTCATTTAACATTCCGGTAGATGTTTCATGGTGAACAAACCAAAGCCATTCATAATTGCCAGTTTCCATAATTTTTTCTAATTCTGTATAAAGAAACGGTTCTCCCATTTCTTTTTTATACGTATCAAAATATAATTGCGCGCGTTTTGCGTGTCCAACTAATCTATTACCAAATTCCCCATTTGTTAATACTAATCCTTTTCCTTTTAAAGAACGTAACTGTAAAGCAATTGCATCATTCGCTAACGTCCCTGTTCCTAACAGTATTTGCACACGTTTTGCTTTTGTCATTTGCAGTAAACGTTTTTTGATATTTTCCATCGTCACTTGAAATGACTTGGAACGATGCGAAATCGGCTTAGTAGAAAATGCCTTTCGAACATTTTCTTCAATATCTACTGGACCTGGTAAAAACGTAAATTCTTTCGTCATTATCCCTCCAACACTCGACGCTTCAAACATAGAAGGAGTAACATACATTGGCTGAAAGGCTGCTTCTTCTGTACCAACTAACGTATGGAAAGATTTAAATCCCATTTGTTCATATAAAGGTAGTTCACGTGTTGTAGCAGAAATGAGTGCCAATTCATATCCATTTAGAAGCAAATAACGATGTAAAAAGCGAATTAAACCTAACAATGCTCTTCCATTTCGATATTCACGTTCTACTGAAAGTAAACGAATTTCATATACATTTTCTCCATGTTCTTCCAAATAAAAATCTAGATTTGAAATTTTATAATCTAATGAGAATGGTCGTTTTCCTCGCAATGCAACCATACCTACTAACTTATCGTCATGTAAACAAATTAAATATGTGTTTTCATCATGAAAACGATCAATACGAGCATGTTCTTTCGTTTCTTCATGTTGCGGAATTTCTTCTACAAATGTTTTATAATTCAATTTATGTATACTTTCAAATTCCCAATCTTGATCAGCAACTTTATAAATTAACCCCATGTTGTATCTCCTTTATTCATTTAATAAAAATTATAAGTGGAGATTAACTCCACTTATTAAAAGCTCATGTCATTCGCGATTTACATATAAAATAAGTACAATTATAAGTGCACTTAAAATAGTCGTAACAATAGAGTAAGAATACAAAATCATGCAAATTGGTAAACAAGCGATTGTAATTAGTCCTGGCTTCGTAAACCCTTTAAATATTAAATAAAATATAATGAAAACAGCAACAAGGGTAAGCGCTATCAAATAATCAAATGCGATTAATCCTCCGATAAATGTTGATATGCCTTTTCCGCCCTTGCCTTTAAATACAATTGGATAAATATGTCCAAGTAAAACAGCCAATAAAGCTAACATTACAAATGTAGAATCTCCAAAAAGGCATTTTGCAATAGAAACTACAATTGCCCCTTTAATTGCATCACCTAAAAATGTAGCAATGAAATATCCTTTTCCATATACGCGCCCCATGTTTCTTGCGCCAGGATTACCACTTCCTTCATCCCGAATATCAACGTTATGTCTCCATTTCGTTACTAGATAAGCAGTCAATATGTTTCCAAATAAATAAGAAACCACCAAATAAAAAAATTGCATACTATTAATCATGTAATCATTCACTTTCTACGTAGGAGTACTTATACAATATTCAATGACTATGTATATTGTACTTTTTTATCTGCATCCCTTTATATATTTTAACATCATATTTTTACAAATCATACAAAAATTCTCATGCTTCTATTTTTTAAAATATATATTCTTCATTAAATAATAGGTTCCTTTCGCTGCTGGTTCTGATTGTGATACAAAGGTAACTTCTCCTATACTCTTCACGCAGCATTTCTTAAATTCAGTATATATTTCAGGAACTAAACGCAATATGCTTCCACTTACTGCAATGGGAGTTGCAAACTTAAATTGCATCTTATTATAAAGATTTACTGTAATTCTCGCTAATTCCTTACCAGCTTGCATCATAATTTCATGTGCATCATCATTCCCATTTCTCGCTTCCTGAATAACTAATGGTGCGATTGCTGCAACTTTATCTTTTGAAGAACTATAAACTAGTCTTTTTATATGAGACGACGTCAAAAGTTGAAACTCATCTTGAATCCTTAAGCTTAATGGACAAAGTGCAACGCCTTGATCAAATTGATTTGCCATTCTCTTTAAACCTTGTAATGCAATCCAATATCCACTTCCTTCATCTCCTAAAATATGTCCCCATCCACCGCTATACTCGTGCACTTCTCCTTTTTTTCCTAGACAAATCGCACCTGTGCCGCCAATTGTTAAAATTCCATCCTTCCCTTGTAAAGCAGCTGCATGTGCAATCATTGCGTCATTAAAAACTTCAATTGGTGTTCCGTACTTCTTTTGTAGACGTAATATTAATTCATTTGTATTTGCTCCACTTATACCTGCTAATCCTAAACAAATACAAACGCAATTGTTATTTATTAAAGCTTTCTGGCAATGATCGATTGCTTCCATAATATGCACAAGAGCTTCTTCAAAATCTATTAATATATTTCCAAAACCGCCCTTACCCCTTATAATTTCCTTTCCGTCTTGATCAAAGGCAATTGCTTCTGTCTTCGTTCCCCCGCCATCTACTCCAATCATATACTTCATATATATTCGCCTCATTTTCTTCATATTGGCGGGAATGTTATATTCCCTAAAACTACAGATTGCTTTGCACCTGTTGCGCTTGGTACATTACTGGGATTACGATGATGCGTTTCATTTGCTAAAATTGCAAAGGCGATAGCTTCTTTCGCTGCAGAAGAATAGCCTAAATTTTCTTGAATAAAAATTGCGCATTTTTCTTCCTTCAATCCATTTCGCAACATTTCAACAAGTGTGCTATTATAACTGCCGCCACCACCTAATATCACCTCATCGATTTCATAATACGGCAGAATAAACTCCTTATAATGATGAATAATTGAACTCGCTGTAAACATCGTGACAGTCGTCAATATATTTTCTTTACTATGCCTTTCATACCGCTTCAATAACTCACTTACAAATTCTTCTCCAAACTGTTCTCTACCAGTTGATTTCGGTGGGTTCATTTTCAAAAATGGATGGCTCATACAATATGTCAAAATTTCATCTACAACTACTCCCTTTTTTGCAATCTCACCATTTTGATCATATGGCAACTGAAATAACCTTTGACATACTTCATCCATTACCATATTCCCTGGACCAGTATCAAAAGCCATAACGCTCTTATTACTTAGGTGACTTGGTATTACTGTAACATTACCAATCCCGCCAATATTTTGTAGCAGTCTATTTTTAGTTGAATGCCGATACAAAATAATTTCTGAATATGGCACAAGTGGTGCACCTTGTCCTCCTGCTGCCATGTCCATCGTTCGGAAATTTGAGATAACCGTCGTGTTCGTTTCGTATGCTATTACTGCAGGTTCTCCAATTTGCAATGTGGAAGGTATCATATTACCATCTTGCTTTGGCTGATGATAAATCGTTTGTCCGTGAGAACCTATTGAATCTAATTGTTTCAAAGGAAAATCGGCCTCTTTACAAACTTCTTTTACAGCATTGGCAAAACATAAACCCAGCTTAAAATTTAAACTGCATATGAGTTGTACATTTGAATTTTCTATTGATAACGCTTGTTGGATTTCATTTTTCATATCATTACAAAATGGAACTGTAGTAAAATGGATAAGTTCGACCTTAGACTCTACACCACTCCCTTCTATATGAACGAGCGCTACATCTATTCCATCTAACGAAGTACCGGACATTATCCCTGCAATATACATAACATGCATGACCTCCTATTCACTAAAAAACAATCATGTAAGTTACAAACGTACAACCGATCGAAAAGAATATAAATCTAAAAAACAACTGAGCTTTAGATGCAAACGATCCATCAATAAAAGAAATAACTACTGTAAGCAAAATACTTGCCGCAATGCTTGTAACGAGCCAAATACTATGCATTTGTGATAGATGTAGCATTCTTAATAAAGGTACAAAAAGTAAATTCGCACATATCACTCCAAATAATAATAAAAATACACCTTTATAACTAAATTTTATATTCATTCCATTTCACCTTCTCTCAACTTAATGTGAAAGAAGTGATAGACAAAATGCCTATCACTCATAAATTAAAGCATAAAGATTATGGATTAACAGCTTCCCCTTCACCATTCTTCTCAATTTCAAGCATATTTTTGTCGTACATTTTAAAGAATGGTAAATAAATAAGGAATGATATTGCTATATTTATAAAAACTAATACTATTGCACGCCAATCTCCACCTGTAGCTAAATACGCACCAATTGGAGCTGGTAATGTCCACGGTGGCATAATATGTGTTGGTGTTACAAATCCCATCGCAGTGGCTGAATATGCAACAGTTGCTGTTACAAGTGGTGTAATGATAAATGGGATAATTAAAATTGGATTTAGTACAATCGGTAATCCGAATATGACTGGCTCATTAATATTAAAAATACCCGGAACAATACAAGTTCTTGATAATGCTTTCGAATATTTCGATCGACCAAATACAATCATAGCTAATACAAGCCCTAATGTCGCACCAGAACCGCCAATCCATATAAACCATTGATATAACGGCTCTGGTGAAATAAATGGCAACTGATCTGCTCCACTAGCAACTGCTTCACCATTTTTCCCTAGGTATACTTCCCATAATGGCCGAGCAACAGTTCCAACAACCGACACACCATGGATTCCGAATGACCAAAAAAACGTAATTAAAAACACTGGAATCATTACACCGAAGTAACTATCCCCAGCTTTTACTAATGGTGCTGCTAATTTATCAACAACATGGTGTAAATCAATGCTAAAAACGACAGTTACTAGACTCATTATAATAATAACGAATGCAGCAGGTATAAGTGCTTCAAATGAACGCGACACAGATGGCGGTACTTGTTCTGGCATTTTAATCATTACATTTTTCTTCTTACAAAACCTTAAAATCTCTACGGATAAAATAGAAACAATCATCGTCACGAATAATCCATGACCTCCGAGATTTGTCATCGGAAGCATAAACCCTTTTTTATCAATTAATTCAGGCGTTAATGTTAATAGCAGTGAACATACTGCAAGCTGAGCTCCCGATAAAGCATCTAGTTTATAACTTTTCGCCAAATTATATCCTATTCCAAATGCTATATATAAAGACATAATAAACATCGTTAACCGATATGGTATTAATATACTTGTTTGATTCTTTAATGCCCAAACGGATATGAAACTATCTTTCGGTAATGGTGGAAATGCTACGATTAAAAAGAAACTTCCTACGATGATAAATGGTAATGCTGAAATAACTCCATCACGGATTGCTTGTAAATGCCTTTGTTCAGAAAGCCTTGCCATCGGTCCAGATAAGTTTTTATCAAGAAACGTGACAAACTTATTCATAACACTTCCCCCTAACGAATTAAATCATTTACAGTTTTTAATAAAGTCGGTCCACCAAGCGGCGTATATGCTTGCGGCGGTATGATACCGCATGGAATAGATTCCTCTTCTGCAAATTTTTTTACAGAGTCAAATCGATGTCTTACTTGAGGTGCAACCATTACAACATCCCAACCATTCTTCACTTCTTCCTCTACCTCACTTGTTCCAATTGCATGTACTTCCATATTCATACCTTTTTTCTCCGCTTCTTTTTTTAAAGCGTTTACAACAATTGCACTAGACATTCCTCCAGAACAAACGAATAAAACCTTCATTTATTAATCCTCCTATACTTATAAATTATCCCCTTCGAATGAAAGGAAGTTTCACTTTACTAACAAGCATATGAAGTAGTGAAAGAATTTAGTTGTGATGAAAGTAAATTTCACTAAAAATATTTTTCCTATTAAATTAATGTTTCAATATTTATTTTTTTTAATTGTAAGAACAACCTCACCTCGGATATTATTTTAGTTAACCATATAATAAGGAGGCGTATAAATGATCATGAAACGTTTATTAATGATATGTTGTATCGTCATCTTTTTTATTCCTTTCTCTTTCATTCCCCCTCACTCTACTTATGCTGAAGTTAATACTACGTATAAAAAACATGAATTACGTGCCGTGTGGATTGCATCAGTTCTTAATATTGATTGGCCCTCAAAAACTGGCTTACCTATGGATAAGCAGAAACAAGAATTTATAAGATTGCTAGACGATGTAAAAAGCACTGGCATGAATGCAGTGGTTGTACAAATTAAACCCACTGCTGATGCTTTTTATCCTTCCAAATACGGTCCTTGGTCTGAATACATTACGGGTACACAAGGTAAAGACCCTGGATACGACCCACTCGCATTTATGGTTGAAGAAGCACATAAAAGAAATATAGAATTTCACGCATGGATTAATCCATACCGAATAACGATGAATCACACTGATATAAATCGATTATCAAATAATCACCCTGCAAGACAACATCCCGATTGGGTTGTACCATATGGCGGAAAGTTATATTACAATCCCGGTATTCCAGAAGTGAAAAAATTTATAACAGAAGGTGCTTTAGAGATCGTGCAAAATTATGACATTGATGCCCTTCATATGGATGATTATTTTTATCCATATAAAGTAGTTGGTGAAGAATTCCCTGATCGAAAAACGTACGAAACGTATAATAACGGTAGATTTACAAATATAGAGGATTGGCGACGTAACAATGTAAATGAACTTGTAAAAGGTTTAAATGCTGCTATTAAACAAGAAAAGTCATACATGAAATTTGGCATTAGTCCATTCGGCGTATGGCGAAATATAGCTGACGATCCAACCGGTTCTAACACAACCGCAGGTCAAAGAAACTATGATGATCTTTACGCTGATACACGTGAATGGATACAAAAAGGCTATATTGACTACATTACACCGCAAATATATTGGAATATCGGTTTCACACCTGCTGCATATGACATTTTAGTAGATTGGTGGGTAAAAGAAACAAATAACAAACCAATTCACCTATACATCGGTCAGGCAGCCTATAAAATTAATAATAACTCTGTCCCCGCTTGGTCTGATCCTGAAGAATACCCAAGACAAATTACATTAAACCGGCTATATCCTCAAATAAAGGGAAGTATGCATTTTAGCTTAAAAGATATTAATAATAATCCACTAGGAGTGAAAGATAAACTCTCAAAAGACATTTATAAATATCCTGCATTAATCCCGCCTATGCCTTGGCTCGATCATGATCCACCAAAACAGCCTACCTTAAAAGGTGCCATTCCAAGAGAGGAAGGTATTGCTGTTGGTATCATTGACAATAGAGAGAATGATTCTGCTTATTACGCCATTTACCGTGTAAATGGAAAAAATGAAGTGGATATACAAAACCCTAAAAATTTACTGACTACTGTAAGAAAAACAAAACTTGGAGAAATTTATGTAGATAAAACCGTTATTTCTGGAGAGACGTATACGTATGTGGTAACCGCGGTTGACCGATTGCATAATGAGAGTGTTGCTTCTAGTCATACTTCTGTAAAGGCAAAATAAAATCCCATAAAAAAGCGCCTTAAAGCCGAGTAATACTAAGCTTTTAAGGCGCTTTTTTTATTTATTCTTAAACTTCTCTGTCGCTGCTCTCATCTTCACATTCAAATCATGATCAATAGAGTCGCGAATATCTCGCTCGACTACTTCCATTTCTTTTTGGAAATTTTGCAAGTAGATTTTTAATTCTTCTTCTTTTTCTGGTCGTTGTGATGGTGGTAATTGTACAACTAAAGATAACATCGCTGTTAAATCTTTCATTAAGAACGTTTCAAGTTTATGCTGTTGTTCAAACATGCGTTGCTCTTGATAGTACGGCAATGCATTTAATACTGAAATTGTAATATCATCAACCGTTCTTTGTAATGAAGGATTTATTGAACGTTTATACGCTTGAATTTTATTTAATGCATCTGGATATCGATCATAAAAATACAATTTATAAAACGATAAGTCTGTCGGTTTTACTGTTTGCTGCGTTTCTTGTCTTAAAAAATCTTTTACTTTCATCGCTGCTACATCAATATCTTCATTTGTAAGTTTTTTCGTTGTTTTTGCCAATACATGTACTTTTTTCTGTTTTTCTTTCGGTAACATTGAGAATACTTGCTCTCTCGTACGTTGACCCGATGCACAGAAAAGAGTGTTTAATGTATGTTGCTCTTTCTTTCCTTCCGTACGAATCCAGCGATAAAAGAGTGGGTGTTGTGTAAATTCTTGTAGAAACGGTAATGATTTATTCGATAACTTTTCTAAAGAATCGTGTGCTCTTTTATATGGCTTCGTCCATGAAAAATACAGTTTCCGCCCGAAATATACGACTAATACAACGACAGTAAATGCTATTAAAAGCAAAGTACCGAGTAATAATAGTACTGTTTGAATGAAACTCATTTTTTCACCTCCTCTAATAATCTGCTATTTCCTTGGACGCTGAATGAGTTTCTGCTTCATCTCATCATTAAATGTGTCTAGTTCAATAACGAACTTCTTACTTGACTCAATAATACGTTCTGATGATTTTTCAGATGCTTCAATTGCAGCGAACACATTTTGGAATGATTCACGTAATTTATCCATGCTAATAGCAGGATTTTCAAGTAATTTCGTTGTTTCTTCTGTATTTTGTTTTAATGCCTGAGAATTACTTAATACCATAGATTCAATTGCTTCATTTGTCGCATTTACAGCATCGATGGTTTTACGTTGATTTGTTAATGCTAGCTGGATAGCAGCTGAAACTGTTACAACGTTTTGTGTCATCGTAATTGCATTACGTATTGCTTCTGTTAGCTTTTCGTTATTTTTCTTAATAATGTCTACAGATGCAATAGATTGTAATAACACACTTTTCGCTTGCTGCATATTACGTGTACGTACGAGTATCTTTTCTAATGCATCATTAATTAATGGAATATCTCTTTGACGCTCTGGATTTTGTTTCTCTGCTTCAAGCATGCCAGCGAGCTTTCTTCCTAAGTATACTTGTTTATCAAGAGCGTGAATTTTATCATGCGATTGCTCTTTTAGCATTTCAAGACCAACCGTATCTTCTTGTAAGTTATCACGGCCAATTAGAAGGGATCTTATAATCTCCTCAATTTGCTTATCTATAGATTGATATTTATGCACGTATGTTTCAAGTGGATTTTTCTTAAATACTTTAAACATAATTTTCTTCATACCACTTGCTTTTAATGAATTCGGATCCAGCTCTGATACTACTTTTCGTAATTCTAATAATGTATTTGGAATTTCTTCATTTTTCCCATTCATCATCGCTGTTACAGGACGTTTTAAAGCTGATAACGTTTGGCCTGCTGCTTGTTGCTCTTTATCCCCTAAATCTCCTAGCTGAGACAATACTTTCGATAAATCTGTATTTTGCTCGCTATTTAACTTTTGTACATAAAGATCAGCTTCTTTATTCAGTTCCTCTAGTTCTGCATCTTTTATTACTGTATCAACCACTACTTCTACATTATTATCTTTCACAATCGATACAGGTTCTTTTTTCTCGAGTTCAGTCAACAAAATCGCTCCTTTATTTATATGTGCGAATTTATGTGCACTATATTTCATCTAATATATTGTATTTCATGTACAAACAGCCTATATGAAATCAATTTTCAAGAAATACCTGCTTATGCAGTCATTCCCTGTTTCTTACTATAAGTATACCTGTTCTCAACATTATTTTCCTCAGACTTAAGACCTAGAGAACAACATGCTGAAGGCGGATTCTTCATATGTTACCTGAATAATTTCCATTCTTTCAATCGTGCTACACTCAATCTTTTGACATTCCCCCTTATTCAATGTGATAATTTGAATACACTCATTCCTATTTATTTTTGCGCGCTACAAATGCTCCCTTTTGAAACGCTAATAACACCGTTTCAAACGTATCATCTTCTTCGATTATTTTTATAAACTCAACTAATTCACTCGCATGAGAAGTTGCATTATCGATAACAAGAAGTCCTTTGGGTTCTAAAATGCGTTTTATATGCTCAAACCACCACATGTATTGCGTACGCTCTGAATCTAGGAAAATAAAATCAAATGAATGATCTAATTGCGAATCTAAAAATGCCCCTGCTTCTTGATTATGAACATCGATTCTTTGTAAAAGGTTCGCTTTTTCAAAATTCACAAGTGCCTCTCCAACTCGTTCTGAAGACAGCTCTACAGTTGTTACATTTCCATTTGTTTCTTCTACCGCATTTGCTATCCACAATGTAGAATAACCATTAGAAGTCCCAATTTCTAAAATGTTTTTTGCATTACACCCTTTTACTAAAATTGATAAAAATTGCCCCATCTCACGAGAAACATTCCGTAATCTTTCTTCCCGTGTTTTTTTATTCCGATCATGCTCTTCTCCATATTGTTCAAGTTGAAATAATAATGAATCTAACGTATCCATTCTTTTCATCGCCTTTCCAAGCAATATGATGAAAAAGCTCTTGCTGCCCGTCTACTTTTTATTATATGCGAAACAAAAACCTTTTTCCCGTTATATGACAAAGATTTATAATTTTTTATAGCATATTGTTTCGTTTTTTGGTAAAGTTAATTTCTACGTGCAATTATTCCATTCTTATTATATTTCATAAAAATTGCAGTTATAAAATATATATAAACCCCCTTTAAATGAATCGGTATTTCAAATTCAATTAAGCGCCCTTTTTGGACGCATTTTCTTTTGTTTATATATCTTTAAAAGAAAGGATGCTTACAATGAACGTGATTAGCTTAGATGCTGCTAGAAAGCGAAAGCAGCATAAAAAATTAATGATTACTATACCGATTATTACACGTATTTATGAAGAAGACGGGGAAATTAAATTTGAGGTAGCTGGCGAAAAAGATGTACCTCTTGAAATGTTAGAAAAATAATAAAAAAGCGCATTTCTGAAGAAATGCGCTTTTTTATATTTTCACATTTAAATGCATAAGTTTCTCAGGATTAACCATCATATAAATATTTGAAATTTTCTCATCCTCAAATAAAAACGAAAGAACATAAGTTATTTTATTATTTATTGTAACTATAACTCCTGGCATACCATTTACCAATTTGAAATCAACAGTGTACTCTTCTGTCAATCGTTGCGCAATCCCAAAGAACAAACGTATAATTCGATCCGCAGAATAAATCGGATGAATCGCAGTCGTAACTTTCCCACCACCATCTGCTTTCAATATCGCATCTGTTTTTAACACTTCTAACATGCCTTGCGCATCCCCACACTGTAATGATGATACAAACTTTTCAACATAAGCAGCCATCTTCTTCGTACTTAATGTTGATTGCTTCGGCTTTTCCAATATACTTTTTCGTGCACGTTGAAAGATCTTTCTACAGTTCACACTACTCTTATCAACAATTAAAGCTATTTCTTCATACTCATAACTGAAAACCTCTCTTAATATGAAAACAATCCTTTCTACCTCAGACAGTTGTTGTAAAAGTAATAAATATGCTGTGGAAAGGGATTCTTTTATTACAAATGACTCTGATGGCTCATCACTCTCTTCTACAAGTGGCTCTGGTAACCACATCCCCACGTACACGTTTCGTTTATGCGCTGCCGAACGTAATTTATCAATTGAACGATTTGTCGCCATCTTACACAAATATGCTTTCATATTTTCAATAGACTGAAGATCCTCTATATTATTTAACGCGATAAATACATCCTGAACGATATCCTCAGCATCCATAACACTTCCAAGGATTCTGTAAGCTAACGAAAATAATAATGGTTGATACGCTTCATATAACTGCTCCGTTTCCATGATGAACACCCTCACTTTCGTATTGCTTTAAAATGTGTAACGCTACACGTTTCCCGCTTGCTACTGCAGCATCAGCTAATATTTCATCATGCCCAGCCCAATCACCTGCAACGTAAACACCTGGTATTTCAGGGATATTAGGACCCGGGGTTTCAACTCGGTTAATATGAGGAAAATCATATACTACTGTTATTTTCGGTAAATACTGCTGTGCAACAACTTCTCTTTTCCAATTTGGATGTAACAACTCCATCGTGCTTTCTAACTGTTCTTTATCGTCATGAATATGATTCATCTCTAGCACAGGATTATGGTACTTAATTAGACTCACTGCAATTGATCCATCTTCACTTAATTTAGCTGCTCTTGATTGATTCGTGAAAAATATTGGTTGATCTAACCCTAATGCAAATTGATGTGTAGGATTCGGTAATCGTCTCAAACCAATATCTAATGCAGCAACAGTAACCGGTACCGATTGTTCACTCCATCTATACAAACTTGTTCCTTCTACACCTTTTATTATGTTACAAGCTTCTTTCGGTGTAGTCGTCACGATGACTGTACCTACTTCAAATACCTCATTGTCAAAACAATGTATTCTTTGTTTATCTTCGTAATGCTCTATTTCCAAAACATGCTTATTCGCCAGAAACTGTACCCCTACATTATTCGCTATATCTCTTAATTTTGTTATAACTGTCTCCCAACCACCATCTACATAAAATACCCCTTCTTTTATTGAAAGCTGTATTTGTTTTAGTACTGAAGATGCTAATTGTATTGTAGGAGCAAACGTATATGTTGTTGTTCGGCATAGTGCATAAAATATATTGCGAACCATTGGATCTTTTATTTCATTTTCTGCCCATGTAGTTAGACTCATTTTTGGAACTTCTCCTATATCTAAATTCCCTAAACGAATCATAAGACGTGAGAATTGTACTTTTGCAGACCACGAAAGTAGTGGTGTTGATAAAATTGAGCGAAAATCTGTTGGGATGGTGAATATATCCCCTTTCCATATTCCATGTGCTTTTGTAGATGGTATTCCACCCGGTAGATTCATACCAAGCTCATTAAAAGTTAAAAATGCTGCTCCTCCTCTATATAAGGCGTGTGCACCAAGATTCATATAGATCCCATTTTTATTTATAGTCATCCCTCGACCACCAAAGCGACTGGACTTTTCTAATACAATCACTTTCCTCCCAGCTTTCGCTAAATATATAGATGCCGTTAATCCAGCAAGGCCACCACCAACAATTGCTACATCAAATGTATTCATAATAAAATCCCTCCTTAATCGTTCTACATACAAGACGAACGATTAAGGAGGGATGTGACATAAAAATTAATTTTTATTAATCTACTTTACTTCATTTTTTAGTACTCGATCATATTGCATTCGAAATAATTCAATTGCAAACGGAATATCCTCTTCACTCTTTATATAATAACTTATCCATCCTGATTCAGGTAATACGTGATGTGCTTTTACTAATCCTTGGTTCACTAATTCATCTCGCTTTAACTTCGGAAATGGTAAATCAATTAATTTATCACCATGAAGATGGCCAAGTTCCTTCTTACCATAATTTATTTCAATACCACCAAATCGATGCGGTTTTTCAGAAACACCCGCCCAGCTGAGCACTTCATTTCTAATCATTTCACTAAATGACATGAACCTTCACCCCTTATTAATGATTGATGTAATATTAAATTAACACGTTCATTACTTTTTTCCATCAATCTAAAGTATGAATGGATATACGAATATAGTTTAATCTCAATACCTTTATTTTTTACATAATTAAAATAATTTCAAAGGGGATTTATTCTATTATATAGAATTACTATTAAAAATAATTTTAAGGGACGGATTTACATGAGCGAGGTATTATTACAAAAGGCAAATTATCTACAATCGAATGAATTAAAACTTTTGAAAAAAGCTATACATTTTGCAGAGCAAGCGCATGATGGACAATATCGTCAAACTGGAGAACCATATATTATTCATCCTTTCGCAATTGCAGAAATACTGCTAAAGCACAATTAATTATTCAGCAAAAACTATCTTAAATAACAGACCAATACCTCTATAGAAAGTATTGGTCTGTAAATATATAATACGAAATAAATTTCTATTTTTTAACCCTAACCTAACATTAACAATTCCGATTTTAACAATATTATCAACTCGAAATACACCCCATATTCTTTGTGGAATAGGCAATTTTATTATGATACCAACAACTGCACCTAATAAACACTAGACACATATCCTAATTTTGTAACCTTACTTATTAATAGAAAGGCAGGTAATACAATTGATTTCCAATATCGACTATACCTCCCCCTCGACTAATTTCACTTATGATTTAAGTAAAAGCAGTTTTTTCAGAAAGATGCCCAAAATTATATAAATGTACTTGGCGTGAAACAATTAAATACTTTAGAAAACACTTCTTTATTAGATATTTATTTAAGTTCAGGTAATGTCGTAGAACCACATATTCATCAAAATGCAGCTGAACTTGTTTACTGTATTTCAGGATCTGCTGTTGTTTCTTTACTTAATCCATTTACAAATCAAATATTAAACTTACCGATAAAACCAGGGCAAGTTGCCAACATTCCACAAGCGTGGTGGCATTATGAAGTTGCTACAGCAGATGATACCCATTTATTAGCTATTTTTGATGCACCAACGCCAGAGGTTATTTTTGGTTCTGATATTTTAAGGTTAACTCCCACAAATATGATGGCTCATACTTACTGTCTCGATGAACAACAATGGAAACAAGCGGTATCCCCTATTCAATCCACTACAGTAATCGGTCCTCCAGCAAACTGTAATCAAAACCGAGGACCTATAAACCCAGCAACTCATCCTCCTAATCCACAACAAAATTTATATTATCAAGATTCATATTATTTCCCTCTTTACTGGGGATATTAATTTATATCATTAAAAGCCAATTATTTATCTCCTCGGAAAATACGTAGGAGATTTTTTATTGTATATCCCTCATTCCTATTTTTTATCGTAACAATTAATAGAGTACATACATATAATAGTTATATATTTAATTGGAGGTGATTGTACTATGAGTAATTATAACTATCGAAAAAACTACTCTCATAATAAAAATAGTAGTTCATCAACATCCTCTCAATCTTCCAATTCTCAATCTTCCAATTCCCAATCGCAAAGAGATTTAGCCGAGCAAGGCTATGTAAAGAAAAAAGGATGTAACTGTAATAAAAACAAATAGTTTATTACTAATTTGAACAATAGCATTTTAACGTTCACGATAAATAATTTACTTCCCTGTATACAATTTTATTTTATGGATGAATTCTGTTTTTAATAGAATTCATCTTTTTTATTTATAGGTAATTTTTCAAAGTATTTAACTTATGCTATAAACAATAGATTGTAAATCATAAATTTTGATTTTTCTTTTATACCAACTTAACAAAGAGTAACCCTCAATTAATTTATCATCTATCTTTCCATAAAATATAGCCCCTCCTAATAACATTAGGAAGGGCTATATACACATCGCTATCAAGCTAAGAAAGTTAAATAGATAATATTAACCTACTTGAACTGTTGGGCGAATTATCATTTCATTAATAGCTACATCAGATGGTTGCTCGATTGCAAAGGCAATTGCACGAGCAATGCTGTCAGCATCAATAGCTATTTTGTAAAATTCATCTAAGCCTGATTTTGATTCTGGATCAGTAGTAGTTTCTAACAATTCGCTGTTTACAGCCCCTGGAGATACATTTGTAACACGGGTATTTGTGCCACTCATCGCTTCTTCTTGACGCAAACCTTCAGATATTGCTCTTACTGCATGTTTGGTGCCACAATATACCGTTCCGCCTGGATAAATATTATGCCCCGCTACTGAAGAAAGATTAATAATATGACCGGATTTACGTTCCCTCATCGAAGGAAGGACAGCAGCGATGGAATACAAAACACCTTTGAGATTAACATCAATCATCTTATCCCATTCATCAATTTTTTTCTTAAATAAAAAAGCCTGGGGCATTAACCCCGCATTATTGACTAATACATCAATTTTCCTAAATCTTTCAATAGCATACGCAATCAAATCTTCCATTTGTTCATGTGAAGTTACATCTGCCACTTTATAAACAGCTTGTCCACCATTATTTTGAATTTCTTCTTGTAATTTCTTTAGACGGTCTTCACGGCGAGCCGCTAATACCATCTTTGCACCTTTTGAGGCAAGTTCTTTTGCGGTAGCTTCTCCAATTCCACTAGATGCACCTGTAATAATAACAACTTTATCTTGAATATTAGACATATTAAATAACGTCCTTTCTTAATAAACTTCTTTTGAAAACAATTCTTTTCTAATCATAATGACTGGACATTGCTTTTTGCCAACCACGATAAAAAGCTAGATGAGTAATGACTTCAATCAATCTTTTCTTCAGTTTTTGCCTTATTTACATTTCATATCCCCTTAAGTCATTCAGGATTCTTATAATGCGCGTTCAAAAGTTAAAACCCGCTAATAACCTTTGGTAGGGCAATTTTTTAAATTTTTGAGTTCATTGATTAAAGTGACATATAGCAAATAAGACAATCAATAATGATAGGCAAATTTTATAGAATGTTGAATTAATTCCTATCTAGAAAATCAATTTATAGAACTATACTTATAGTTTCTCATTAAAATAAATAATAAACTCAATATTAAGAATAGGAATCCACCTAATACGACGTACTGTGTACCCATTCCTGATATAACTAATCCGCCTACCGATGTACCGATTGTTACCCCTAAGTTGCCGGATGCTAGAAACAATCCATTCGAGAATTCAGGGGCTTCTGGAGCTGCAGACGTAATCCAATATTGACTAATATTATTCCCTATAGCCACTACTATTCCAAAAATCAAAATAATTAATGCCATAGGTATAGTGAACTCTCCCATTAAGAACAATAAGATGTAAACGGCTCCTAATACAAATGGAAAACATGCTACAGAATTTATGGCATTTTTAGTAAGCACCTTCCCGGCGACAATGTTTCCTATTATACTTGCCCCACCAAATATGAATAACATTAAACTAATCGTTTTCCCGGGTATATTCGTAATGGTTTCAAGATACTCAGCAAGGTAACTACTAACTCCATACATCGCTGCATTTATAAAAATGACAGCAGCAACGGATAGCCAAGTAATTGGTTTTTTTAATACACTTAATTGAGATCCATAAGAGAGTCTTTCCTTAACAGGCATAGATGGTACAAATAGCAATATAGCAATGAATGCTATAGCATTCACAATAGTAAAGAATAACATTGCCATTTCAAGCGAAGTTGTATTAGCGATAAAACTAGAGACTGGTGCACCAAGTACCATTCCCCCTGTTACTCCCATAAATACTTTAGAAGTAGCTTTTGGAGCTTCTTCCTTGCTAACTGAGGCCGCTGCTGTTGTCAAAGCTATTGAGACATAAACCGGATGTAAAAAGGCTGGAATCACACGAGCAATTAATAAAATGGTAAAGTTTGATGCAAATATGGAAACAATGTTACCCAGAACGAAAACACCAAGTACAAGTAACATTACCTTCTTACGATTTATGCCCGAAAACAATAACGGCATAGTAGGCCCAGATATTGCAACAGCAAGTGCAAAGAGACTCACTAGCAACCCTGCTGTGGATATACTGATATCAAAATGATCAGCAATTAAAGGTAATATCCCAACGATCCCCATTTCCGTATTTAAGATGCCGAATACACCTATGGTCAATATTAATATAAGCAAATTATTTCGTTTAGCCACAAAATTCGCCTCCTACTTTCATTAATGATAAAACTCAAAAAATAAACATTCATTGATTAATCAACAACTGTTTATTATTATAAAGATAATTAGAATTAATCCAATGGTTAATTCAACGCAATTCGTTGATTATTAAACATATCAATTAAAATTGTTGATTATCTTAAAGAAAGTTTGGTGACCTAACAATGTCTAAAGTGGATAGAAGAATAACCAAAAGCAAGGAAGCTATCAAAAAAGCTGTTATCGAACTGATGTCTGATAAAAATTTTGACGATATTACCATTCAGGATATTGCTGATCGGGCGAATGTTAACCGAGGAACCATTTATCTTCATTACTCGGATAAGTTTGATTTACTGGATAAAATCATTGAAGAACATATTAATGAACTAAGGGTAATGTGCGAATCAGCAGCTGAAATGGATTTAGATTTTGTAGAATCAAATGTAGGCTGGTTCGAATACTTTGAGAGCAACTATTCATTCTTTTCAACGTTGTTAGCAAGTAGTAAAGCATCTTCTTTTCGTAGTCGGTTCCAAGAGCTTCTCATCGAAGAAATGAAAAATGATATTGACACAACAAAATTGATAAATCGAGAATTGAATGAAGAAGTTATACTGCAATTTATTGTTACATCTTTTGTAGGAATTGTGGAATGGTGGATCACAAAAGGGATGCCTTATCCGCCTCATGTTATAGCAGTACAACTAGGGATTTTGATAGACAGGAATCTATAAGTTTCTCCAAGTGCTATTTCAATAGTGAAGATAATCGTAAACAGTTAGTGATAAAAAACGTAAAACGTGACTGTAACTTTCAGGTGGTGAGTGGTCTGAGATGAAGAAGATTGTAGCTGAGGTAAATGAGTTTTAAATAATTTTAATAACCTCCTACCAAGTCATCAGGTAGGAGGTTATTGTCTTTTGGAGAACAAAATTTAACAACACTATTATTTCTGCACTACACATCAATAGTAAAAGGTACCGATAGATATGAAGGGAGTATGTTGTATATGCGTTTATTTATGAGAAAATAGCAAAACCAGTATTAATGGTTAAAAATCAACGTTCAACTTGGCACCTACCATATATTCATTAACTTATAAAGTTAGTTGTTCCCAAAAACGATAAAAATGAATGTCGGTTCTATAAAAAACACAAATTTTTCGTTTAGGGGGTACTTTAAAAAATTAGCTTGATGGCAATGGGCTATATACACATGCCAGTTCAAATTTCAAACAGACATTGTAACAAGTTAGACGATATTAATACCTGCACTTACAAATCCAGCTACTGCAGCGAATGGACTTGCTGCTGTTAACGAAACATATAGTAATATTTTATCCCCTGCCGTTACTGGGATAGCCTCAGCTATGATCCCTTATGCTGTAGAACCAATCGCTATTGCGGCAAATGCTGGTGTTAATAATAGAGGTGCGCCTTGTACTGTAAACGTATTACTTACTGGAGGTGCAGTTAATATTTGTATATGTACTTGAACAGGTGATAATGGAGCTAATGCAGCTGTTGCACTAAAGAAACCTGCTAACGACGTAATAATCCCATCACGTGGTGCTACAAATGCATAATCACCTACACCTAATGCTAATGTGATACCTGTTGCACCCGTTAATGCTATACCAGGCTGACTAAATCCAAATCCAAGAAAAGTTCCTGTATTAGCTATTAACGCGTTAACTAACGCAGATGGTGTTGTACCTGAAGCGAACGGAATAATAGCTCCGCCACCAGTTGCACCTGTTAAGCCTGTTTCTCCTGTTGGGCCTGTATCTCCCGTTGGACCTGTTGGGCCGCCTCCTGGAGTAGCACCAATTAGTTGAACTAATAAGTTTAATAGAAGTTGTAAGCTTGCAGGATCAAGAATTAAAGAGAAGAAGAATGGTGCAAGAGCACTGAAGAATTGTTGTAATAAAGAAAGTAATTGACCTAGGTCTGGGTTAGGAGATTGTAGTAAGTTAATAATACTTTGAATTAATTGCTTTAAGAAATTCCCTTCTGGAGAAGGTGCTAATTCATTTAGTAAGTTCAATATATGGCATCTAGAAGATTCACATCTACACTAGGAGCTGGAACCGGAACTGGTGCAGCTTTTGCAATTGCTGCTACAGCTTGTTTAAACGATGCTGGTACTACTCAACTGCTTTTCCGACTTTTACGTATTATACAACTTATATGTAAACGGCATTCTTCAACCTAGTGTGAACTCCAGCGTTACTACTGGACCTACTGGCGCTATTACAATTCCAGGCGGAGATGCATTAGACGGCGGAATTCCAATTACAATCGAATTTATCGTCACTTAGTTTTAACTAATTTAGTGTAGAACAAAAAGACAGATTCTTTTTATTTAAGAATCTGTCTTTTTTAATTAATAATGATAAATTGCAAAATAATTGAAGAACCTTGCAATGGTGGTTGATCATCCAATAAAGTTAGCTGACCAGTACTAACCTGATATAATGGTTGTGGTTGAAGTATTCCATTAATAAACAAATTAATATACGAAACCTCATCAGGAGATAATATGTGAGTTGTACCATATTGAGCTATCCCATCTGAATCTGTATATATAAGTTTCTCTCCATCGGAAAAAGTGTAAAATAATAAGTTAGTTGTTGTTATGGGGCCAATAACTCCAGTTGGGCCTGTTGATCCTGTTACCCCCGTTGGGCCTGTTACTCCTGTTACCCCTGTTACTCCCGTTGCTCCTGTTACTCCCGTTGCTCCTGTTACCCCTGTTACTCCTACCCCTGTTACCCCTGTTACTCCCGTTGCTCCTGTTACTCCTGTTACTCCCGTTGGACCTGTTACCCCCGTTGCTCCTGTTACTCCCGTTGCTCCTGTTACCCCTGTTACCCCGGTTACCCCGGTTACTCCCGTTGCTCCTGTTACTCCCGTTGGACCTGTTACCCCCGTTGCTCCTGTTACTCCCGTTGCTCCTGTTGGAATATAAATTGGTGGAAGAACCGGAAAGGTAGGACCAATATTTTCTGGGCCTATCATACCATTATTCAACAACAATTTGTCATTGCGGTTCAATTTAATACCCCTCATTCCACATTTTTGTTTACTAATTAAAAAAATAAAACATCTATCATTTTAGAAAAATTCCATGACTACTTTTTCATACTCAAATGTTTTTACATATATTAAACTTTTACCGTTGCTATAACTAGTAGTATTAATATAATAAAATGATAGTTCCATATCAAAATACTAAATCGGTTACGTTCTAATTAAAAATGAGGTGATTTATATTCAAGATAAGAATGAGAAAATGAAAAAAGAACTATTTTCCCTGGCTCTTGAAATTATTCTCCCTTACAGGCTTACAGGTAATACTGGGCCCACAGGTATTACTGGACCTATTATTACTACAAACTCTATGTTTGCCAATAATACATTAGGTGGTCCCATCTCAGTCATATTAGGTGGAACTAATATTCCACTTTCTAATAACCAAAGTCTCGGTAATTTTACAGTGAACGCTTCAAATGATATATTTACAATTCCTGTTACTGGAAGATATTATTTAACCTATCAAGTTAATACAACAACTTCTTTACTTGCTGGTACAAGGCTACTATTAAACTCTTCAACCCCACTTCCCGGATCTATTTTTTCACCTGCAATATCAACTTCAAATTATAATAATAATTTAATAAATAATTTAATTGCTGGTAATACAATTTCACGTCAACTATTCGACGTATTATCCGTAGTTAATTTAGTTGGAGGCGGTTCTACAGGTGCCTCTTTAACAATTATACGAATTGATTAAAAAATGATTCGTTCTTTTTTATAATAATCATTCTTAAATGCTAAAATAGTAACTATTACGTCATTCCTAAAGCTTATATTTCAATAACTTCACGACAGTGATTATGCAATAAGAAACACTTTGCACTATATTCATAGTACAAAGTATCTATACTAAATTTTCCGTATATACATTATCAATTTACACTCTACCTATGCCAATGTTACATTAAATAAGAAGACAGTTTCTCAAATGCGGACCATCTCAATACGTATTTGAGAAACATACTCCAATCCTATACGCGAGAGCAATACTATGGTTGACACTCAAATGAGTGTCTTTTTTTGTGGATTATAAAAAATAAAAACCATCTCTCATAGATGGTTTTTATCATTACGCCTTTCTTTGTTTTTTAAGGCAGCTGTAAATTTATGAAGCTGAATAATAAATGGTCATACTTAACCGTGTTAGCGTTCTTCCGAAATTATGATAAGAATGCGGTCTATCCGCCTTAAAGCGAATTGCATCCCCACTATTTAATTTATATTGACAATCATTTATTTCAATTGTCAATTCCCCTTCAAACACTGTTATAAATTCTTCGGCCCCTTCTTTATGGCCTTCCGAACTTAGTTTTCCTTCTGCCTCAATTTCAACCGTATAGATTTCAAAGTTCCTATCATCTTGGAAAGGAAAAGAAGGATACACTTTATATCTCCCATTGTCTTCTGATAATACTTGAATATCATTTCGTAAAACAACTTTCGTATCTGGTTGCGGATTATTGATTAAAGAAGTAAAAGACACTTTCAAACCATTAGCAATTTTCCATATCGTTGTTAATGTTGGACTTGACTCTCCTCGTTCAATTTGTCCTATCATCGTTTTACTCACACCTGTTAATTGGGAAACCTTTTCTAAACTTAATTTTTCCTTCTCTCGTATTGTCTTTAAATTTTTCGCCAGAATAAATTGAATTTCTTCCATAAGAAACACTCCTACACTACATACAATATAACGACCGTTATGTATAATAAAGAGCACACGTTATATTGTTCTTTTCGGTCATTATAACACACGAAATAATTAGGGGGTTTTGAAATGCCTATCTTTTCTTTTTTGTTATTTGTTTTTATAAGTAGCTTCACACCCGGACCTAACAATTTTTTAGCTATGACATACGCCAATCAACATGGTTTAAAAAGGAGTATTCAATTTTGCTTCGGAGTAGCTTTCGGATTTTTCATCCTCACTTCCTTGTGTAGCTTCTTTAATATTGTACTAATTAATATTCTACCCATAATCGAGTTCCCTTTAAAAATTTTAGGTGTAGCATACATGCTATATTTAGCTTTTAAAATACTAACTAGTAAAACTAGTACAGATCCCGATGAAAAATATAATAAAAATTTATTTACAGTGGGGGTTTTTCTTCAGTTTGTTAATCCTAAAGGGATACTATTCGGACTAACTGTAGTATCAACTTTTATTCTTCCTTACTACTCTTCATATTCAAGTTATCTACTTTTTTCATTATTTCTCGGTGTAGTCGGGTTAATGAGTACATTTAGTTGGAGCTTATTTGGTTCCATGTTCCAAAAACTTTTATTAAAACATACTAAATCATTTAACATCATTATGGCCGTTTTATTAGTTTTTAGTGCTATTTCAATTGTAGTCAATTAAATTCAAATTCTAAATTTTTTTCTTATTAAAAATACGTTTTACAAATATGGCTGATATTTTCAATAAACATTCCACTTACATGCTTTACTTATTTAATTTTAGGTCGGAATAAAAATTTTAAAAAGAGGATTACTCAGTATAAGTAATCCTCTTTTTCGGGCCGATTGGTTTGTAAATATTCTGTTCCACTAAACTCAAATCTTTACTTAACTTCATACCACCAGCCTTTACGATCAAGGTAATCCGTCATTCCTTTAAGTTGCGCATCTGAAGTTGGTTCAGATATAAAATATGTTAGACCATCAGATTGTAAGATGAAGTTAGCTGTCATTTTTAGGGACGTTAATGCCCCCATTACATCAGGTGTTTCATACGGTGAAAATGCTCCTGATTGAATGATATTTTTTTGGGATGGCGGAGTTGTCCCACCTGATTGCCCAGTTAATGCATAAACAATTGAATTTGCAATCTTATCTGGATTCCATTTTGCCATATCTGCTTCATTATCGATAAATCCAAGTT
Organism: Bacillus basilensis; assembly: GCF_050630465.1. Classification (NCBI taxonomy): domain Bacteria; kingdom Bacillati; phylum Bacillota; class Bacilli; order Caryophanales; family Bacillaceae; genus Bacillus; species Bacillus basilensis. Next base: position 230,098 of record NZ_JBNTQO010000001.1, on the reverse strand, counting down.
CAATTAAGATTGCAGGTGCTTTCGTATTCGCTAACACATAAAGGTCTTTACGTTCCTTTGCACCACGATTTGACCAGCCAATATCTTTTGAAAGTTGTGCTGCTATCTTTGCTGATAAAGCTTGTTGATCATAGTAAAGTACTTCAACACCATTTGCTTTCGTATCGTATGAGTTTAAGTGAAATGAAACTACTAAGTCTACATCATGTGAATTTGTTTTTGATACAATGTTATTTAAATTTTGTGCTTGTGTTGTCCCTACTTCATCCGTATCATCATAAACTGTATGTCCTAATGCTCTTAGTTTAGCAACAACTGCATCCTTAACTTGACGATCCATAATGTGTTCTTTCCGATTTCCATAATTCGCCCCCTGTACAATACTATTGTGACCTGCATGTAAACTATATCTAGCCATTTTTCAACACCCCCTTTTTTATTAACATATTCAAAGCTCGTCTTATTGTCCGGTCAAATATCCAGTACAACACTTGCAAATATTAAATAGGGCGCTAATCTATTTTTTAAATGAAAAAATCAAAAATAATACCTCAACTAATATATTAATTTGCGGCATCTACTTTTTTGTCATTCATTTTAAAATCTTTTTATAATAATACAGAAAAATACGCTATAATATAAGTTATTGTTCTTTAGGAGGGGTTTAATGGCTGATAAGTATAAATTTTTAATTCTCGTTGTTACAGCATTTTTTTCTTTCTTTTCCTTAATAAAAGATTTCCGTAACACTTCAAAAAGTTTCTTTTGGGGAAGCTTTGCAATCCTAACAAGTTTTATATTATTATTAACACACGCTTTAGAGTTAACTCCAATACTTCTCCATTCAGCCCAGATGGCTCTTGAGATTATTACAATACCTCGTAAATTATTTTTTCCGTCTGGCACTGAAGTTGCTAGTATTTGCTAACAATTCGTGTATCTAAAAAAATTTCAACTCTATATTTCTAATTATCTTTATAAATATAAAAGTGCGGTTTCTCCTTTCTAGAGAAACCGCACTTTATTAAATTTTAAAAATGACTAGTATACAAATCACCGTTTTATCCTTACATTTACGATTAGTTATTTCAGCATTATGTTCCTTATAAATTTCAAACGCCTAATCGCTTTCTACGCTTCTTCACCTTCCCTTTATTTCCTTTATTCCCCCTTGCTTAACCAGTATTTCAAGGTATAAACGTACTAGCTTATAAACACTCTCTTTTCGCCGATTTTTCTGCTCTTCCTGTTCTTTCTCTTTCTTTTTTCTCCTCTTTTCCTGTTCTTCTTGATTCTTCATCCGGACGCACAATGCTTTATAGTTTTTCAGCTCCTTCACCACAAGTCTACACATCTGATTATCATCGATGTCTCCAAAAAATGAAAATTGATTCATGTGATACGGCTCTCCTCCGTTCAATCTACTTACTTATAAATGAATTACTTTATTAATTTTCCATAAAACAGTAATTATTATATAATTAAACTATTGAAATATTAGGTGGTGATACAAATGACTGAAACAATCCGAATCGCTCTTTTCACTCTTGTAGGAATAAGTGCCATATTTTCTGTAATTAAAGAATTTCAAAAACCAGAAAAAAGAAAGTTTTGGATTACCTTCGAAACTTTAATTCTGATCGGGGCAGCCTGGATGTTAATTGGACTTCTCATGTAACCTACTTAATTAGTACCCTCCCTTGAACAAAACTCAATATTGCGTCAATAATGTAAGTAACATTAGATTTTCTCTTTGGAAAACCGAGCAGCTAGCTTTTGCTAGCTGTTCTTTTGTTATACATCTGATTCAGAAGTAGTGCCGTTTTTAAATTAATAAAGGAATTTCGAAAACCACTGAAAAAACAATTTTTGATTTTAGTTGATTCTCTAATTTTGATAAGAGCTATATTTTTATGGCTAGTTTTTTTATCTACATTACTTAAAGAGAACTCTCAGTTACTAAAGCAGTTAGCAAAAGCCAACTGCTTTTTTATTAAAATAACGCCTTCATTTCAAAATTATATTGTTTTAAATTATCTATTCTACTTCTCTTCTTTTGTTCATATGCCAAGTTCTTTATTCATATACTAAAAATAATTGACATAACTGAATGGAGGCTAATTATGCCTTTTGCAAATATTATTAAATACGGACGCGTTCCCCACTTTAATTCTAACTTCCCTTTGATTTTATTTTGGAGTCAAAAAAGTGGCTGTACTTCTCTTGCACATTGGTTTTTTTATCAAATAAATTTATTTAAACAAGCCATAAAATACGATTCCTTCATCCATCATTATGAAAATGAAATATACAAAAACTCCTCGGACTACTTTATTGAACTAGCTGCGGCTTTATATACAAATGGAAAAGATACCTACAAATTAGTGAGAAACCCCTATACAAGAGCTGTAAGTTCATTCTTTTCACTAATCGCCCCCCCTTACATAGAAAACCCAGCATGGGATCCTATTCGGAATTTTTATTATGGTAATGAATTTTGTAAGAAACCTATTTCATTTAAAATCTTTCTCTACTACTTAAAAACGCAAATGATAGATTTACAACAAGTAGATCCACATTTAATGCAGCAATATGAACCAGGTGAGGAGGAGTTTGTTACAAAGTATATCTACCTTGAAAATTTCTCTACCGAAATTGTACGTCTAGAACAAACATATCAATTAAAAACTTCTCCTTTACACATACTAACCAAATCATGGCATCATCAGAAGGACAGGGCGATTTTTAGAGGTAATTTTGCAGATGCTGATATTACCGATCCTTTATTTCCACGCCTCCCAACATACGATAGTTTTTATGATCATGAAACTATCCAATTAGTACAAGATATTTTTAATAAAGATTTCAACACGTACAAATACCCATTAACCCTTTAAAAAATAAGTGATTTTCTAATTGCAGTTTCATATATTATGTGGAAACTTAAATTCGCCTATTTAAGTTTCCACATAAAACTCTCGTAGTAAGTTGAGACACTGGAAGCAGTGTCTTTTCCCAATAAAATCCGAATTTTGAAAATTCATTTTCCTGATTTACGTCATACACATGCAACACTACTTTTGAATCAAAGTATATATCCAAATATTGCAAGTGAATAGTTAGGTCATAAAGACGTTTTCATAACATTAAATTGCTATTCGCATATTTTACCTGGGACCTGGGATGCAAGAAGACGCAGTTAAAACATTTAGTGAACAACTATTTGGATAGTAATGTTTGAAAATATAAAAATGCGGTTCCCCCTTCCTAGAGAAACCGCATCACATCAATGTTTTTATTAAATTTTAAACTGACTCGTATACAAATCAAAGTAACATCCTCTATCTTTCATAAGAGATTCATGATTCCCTCTTTCCATAATACTTCCATCTTTTATAACAAGAATTTGATCTGCTTTTTCAATCGTTTTCAGTCGATGAGCGATTACAAAACTTGTTCGACCTCTCATTAAATTGTTTAGTCCTTCTTGAATTTGTAATTCTGTTCTCGTATCAATATTAGATGTGGCTTCGTCAAGAATTAATATATCTGCATCTGCTAAAATTGCCCTCGCAATCGCAAGAAGTTGTTTCTGTCCTTGACTTAAATTCGATCCTTCTGAAGCAATTTTTGTTTCATATTGATAAGGTAAATGCTTTATGAAAGAATGTGCAGATGCTGCCTTTGCTGCATTAATTACTTCTTCATCACTAGCATTTAATCGACCATAACGGATATTATCCATAATCGTCCCAGCAAATAAATACGTATCTTGTAAAACTACTCCTATTTTACTTCGCAACGAATTAATATCATAATCTTTAATATTTTTTCCATCGATATGAATTTGCCCTTGCTGAATATCGTAAAAGCGCGTCAGCAAATTAATGATTGTTGTTTTGCCCGATCCAGTTGGACCAACTAAAGCAATTGTCTCCCCTGGCTTCGCCTTAAGACTCACTTCTTTTAAAATCGCCTTATTTTCCTCATAACCAAATGAAACATTTTCGAGTGCAACATGCCCTTGTAAATTTTGTACAACGGATGCATCTTTTTTATTTTGAATCTCCGGTACTTCATCCATAATTTCAAAGACTCGTTCTCCACCAGCAACTGCCGCTTGAATCGTATTCATTAATGTTGCGAATTGACTGAGCGGTCTTGAGAATTGACGAGAATAATTAATAAAAGCCGCAATGACACCTACTGTAGTCATTCCATTTAAAACCATTACTGATCCAGTACCAATTACAAGTCCCATACCTAAGTTGTTTATAAAGTTCATACTCGGAAAAATAAAAGCTGAAAATGTATCCGCCTTCGTAGCTGAAACTCTTAGTTGTTCATTAATCTTATTGAAATTTTGTACGGTTTCTTTTTCTTTCCCGTATAACGTTGTAACATCCGCTCCTGTTATAGCTTCCTCAATAAAACCATTTAATTCTCCTAAATCTTTTTGACGCTTTGCAAAGTTTTTACCACTATAAGCAACTAGTTTTTTCGTAACAAAAAACATAATAGGTACTGTAATTAAAGTAACAATTGCTAAAATCCAATCTAATGCGAACATCGCAATCGTTACACCTATAAAGGTTAATGCTGATGAAATAATTTGTACAACACTTTGTGTCAACGCTTGATTCAAATTATCTATATCATTGGTCACACGACTCATTAAATCTCCTTGAGAACGTACATCAAAGAACCGTAAAGAAAGCGTTTGGATTTTCTCAAAAATATCTTGTCGTATTTTTTGTATGGTTTTTAATGCAACGTTAACCATTACAAATGTTTGTAACCAAGTTAAAAACACTGTAATACCGTAAATTGCGATAAGTAACATGCACATTCTTGCTGTACCATTTAAATCTTTAGGTACAATATATTGATCTATAATTACTCCCATTAAGTAAGGACCTAATAACCCAAGTAATGTCGTAATAAATACTAAAAATATAACGAACGTAAGAGCAGCCTTTTGATACCCCATATAGTTCCATACTCGCATTACAGTTCCTTTCGTATTATTAGCTTTCCCCATCTTAGGCGCGTTACGTCCACCTTTATTAGCAAATTGCCCTTGAAAATTACGCATGTTCTTTCCCACCTTCTTTTTGTAAATTGCCACCTTGGGAAAGATAAATTTCTTGATATACCTCACATTGTTTTAACAGTTCTTCATGTGTACCATCACCAACTAATTCACCGTTATCTAAAACGAGAATTTTATCAGCATCAATTATTGATGAGATTTTAGAGGCAATTAATAATGTTGTTGTTCCTTTATATTCTGTTCTTAATGATGATTGAATGTTAGTTTCTGATTTGGCATCAACTGCTGATGTAGAATCATCTAATACAAGAATAGATGGCTTTCTCACAAGCGCCCTTGCAATTGATACACGCTGTTTTTGTCCACCTGATAAATTTGTCGCACCTTGTGTTAAATGATATTGATAAGAATCTTCCAGCTTGTTAATAAACTCAGTCGCACAAGCTGATGAAGCCGCTACTTCCAGTTCGTCACTTGTTGCATCTTCTTTACCATAACGTAAGTTCTCTTTTATACTACCTGAAAACAACAATGCCTTTTGAGGTACAAAACCTATTGAACCACGCAATTTTTGTAAATCGTATGCCTTAACATTTATTCCATCAATACATATTTCACCTTGATCAACATCGTATAAGCGCGGTAATAGTTTTGCTAAAGTAGATTTACCACTTCCAGTAGAACCGATAATCCCTACTTTTTCACCTTTACATATGCGAAATGAAATATCTTTTAAAACATATTCATTATTTTTCGTATAACTATAACTAACGTTTTTAAAGTCAATATGTCCCTCGATTTGCTTAGGTACAAGCGCATTTGTTTCGCTCATAATATCAACCTCAGTATTTAAAATTTGCTGTACACGATCCGCAGACGGAAATGCTCGCGCGATTTGCATAAATACCATACTTATAGACATAAGTGACATTAAAATAATATTCAAATAGTTTATAAACGCTAATATAGCTCCTACTTGAAGAGTACCGTTAAATACTTTTTCTCCACCAATCCATAATGTTGCGACAATCCCCCCGCTTACAACCAACATTATAATTGGCATCATTAAGGAAATAAGCTGAACCGCCCGAATATTTATCTTCGTTAAATTTGTATTCACTTTTCCAAACTGAGTGATTTCATATTTTTGTCTTACATACGCTTTAATAACACGGACACCAGATAAATTTTCTTGTAACTTTGTATTCACTTTATCTAATGCTTCTTGCACTTTTTTGAATGTCCCGCTTGCTTTACTTGCAATAAATATAATCGCAAGTAATAAAATTGGAACAACTACAAGTAATATTGGAAATAACTCACGCGCTGTTACAAAAACAATTATGATACTTCCGATAAACAACAAAGGACCACGAACAAGAACACGTAATGTCATCGTCATCGCCGATTGAATAGAAGTAACATCATTTGTCACAATCGTTAATAATTTCCCAGTTCCAAATGAATCACGATTTTCACTAGAAAATGTTTCGATTTTCGCAAATACATCTTTTCGTATGTCTGTAGCGAAATTTACAGCTGCTTTTGTAGAATACATCATGCACCCAAGTCCTCCAACTAGACCGAGTGCTGCTGCTCCTATCATTAGAAGCCCCATTTTTATTACATAATTCATATCCCGATTTGCTATCCCAACATCAATAATATGTTGCATAATAGTCGGTTGAATTAAGTCCATCGCAACCTCAAGTACCATAAATAGCGGTCCAATAATAGCGAAGAACATGTATGGTTTTAAATACTGTAATAACTCACGAAATGATTTCATACATAATCTCCTTTTTCCTATGAAATTACCAATTAATAATTCTTATCCTCCTTACTTAAGCCATATAATTTATGATTTTTTTATTACTTCTATTATATTATGCAAATTAATATTTAACATTATTAAATGATAAGCATTAATGACTTTTCGGTCAATAAATGTGCTTTGTATTATATAAATACAAAAACCGCATTCTTAATGAAAAGAATACGGTTTTTTATCTATATTTTTTCAGTTGTAAAATCTAAAAACTCAGTCTCAAATCCATTGTTTTTAGAAGGACTACACATGTAAAAACCTATTTTAACAGGCTCATTTCCTATATCCTCCATCAAATGAGCGATTCTTATTTGTTCCCATTGATGGATCTTTTTCACATATATTGTATAATCACCACGTTTACGAACAATTCGAAAACGAAGTTGTTGGGTAGCTGATTCTGTTGGAAAGTCTTGTGTTGACCAATCGGAATATCCATTATTCGTTACGACAGCTCCTAAATGAGATGGACCATCTGGAATATATTCTAATGAAGTTTTCAACCAACACTTTTCCGAAATCATAACAAAAAGACCTGCTTGATCGAATTTTGAATTTGGATTCATACGCAATTGAACTTCAGCTTGAAAGTCTGTCATCATCTCAGTATAAAATACATGACCATTCATTACTTCAAAACCATAATGTGTTTTAAGCCAAAAATCTGTTTCGGGTTTCGAGCGGACAATAAACACATGATTGTCATTAAGCTTATAATATTCAGGTACATTCATTATAGTAAGTTGCTCAATATGTTCTGGTATATGTGATATTTTCATAGTTCCTCCATAATAAAGCATCTATATGCACATTTAAAATTCTACTAATACTGGGAATTTATAACCTTTCAAATCCAACTCTCTATCACTTCGAACCATTAAATACTTACTAGACTGTAATTCGGTAAACTGTACATCTTCAATTCCTAATTGATCTGGAGAGAAGTAAAATTCAATTTCTGTAAATCTTTCAGAAATTTCCCCGCATATTTCATCTAAAACTGGAAGTACTGGTGCAAACACTCCATATAATTTCAACTTTTCATTATCTACTTCATACACAATTAGAGCATCTAGTTTCTCTGAATAATACAATTTCTCATTCCATTCCGAGTCATACATATTCAAATAAAACGAAGGATGGAAGTTTAATGTTGAAAAATTATTTGAAAGTCTTTGGCTACTTTCAATAGTTTCATGTATCAACTGTCTATCCTCTTCAATATAATAATCTAGCTTTCTAAGTAAAGAATTATTATTATTTTTATCGTATGGTATAGTCATCAAATATTCCTGTACAACTTTAAATCCAAATGATGTATATAGTTCAGGTTTTTCCGTAAACAATAATGAACATTCACATTGTTTATCAATTTCTTCAATCATTTCCCTCATTAATTCAGTCATTAGTCCTTGTCTACGAAAATTAGGATGTGTCATTACAGATTGAATGCCCGCTGCATTTATTCTTTCACCATTGATTATCAATGGTAGTGAAAATGCTGCAACATTTGCAATAGCTTTATCTTCCTGTAAAAATGATAAAGCTTTATATGTATCATCCCAATATCCTCTCTCTGAAAAATCCTTCAATGTTTGAATTGTAATCCCAAACACTTCTTCAAATAAAGGAAATAACTGCTCTCTTTTCGGTTCTTCTAATAGAAGTTTTTCAAAATTTTCAACATTCCCCATGTTGTCCCTCCATATGTTAATTCCATCAAATTAGATGTAGTTATATAACCTGCTCTTAAAGTAATAGGTCTTACCAATCAATATACTATCACAAAATATAAAAAAAGAGTCTAATTAATTTTATGTTTCGACTATTCTAAAATAAGTCGAATAAAACAATATTAGGATTTTTGGATATTAATAAGTTTATTGTATGAAAATAGTGCTTTCTAATTCGTTTTTACTAATAGAAATGCACCATTTATAAATAATATTTTTTATTATTTTTTTCCTTCTAGCCTTTCCTTCATATTAATTTCTTCTCCTCTCATTCTCTTTTCAAATGTATTTCTCCAACTATTAGAAAGCTCATTTACTTCTAAGATCCTTTTTAGCCCTTCCATATTTTGTTTTTCTTTATGCATGATACGATTAGCAAATGCTACTGTAACACCATGTGGATTAGACTTTAGTAGCTTTAAAGTATCAACAGGTGATACCCAACCTTCTTTTAATACGCGAAAATAAAACCCTGTATATCCTGTTTCTTGAAAATATATTGGTAACTTTGGAATATTGTATTTCTTAGCTAATTTAAAACAAGGTTGTCTTGGCTGCGTTACTTGTACAATTGCTTCTCCCATTTGAAATGTATCACCAATACAAACATCCTCTTCACACATACCGCTTATTGTTATATTTTCTCCGAATGCTCCATATATAAGTTCTTGATTCAACTCTTTTTCCCAGTATGGATAGTGGTCACCAGTATAAACACAAACTGCTTTATCTACTCCTCCATGATGGACTAAGTCCGCTTGCCCATCTCCATTAAATTTTACAAAGGATAAAAATACTGGTTCCTTTACTTCTTTTTTATTAATACCTGTATGAATTACCTTTCCACCGTACGGAACCTCTTTTGGTAATCCTATATTTAAAGATAATATTTGATATTCATTTGTCATTCTATTTCCTCCTTTAAAGATGTTACATGAATTTACTCTCTCGATTTATTTTCACAACTATCTCTGTTATATAAAGATGATTATAAAACCTAAAAAATCATTGTTCAATCCAATTATTTATATAATAATGATAGGTAAAACCTATCATTATCCTTGAGGTGATCCAAATCGAATTACGACAACTTGAATATTTTTTAGCTGTTTCAAAAGAATTGCATTTCACAAAAGCAGCTGAGAAATTAAATATTTCACAGCCTTCACTAAGTCAGCAAATTCGTGCTTTAGAACATGACGTAGGAATGCCACTTTTCGATCGTATTGGTAAAAAAATATCTTTAACTGACGCTGGAAGGATTTTATTATTACATAGTAAAACCATTTTTCATGAAGTCGAACAAGCTCGTTCTGCTATTCAAGATTTAAACGGATTACAGCAAGGTTCCTTAACAATTGGATCATTGTTAACCGTCGTGAATTACTTACTACCACCAGCTATTATAAATTTTAATAATTTATATCCCAATATAGAACTTTCTGTATTAGGGCTTCGCACAGGAGATATTCGTGAAAAATTATTACAAAACGAACTAGATATTGGCATTACATTTCTCCCGGTACAAGATAAAGAGATTATTTCTACCCCTCTATACAAAAGTGAACTTACATTAGTCGTACCAACCGGTCATCCATTAGCTGAACATGATCATGTATCTATTGCTGAATTACAGAACTACCCTTTAATTCTATTACCTATAAATTTCTTTTTAACCGAATTAATTACATCTCATTGTCAAAAATTCAACTTTAAACCAAAACCAATTTTAGAAATTAGTACAATGGAATCTTTAATCCAAATGATTTCAAAAGGAATGGGAATTACAGTGTTACCAAAACCATATATAGACTTTTTACAAAACAAAAACATTCAAACTGTAAAATTAAGAAATCCTACTCCGACAATAGAAATAGGGCTTATTTATAGAAAAGATAAATATATGTGTGCTGCAACTCGAGAATTCATTAAGCAATTGAAACTAACCGTACATTCTTTACAAAATTAAATAAAAAAAGAGATTATCCTATGAAGTCGTTTCATAACGACCTAGTAGAATAATCTCTTTTCATAATGAAATAAATTATTACCTATAAATTTCAGTGTACCTTTTTGGAAATTGGAATATATTTTGTAAAATAAGCCCCAACTAACAATAATACAATTGAAAATAGCACTGTAAAAATACCATCTAAATGAAACCAATATGCAAACAAATTAAAGATTGCAAGTGCAAAGAAACAAATTGAAGTTAATGCACTTTTTAATCCTTTTATGTCCGCTTTTTTTCTTTTTTGATATGCAATATACATGGAAATGGCTAGAAAAATGATAAGAACAATCGTTAACAAAATTTTCAGCATCGGTAATCCCTCCAGTATACATAACCCCTTCGGTACTACCATCTTATCCCATTTATCCCTTTGGAATCAATTCATTATTCTCTTCTCTCCAAAAATCAGTATAAGTTTTATTTTCAAAGTTCACATTCACCTCAGAAAAAGGAAGACTTCCTCCAACTTTCAATGAATACCAGTTATTTAAAATTGGAGATCCGAAACAAATATTCATTGTGCGATCATGTAAATCGGATAATACAGAATGTAAAGTTCCAAACCACTCTTCATAATTATGCACTGTCAGACCTGCAGGATATTCTAATTCTACTATTCCTTTTAAAGAACCCATGCTCAATTTTTCATTTTGATTTAAAAGTTCGTGTAAAGTGGAATATCTCTTTGTAGATTGTTCTAATCTCCTATTATTTAATTTTTTAATAGCTGAACTAACTGCATGGTTTGTTGATACGATAAAAGATTGACTGTCATCATCAATCGTTGTTATTGATTTATACCCGTCAAATATTTCAATACGTGCTGCATCTAAAGGATCCGCTACTATTAGATTAATATTACTAGCAATCGGCATTTCTTCTATTAGTGCCTTAGCCTCCTGCACATTTTTGCATTTCTCCAATAACACTCGAATTACTGCAAAACATTGTAAACCACTTACCGCTGGCTTTCTCAAACCCGCAATATTTCCTACCGGTTGGCCACATGCTGAAAATGTAACAGATAATCCATGCTCGTTAACTCCTTCCGTTCGACCAAAATATTGAGTGGAAAAGCCACTATGTGCATATGCACCTTCAACATGCGTCGAACAAAAGCGCATATCATCTATTACTGGTGACAAATCATAGTTTCTTAATACATAAGTATGCTTTAAATCTGTCTTTTTAGGTAAAATAGCACAATGGCTACAACCTGCTTTTAATAGTGTTTGATAATAATACAACATATTTTCAGATGGAATTTTTAACACTTCACAAAACCCTTCAATCTCTTCATTTATTCCTGGACAATATTTATGTAGTATATTCTTAGATTCTGTCCAATGGTGATGCGATATTAAGTTTTCTTTCTGTATAAATTGTGGAATGAGATAAGGATGTCGTTTCGCAAATTCCCCTTGTTGCTTACCGATTTCATAATGACTTCCTTTTAACGATGAAAAATAACCCTTTACTTGATACACCTAATTACCCCCTCTTATTGAATTTATCCATATCGTACCAAATATACTTTATTCATTCTTGATGTTTTTTACTGTCTTTCAAATCAAATGTGGCTGGGATAAAGCAGAAAATTATAAAATAAAAACTAGGAAACTGTTAATGATTACAGTTTCCTAGTTTTTCCTTATACTAAATGATTCCCTCTGCCACCATCGTTTCTACAATTTGAACTGAGTTCCACGCTGCACCTTTTAATAAGTTATCGGAAACGATCCAAAGATGAAATCCGTTTGGTGTATCAGGATCTTTTCTAATTCTACCGACAAATGTATCTATTTTCCCTTCTGCATATAATGGCATTGGATACAGCTGTTCACTAGTGTTATCCTGCAGTATAACACCTGGTGCATCCAGCAACACTTCTCTTATTTCTGCAACAGTTGCTTCTTTGTCAAGTTCAATATAAACCGATTCTGAATGTCCTGATACGACTGGAACACGCACACAAGTAGCTGCCATTTTCAAATTGGGATCTTCTAAAATTTTCTTCGTTTCTTGCATCATTTTTACTTCTTCAAATGTGAAATCATTATCTGTAAATATATCTACTTGAGGTAGTACATTAAACGCAATTGGATAATGCTTTTTATCTTTCTTCACTGGTAATATAGTACTCTTAACCTCTTCACCTGCAAGTATTGACTTAGCCTGCTGTTTTAGTTCATGAATCGCATGAATTCCTGAACCTGACACAGCTTGATATGTGGAAACAATAATTCGTTCCAATCCGAATGCTTTTCGTATTGGCTGAAGTGCTGTTACCATCTGTAATGCTGAACAATTCGGAACTGCTATAATACCTTTATGCTCCTTTAATGTGTGTGCATTTACTTCCGGAACAACGAGCGGTACATCATGTGCCATTCGGTATTCACTTGTATTATCAATTACGATTGCACCACTAGATACAGCTTGATTTACAAATTGCCTAGAAACTTCTCCCCCAGCGCTAAAAAAGGCAATATCTACACCTTCAAAGCTAGTTGTTTTTGCCTCTTGTATTATTATCTCTCGCCCTTTAAATTGTACTACCTTACCAGCGGATCGTTGTGATGAAAGCAACGTAACTTCAACTATATTAAATTTAGTTTCTTTCTCTAAAAGTTCAATAATTTTCTGTCCTACTGCACCTGTAGCCCCAACTACAGCTACATGATAGCCCTTTTTGATCATCTTTTTTCCTCCAATATCACTTGAATAAATATTTCTACAATTTTATTTTATAAAGAATTTAATCATTTGGAAAATTGAAATACGTGATATAATCATTCACAAATCATGATAATAAAAGAGGGATTGCTTATGGAAATGAGACATGTTAAAACATTTTGTGCGATTGTGAAGCACGGTAGTTTTTCTAAAGCTGCTCATGCATTAGGTTATGCGCAATCTACTGTTACAGCGCATATGAAAGTATTAGAGAATGATTTACATATTCCCCTTTTCGATCGGTTAGGGAAAAAAGTACTTCTTACAAAAGCAGGTCATCAATTTCATCCTTATGCTTTAGAATTACTTGCTATTTATGAAAAAGCGCAAGAAATCCCTCAAAATACCGATCATTTAGAAGGTACATTGAGTATTACATCTAACGAATCATTAGCAGTATATCGTTTACCACAATTATTACGTACCTACAAACAGAAAAATCCGAAAGTAAATATCATACTTGAAACAAGCACAAATGAACAAGCATTACAAAAATTACGTGAAGGAGAAACAGATGTTGTCTTCATAATTGGAGAAAGTATTGAACATAATGATTTTATTACGCGTACATTTAGTAATGAAACATTTGGATGGATTTTACCGCCCCATTATTCTACACAATCTAATCCGTTTTGTTTATTAAAGGATACTCAGTTTATTTTTACCGAACAAAGCTGCGGCTATAGACCAATGGTGGATCATTTTTTACGTCAAAGCGGGAATATTCCAGCTAAAACATTTGAAACTTCCAACGTTGAAGTCATTAAACAATCCGTTATGTGTGAGTTAGGAATTTCAATTCTTCCTTACATCGTTGTACAAGAAAGTTGTCAAAAAGAGCAACTCAGTTTTCAGCCTATCGAAACTCCAACAGTTATTCAAAGCCATGTAATCTATCATAAATCTAGATGGATTTCACCTGTAGTACAGTCGTTTCTTTCACTATTAAAAGTGATGAAAGTATAAAATAATATGAAAGAAAACATGAGTTGAAATCCTTTGAAGAATATCAACCCACATTTTCTTTAATACTACTTATATAAAGGCTGTTTTTATGAGTTTTTCGTATAAGTGTGATTTCATTAATTAAAACTATTTTCAAAGTCGACATATCAGCGATAATTTATGTCTATTTCGAATAGGTGTTAGCAAGTTCGTTTGCAAACTTGTTAGCACTTTTTTAGATTCCCTCCAATACATACGCTCTCACAAAAACATCATATACCTCTTAAAAATTAGCATAGTTTGTATGAATTCTATATCTAGTAGAAAGCTCTCTATTATATAAAAATATAATAATAGGTTAATAAACAAGCATTCTTTTTACTAAAACATAGAATAATATGAACCCTAATGGAAGGGAGGTATAAAAGAATGTCCTGGAATAATGATTGCTGGAGTTCTAAGAAAAATCATTGTTGCGATGATTGGTGGAAATCTAAAGATAAGCATCATTGTGATGACGATTGGTGGAAATCTAAAGATAAGCACAATTGTGATGACGATTGGTGGAAATCTAAAGATAAGCACAATTGCGATGACAATTGGTGGAAATCTAAAGATAAGCACAATTGTGATGACGATTGGTGGAAATCTAAAGATAAACACCATTGTGATAATGATTGGAAGTTTAATCGAAATAAGTGTCGTTGTAAATGTTTCTTTATTTGTTGTCATTGTAAAAAGAAACATTGTTAAGTTTTTCAGTGCCAGCTTAAAGGCAAAGAATATATCTTAGGGACTAACAAACGCCAGATTATGGTAATTAAAAAGACTGTCTCTAAATGAAGTGCACCCCAATTGTTAGACACATAATTAACAATTGGAGGTGCATTTTTCATGGTTAAATTTTCTTCGAAAGACAAAATACAAGCAGTAAAACGATATCTAGAAGCTACGGAATGCGGAAAAAATGCGACTGTGATTGTCATTGCGAACCTCGCTACCAAGCGTAGACATCCGGCCCTTTATTCCGTAATGCTGACACTGATTTCATCCAAGTTTCTGCACTTAATCAAACAGACGAACCGCCAACTGTAACTATAGCGGTACAAAATTATCAAGATACTTGTGAGGGCAATGTATATCCTTCATATGGGTATCTTTGTGGGGAGTTAATTAACGATGATAACGGCGGTTCAGATGATGAAGTACGCAATGGGGATGGTAACGGAGGATATATCTATTGTGAGCCTGAAGGCGTAAATCCGTTTATTGGACCGGTAACATTTACAATTCCACCTCGGCAGTTGTTTAGCGTAAAGGGATTTTTTCCGCAAGACCCGTATCAACCGGTAGACCCACATTACGTAGTTCGGATAACAATCTAAATACAAACCGTACTCAAAGTTCATAAACGTAATTTGATGGAAGAAGTTCGCATTTACCCAAGCCATATCAGCTTCTTTTGTTATTTTTGGATCTACTTGTAAATGGATTCCCTTCTTCATGTTTGTAATTGTAATGTTGTTGCATTTTACGTTATCATTGTAAGACATTGGTGTTGTAGCTTCCATAAGAATTCCTGTACCTGTCCATCTACTTGTCGCATGTTTACCAAGTATATTAATATCTTCAGCATGTGATCTTGTTCCGTCAGCTCTTCATCATCTAGCATCTTTTTTAACTTGGCTTTTGTCTCAGGATTTTTAACATTAGTAATGCTCCTTTTCGCAATAGTAACGTTACCTTTTAATTGTTCATCCCATTTAGCTTGCGATTTCCACTTTCTAATTTGAGATGGCTTCAGGTTTAATTCCTTTGCAATCTCAACAAGTGCCTTCTCACCATTGCTTGCTTTGTATATTTCAAATGCTTTATCACGGTCTGGACTACGCTGTCTCGCCATCTACATTTCACCTGCCACCTCACGTCGAATTTTATATTTCCATGAGTTCATTTCTTACGCTAATCACTAAATGCATCTTATTTTAAAAATATTTCTCGTTTATTTGTTACCAATTTCCTTTTAGTTTGTATATAGCAATGTAAAAACTAAATTTAAAGGAGAGAAATCATGAAACTAAAAATCAAGACACCAAACGGATTTAAATCAGATTTTTACATTTCACCAGAGTTTATTAGCACTATCGGATTATCCACCTTATATCTCCATCTAGCAGGAATCATTTGATTCTTGCTTTTTCCATTCGTTGAGTTCTTTTGTTTGGTTTAAATGGGTTAGGTTAATCTATTAATTCTATTAAATCCATCAGTTCAACTATTACATATTAACGTTTAATTCGTATATTATAGTAGATTGTTAGAAAGGGGGCGTAACCATGGATAGTTGCGTTGTGTTTGTAAACGGACAACCTTTTTTAGTTCTTTCAGTAGCTGGTATCGAAATTGCTAGATTAGAGATTTCTCTTCAAGTAGCATTAGCTTTAAGAGTGCTTGGAATACCAATCTGCGATTAATTACCGTGCCACTAAAAAAAGAGAGCATTAGCTCTCTTTTTTATTTTCCCGTTATCTTTCCTTAACAACAAAAAATGCTAACCAAGTTCATGGCAGCGCCTAAAATAATTACTATTTATTTAATCCCTTCTTCATATTATCTACTACATTTTTAGCGAGTTGTTCTGTTTCTTCTTTACTTAAATTAGGAACATTAACAGTCACACTATAATTAGTTGTCTTTGTTTCTGTTTTTCTCGGTTTTAAAGTAGCGTAGATAATTGCTATCCCCACACAAACACATGTTATTTTAATTACGTTGTCTAATACTAGTGATGACCACATTAAGAAATCAAACACATAAGAATTATACTTTTTTACTAGTATACAAGCCGTATCTTTTAAAAGAAGCACAACATAGAATAAAATACAGGACAAGACTTTCAAAAAAACTTGTCTGAGTTTATTCTCAAAAAGAGGTGAACATAAATGCCTATCGTTAAGCCTTTTATAGCTGGAAGACGATTTGTAAGTACAGCTGCTACAGGGACTGCTGCTGGAGCAGATTTAACTTTTGCTAACACAGATTTCACTGATGACACTGGTGCTGTAACAACATTCCCTGCTTCTTATGCTTTTTTAACGCTTTATATTAATGGCGTTATTCAAACAGGTGATACTATTACTGGTGTGACTACTACAGCTGCTACTATTGTAGGAGGAGCTGTCCTAGATGGAGGAACTCCTATCGCAATCGAATTTACAATAACATAAATGTAGTTATCTTTTTAGAGGTTTCATTAAAAGAAACCTCTAATTTTAAAAACTGAAATTAATTTTAGTAGCAACTACATAATGCAGTGCATATACTAGTATAGAATAATTAGTATTTATACTCACTCTCAAAAAGAGCACTTATATGGTGCTTATAAATAGAACAAAAATATTTTATCTACTTTTATAAGAAAGTGTTTTTATTAATACAACTGTAATTCCGCATTTTTATAATGAAGAGTATCTACTCCCTTGGTGGTTAATGCACTACACAAAACTATTTAATCACGGTATCCTTATTAATCGAGGATCTACTAATTGTTAAGTAGAAATATATAGATTATTTGCATTTGTATTAATCATTTGTATCGTATATGGAATCTTATACAACACCATATTAAAATTAAATATGCCTAAATGGACTTCCCATGCAGTAGCTATGGTATTTTCCCTCGGTAGCGCCTATCAAGCTTTTATGAATTTCATTTAAAAACCTTTTTCTTTATTTCTCTCTGTCTATCCTTTACCATGCAAGAACGTAGCAGGCAACTTAATTGATTGCCTGACGTTTTTGCGGTTATTTATTTTCAAATAACTATTTTGTTCACTTTTTTGATACATTTATGAAACATTCATGTGTTATCTTCAGTACGTTCTTTTCTTTTTATAATGTCGTGTGAGATATACCATGACTTGAAGCCCTAGACCCCCTTATCCTAGGGCTTTTTCATTTTAATAAGCTTTTTTCATCATTTTTCATTTCTTTCAGTTACTCCATTTCCTTCCTAACCGATTCATCTAACATTCTTCTTTGTATATTTTCTTTCTTGTTTTCTTGTTTTCTTCAGCTCTAAAACCAAAGTAAAGTAGTACACAAGTAACAAACGAACCTAATACAAATCCTATAATGCTTCCTAACCAGAACATAACGTAATTCCCCTATACATTAATTCAAGCATTTATAAAAAACTTAAAATATATAAATGTAACGTAAAGCACTTGTTAAACTTACTGTCATTCGCACTATTTCTCCCAAAGGTGTTATATAGTCATCTTTTTTTTATTAGATGGTGCTTTTTCTTTAACTAGAACAAATACGATTGGAAGGACAAGTAAACTAGCAATTGCACATATTATTCCTAAAGAAAAAAACGGAAAGCCATTACTTACAGCAAGTGACGCTACACCAGAAGCAATAGTCATTCCAATATACATGGCAGAGCTATTTAATGCCATTACAGTCCCCCGTACAGCTGGTTTTAATTCTGAAATTAGTGCCGTTAATGATGCTTGGCCAAACCCAATAAATAAACTCCAAATTATATGTATAGTAATTGCAATTACTAGATTTTCTATAGAAAACGAGAATACCATTACACTAATTGAGGCTACAATACTGGCAATGGATATAACATTCCTCTTTCCTATTTTATCAGCTAACTTTCCACCCAGAATATTTCCAACTACACTACCCGTTCCCGCCAGAAAGATCACAATACCTATTTCACCAACGGAAAGTCCAAAATTATTCCCATAATAAACACCTATGTATGAAAACATTCCGTGTAATCCAATTGTCCATAGAAACGTCGCTAATAATGCGAATAAAACTGATATATTTACTAAAGCCATTTTCAATGATGCACCTACCGTTTTCGTTATAGAAACATGCACCTCATTTCGTGGTTTTTCATCTTCTAATATGTAATTAACTAGTAATGTAAGAAATAAAGTTAATAGTCCTATACTATAAAATGTCCATTGCCAATTCCCTACTTCAGATAAAAATGCGCCTATAGGTACTCCAATGACTGTCGAACCTACCATTGCTCCCATAATCGTCCCCATCGCTTTCCCTCTTGACTCATATGTAACTTTATCTCCTACTAATGCAAAAATACTTGGCATAATCATCGCACCAGATAAACCTGTTAGACCACGAAATAATAAAAGAATTTCAAAATCCTTCGCTAATCCAGTACAAAATGTAGAAATAGAGAAAACAACAAACCCTATTATAATCATACGTTTCCTTCCAACTCTATCAGACATTGTTCCGAATAAAGGTGCAGTTATTCCATAACAAAGTGCATAAATTGTAATTAATAACCCTCCACTCCCATCAGGGATACTGATTGTTTCTGTAATAACTGGTAATAAAGGTGCTACTAATAATGAATCTAACCCAACAAAAAAAGCTACAATAGCCAAAATACGTATCATCGGCTTTAACTCCATATATAACTCCCCTTTATTTCACATATGAAATAATCATTTGTTATTATCCCTTTCTCTTTTTTTACTGTACTTGATATTATTTCACATATGAAGTATTTATATAAATAAAAATGTAACAGATTGTTACATTTTTATTATATTTAATTCAAATGCTTCTTCCACTTTAATAATAAAGCATCTAAATGTTCTTCTTCTTCTTTCGTAAAACAACCACAATTCTCTTTTAAAAAATCACTATATTGCACATCTACTTGCTTTTTTGTTTCTTCACCTTTTTTAGTTAAATAAACGAGCGTTTCACGTTGATCATTTGGGTTTTTCTCTGTCATAACGTAACCATCACGCTTCATCCTTTGAATCATTGTCGTCATATTACTTGGAACACATCCCATGTTTTCAATTAACTTTGACATGGATACTTTCCCAGATTTTGCGAGTACTTGAATTACTCCAAATTGTACGTAACTTATATCATACTGTTCAATTGCCTTATCTAGATTTTTTTGTAGTAAATGATAAACATCACGGATATTACCGTAAAGCTCTCTGTTATTCATATGTATATTTAAGCCCCTCTAATTTATTTCATATATGAATCATATTCCCATTTATTTCTTGTGTCAACAAAAAAACACCTTTGTAATTATGACAACAAAGGTGTTTCAAAATCAATATATCTCTTATTTATTAGTCTGTCCCCCACCTGCAATTAATTGACTACCCGAATATGTACCTTTTTGCATAAACACTTGATTAATTAACTCTTTTTGTTCCGCTTCTGACATTACCCCTTTTCCTTCGACTAAATTCCCGCTTTGTAATTTCCAAATCTTATTGTGATCCGAATCAATCTTTACATATTTTCCTTGTTTCCATCTCTCTAAAATGTCTGCATATGTATTTCCTTGTACAAGATCATTGCTCTTTACAATATCAAGTAAACTTTCAATACGTTCTTGTGTAATAAAAATATAGCCCCACTTTTGATCAGCTTTCGTTTTTTGATGTGCCATTTCATGTAATGCTGTCTGTATGTTCTCATCTGTCCATTTAAAATTTTTATTAAATCCACTATTCGGTAATGAATGATTGCCATTTTCTAAAAGCTTTGCATCTTCAGCTTTTATATTACTATCAGCTAGTACTTCTACTGCCGGAGCAGCTGGTGATGCCTTTTTAGCAGCTGGTTTACTATTATTCAAATAATACAGCATACCATACGTTACACCTACGCCAATTACTGCCATACCAGCTAAAATACCTATTATTTTAAATAATGTTTTCATCTTGCTTGTTTCCTCCCGTATATCCCATTCATAATATCTATTTATAAAAAACAGATGTAGCATCTCTTTATTGGCGCTTACTGCAATTTATTTTTCATACTAATTAACATAAACATAACTTTTACTTTCTAGAAATGCAGCAACTCCATCTTCATCGTTACTTTTAGCAATAAATTTAGCAACTGACTTTAATTCCTCAACTGCATTACTCATTGCTATACCAATCCCGCACTTCTCTATCATTTCCATATCATTGTAGTCATCTCCAAAGGCAATTACTTCAGATACGTCTCGATTTAAGTGCTGTAGAACATATTGAATACTATTCCATTTTGAAACTTCTGCATGCATAATTTGACACAAAGTTCCGTCATCTGTAATGACTGCCTTGCATTCATCAGGCAATTCTTTAATGAATTCCTCGTTTATTGAGCCCTTAGTACAAATAATTACTTTTGAAGCTTCTTCAAAGTCTAAATCTCTTACATCCATAATTTCACATGGTACATTGCCAAAATAATCAGTAACATCAAAATTTGAATACAACTTATCACCTATTTCAAGACAAATCTGATGAAGGTTGTACTTTTTTGCTATTTCTATAATTTCTAAAATGTTATTTTTAGAAATCTTCATTTCATATAAAATATCATTACCTTTAAGAACTAGAGCCCCGTTATAACAAATAATAATTTCACTCTTTAACACGCTGGGAATATACTGTTTTATAGCTCTTGGAGGTCTTGCTGTAGCAAAAATCAGTTCGTATCCATTATTTTTACATTCCCTTAAAATATTAATAGATTTCTCTGAAATTGTTTTATCACTTCTTAATAAAGTCCCATCAAGATCTGAAATAATAATTTTTTTCATACTTACATTTATTCTCCTTTCACAAATAATAACTCTAAGTATTGATTAGTTGTTAAATCAACTGAGTTTTTACAGGTAGTTAATCTATACCTACTTTCGTCTCAATTCCCTAAATCATATATATATTTCCTTATATTGTATTTCTTTTCTCTGTAAATTGAAAGATTATTCTGTTAAAATAATCATTTTTTCCAACTACTAATTCCACTCAAAGTATTTCATTTTAATTTTATAAAAATAAATGATAGCCTTATATTTAAAGGAGATGAATAAATATGAGTTTATTGTATAGCGGTTTAACTTTTTTAAACTTTGGTGATACGTATTTATTACAAAATAAACTACATTCTTATTCACATGAAGATATTGATTTTACCCTTTTAGAACACTCAAACCTATATTGCGAAAGCACTTCTTTAATGCATATAAAAAGGGCATTAAACCGTAGAAAGAAAAAAGGAATTACTTTTATTGGTTCTGGGAATTATCATTATGTATCTTATTTATTACTAGAAGAAATAGACAAGCCTTTTACCCTTATACTATTTGATCATCATACTGATACGAACTTAAAGGAAGTGAATGAACAGTCTCTTATTTCCTGTGGATCATGGGTATCATTTTCTCTTCAAAATAATGATAAGTTAAAAAAAGTAATTATTATCGGACCTTCTTCTCTAACAATTCATTCTAATGATTGTTCATACATAGAAGTTTTTCCGATTCATATATCACATGAAGTATCCATACATACAATACTTTCACATATTCATACAGAAACAATATATGTAAGCATTGATAAAGATGTTTTAGATCCAAAATTTACTATTACAAATTGGGATCAAGGGCATATGAAACTATCTAGACTTTTACAATTTATTCATTCTCTTATTATGAATAAATCTGTCTATGGTATTGATATTTGCGGTGAACTCCCAGTTTATCCTTCTCAACTCTTCTTACCTAAATATAAAAATGCTATTCAGAAAAATGAACAAGCAAACTTACAAATTTTAAAATCAATATATAATACATAAAAAAACAACGAATGCCATATAAGGCACTCGTTGTTTTACGCACGATGTTCTTTTAACCACTTCGTAACCGCATCTAACCTCGAAACATCAAAACGTCTCTCTTCATACACATTTAGACTATTTAAATTATTTACAATTTCTAGTTCATTCGTTTTTACACTTTTCGCTTCAATCATTTTGCAGTACCCGTCTGTAACGGTATTTAAATTTTCATAATAACGTTGAAACGATTTTGATATATGTAAATGTTTTTCAAAGTTTCTTCTTCTTTTTGTCACATCAGATTCTTTCCGTTTTCTAAGTTCCTCATCATTCGTATATAAATAAAAATATTGATCAGGAAAACCAATTTCCTTATGTATCAGCTTTTCTTTATAAAAGTTTTCTATTAAAGATAATGGCTGATCAAATATTTCAAAATGGAAACACCAATTATAACTTAGTGGCTGATAAATGTCGCCATCAAGTATTACTAATTCATATTGCTCTGACTTCTGCACTGCTATTTTCCAGCGCTCTACTTGTTTTTCCAAATACCATGTTCTATGTTCATTTTTTGGTCTTTCAAATAAAAAATTCACTTCAGGTATAATATAAGCACCATAATTCTTTTCTAACTCACGACACGTTGTGCTCTTACCAACAGCACTTGCTCCCTCAAAAGCTATAATCCCCATAGTCTCTCCCTCTTTCATTAACTAAAATCTCGTTGTTTCGCTTTTCTCCCCCATAACTGTCTCCATAAAACAATTGAAGCGATAAAAAGCATTATTGTTGTAATGATACTTCCCTCAATTCCAAATGAGCCTCCATGGAAGAGTTCCGATCCGTTTGCTACAGGTCTAAAAATCGGTGTAGAATACATTTCCATTCCACTAACTGCAAAACCGAATACGTTATATTGTGCCCAATTCCAAATGGAATGCCACGCACATATCCCCCAAAGACTACTGTCTTTCAAAACGTAAAAAGCTGCAAACACACCAACTAATATTATATTCGATATTGAAAGAATTGTAATACCTGGATTTAGTAAATGAAGAAAACCAAATAAAAAAGAAGTTACAACAATCCCGATCCAAATACGGCTTCTAACAGAAAGAACTGGAAATAACCAACCCCGAACAACAATTTCTTCTGTTGCACCTTGTATTAAAAAAGCAATTAAAGATCCTACAATTCCAAGTATAGCGGTAGGTGTAATTCGCTGCATTTCTAGTTGTACATTTCCGGTTAATAAAAGTAGCATTACTGGTATCGAAATGAAAATAAACCCAATTAATGCACCTCTCAAATATTTTCTTATCCATTGATCTCTCCAAAAACCAATGGATGAAAATGATCTTTTCTCTACAAATCTAATCCATAAAAAAACAAAAAATATAGCTCCACCAAACGTTAATATCATCTCAATGTTGCTATAAATCGCTTTCATAATGATTGTTTCTGCTTTCGGCAAAAATAGCATAAATAACATGAACAATTCACCTAAAGTCAAAAATACAATTGCAAGTATAACAGCGAATACTGGATGAACTTTTCTTCTCCCTTTTTTTGCTGCTTCAATTATTTTAAATTGAGTAGACTGCAATATTCTCGCCTCCTTAACAAATATATCAACACTATTCTTATACTATATATCGTTTCCCTAATACAATTTTTCAATAAAGTGAAACTTTAATCAGTGAAGGATTTGTTCATCCCCCACTGATTATTAGCCCTCACCAATCGGGATTTTACGGGTAGTTAATGCGTGATAAAAATGTTCTTAGTTTAGCATAAACCAAAATTAGGAATAATATATAAATAAAAGAGATGTCTTTGTGTCTTTTACCATTTTTCCCACCCTATTTCTCACAGGTATTACCAGCACTTGCTATTTCCCACCATTTGTTGTAAGATAGTAATTAAGGTCAATTTAACACTATATTTTCTTTGCATATTATCAAGTATCAATCAGGAACACTTTGTACTCCTTATGGGTTTTTGATAATATGTGAACTTTTATTTTTCATTCAAATAAGGCCGATCATATTGTAATCTTTTTAAATTTTAGGAGGCATTACCATGACATTAACAGGTAAAGTAAAATGGTTTAACAGCGAAAAAGGTTTCGGTTTCATCGAAGTTGCAGACGGTAACGACGTATTCGTTCACTTCTCAGCTATCACTGGCGACGGCTTCAAGTCTCTTGACGAAGGTCAAGAAGTTAGCTTCGAAGTTGAAGACGGTAACCGTGGACCTCAAGCTAAAAACGTTGTAAAGCTATAATTCAAACAATAAAAAGGTTGTTACCAGCTCGGTTAACAACCTTTTTAATATATAACTAAAAATTTTTACATAAAAGGAGTGGTTACATGTATCGCAATCGAAAGAACGATGTAGCAGAAGTACCACCAGAACAAACCCCTGTCTGGGAATGTGAAGCAGAGGATTGTTTAGGATGGATGAGAAAGAACTTTTCATTTGAAGAAGAGCCTAAATGCCCTTTATGTAAAAGTAGCATGAAAAGCGGAGAACGTTTATTACCTAAGTTAGGTTAATTTTTATTTAACCCCTCTTTTATAAGAGGGGTTTTTTATTATAAATTTATATCCCCTACATCCGTTCGAACTATAGAATACAATAATGCATCATGTTGTTTATTTCCTTGATGAATATATCCACGCAATAGGCCTTCCTTTTGAAAACCAATTTTAGATAACATTTTACAAGAAGTAACATTTTCAGGGTATGTAATAGCACCAATTCTAAATAAGCCTAAATCACGAAATCCATAATGAATAATTTCTTGAGCCGCTTCTGATGCATAACCATTCCCCCAATATCGAGGGTGTAAGTCATATCCAATTTCAGATCGTTTACTCCATAGTTGTAAATTATTTAATCCAATTGTACCTATTAAAGTATTTGTTTCTTTTAACACAATCCCCCATCGTATTGCTTTTTTCTCGAAGTAATTTTTCGAAAAAGATTCAATCATACGTGAAGCTTGTCCAAACTCCGTAAAAGAATTCATACCGTAATAACATGTTACCTCATCCAATGAAAAGATTTCATATATTTTTTGACAATAAGATTGTTCTATTTCAACTAAACGCAAACGTTCTGTTTCTAATATAGGAAATACCATAGGATCGCTCCTTTCTTTCTACTCATTCATTATAGCAGAAAAAATATTAATAATTAGGAAAGTCCTCAATGTCCCATTAATCAAATATTTCAAGAGAAGCCTATCCTCTTAATTCAATACGAACTAAGAGTAACCCTTCTTGCATTTGCATGATTAGAAAAAATAAAGAGGTGATCAAAATACTATGATCATCTCTTTATTCTCTATTTTAAAAATTAATTGTATTATTTTCATTTCCAACACTCCGCTCGTAATCTTATAATTTCAATTCCATGCTCACTTTTCCCTTCTAAAACAACACCCTAATACATACATTTACGGTAAAATATAGTTAATGTATTACTTTATTGTGGAGGTGTAAATTTCCTATGTATATATTCATTGGCTTATCCCTTTTACTCATATTACTCATATTTTTATTCGCAAAAAAGTTCGCCCCAAACTCATTTATGATGACTAGTTTTAAAGGCAATAGCTTTAAAAGATTTTCAATCAGCATGTTAATCGCCGCCACCCTTTCACTTTCCTATGGAATCTATCACGCAACAACATATCAACCTAAACATTTAGAGATCACATTACAAAATCAAAACTTTACTGTTTTCGGTAATGTTGGAAAAATTGGATATTTCTCAGAAAAATTACTAAAAAAAGATACAACAGTTGAACTATATTTTGTCTCTTGGGAACCAATGCAATTAAATAATCCAGAAATAATAGTAGACTACCCTTCAGGTAAACAGGAAACATGGAAACCGAACATAACATTAATTCCTGCCAATAAATTAAAAGAGAAACACCGTATAAAAGAGCTTTATCAACTCTCATCATATTCATTTAAAGAGTCCGGGAATATAACATTAACGATTACTGAAAATAATACAACTAATAAAAAGGTCTCAATTCAAGTGAAATAAATAAAATGTCCCTCCAGCATAACCCAGGGACATTTTATTTATATATGTATGCTATTTTAATTTGACGGTTCATTTAATGTTGCAATTATTTCATTTGCAGTGTTCTTTCCATTTCCAATACACGCACCAATTCCGACACCGTAATAGGAAGCGCCAGCTAAGTATACATTAGGATAAAGATCAGTCATTTTTTCTTGTAATGTTTGAACCGCTTGATTATGTTCTAAATGATATTTCGGCATTAAATCTTTCCAATTTGTAACTTCAACTACTTCTGGTTCACCTTTAATTCTGAGACTCTTTTCAATATCATATAAAGCGACTCGTACTAATTCTTCTTCACTATAATTTTTAATCGTTTCATATACTGGATTGGTACTCTTATAAAACATTCTCACTAATAGCTTTTGTTTTCCAGATGTATGTTTCCACTTTCGGCTTGTCCATGTACAAGCGTCACAATGTAAATCACTGTTTTCCGTTACGATAAATCCTGTACCGTCCGCCGGTAATTGTTCATCTAGTATGTCAAATCCTAAGTAAATACTTATAAGAGATGAGTTTTTAAATGTATGAAACTGCTCGTTTAACTCATTAGACTGTAATAAAGTTTGGGCGATATCATGCGGAGTTGCTAAAACAACATAATCAGCTTGGATTGAATTGTGATTTGCAAAGGAAATTTCATAGCGATCACCTTGTTTACTTATAGCCGTCGTTACAGCACCTTTCTTGACAACCGTCTCAGGCAGCACTTCTTCTAAACGATCAATAATCGTAGATAGTCCATTTTTGAATGATACAAACTTTTTATTTCCTGCTGATTGAAATTGTTTTTTATTCTCTTCAAAACCTTTAATAATACTTCCATACTTATTTTTATACTCCAGTAAATACGGTAATGTAGATGCCATCGTAAGCTCATTCAATTTACCAGAATATACACCTGAAAGTACAGGTGCAATTTGTCTTTCCACTAACTCTTTCCCTAAGAAGCTTTCTAAAAATACAGCAAGTGATGTATCTTTCGTAAACTCTTTATTTTTCGTTATGTAATCTTTTAAAGCAACAATTTTTCCTTTCGTTGATACTAGCGTACTGCTAAACAACGATTCAACACTCATCGGTATCCCAAATATAGTGTCAGAAGGAATTGGACGTAAAGCATTATCAGAATATATGTAAGAAATACCCGTTTCGTTATATACCATTTCTTCTTCTAAATTTAATTCTTTTATTAGAGGCATAACATGCTCATTACGAGCAACGATAGAATCTGCTCCTGATTCCATAATAAAATCCTTTTCTTCTACACTATGGATTTTACCACCTAAGTACTTTTCTTTTTCTACAAGGATTAAATTTAAATCAATATTATTATCCTTTTTTAATTTTTCTAAATAAAACATAGTAGAAAGTCCCGTTATACCTCCACCAATAACAACAACTGTTTTCATATGTGCTGCGCTCCTAACCGATACAATTAATAATTCCTTTATTATTATACCCAAAAGTCCTTATATTCGACTAGCAGCTTGCGCATTCTGTAAGAAATTAGACAATATATTCGAATATATTCCCGGTTGATCATTATGCACTAAATGACCGGCAAAAGGAATAACAGCAATATGAATATTATCGTTTAATTGTTTGAACGTTGTAGCAGCTGTAACTTCATCTTCTGAATCTCCCCCACTAATACAAAGTGTAGGTACTTGAAGGCTAGCTACATCACCAGTTTCATCAAATGGGTACCAATCCTTAACTTGCCACGATTCAAGCAATGCTTTCCAATCACTTTTTTCATGAATTTGATTCATATAAATTACAACTTCTTCATTTTCCATCAATTGCTGATGGCACTTCGCTTCATACTCCTGAGACTCCTCCCAATTTTCTCTCTTAAGCGGAAAGATACCTGAAAAAGTTAATGTTCTCACCTTATCTGGATATTTTTTTGCAAATAATAAAGCAACTAATCCTCCTAGTGAAACACCAGCTATATGACATCTATCAATTTGTAAATGTACTAACGTATCATGTAAATCCTTTACAGAACGTAGGAAATAATTCTCCAATGTTCCTCCTGATTTTCCATGCCCTCTTAAATCAGGGCGAATGACTTGATAATTTTGTTCTCGAAAATATGCTGCCTGCTCTTCATATTCTACTAAACCTGTCATACCACCAGAATGCAAAAGCACGATTGGTTCCCCTTTTCCTAAAATGTGCGTATGTAATATCATTTATCCCCCTCCTTTGAAATTGAATTTTCTATTAATTATTAGTATATAGAATTTACTTCTAAATTTTCAAATAAAAAAAGAACTATAACATATTCACATCATGTCATAGCTCTTTCTATTTTAAAAACATAAAGTAATTAATCAATTTGTCTATTTCTTGGCTTAAAGCCAATACTTTTTCATGTTGAATTCCATAATCCGATACTAAATATAAAAGTTCTTCTTTCTTTATTTCAATTGCTTTTTCCAATTTCATTAATTCCATGTCGTTTTACTTCTCTCTCCAATACTAAAAATGTATGTATTTTAGTATAGCCTATTTACAGAATTAGTAAAAGTAAAATACGTATGTAAAATCTTACAAATATAAAAATAATATACTATCGACAAAGAATTTTTATATTTAGCCCTTTATACAGATCATTAGACTTCATTACATACTCATAACAAAACGGAATTTCTCTAATGTTATATCTTTATATTTTGGAGCCCTCTTAATATGATCAAAATAACTATATGAGAATTTAAAGACATGTCCGAAATCCCAATCAAATGCACTATAGTCTTTTAGCCAAAATTGATTTTCTGTTGGTAATATATAAGCACGTTTAGATTCGATTAAAGGTAAACAATCTATCGGTGAATGCAAATTTATTTCACTATTCGATGTAAGACTTTGACTAGCACGTAACACGTATACTAGTTTTAATAGGGGACGTATCGCTCGATGGAATATATCTCTATGCCCTAAGTCATACATAATATTAATCGCATGTGAAAAAGTAAGTAAATGACCAATTAAATCATGATGCGATTCCGCTCTATAAATAATATTAAATTGTGAAAGCTCCTTTAAAATAAACTTTGATACTTGTTTCGGATTTCTCAGTTTACTTTCCATCTCATTTTTTATACTTAATTGTTTTACTTCCTTTGTCGTAAAACCAATCCACGATCTACCAGGAATTGTTTTTTGAAACGATAATAGAAGATTAGCAATCCCTTCAATTGCTTGATTATCGCCCCATTTTTGTAACTCTTTCATAGCTAATAAACTTAATGCAGCATAAATGACATTATGCCCCACCCAATGAAGTTCATCAATTGTATGCTCCAATGATTTTATAATCATTTTTTCAGCACTTTGAAAATCAATTTCTTCTTTATTATCGATAATTTCACCTAAGTTTTGCTTATTCAGCATCATTTTTGTTTGAGAATACATACTACGAATTATTTCTTCTTCCATATTATTATCTTTCATGAAAAAATAACTAGCAATTGCAGCTGCTCCGAAATGCGCATGCCAAATATCATTTGTTTCTTTTTTACATTGAGAAATAATTGAAAGGCCACCTTTTAAAACAGTTTTATTTTCCATCTTTTTATCCCCCGTGATAAAAATCGCTTTATACTCATCCTAAAGATGGAGTCAATACGAATAAAATGTGATTCGATTCATCACTTTTATTCAAAAAACGATGCTTCACATTTGGTGGGATACGTACAACATCCCCTTCTTCTAAGAAATATTCTTTTCCTTCTAACTCCACATATACTTCTCCTTTCATGACAACAGCAATTTCTTCTTTATCTTCATGTGAATAGTGACTTTCCGTTGTGTTTGCTTGTTTATTTAAGTCCATCATTAACATTTCAATACGTGCTTTCATAAAATCAGGTGTTAATACATCGTATACTATGTGATCGCTATTTTCTCGATATACTTTCTTTCTATCTTTCTTCTTAGAAATGAGTGAATCTGTATCAATCTCATTAATAAACAGTGTAAATAGTGGGACATTTAATGCTTTCGCTATTAATTCCAATACACTTAACGAAGGATTCGCATGTCCCCTTTCAATTTGGCTAATTAGTGACGTACTAATCCCCGCATAATCAGCAAATTCACGAATTGTCATCTTATTTTTCTTACGATAACTTAATACAGTTTGTCCAAGCCTATCATGTATCATAGTAAACCCTTCCTTCGTCCATCATAATATATGTTTCATCGCTTTTGTACTAACTTACTAAACAAAGGCAAATAATCCTTTTCTATCGTCTCCGAGACTTATATACTTACCATTGTACATTATATCGTATTTATTTTATTATAATAAACAATTCATCGGAGGGACAAACTTTGAAATCACCTATTCTTTCATATTGCATCTTATTTTTCGGTGTATTCGCCTTATCAACTTCAGCGATTTTTGTAAAATTGGCCGATGCTCCTGCGGCTATCATTGCTTTTTATCGATTATTTTTTGCTGCATTAATTCTGTTACCGTTATTACTATTTAATAATAACAATCGATACGAACTAAAAACATTAACGAAAAAACAATGGAGATTCGGATTCATTTCTGGGCTATTTTTAGCTGCACATTATGTACTATGGTTTGAATCGTTACAATATACTTCTGTAGCAAGTTCCACAGTTATCGTAACATTACAACCTTTATTCTCAATGATTGGTGGTTATTTTTTATTCAAGGAGAAGTTTACAAAAGGAGCGGTTATTGGTTGCCTCATCGCTATTTCAGGAAGTATCGTCATTGGATGGCAAGACTTCCAAATTAGCGGAG
Organism: Bacillus basilensis; assembly: GCF_050630465.1. Taxonomy (NCBI): domain Bacteria; kingdom Bacillati; phylum Bacillota; class Bacilli; order Caryophanales; family Bacillaceae; genus Bacillus; species Bacillus basilensis. The sequence goes on along the minus strand of NZ_JBNTQO010000001.1, from coordinate 198,241 downwards.
AAGCTTTATACGGGGATATTTTAGCATTTATTGCGGCAGGAATTATTACCGGTTACTTTTTCATTAGTCAACATGTTCGTAAAGATTTATCACTTATACCGTATTCGGTAATTAGTTATGGAAGTAGTGCCTGTTTTCTTGGTATATTTGCTTACTTGCAACACGAATCTTTCATCCACTACTCTACACAAACTTGGATGTGCTTTATTGGATTAGCGTTTATTGCAACGATTTTAGGACAAACAATTTTTAATTGGTTATTAAAATGGATGAGTGCTACTGTAATCTCTATGAGCATTTTAGGAGAAACGATTGGAACTTGTATACTAGCGTACTTTATTTTAAGTGAGACCATTTCTTTGCAACAAGGACTAGGTATTACAGTTATTTTTATTGGTTTAGCATTATTTTTATTACAACCAAATTCAAATAAAAAAGCATGACATTATACTGTCATGCTTTTTCACTATTCATTATGTACAATTAAACCATCAGGTCTAAAACGACTCATCATAATTTCATTAATAAACTTTCCGTGAGCCTTCAAATTCCCTATCTTTACTCCCTCTACTACAAATCCGAATTTTTCATATAAAGTTTTCGCTTTAGGATTCGTTTCTAAAACACCAAGTTCCACTCGCTCTAACATTAACCAATTATCAGCCAAATCCAGCATTTTTGTAAGAAGTGCTTTCCCAATGCCTTTATTATGATATTCACTGTCTACGCCGATAAATAAATCACCTGAATGTGATCTTCTTCCTGGACTTTGTGTTAAACCAACAAAACCTACAACTTCTCCATCAAATTCTGCAACAAATTCAAATTGATTTGGTGCTAAATTTCGAATTCTATTTTCCATTGCATCTACACGCATGCTAGGTAAGAAAACCATATAAGGTAAAACATCATCTTGTATGCATATACGATGAATTGCTCTAGCATCTTTTATTTCTCCCGATCTAACTTTGATCCCCATTTTGTTCCCTCCATATAAATATACAATACATTATCTTCTAGAATTCTTTATAAAACCCCTTCTCCTGTGTATTTCTTTATGTTATTTTTACACAATTATTTCAATATAACATTCAATTTAAGAACAGCTTTATCTACCTAACTACTAACTAAAACTAAGTTAACTTTTTACTTTATTATATAACTCAAGTAGCTTTTCAATTTGAATCCCATTTATTTTCATACCGGTTATATCACAATTTTCTATTTCAATATTTTTCAAATTACTATTATGTATTGTACTACCTTCTAAATCACAATTATCAAATAAAATAGGTTCCTTCTCATCGCCAAGAATTGTATTTTTGAATTGCACTCCACCTAATGTCACCAAATTAAATTTACTACCAGAAAGATTTAAATCTGCATATGAAGAATTTCTAAAATTTATATTTCTAAACTTTGATTGACTTACATTACAATTACTCATATTCATATGCATTATATTACTACCAACAAATGCACTATTTTTCAAATTCACTTGATAATATTCTGTATTAACCAAATTACAGTTTTCGTATTGCCCTGTTTTCATATCTTTATTTTTAATTAGGTTCTCTTCAACTGAACCTACATGTATTCTTTTTACATAACAATACTCATCTTCAGATTTAAAAATTATTTCATAGCCCATTTTTTTATAAAAATGATGATTATTAATTTGTCTACTAGATGTTTCGAGATCCCAAATCTTTATGCTTTGATATTCCTCTTCTATTAATTTAATAACATGTGATCCAATTCCTTTTCCTTGATAAACAGGATCTACAAAAATACGATCAATTCGACCGTATGACTTACCAGAAATCGTAACTATAATTCCCCCGATTATTTTTTCATCCATTATCACTTTGTAAGAATCCAATTCTTCAATCGAATATTTCATCATTTCAACTGAAGAATATCCTGGAGGTTGAATGTTATAATCAATTATATCCCCTTGACCACATAACCATCGTTTTGCTTCTTCATCGAATGTTCTTCTCATTATTTCTGTTAAATTTTCAGCATCTAAAATTGTAGCTTTTTCTATAGATATTATTTTCATTTTATTTTCCCCTTCATCGTTACAAGATAATAATTTTTGCGAACGATATAGTTGTAAGATTAATAACTCTCTTTACTATTAAACTACAAATAAACCTATATTTTCCACTGTAACTTAGTATTCATGTATAAAAAAGAGACCATGTAATAAAAACATGTTCTCTTCTTTTATTCATTTTCAATTGTATATAATTAAAAATTAAATATTACTTAAGCCACTCTTTGCAACTATTACTTAACTCCTGTAAATCTTCTATAAATCGACTCGCATGATATCCATCACAAACCGAATGATGGAATTGTAATGAAACTGGTAGCATAAACTTATTTTCTTCATTAAAATATTTCCCACAAGTTATAATTGGTAATAGAAAATCAGCATCATTATTAATATTAAGATTAAATCCAGTAAAACTAGTCCAAGGTATGCTAGAAATCGGAAATACATTAGGCGGAATATTTTCTTTTGTGAAGAGACCATGAACACTAGCATAGCATCTCATATCTTCTTCATAATTTTTATAGAAAATGTGGAATTCACTAGAATAATCCGTCCATATACTTGAAAAAGACTTATCATCTTTATGAAAGATTGTATAACTCGGTATCATTTCCTCCCAATAGCCTAAAACTCCTTCATCGTTATAACATGTTCGAAATTCTTTATGATTATTTACTACTCGAGAAATTAAATATATAAAAACGGGATAAAATTTTATTCTCTTTTGATTTAATTTCTCTAATAACATCGTGATATCAATATTCACAGTCATACTAAACGTACATTTCAACTTTAAATAATGGTCAAAATACTGCTTTCTATTCCAATTTCCTCTATCAATTACATGAAACTTCATTTTAATAGCCTCCTAAAATTTTATTTTTATTTTAGAAGGCTAACTTTCTTGTTTTCACCATACTTGTTCACTCCTAACAGTTTACATTTCGCCCTAATTATTTATTTAATTATATAACATCTATAAGAATCAATTCACATATTTCTGGAAATCCATCCACATACTATAGATAAATCAAATGAAATTTGGAGGATTCATACATGAATAACAAAAATGTAAATAAAAAAGAAAATGTTATTAAAAACGCTACACCTATTCAAAATAATAATACTGCAAACCTTAATATCGAAGAACAAGCAATGAATGGCTTATATGGAATGCCCGAAACAACAATTGAAGATGCTGATCACGCTGAAACTGATGACTTTACTTCCAAAAATAACTAACTCACTTCCATAAAGAAAAAAGCCAAGGGAAATCCCCTCGGCTTTTCTATATTATGCATCCACTTTTTGTACTTCTTCTCTCTTTCTCGAAAGTTTCCCTGGCCAAAAAGCAAAGCGACCTAAAACAACTGTAATTGCCGGTACTAGTAATGGCCTAACAATAAACGTATCAAGTAATACTCCAATTGCTGTTACAATACCAAATTGAACGAGCACTTGAATTGGAAGTGTTCCTAACACTGCAAAAGTTCCTGCTAAAATTAAACCTGCTGAAGTAATGACACTACCTGTTTGTATTACACCATTTCTTACTGCATCCAAATGATTTTGTGTCTTTCTGTTTTTCCATATTTCAGAAACCATAAAGATATTATAATCTTCACCTAAAGCAACTAAAAATACAAATGCATATAACGGTATTGCACCTTGAATGGCCGGCGCTCCCATACCATAATGAAGTAATAGCCACCCTGCTCCTAATGCAGAGAAGAATGATAAGACAACAGTTACAATTAAATAAATCATCGCAACAATTGATCGCAAGTAAACAAGTAATAGTAAAGCTATGATACTAATCATTACTGGAATAATAACAGCTTCATCACGTTCCGTAATTTGCTTTGTATCATATAATGATGCCGTTTCTCCACCAATCCATAATTGATCTTTAGCATTACTAATCCCAGCATCTTTTAATACTTTTTCTACACTACTTTTCAATTTAGGAATTTGATCTAATGCTTCAATTGAGTATGGATTTTCTGCTAAAGAAACCTCATACATTTGTATTTGCTTATTTTCTTTACCTTCTTTTGACTCCTTCACTGTATTAACAAAAGAAAATTTCTCTAGTTCTTGTTTAATAGGAAGCTCTTTTCCTTTCGTATCAACAACAACTTTTACTGGCGCTAGTTCACCAGCTGAAAAATGATCACTAATTAACGTAAACCCTTCACGGGAAGGCATATCTTTTGGAAACGATTCTAATAGGTCATATGTGTATTGAATACGTGGTACAAATGAAGCCAATCCGCCTAATACAAACACAGTTAGCATAATTATTGTCCACGGTCTTCGGACTACAACATCACCAAGTTTTTTACTAAAGGCATCTTTTGATTTTTTAACCTTTACTACTTTCTTTTTCTTTCTTGCAAACTCCTCATTCATTGAAGTTGTTCTCGGTATAAACGGGAAGAACGCAACTCTGCCAAAGATTAATAAAAACGCAGGAAGAATTGTTAAAGCAGCGATTCCCATTATGAATACTGCAACACTAAATGGTACTGCAAATCGATGAAAGGCACCATAATGAGCAAGTAGTAATGTTCCTAATCCAAGTACTACCGTTAATGCACTCATTATAATTGCCCCACCAGATGCTTTAATCGCAAGTTGTAGCGCCTTATATTTACTTTCTTCCTCTAGTAAGTACTCTCTATATCTCGAAATTAAAAATAAACAATAGTCCGTTCCAGCACCAAATAATAAAACTGTCATAATTGAAATCGCTTGGGCATCTACTTTAATCCATCCGTGATCAGCTAAAAATCCAAGTGTAGGACTAATAATACCGTATGCAAAACCTACAACAAGTAAAGGTAAAATTGCTAAAATTGGTGAACGATAAAGTAAAATTAATAAGACTAATACTAGTAGTACAGTAGCAACTAATAACTTCACATCAGCTTGACTAAATAAGCTAACTGCATCCGCTTGAATACCTACTGGTCCAGATAACCGAACATGTAAACCCGAGTCACTAATTTTTCGTTTGAATGGATCCTCATCGATCTTACTATTCACTATGTTTCTTAAATCTTCAAGATTTCCTTTTAATATATCTGTTCCAGCTGTCTTATTAAAGAATACTGGTGTAACAAATGATGTACCATCTTTTGATGCACTTTTTGATAATGCTTGTTCCGGGATTGTATCAAATGGCGGTAATGTTGATTGTTCTTTTAAAGGACTGGTTTTTAATTCTTTATAAACGTCTTGTATGAGTTTATAATCCTTTGACTGTAATCCACCATCTCTATGCCATACTACTAACAACGGATTTCCTGCATTATTCGGAAACTCTTTTTTCATAAGTGCTTCCGCTTGCTGTGACATAGCTGTTTCAGGTAAATTTTTCGGATTCGGTTCTTTCGTACTATTTACTTGTGGTAACGTAAATGAAAGTAATAATGTAATAAGAATCCAAACCGATAAAGTTATCCATTGCGTATTCTTCCCTGCTACAAGCTTCCCTAACATATGTAACGGGTGCTTTTTCATAAAAACCCACCTTCCTTTTTTCCTCCACTATTAATTATATATACTGGTCGGTTAATTAATCAAGAATGATTAAAAATTATGTTATAATTATTTCAAGAATACATGTCAGGAGCGAATAGATTTGGAACAAAAACAACGTCCTCTCGGAAGGCCTCGTCAAAATAAAAATACAAAATCTACAAAAGAAACCATTTTAGAAGTTGCAACACGATTATTTCTTACTCAAAATTATCAAGTCGTTTCCATGGATGAGGTCGCAAAAGTTTGTGGTGTTACGAAAGCAACCGTCTACTATTACTTTTCAACAAAAGCCGATTTATTTACCGCTACTATGATCCAGATGATGGTGCGTATACGTGAGAATATGTCACAAATACTCTCTACAAACAATACTTTAGAAGAGAGATTATTAAACTTTGCTAAAGTCTACTTACATGCCACAATGGATATCGATATGAAAAATTTTATGAAAGATGCAAAACTATCTTTATCTGAAGAACAATTGAAGGAATTAAAAAATGCTGAAGATAGCATGTATGAAGTGTTAGAAAAAGTACTCGATAAAGCGATGGAACTTGGAGAAATCCCTAAAGGAAACGCTAAATTTGCTGCTCATGCTTTCGTATCTTTATTATCAATTGGGAATTTTAAAGATGAAAATCACAATCATATTCTTGCAAATATAGATGAATTAGCACAAGAAATCGTTACTTTCTATTGGAACGGGTTAGGTCATTCATATTAAATAGATTTCCTTTAATAAAAGAGTATGTTTGAATTTTTTTCAAACATACTCTTTTATAATTTATTTTTATACTAGTAATTAGATTATACTTCCACACAGTTAGCAATCTCCATAAATTTATTCTCCTTTCTAATACCGCTATCTTTTAATATGTTTTGTCATCCCAATCGAGAATGCTTCAAATCCGATAGTTTCATAGTAAGATTGCAATGTTTCTACACACATAAGTTGAGGAATGACCTTGTTTTGTTCACAGTGCCGGATTAATCGTTCTACTATTTCTTTTCCAATTCCAATGGACTGATACTCTGGTAATACACATACCCCGCAAATAACACCAGTTATTACACCATCTGATATAATACGCCCCATCCCTATTAATTGTTGCTCTTTAAAAGCATATATTGCATACCAACTTTGTTTACACATTTGTTCTAATTCGTTAACCGTTAATTGAAGAGAATTCCATCCTAAAGATTCATATACAGTTAATAATCCATTGAAATTTGTTGGGTGTTTAATTGTGTAATTTATACTATTATTCATGTAAATACTCCTTATTTTCTCGTTTGTTTTTATTTCATAAAATTATCTTTACTATGAAATTAATTTATACAAACTTCCATAAGAACAATATTATTCCTTCTCAACTTAAAATAAAAAGAAGTTAACCTATCCTCAGTTAACTTCTTTTATATAAATCCATCATTATATTATTAACCAAAAATCATACAGCTACAGACGATCAGGACAAACAAAACTAATAAACTATTTGAGAAATAACCCATAGAATACTACCCCTTTATTTCATTATGTTAAAGATTTTACCATAAAATTATTTACAACATAATAACTGAAAAAGACATTGTATTCATTAGTTAAATATACTAGGTAATATTTAATTTTAATCATACCCTACTTTATAGGCACTTCTCCTACTACGATAGTGCACATAACTTCAAAATAATAAGCGCTATATAAAAGATCACAATTTATCTATGGCTTCTTTACTTATTTTTCAACTATGCTAATTGTTAACTGACGATTTCCTCAAATAAATGTAACATCTTCACAAAAAGAGCATTCACTACTACTTCTCTAATCATTTACAACTCTCCCTGTAATTTATTTAAGCTCTATCCTTATTTATATTAATATCTTTCTTATTCGAAAATAGATTTTTAAAAATTCCTACTCCTACAATTAATAGAGTAATTCCAATTAATTTATTTATTTGCAAGGGAACCCTCTCTATTCCAAATAATCCAAATGTATCAATACATAGAGCAACAACTAATTGAGTAATAAGGCTAATTAGCACCGTATACGCTGGACCTAAACTCTTTATTGCACCCATTATACAAATAATTAATCCGATGCCAAACAATCCACTTACATAAAACAAATAATTTGTAGTATACACTTTAATGCTAATACTGTTTTCTGTAATGATATAAAATAGAATAGAACTTATGAAACCTATTCCAAGAACACATGCAGTTGTTAACCACTGCCCTATGTTTTCATTTACTTTCGTATTAAAAACAGATTGTAAGCTAATTAATACTCCAGCTAATATAGCTAAACTAAATCCAATCATATTCCCTCTCCTCTTTTCATTGCTCATATATATTATTTTTAGCAACTTCCTTCATTCTAAATAAATCTTTAATTACAATAACTCCATTTTTCTTTTCAATTAATTTTTCTTTATAAAATTTTTGTAACACCCGAATGACGTGCCTATAACTTACTCCTATAAAGTCCGCAATACTTGATACCGAAGTTGCATCCAAATCGTCTCTATACATATTCCCGTTACTATCTGTTGAAATTGAAAGCAAATAACTAGCTACACGTACTTCTACTGGATAAAGTAAATTAAGAGCTGTAAAACGAGTCGATATTTTTAATGTGTTCGCAATGTTTTCAAGTAAGAAATTCATTAATTTAGGATTTTGTAATAACTTATTTCTAATAACCGTATGAGAAATGGAGATTGCTACAACTTTTGAACAAGCTTCAACGGCATTATGCGCTTTGCTATTTTGTATGAATTCAATATCACCAACAACCGCCAATGGATTGATAAAACGAAGGATCAGTTTTTTTCCTTCTGGTGTAATCGTATAAACTTTTACTTTACCTTTAACAACAAAGTATAAACGATCCATTTCATCATCTATATTACAAATAAGCTCGCCTTTTTCAAAATGATTTAATTGAAAATAAGCTGTATCTATTTCTGAAAAAAACTCGAGCTTTTTATTGGTTTTCAAATAATGAATAATTAAATCTGATCTATTCTCCACTTTCATTTCCTCCTTTCATTTACATATTAAATACAACGATTCCTAACATCATTACTATTGTTCCCACAATATGATATCTCTCCATCTGTATCTTTTTTATTTGAAATAATCCTTTCAGCTCAATAAAAGTTGCTGTTAACAATTGCGCAACCATAAGTGTTCCAGCTGTTAATGTAACTCCCATTGCATGTATCGCTATTGTTTCTGCACAAATAATTAACCCACCAAGTGCACCAGCTACTAAATATATTTTTTTCACATCCTTCAAATCCGCTATTTTCTCTTCTTTCTTTAACAAAAATATTGTTGTTGCAATAATGAATCCAATTAAATGCGTAATAATACTTGTCGACCATATACCAATATGTGAACTAAGTTTCGCATTAAATGTGCCTTGAAGTGTAATAAATACGCCAGCAAATACAGCAAATACAATGCCTTTCAAAAAATCATCTCCTAATCTTCTATTTCTGACTTAATTAAAAGCTATAATCCTATATAAGCAAAAGGACAAATGTCACATCAGTATGAAAATAACTACAAATGACCATCAAAAAACACACCTCAAAATATTTGAGGTGTGTTTTTTGATTAATATATATAATTTTAATAATTATAATTACGCTACATTAACAGATTTATTCTTCAAAACAAACTTTCCAAATAAAAAACGCACAAGCGGACCCATAATAATTAATTGCAATGGATACGCCATAATGAAGTTTTTAATAAAAATCGAGAAATACATTGAAACGAATGATTCACTATGTAACCCATTATGCAAATACATCATAGCCATTCCGTAAAAAGACATAAAGAAAACCATTCCAATAACCATAGCTGTCGCCATCGCAATAATAATATTTACTTTTTTCGATTTATCAAACGGTAACATGAATACAAGTTTTTTCGCACAAGGTCCAACAATACATATTTCAATTAATAATGCAATAATGAATCCAATTATTAGTTCTAATGCGATCTCCTTAATATGAATTGGTCCCCCTGCTCCATTCAGTAATACATTATAAAACGTCATTACAATAACCATCCCAAGGCACATCATCATACCAAATTGGAGGTTTTCCTTTCTTGTTGTTGGCAATTTCTATCATCCTTTCTGTTTAAGTCTTTGTCATTATATCGATTATGGAAACCTCTTCGTAAGTGAACATTTTGTGAACAATTTTAAACCGCTTTCATATATTTCTACTCTAATTCTCACTTTTACTTATAAAGGTTATATATATCGCGATGTTGAATTACTAAATTTAACATTGCATTACATTATTACTAGGAGGATAACCATGAATGAAGCAGAATTTTACGCATATCACATCGTAACAAGGAGAAAAATGAATATCGGACAAATCATTCATTTTAACAAAAATCAACATAATACTCTATATCACTTCTTTTTTGAAAAAGAACAATTAAATGCTAGTGGTGAAGATGGCATGAAAATTATAAATAATCACTATAAAAATGAAGAATTGCATATAAATAATGAAAATGCTCAAGTCGTTATGAATTATATAGATCAAACAATTAGAGCAGTTAGGGAAACGATTGTAGAAATGGTTAGGTTGCAAGAATATCCTAATTATCCTTCAAGACTATCTTGTTTATATGCTGCTAAAAGCTATGATGATGCGTTGAAATGGAAAGCATTGTTTGATTCTTACAATCGAGAAGTGTTGCAGATTGTTAAACTACGAGTAATTGGAAATCATTTCGAAGGTGACGGAAACCTTTTACCGAAAGAAGATGGCATTCCTTTTTCTCAAAAAATTGAACAAGCTAGAGAGTATTGGAAAGGAAATAGCAAAAGCGAATTACCTGAGCTATTGATTAATGGGAAAATTGAAGTAGTGGAAATTAACAATGATTTTTCCAAAGTTAAATATTAGAGAATGGAGATTACAATGATGAAAAAAGTGTACTTCAATCATGATGGCGGTGTAGATGATTTAGTTTCACTGTTTTTATTACTCCAGATGGATAATGTCGACCTTACAGGTGTTTCAGTTATCCCTGCAGATTGCTATTTAGAACCAGCAGTGTCGGCAAGTCGAAAAATTATTGATCGCTTCGGCAAAGGTAATATTGAAGTAGCAGCGTCTAATTCTCGTGGAAAAAATCCATTTCCAAAAGACTGGCGGATGCATGCATTTTATGTAGATGCTTTACCCATTTTAAATGAGTCTGGAAAAGTTGTAACACCCGTAGCAGCAAAACCTGCGCATCATCATTTAATTGAGGCTCTTCTACAAACTGAAGAGAAAACAACTTTATTATTTACAGGTCCTCTTACCGATTTAGCCCGTGCACTATATGAAGCACCTATAATCGAAAATAAAATTAAACGTTTAGTTTGGATGGGTGGTACATTTCGTACTGCAGGCAATGTACATGAACCTGAACATGATGGAACAGCCGAATGGAATTCGTTTTGGGACCCTGAAGCAGTAGCTCGCGTATGGGAAGCAAATATAGAAATCGACTTAGTAACTCTAGAAAGTACAAACCAAGTTCCCCTAACTGTAGACATACGTGAACAGTGGGCAAAAGATCGAAAGTATATCGGTATTGATTTCCTTGGTCAATGTTATGCAATTGTTCCCCCTCTTGTTCACTTTCCAAAGAACTCTACCTACTATTTGTGGGATGTATTAACTGCTGCATTTGTTGGGAAAGCTGATCTAGCAAAAGTACAAACGATTAATAGTATTGTTTATACATACGGACCTAGCCAAGGACGTACAGTGGAAACAGCTGATGGCCGACCAGTTAATGTAGTATATGATGTAAACCACAATGGTTTTTTCGACTATATAACTGGGTTAGCAAAAAAAGCCTCTACTTAAAAGCCTATCTATACGAAAAATAAAAAAATGATATAACTTCAAATGATGGGCCAGTAAAAAATTAGAAATTGGTTGGAACTTATTGTTAAAAAAGAGCATTGAATTAACTTTCAATACTCTTTTTGTACAGTTTCATGCTATTTGATAAAAATTGTGTTTTACAGTTTACTCAGTTCATAACCATTTACAAAAAACGTTATTGTTTCTAACTCATCTTCATTTAATTCTCTATCTAGCTCTTGTTTATACGCTTTCTTTATCTTCTCTTCATCGCCTTTATGAGCTTCTGTATAAGCTCCTATTGTTTTTAGCAAATGAATTTCTTGTAAAAATTTAGCCCGATCTATTGCTTCCCCATGAGAAAGAATATAAGTTTCAGCATCGAATTTCTCTAATTCCTCTATTAATTTAAAAGTTCTTTTCGTCGTATAGTTCCACTTCGAAGAAAAAATATCTGCATATATACAGTCTCCTAAAAACAATATCTTTTCTTCTTTTATATACATAACAACTGAATCATGTGCATGATCTCCCCCCACATGTTTTAATACGCATGTCACTTCACCAAGATCTAATTCAAGTTGATTCTGAAACGTTAAGGTCGGAGGAATAATTTTAATATTTCTCGCTTTCTTGCTAAACTCTTTTTTTATGCAATCCGCACAAAATTCAATTTCAGTACCTTCTTTTACGCGTGCGTCCAATGCTTCATCTGTCCATTCATAAGATACTAGTGACTGCATTTCTTTTTTCGTTTCAGTATGCGCAATAGTTAATGCATTCTGTAGTACAGATAATCCAAAAATATGATCCCAGTGCCAATGCGTTAGTGCTACAAAATCAGGATTCGATACATTTTGTTCTTTTAACATTTCTAAAAACAATTGTGCATGTTCTTCTGAATTCCCTGCATCAATCATTAACGTTTTTTCTTGTCCAACGACCATTCCCAATATAGGTCTATCTGTTTCAGAAACTGGTGTCATATGCCAAAACGAGTTTCCTATTTTTTTATTTGCTGCATAATTAGTTCCTCCATTTACTGCTATTCTCTTCAATTTATACTACTTGTAAATTTCTAGCATCTAACATACTAACTATTTCACTTTATTCATATACTGTTCTTGTACACGCTGCATTAAATCTCTCATCTTCTTTTCAGAAGGGTGCTCTTGGTTCTCTGGTACCTCTCTACCATTAGCTGAAAATTCTTGAGAACATGATTTATGAGTTACCTCTAAGTTTACAAGTGGGTATTCCCAAGAATCTTCAGTTCTACTTCCAGTTGAAGCAAGGCGTATACAGCTAGAATCAAGCTTCGTACGCTTCCCTTCTTTATTTACTGTGTAATATAAATCATTTACTGTACCATATTTCATATCTTTTGTAGCTGTAATAGCAGTACCGTCAGCTGAGAAAATGACAACACTAAATCCATCTTCTTCCTGTAACGTCTCCGCACCAGGTACGTTATATAGTACAATTAAATCACCTTCGTATCCTTCAGGAATTACGTATATTGTATCTGTCGTTTCTTTACCAAAACTGGTACATCCACTTAAAAATAACGTTAATATGATTCCGAAACAAAATGTACTTCTCTTTAAAACGTAGTAACCTCTTTTATCCATTTAAATACGCATCCCAATCATAATCTTCAATCTTATAGAATCTACCTTTATCATTTCTTTCATATGCACATAACGGTGGTTCCTCGAGAAATTTCAAAATAGAATCATCTATATTCAATATGACTCCAATTGAAATAATTTGAAAGTTTTTAGGATCATTTACATAGTCATCACTTTCATAGCCACTTAATATTGACCAACCCGAATCACCATCTTCTCTTGAATCCTCTTTAAGCATAAAGTTAAATTCTCTTTTTTCAAGTACATCATTACTAACAATTACCTTCGTATCAAAATAAAAATCCCAATCTTTTGAAGCTGGATCATGATATTCCGTATCACATATATTTTCGATTCCAAATGAAATGTTATCACCTATTTTTAAATCTAATCGATATGGTTCATTGCTCAGTTCCCCTTCAAACTTCTTCTCATTTCTTTCAGTGATTTCTACCCACATTCTTTCATCATTAAACCCATCTTCTTCCCCATTTTTAGTTACAAAAATTAACTTTACCAAATCTCCAATCTTTAATTTCTCCAACACTTCTGAGCTAGGAAGGTAAAATGTATATGGTGCTCCTTTATTTAATTCATAAACATTATCTAAGTACCAAGACATATTTTTCTCTCCTCAAAAACTTTTTACACTCATATTTTTTAAATAACACTATTTTTTCTTCCGGCAAACTACTACCATTGAATAACAATCTTCCCCTAACTCATTTCCTTCCCAATCATTATATATATGTAATAATTCAAAACCATTCGCTACTAATAATCTTTCTAACTCCTGCGGATACGTATAGCGAAGATCTATCGTTGTTTTCAGTTCCTCTACTAGTACATCGTCCTCATAAAACCTTCTTGTTGTTATGTAGTGCTGTATTTGCTGAATTGAATCATATGTCATTTCAGTATATAGATTATATTTTCTTCCCTTTTCATCACTAACAGTTGTCCAATATTCTTCTGTAGATGGTTGTATTAATTCTTCTTTTGAAGGAAAACGTGTATCGAATATAAATATACCATTTTCAGCTAATACGTGATGAATAAATGTTAATAACTGATTTTGATCTATATTCGTGAGAAAATGCTGGAACCCGTGTCCTACCATAAATGCTAACGGAATCGTTTCTTCAATCTTCAATTGTAAGCAGTCTTGTTGTAGCCATTTGACCTTCTTACAATCCGTAGATTTTTTCTTTGCTTCAGCAAGCATGCCTTCATGTATATCTACACCAATCATTTGATATCCGTTTTCTATAAATGGAATTGTAACCCTTCCTGTCCCGCAGGCAATATCTAAAATCCATTCATTTTGTATACTTAGTTTTTTCGCCCATGATAGTAAGAACGGAAAATCTGACAAACTTTTATTTTCTACATCATATCGTTTTGGATTTTCATATTCAGATAGACTCCATTTTGTTTGCAAACTTATTCCCCATTTCATATTTCCACTTAAATTCAATATATAAATTACAACGAATTGTTAGTTTTTTCTCTATAATCAAACACAATTACTTGGACTAATCTAACTTCCCTTTTCGTAAGCTAAAAACAAGTGAAAGAATCGGAGTGTGATACTGTGGAACGATTATGGATTCCAATGATTGTTACGTTTTTTTCATTTGGCGGATTACTATTAGGCGGTGCGATTGGCATTGCTACGCGCCAGTTAATTGAAGAAAAGATGCATCGTTTATACGCATTATGTGGGGGGATTTTACTTGGGCTTTTATCCCTTGAAATTATTCCTGAAACATTTTCAAGCTATGAAATAATTGGGCCTATACTTGGTATAGCTATCGGTATTTTAGTTATGAGCTTATTAGATAACTATTGTCATCATCCAATGATACATAAAAAAGATCAACAAGCTTGGCAAACTTTCCTTTTTCTCTCTCTCGCTATATTTATTCATAATTTGCCGAGTGGATTTGCTTTAGGTACTGCTTTTATTAATCATGCTGACTCTGCCATACCTTTTTTAATAGCAATCGTCGTTCACCATATTCCTGAAGGATTAGCATTAATTATCCCCTTTCTCTTTACAAAGCATAAATATATTTCCTTTTTATTAACAACTTTATTACTTTCCCTTATTCTCGGTACTGGGACGGTTTTTGGCATTTTGATGGAAGGAAAAGCTCTACATTTACAAGGGCTTATTATGGGAAGTGCTATCGGTTCACTTGGCTATGTAACAATTCATGAAATGCTTTGGAAAGCTAAGAAACAGCTCTCCTTCCTTTCATTTCTAACATGGGCAACTTGTGGATTTTTACTAATAACAGTATTTACACTATTCACTGGTCATCATTAAAGCTAAAAATATTATCAATTGTATATTTTTCCTTTTTCTCCAAAACATAATGTTATCTACCTATTATAAGGAGGAAAAATTATGTTTGGGAAAACAGCCGGTGAAGCATTAGTTGATTTATTAATTGACTGGGGAGTAGAACATATATACGGTATGCCTGGTGATTCCATCAATTCTATCATTGAAGCCTTAAGAAAAAAACAAGATAAGATCAAATTTATTCAAGTCCGCCATGAAGAAGCTGGAGCACTTGCAGCAGCTGCCTATGCTAAGTTAACTGGAAAACTCGGCGTTTGTATGGCAATTGCAGGACCTGGAGCTATTCATTTATTAAACGGTTTATATGATGCGAAACTCGATAAGGCTCCTGTGCTAGCAATTTCAGGTCAAGTAGAAACTGATTTACTCGGAACGGATTTTTTCCAAGAAGTAAACTTGGAAAGAATGTTCGATGATGTCGCGGTTTATAACCAGCGCATTATGTCAGCAGAACAACTACCTGCTGTCGTGAATCAAGCAATTCGAATGGCTTATACGAAAAAAGGTGTATCTGTTCTTACGATTCCAGATGATGTTCCAAAATTTGAAGCGAAAAATGGTGCTCGTGTTACAAACACTTCTTTTACTTTACCTGAGTTATTTCCGCAAAATAATGATTTAGATGCAGCAAAACTCGCAATAAATGAAGCGACAAAACCTGTTATTTTAGCTGGAAAAGGGGCAAAACATGCGAGAGAATCTTTACTTGCATTTGCAGAACATATTGGTGCTCCAATCGTACTTACATTACCAGCTAAAGGCGTTATTCCTGATGAACACCCTCTTTGTATTGGTGGATTAGGATTAATCGGAACGAAACCATCTTATGAAGCAATGAAACATGCAGATACTTTAATTATGGTTGGTACTTCTTATCCGTTTACCGGTTTCTTGCCTGAAAAAGCAAAAACAATTCATATTGATACAGATCCTGCCCAAATCGGGAAACGTTATGCAACAGATATCGGCTTAGCTGGTGATGCTGATAAAACATTAAGATGGTTAATTGAAAATGTTAAAAAACACACAGACCATTCCTTCTTAGAAGATCATCAAGAAATGATGAAAAAATGGGAAGATAAATTACACAATCAAGAAGACGATTCCTCTACTCCAATTAAACCACAACGCGTTATGCATGCACTGCAACAAGTAGCTCATGATGATGCAATATTATCAGTCGATGTCGGAAATGTAACAGTATGGACTGCAAGGCACTTCCGTATGACAAACCAGCAATTTATCATTTCTAGCTGGCTCGCAACTCTTGGCTGCGGTTTACCTGGTGCACTTGCTGGAAAAATTGCTTTCCCGGATAAACAAGTATTTGCAGTTTGTGGTGACGGTGGTTTTGGAATGACAATGAACGACTTTGTAACAGCTGTTAAATATAGACTGCCCATCGTGGTCATCGTATTAAATAATAATAAGATTGCCATGATTAAATTCGAACAAGAAGTTATGGGTAATATCGAATTCGGAACAGACCTAACGAACCCTGATTTCGCAAAATACGCAGAGGCGTGCGGCGGTATCGGATACCGTGTTGAACATATAGATGAATTACTCCCAGCTTTTGAAAACGCGGTAAAACAAAATAAACCTTGTATTATCGATGTAGTTGTAGATGCAAACGAAGCACCAATGCCAGCAAAAATCACATTTGGTCAAGCAGCTGGTTATACGAAACATATGATAAAAGAATTATTTGAAGAAGGTAAAATTGATTTACCTCCACTATAAACAAAAAAGATAGCTGAAAACAATTTGTCTTCAGCTATCTTTCTTTATTTTTGTATCTCTCTATAGAAAGAAAAATCATTCACAGTAGATGGTACTTTTTTCTCTTCCTTCATTTCTGTATCCTTACTCTTAGGTATTCTTACATTGCCTAGTTTAATCGCATCTTGCATGCTATTACTGATTAGATTCCCTGACAAGATCGTCATACTATAGAAAGCGATTGGTATAAGTACTATCCATGTGTGTGTAGTTAATTGCCGTAAACTTAGCCCTTTACCCTTGGCAAACAAACTATAATCTTTCTCTAATTCTTCTTTAAACCGTAATAACAAAAGTTTAATAAACAATAATGTTGTTGGTATTGTAAGACATATAATCGGTAACAAACGTATCCTTTCTTCCCCTAATCCAGCCAGTTTGACTGGCATAAATCCTGTTTTTTGAAACATAATTACGACAAGAAGCTGTGACAATAAAATAAGTAATATATCCGGTATACTCTCAAGCGTGAGAAAAACCCCATTCCATATTCTTTGCTTCCTATGAGAACGCTGCAATACCCAAACGACAAGTACATACGCTATAAACAAAGATAGTAAAAACGCTGACAAAAATACGATCATCGTTTCAATATAATGAATCCATATTTGTGGAAATAATTTTCTTGAGTCTCGAAACCCATATGTTATTTCCCCTGGTTGAAGTAACTTCTCTCCAAGAGATACAATTGTGTTCCAGAAACCGAGTAAATCAATTTGCAATCCCTTAAATAAACGCGGTAGCGCACCTAGGCAGTATACATAAGATTGTAGCTAATTGTTGTAAACAAGTAATCCCACACCACTTAACAGTTCGCATCAACATAACTATTTCCCCTCACCATGAAATAGAATATTCTGAAATAAATAGATGTATTATATCTCTTCAGCTATCCCTTGCACTCGCTTCTTCCCACTAGGTAAAATGGCTTGATATAAACACGTAACAAAAAATAATAAACCAAATAAAATGATATACAATGTATCTGCATCAATCCATTTCGGAAATAACATTGCTACCGAACCGAGAGATAACAGCTGGAATCCTGTCGTTAATGGACTAAGTAAACTTTGAACGCGCCCCATAAATGACTCTGCTACAATTTCATACATCCAGCCCATTATTGCAACATTAATAAATGGTAAAAAGAAAGTCGCAAAAGCGATACATACATAAAAAGACCATACGTGATTTACAAAGTAACACATACCAAAGAAGATCCCTGAGCCCGCCATTCCAAATACAATAATAGGTTTTGGTGCATATTTCTTACCTATACTTGTTGCTACTATACTTCCTATTAGTAATGAAATCCCTCCAACTACACCGCCTATCATTGCTAAACTTTCATACGTTACTGGAGCAAGTTTGTATTTTAATATGTAAGTAGTGGATACACTTAAAATGCCATTTAATAGCCCAAATACGATAAATCCTAGTAGTAATTTTTTTAAAGTTTCATTTTGGTATATATACTTAATCCCATCTTGAAACTCTGTTATTAACATCTTCAAATTGACTTCTTTCCATTTTGTTCTACCATTTGGTAAACGAACTTTTTCTGGAATGGAGATTGTTTGAATCAAAATACCACTCATAATAAAGGTGAGCGTATTTACTAAAATGCTCCCGTAAATTCCAAAAGTCCAGTACACCATCGTTGCAATACCTACTCCAAACAAAGCATACAAACTATTTACCATTTGATTCATACCTGCTGCTGCACCAAATTGGTCTGATTCAACTACTCCCTGTATCATCGACTGTTCTGATGGAGAGAAAAATTGTATACATGCATTTTCTAAAAATAAAAATAGAAAGACGAGTATAATCATCCCGTAATAAAGCGAAATTAGGATTCCTATATTACAGATTGAACAACATATGTTACTTACCGTACAAATACGTTGTCTATCAAAACGGTCCACTACTGTCCCTACTAAGAGAAAAAAGATTAATGCAGGTAATGCAATCATAATTTGTGTCATCGTTGCGTAAACTGGTTGTTTTCCGTATTGATCTAATAAATAAAACATTAAAGAAATTCCAGCAATCATAGAACCAAGTCGTTCTAAAATATTTGCTAGAAAAAAACGCGCATACACTTTGTTGCGAAATAACTGTAGCATTTCTTTCATAACTCGTATCCTTTCTCTCGACAAAATAGTATTACTTTAGTCATTTCTCGGAAGTTATATTATATTTTTCGACCATTATCCAATCTTTTCCTTCTGTATAAAGAACAATATAAAAAAACTCTTGTTATCTATACAAGAGTCTTTTTTATTTAACTTCGCTTCATGTAATGATATATCTCGCTAACTTTTTAATTCTATATAGTTCGGATACACTTTATTTATTTTACGAATGTATCGCACATCCATTTGTAAAATTTTTCTTTCTCTTCAAATTGTGGATAATGAGCTGATTTCTCGAAAGTAATAAATTCTTTTTGATCTGCTTCAATAGTATTAAAATATGTTTTTGCTGCATGAAATGAAGTGTTATAGTCATATTCCCCCATAAGGAAATAAAACGGTAGCTCCATTTTAGTCACCTTAGTAGGCAATGGATTCTTTAAATCCTTTTCTAATAAAACAGTTTGAGAATGTGACAATCCAACGTTATAACGAATTACATCTAACAAGTTATATTCATTACTGAGTAACATCCCGATGTTATCACCATCTGGATTTTCAATGAGTCTTGATGTTCCACCATATTTCGCAACATAATTTCGAGGAGTGTATGTATCGCCATTTTTAATTTTTTTAGTTAATCCATTTAAATAGGAAACCTCATCTTCATTTCCTGCATTTTTCGCTTGATCAATAACAAACTTTAAACTATCCATCTCACCCTCTACTGTATCACTCATTTGCCCTATCCCAACATATGCTTCATATTTTTCAGGAGCTTTATTAGCAGCTTGCATTCCAATATATGTACCGTAAGAATGGCCAATTAATATTACTTTTTCTTTACCAAGACGTTTTGAAACATAATCTGTCAAAGCTAATAAATCCTCTACAAGTAAATCTGATGTAAGATTCGAATAACCTTCAAAGAAATGATACGACTTCCCGCTTCCTCTTTGATCATAATTAACAACTGTAAATTTCTCTTCCAATAAGTCTTGATATTTTTGAGCATATGGTATTTCTGAAGAACCTGGTCCACCATGTACAAAAATAATTACCGGATTGTTCTTATCTTTACCGCGTATCATAATTTCATGACCACTTCCATTTATCTTTACTTGCTCTAATGTACTTATACTATTTTCCCCCTTTATTTGCGAAGTCCATGTAGGAAATACTAGTGCTACGATTAATAGTAGTATAGTGATGGCACCAATAAGTTTTATTAATTTTCTTATCTTCTTCATAAGTAGTTTCCTTTCTTTTAAATTTATAAAACATCAATTTAGTTCTGTAAAACTACCTCAAAAAATATGAATGTACAACAATTACAATTTCCAATTTCATCTTGATTTTTTGTACATTCTTAATATCCCATATATTTCTTAACTTTCAGCTATATAAACCTTTAATATTTTCTTAATTTTCAATACGTTAATCATAGCAATACTAAATCACAAGGTATCACAAATAAAAAGAGTCCTTGTTTTCAAAACAAGGACTCTTTTTTAAACTATTTCGCTACTTCTTCTTTCGGCATTACCATTCCTTTATACAATTGGACAGTTATCCAGTAATAGATGAAATAAATGACTAAGAAAATCCCTATTGGCACCCACACTTTTACAAACGGGTCAACTAATATGAAGCTGAATAAGTTAAGCCCTACTAAAACGTGGGAAATTCCAATGATTGCTGGGAAGATAAATAAATATGAAATTTCTTTATATATACTTTTTGTCAGCATACTACGTCTCACACCGATTTTTCGTAACATCTCATAACGGCGTACATCACGAGAAGCACCCGTTAATATTTTGAACATAAGCGAACTTGCCATCATTGCTAGAAAGGCAATTCCGAGGAAAAACCCCATAAACATTGTTCCACTCATGAGACTGTTCGTTAACTGATAAATTGTCATTTTCGTAAATATGTCTACTTTTGTACCTGTTGTTTTTTCAATTTGTTCTTTTTGTCTCTTGTCTATTTCGATCAATAATGGTTTATATTTTTTCATATCATCTACTTTTGCTAATGTTACAGTATGTTCTGTTCCTTGAATTCCTTTATAATGCTCTTCATCAGCAATTCTTACAGGCTTTCCGTTAAATTGATTATGTGTAATTTGTATTTCTCTTACAACCGCATCTTCCCAATCTTTTGGCATACGAGGAAGCTTATTCGCTGCTTCGGGAGCTTCCAATGCAGAATATACAGGTTCAGTTAAAGGTTCAGCCACCCGTTTACGCGCAGGCTCTTTTAAAGTTTCCATATCAAAGCGTTCGGAAATAAGTGGCGGTTTCATAGTTAAATCGTCACGTAAGTAATACACCGCTTCTCCATCTACTTTATACTTATACTTGCTTTCTTCAACTATTTCCATTTCCTTTAATGCTGCTGTATCTTGATCATTTGGATCATGAATTACGACATCATATACACGTGAGGAATCTGTCATAATGCCTACATTTTTTTGAAATGCCATACCTGCTGTCATTGCCCCTGCACCTAATGCAATTAACATCGCTACAGTTCCTAATACTCTCGATAAACTATTTACTCGAAAGCGTAGCTGAGCATATGTAAAACTATTTAAGCCCGTTTCATTTCGTTTTTTATTCCCTTTAATTTTCATTACAAAAAATGGGAGCAATGAACTAAAGATAAAATATGTTCCAAGTGTTGTAACGATGGTCGCTATAATAAAACCTAATTCAGCATATATTTTTACATTGATCATAAAATAGTACCCTATACTTACTAGTAATATACCAAGTACGGTCATTATAATAATGCGAGTTTTACTTTTCTTTACTTCATCTAGTGTTTCATCTTCACGAATTAACTCTAGTTCTGTTTTGCGTAACAATCGAATGCTATTCATTAAACCAGTAATAAAAAATAGTATTAAGAAGAATATAGCTGTAACTAAGATTGCTGGTGTATATACAGATGAATAACTACCTTTTGCTGAAATCTCCATGCCATTCATTAAAAAGTTTCCTGCTACACTTGCAAGTAACATCCCTACTAAAATCCCGATAATAATACTGACAATACCCATACCGAATGTTTCAATAAATAATAACTGTGCTACTTTTTTCTTTTTCGCACCGAGCATCATGTACATACCGAGTTCTTTTCTTCTTAATGTGAGTAAGAAAGAATTAGCATATATAATATAAAATACAGTAATGAAAGATAATAGTATTGCACCTACCCAGAATACGAGTCTAATACTACTAATCAGACTATTATCCTTCGTAAATTCACTATTCATCGCCATCGTTTGGAACATGTAAAAGATACTAATACTAATAACGAGACCAATAAGTAAAACCATATAATCTTTTAACATCTTTTTCATACTATGACGTGATAATTTAAATAACATAGTCTCGCCCCCCTACTTAGACTCAGCAGCTGAGCCCATATGAGCGAGCACACCTAAAATGTCTTGATAGAAATTCTCTCGCGTTCCTTGACGCTTTAATTCTTTATAAAGAAGACCGTCTTGGATAAATAATATTCGTTCACAGTAACTCGCACTAAATGCATCGTGTGTCACCATCAAAATACTTACATTGTGATTTTCATGTAAATCTTGCATCGCTTCTAATAAACTTTTTGCATTTTTACTATCAAGCGCTCCTGTTGGTTCATCTGCTAATACAATTGCTGGATTATGTACTAAAGCTCGTGCTGCCGCTGTTCTTTGCTTTTGTCCACCAGAAACAGCAGTTGGATATTTTGTTAAAATTTCAGTAATCCCTAATTTCTTCGCAACCTCATTTACCTTTCCAGTTATCTCACTTGAAGGTACGCCTTGCAGAGAAAGTGGTAAAGCGATATTTTCATAAATTGATAAGTTCTCAAGTAAGTTAAAATCTTGAAAAATGAACCCTAATTTTTGAGATCGAAAATCTGATAATGCATTCCCCTTCATTGAAGTAATATTTGTACCAGCTATGGTTACACTACCACCTGTCGCTTGATCCAGTGTACTAATCACATTAAGTAAAGTCGTTTTGCCAGATCCAGAAGGACCCATAATCCCGACGAATTCCCCTTCCTTAATATTTAATGATACGCCCCTTAGTGCTTTTGACTGATTCTCATTTCTTTTCCCGTACGTTTTTTCTACACTTTCTACAGTAACTACATTTGTTGACATCTCGTTCACTCCATCCCTTTTGTATAAATTTAATTTCTCACATATTTCTTATCTTTTTCTCATGTGAATCCTTAAGAATTTTTTAATTATTCATTCAAGTAGAGTCCTACAGGTTACATGAACCTATTTCCTACTTCATATTCTCATTTTTCTACAACTCGTTCCTTCGATTTCGCTTACATTTACCTTACATTTTTGTAAGGTAAAAAATATTACAGACCATTTCACAAGGGGACTTTCTTTGTAATGAGAAAAGTATTTTATTTTTCAAATATTAAAAGGATACATAAATAACAATAATAACAAATCAAAAAACAATATAATTTTATTTTAAAACGATAAATTATATGATAAAATCATGTTGTCATTAAATAAAACGAGGTGCTTTTTATGAAACAAGTTACAACACTCTTTTTAAAGCTAGCTATTGTTTTATAGGTATAGTAGGACTTGCATTGTGCATATTTTTAATACCTAAAATCGGGAATTTCGCTGGAGAATTGTATCCCGCTATTGCTTATATGAAATCTCTCGTTTTAATCGATATGTACGTAGCAGCGATACCTTTTTACTTTGCTCTGTATCAAGCGTTTAAACTTTTAAGCTATATTGATAAGAACAAAGCGTTCTCGGAATTATCAGTAAGGGCTTTAAAAAATATAAAATACTGTGCTCTTACGATTGGTACCATATACTTGCTAGGTATGTCACTCTACTATCTTATGGCAAAAAAAATTGACCCTCCAAGTTTTATACCAATTGGACTGATCATTATTTTCTGCTCTATCGTGATTGCAATTTTTGCTGCAGTTCTCCAAAAGCTCTTACAAGAAGCCATTCATATACAATCAGAAAATGATTTAACAGTTTGAGATGAAGTATATGGGAATAAATGATGAAGGGATAACGATTAAGCTATCCCTTCATCATTTATTATGGTTCTTTATTTACTTTAAATTCAGTAATACATGTTAATGGTGTATTTTATTATCATTCTCTATTTCTTATTTTTTATTTCCTCTTTTATACTTTTCACAAATACACCTAGTTCAACAACTTCTGATTTTTCTTCCCCATATTTACGTACATTTACAGCTCCATTCTCCATTTCCTTATCTCCAATAACAAGAACATAAGGAACTTTTTGCATTTGTGCTTCTCTTATTTTATATCCTAATTTTTCATCTCGCACATCTCGTTCCACACGAATGCCAGCTTGAGCTAACTTATCTGTAACCTCATCTGCATATTGTACATGGACTGTATTCGATACTGAAATAACTTTCACTTGAACTGGTGTTACCCAAGCAGGGAACGCTCCTCCAAAGTGCTCAATTAATATTGCTAAGAAGCGGTCTAAAGATCCTAATACTGCCCTGTGAATGACAACTGGTCTTTTCTTTTCATTCTTCTCATCTATATAATTCAAATCAAATTTCTCTGGCATTTGGAAATCTAGCTGAATTGTTCCGCACTGATGACTTCTATTTAAAGCATCTTTAATATGGAAGTCAATTTTCGGTCCGTAGAATGCACCGTCACCTTCATTTAGTCTATATTTATAATTTAATGATTGTAATACATTTGCTAATGCTGCCTCTGCTTGCTCCCACAATTTATCATCACCCATTGAATCTTCTGGACGAGTAGAAAGTTCTACTTCATATTCGAATCCAAAAGTTTTATATACGTAATCAATTTGCGCCATTACGGATTTGATTTCATCTTCAATTTGTTCTGGAGTTACAAATAAATGTGCATCATCTTGGCAGAAAGTACGTACTCTTAATAATCCGTTTAACGCACCACTAAATTCATGGCGATGTACTTGACCAAATTCACACATGCGAATCGGTAATTCGCGATAAGAATGCAATTTGTTTTTAAACATCAGCATATGCCCTGGGCAGTTCATCGGTTTTAAAGCAAAACTTTTATTATCCACTTCTGAGAAATACATATTATCTTTATAATGTCCCCAGTGCCCTGATCTCTCCCATACTTCTTGGTTCATCATGAATGGAGTACGTACTTCTTGGTAATTGTATTCTTTTTGAATTCCTCTTAAAAATGATTCTAATTCATTACGAATAATTTGGCCTTTCGGTAAATAAAACGGCATTCCCGGAGCCTCTTCAGAAAACATAAATAACTCAAGCTCACTGCCTAACTTACGATGGTTTCTTTTTGCAGCTTCTTCAACGAAATGCAAATACTCTTCTAATTCTTTTTGAGATGAGAATGCAACACCATATATACGCTGAAGCACTTGATTATCACTATCACCTCGCCAATATGCACCTGAAACGTGAGATAATTGGAAGGCTTTCAAATAGCCTGTTGACGGTAAATGTGGTCCTCTACATAAATCTACAAATTCACCTTGTTTATAAAGTGTTACACTTTCCCCATTTGGAATTGCTTCTAACAGTTCTAATTTCAGGTGATCGTTCATTTCTTGAAACAGTTTTTTTGCCTCTTCTCGTGAGACCTCAACACGTTCAATTTTTACATTTTCATTTATAATTTTTTTCATTTCTTTTTCGATTTCCGATAAATCTTCTATGTTTACACTACTCGGAAGATCCATATCATAGTAAAAACCATTTTCAATAACCGGTCCTACACCAAGGTTTACATTACTATACATTCTCTTTACAGCTTGCGCTAAAATGTGTGCCGCCGAGTGTCTAGCAATTTCTACACCTTCATTTGAATCTAGAGCAATGATTTCTACTTCCGCATTTCCTTCAATATTACGGCGTAAATCATATAACCCATCATTTACTTTCCCCGCAACTGCTTTCTTTTTCAAACTACTGCTAATGGATCCCGCAATTTCTTCTAAAGTAATTCCTTTTACAAATTCTTTCACGCTACCATCTGGAAATTTAATTTCAATCATTTGTTCTTTCATTTTTCATCTCTCCATTTCATAATAAAAAGCACACTCATCCCTAAAATAGGGACGAGCGTGCTTTTACCCGTGATTCCACCCAGATTCCCATTACAAAATGCAATGGCTTCTTTTACGGTAACGTCGTTTACACGGCACTGAATACTTGATTTCCTCAGTGCAGCTCTAAGGTGGTAAGTTATTTTTCTGCGTTAGGAAGTTCTCAGCTTTCCTTCCTTCTCTGTATAACCGGGGAAAATAACTCGTGTCCTTTTCTTCGCTTATTATGAAATTGAATACAAAAAAGCATATCCATCCCTAAAATAGGGACGAATATGCTTATATCCGTGGTTCCACCCAGATTCCCATTACAAAATGCAATGGCTTCTTTTGCGATAACGTCGCATACGGCACTAGATACTTGATTTCCCCAGTGCAGCTCTAAGGTGGTAAGTTATTTTTCTGCGTTAGGAAGTTCTCAGCTTTCCTTCCTTCTCTGTATAACCGGGGAAAATAACTCGTGTCCTTTTCTTTGCTTTTAAAAGTACATCCATTTATTGTTATTCACTATATCTTATTCATTTTATTTTTGCAAGTGTTAAAAAATATTTTTTATTTAATAAAAAAGAAACCAAAAATAGATTTTTGGTTTCCCCTTCTCAATTTTACCAATCTTGTGGTTCGTAATTTAAGTCCGAAAATAGACGTCGCTTCTCTTTCTTCGTTAAATCTCTCCACTGTCCAACCGGTAAATTATTCAACTCAATATTCATAATTCTCGTACGTTTTAACGTGTATACTTGATAACCTAAAGCTTCACACATACGACGAATTTGGCGATTCAATCCTTGTGTTAAAATAATTTTGAATTCATATTTTGATAACTGTGTAATCTCACACGGAAGCGTTTTCGTTCCTAAAATTTTCACACCAGCTGCCATTTGCTCAAGAAAATCAGGCGTAATCGGCTTATCTACTGAAACGATATATTCTTTCTCATGCTTGTTTTCAGCACGTAAAATTTCATTAACAATATCACCATCATTCGTTAACAAAATTAAACCGTCTGAGTCTTTATCGAGACGTCCAATATGACTAATTCGTAAAGGATGATTCACTAAATCAATAATATTACCTTTTACAGCTTTTTCACTCGTACATGTAATACCTACTGGTTTATTTAAAGCGATATATACGTGATCTCGAGCAATACGAAGTTGCTCTCCATTTACGCGCACATCATCACCTGGATTTACTTGGTCACCAATTTTTGCAACCTTACCGTTAATAATTACTCTTCTCTCATTAATTAATTTATCTGCTCCACGTCGAGACGCTTTTCCAGCTTCACTAATAAATTTATTGATACGCAAATTAGGCACATCCTTTTCTAAAAAAAATTTCAAGCTCACACTGCTTCTACCGTACAATACAAAAGGGTAAGCCTCCTATTATAACTTAAATATATTAACATGAAAGGGTATATAACGTCTTCTATTAATTTCTTGTTTATAAGAAATTATCTTTATTATACATTCATTTATACACTTTTTCTGCGCTTAATATACAAGCCATTCTTCCTTACATACAACTTGTTTACCTCTTATATCTTCTATGTCTTCATGAATATTAGCTAGTTTATACAACTCAGGGAAAATCTCTTCTACATAATTTCGATGCGCCGTTTCATCTTTCCAATAAGTTAACACGATGTAACGATTTTCATTTTTCAAAGACTTTCCAAGTACTCCACCTAACATCCCTTTTGCATTTTCCATTCCTTTATTCCAAATTGTTTCTTGCTTATGTAAAAAATGCTTTTCCATTTCGATCTTTACATCACATATGGCAACTCTTACGAATGATCCTTCTATAACAACGTCTTTCAAAGGCGTATCAGTAACATCATACAACGTTTGAAATAATTCAATTTCACATGAAACAAACGTATCCTCTTGTTTACTATTTACATAAATTGTATCGTGAGCACCATTCATAAATGATTGATACGCACTTCTATCTTCCCATAAAGTAAATACACATGCCTCATCTTCATACCATCCGCCAAATTGTCCATGAAAACCATCTAAATACTTTATATCACACCATTGTTCTTGTGCGTTTGAAAACAATTCCTTTTTCTCTTCTTCTACTTTACAGTAGATTGTTTTTAGTAACATATTTAATTCCCCCTCATCTTACATTCCATTTCCCATTTGCAACACTTTCTACATTTCCACCTACACTAATATTAATTTCACTCTCTATCCCTTTTCATTTACATAATATAATTATATTATCCTAGTTATCTATAGTATTCAAAAAATCAGCCGCTCTTTCTATCAGCCATTCACCAAACGTACTTAAAAATAATAAAATTTCATTTATATCATTTATCGGCTCAATTACATATTGTAATGCCTTACTCATATTTTTTTCTTGTTCGGGAAAATGCTTACTAAATAATTCATATGCAGGATATAAGTCTCTGGAGTAAAGTCCTTCTCTCTCAATTGTCAATGCTAGACCTGACCTGATTATTATCTTCATAACCCAACGACAACAATCCGCTATATCATCCACGCCTTTATTATGAATCAACTCTTTACGAGCTTGTCCAATTTGTTTCCGCAATTGAAAAAGATGTTCATAGGCTAACTCCTGACTTACTTTATATTTAGGTAAAGACAATTTTACGTCTTCACCTAGTATACAAATACCATGTGTCTGTATAATAAAGCTTATAAAAGAAAAACGATTGAGATTGGTCACTTCTTTTTCACTGTAAAAACTTAACTCCACTCCTGATATACAATTAAACTTTTGTAAACTTTGATGTTCTAGCTTCTTTCGCCAACTTAGATCTATTAATTTTGGATCCTTTCGTACTAATATAATTACATCTATATCAGCAACTCCTTCAATTCCAATCCCTCTTGGAATTGAACCTCTTATATAAACACTGTGTAAATCACTCTGTAACAATTCACAACAAGTATTTTTCACTTCTTGTATTACCTCCATAAACATAGGTTGCACTTTGTCAATATGTGCATCATTTATAATATACCCTTCATCATCTGTAGGACAAAAACGTCCTATTTTTTTTATACTTGGCAAATTATCAACTCATCTCCATACTAAATATTATTTTATACTATACACATAGCAATTGTAATTTAAATAATTCAGAATTAAAAATCAAAAGAGATAGGAAGTAAACAATCCTACAATATCATTCACTTCCTATCTCTTTTATTATCAATTATTTTTCAAATATATAATACGTAATTTCTCCCGGATAATGTAATATCGTTACCTTCCTTTCCCCTTTTTTAAAACTAACAGTATGCCCGTTTTCACCTAAGTTCTCCCATCCACTTGCCTTTGTAATAGGCATTACACTTATATATTTATAATCCTCTTCATTATCATCGTTAATATGAATTGCTGACATTGGCACTGGAAAATCTTTAATTTTAGATTCTTTATTCATAAATATGAATGCAATTAAACCAACTAATAACATAGCCATTGAAATATTTGAAACTAGTTTTCTTCTATTTAGTTTCACTAAAAACCCTCTTTTCTTACATATTGCTTTCATCATTTTACTAATTTTGATTATTTACGTACAGATAAATAAAATATATTTAATTAATTCTAGCCTATATTACCTACCTCCAATAACATTATTATTGTATATTATAATTATAAGATTTTTTAAAATGGAGGCGTTACACTTTGAAGACATGGCTTTTAAATAAATGGACAGTAGTTATTGCTATTTTTATCATTGCCAGTACGATTTTCTACACAATTAAAGATAAAAATAATAACGAAAAAACTACTGCAGAAACAATTGATACAAAAACATTCAAAACTAAATTGCAACCTAAAATTAATGAATTAACTAATAATTATAATGACATCATCGAAAAAGATTGGTTGCCTGCTTGGGAAGAAATTAACACGAGCGGAGATTCAGTAGACAGAGATAAACTATTAGTTACAATGACTGCTGTTTCCAAACAATATGAAAACATTATAAACGAAATAGACACTTTGAAAATTAAAGAAAATATATCGGAAGTACAAATACAAGAACAACTAGTTTATTTCACAACTGAATTTAGAACTGCTTCTAAATTTATGAAAAACACGGCGGATTTAATTATAGACGGAGCAAACAACTCTACTCCATCCAATGAAACAATTGAAAATACTAGACATGCTTTAGAACTTGCGGATCAGCATATTGTCATCGCTTTATCAATTTTATCTGAAGTTGAAGAAAAATTAGGAATTTCGAAAAAATAGAATGCTTTACTATTTTAAAATAAAAAATGATTGCATTTTACTAATTGTATATCTATAATGTTTTTATTGATTCTATACACATTCAATGCGTATAAGTTATTAATTTTATAATTCGGATGAACCATTCAGGAGAAGATCTATTGATCTACCGACGGGGCAAAAAGTTGCTGAATCAACTTTGAAACTCTCAGGTCTTGGTTACAAGTAGAACTGCATGGGGACGAATCTCTGGAGAGACTCCCTCTCGCTTATATAGCGCGGAGGAAAACGAGCGCCGAAGGAGCAAATCCGTTATTTTAGCGGATAATCTCTCAGGTAAAAAGGACAGAGACAAGCGAAAGAAAATGCCGATTTGTATCGGTTTATTTTTCTATTCCTTGTTTCTCCAGAGACCATTTCATTTACTTGAAGTGGTTTTTATTTTTTCTAAAAAAGGAGAATAAAGATGGAGACAGTAGGTAAAGCATTAGAACAAATTAACCATTATGTGTGGGGATTACCAACTTTGTTGTTACTCGTTGGTACTGGTATCATTCTCACAGTGCGTTTAAAAGGTTTACAATTTAGTAAACTATTATACGCTCACAAACTAGCTTTTAAAAAATCAGAAGATACATCTTCCTCTGGAGATATTAGCCACTTCCAAGCACTTATGACAGCCATGGCGGCAACGATTGGTATGGGAAATATAGCTGGTGTTGCAACTGCTGTGACGATTGGTGGACCTGGTGCAATCTTTTGGATGTGGATTACTGCTTTATTCGGGATGGCAACAAAGTATGCCGAAGCAATTCTTGCGGTGAAATACCGTGTTAGTAATGAAAATGGCGAATATTCGGGTGGACCAATGTACTATTTAGAACGTGGTTTAGGTAAGAAATGGCTTGCTGTTTTATTCGCCATATTCGGTACAACTGCTTCTTTCGGTATCGGTAATATGGTGCAATCTAACTCAGTTGCAGAGGCAATGCGAATTAATTTCTCTTTCCCTCCTGCTCTAACTGGTATATTAATGTCGTTTTTAATCGCTATTGTTATTTTAGGAGGAGTTAAAAAAATCGGGAAAGTGACAGGATATATCGTTCCTATTAAAGCTTTCTTTTATATCATTGCTGGTCTTATTATTATTTTCTATCACTACGATCAAATTCCAGAAGCATTTTCACTTATTTTTTCTGGTGCATTTACTGGTACTGCAGCTGCTGGTGGTTTTATCGGAGCAACAGTTGCATCAGCTATTCAAATTGGAATGGCGCGCGGTGTATTTGCGAACGAGGCTGGTTTAGGGAGTGCCCCTATTGCCGCGGCGGCTGCCAAAACTGATTCGCCTGCAAAGCAAGCTTTAGTTTCTATGACTGGTACTTTTCTAGATACGTTTATTGTATGTACAATTACAGGACTTGTATTAATTACTACAGGTGCATGGAAATCAGGTAAAACTGGCGTTGAAGCTACAACACTAGCGTTCCAATCTGTATTTGGCACTGCTGGTAGTATGATTCTCGGTATCGCAATTATATTATTCGCCTACTCTACTATTTTAGGATGGTCGTATTACGGAGAGAAATGCGTGGCTTATTTATTTGGAGAAAGTGCTGTTAAATATTATAAAGCAATCTTTATCGTCATGATTGCTATTGGAGCTAATTTAAAACTAGGCATCGTATGGACATTCGCTGATATTGCAAATGGACTTATGGCGATTCCAAACTTAATTGGTCTTATTGGGTTAAGTGGTATTGTTGTCGCAGAAACGAATCGCTTTTTACAGGCAGAGAAATTAAAAGACAGTCATAAAAAACAGGCAAGTTAATCTATAAAAAAGGAATGACTCATACATAATGAGCATTCCTTTTTTCGTTTTCTTACTCAGTAAATATCATTAAAAATATATTTATATCAATCTTTCCCTTTTTTATTCCACTAAAAGTTTTTCACATAAATGACATAAATCGTATGGTCTAACTATATAGTTGAAAAGGAATGCGACATTAAAGCGTCGCTGAAAAACTTATCCAACAAAAGGGAGGAAAAATCTTTTGAAAAACAAAATCATTGTTTTCCTATCTGTTTTATCGTTTATTATCGGTGGTTTCTTTTTTAACACAAATACTTCAAGTGCTGAAACATCATCTACTGATTACGTCCCTAACCAATTGATCGTTAAGTTCAAACAAAATGCATCTTTAAGTAATGTGCAATCTTTTCATAAGTCTGTTGGTGCTAATGTTTTATCTAAAGATGATAAGTTAGGTTTTGAAGTCGTTCAATTTTCGAAAGGTACTGTAAAAGAAAAGATAAAAAGTTATAAAAACAATCCAGATGTGGAATATGCAGAGCCGAATTACTACGTTCACTCCTTCTGGACTCCGAACGATCCATATTATAAAAATCAATATGGATTACAAAAAATTCAAGCTCCACTAGCTTGGGATAGTCAACGAAGTGATTCTAGTGTAAAAGTAGCTATTATTGATACAGGAGTACAAGGTTCACACCCTGATTTAGCTTCGAAAGTAATTTACGGGCATGATTATGTTGATAACGACAATGTTTCTGATGACGGTAATGGTCATGGTACACATTGCGCTGGAATTACTGGAGCACTTACGAATAATAGTGTCGGAATTGCTGGTGTTGCCCCACAAACTTCAATTTATGCTGTCCGCGTATTAGATAATCAAGGAAGTGGGACTCTTGATGCAGTAGCGCAAGGTATTCGAGAAGCTGCTGATTCAGGTGCAAAAGTAATTAGTTTAAGTTTAGGAGCTCCAAATGGTGGGACTGCATTACAACAAGCTGTTCAATATGCATGGAATAAAGGCTCTGTTATTGTTGCAGCTGCTGGAAATGCTGGAAATACAAAAGCAAATTACCCTGCATATTACAGCGAAGTAATTGCAGTTGCTTCTACAGACCAATTAGATAGAAAATCTTCATTTTCTACTTATGGTAGCTGGGTAGATGTTGCAGCTCCAGGTTCAAATATATATTCCACATATAAAGGTAGCACGTATCAATCATTAAGTGGTACGTCTATGGCAACACCTCACGTTGCAGGAGTCGCTTCTCTTTTAGCGAATCAAGGTTATAGCAATACACAAATCCGCCAAATTATTGAGTCAACTTCTGATAAAATTAGCGGTACAGGTACGTACTGGAAAAATGGTAGAGTTAATGCATATAAGGCGGTACAATACGCTAAGCAATTACAAGAAAATAAAGCCTCTTAAGAAATAAAGTAAAACTCTAATCAGTCGTTCTACCATTAAAGCGGGATAAAATTGAAAGAGAGACTTTTACAATTAAAGTCTCTCCTTCTTACAAATTATATTACTCTCCCTCTTTCTGCACCATATGTAAATAAAGTACAAAATCCATCATTATCGACGAATGCCCAAGTTGGCGAAGCATCGCTGTTATATTTCCTCTATGATATGTACCATGATTTACGACATGTTGTACCAACTCTAAAATTGAAGTTTCTAATTTCCCTACATATGGATTCTCAATAACAAATACAGCATTCACGTCTTGTATTGTACTTAAAAAGTCTTTATATTGATTTGTCATATTTTCAAACATTTTTTCTAATTCATGTAACGATTTAGTTTCGATTTGTTTTCGTAAATTTTCTCGGTCTTGTATTGCTTCATTCATACTTTTACCATGCAATATGTGTAACCACACTTGATCTGTAATATAAATATGCGCAAATGTCTCTTTGATTGATGGAAATACACTCTGTATCTGTTCATTAAAAACAGTCTCATAATTTGGTAATTCTTTTAGTCGATTGAATAATCGTATATTAGCCCAAGCATGGTAATCCACCTGTTTTAACATGTACTCTTTCAATCGAAATCGCCTCCTTATTGTATGAAACGAATAGTTTGTTTCTTCATTTCTGATTCTCTATCAGCCTTTACAATTCCTTTTTCTTCAATTTCACGTTTATCTATAGTTTTATATTTTACATACGTATGAAATTCCGTTTGAAATGGAAACGGTGTAATCCGAATTGTTTCCTCATCTATCCATTCAGCTTGAATAGGTTTCCCCTCTTTACTATTAAACATTTCTGTTCCTTCAAAACCATCTTTAAACAAATCAATTTCATCTTTCTTTTCTACCCCTGGTTTATTCATACAGACATATAAAGAAAGTTCATCGCAAAACTTTAATAATCTATAATGTTTATCGAACATCGCAAATTGTTCTTTTGTTAGTGTTTTCAATATTCTTTTTTGTCGTTCCAATTCCCCTGTATAAAATGACATCATCTCTTCATCTTCCTCATTTAATGGAAATGATAAAAAATGCTTACTACAAAGTAATGCTCCGTATGGATTGGAATCTTCAATTTCATTCAAACCAATCGTATAAAAGACAAAGCGTAATGAACTTGGACAATCCATAAATGTATATGGGATATTTTTAGCATCATTCAAAATTGGTACTTTATCAAGTTCTATCCATCCTCTATCATGCTCATATATTGCATCAATTGTCTCTTTTAAATATGTGTCATCTTCAAAAAAATCTTTTTTTATATGCTTCGCAATCTCTCCAGCTAAAAAACCATGATCATGTTGACGAATTAATATACTTTCTTTCTCATCCTTTTCACGAAAAATCATCCGTATACTCCCCCTCATCCTCATATTACAACGTTTTCTATGCATCAATTCTTAATTAATCCCTAATTATTAGCAGGGATTCAGTTTCTTGCAACGAAATTAACATAACTATATAGCATTCTTTCTAACAATATAAATAGCTTTATCTTTACTAACTATTATACTAAATCATTCATTCCAAAAAATTTTTTTATGAGGTGAAAACATGAACAAAACAGAATTAATTAAAAATGTCGCACAATCAGCTGATATTTCTCAAAAGGATGCTTCTGCAGCTGTACAATCTGTATTTGACACAATTGCTACTGCATTACAATCTGGCGATAAAGTTCAATTAATCGGCTTTGGAACTTTTGAAGTGCGTGAAAGATCTGCTCGTACGGGACGTAATCCACAAACTGGCGAAGAAATTCAAATCGCTGCTGGTAAAGTGCCTGCATTTAAAGCAGGTAAAGAGTTAAAAGAAGCTGTGAAATAAACAAGAAACCAGCCATTTTATAGGCTGGTTTCTTGTTTTAATTTAGTAATTCCTTTATATTCTCTGCATGATACACTTCACAAATATAAAATATACATTTGCAGTTACTTACAATTTGATATTTTCTTGTTGGATACACATTCGCTGCAACAGAGCATCCATCAAATAATTCAATAATATTTCCAGAAGGCTGATACCCCTCGTATAATACGTTTCTTCTTACTTTCATCCTTTCTATAAGTTTTTCAACTGGAATGTTTCCACTCTCTAATTCACTCTTAATTGTATTTGGTAAAAACGAAGTGTCCGCAAAAATTAGATTTTCAGATAACACTTTTCCTTTATAACTAACATGAGATACACGGTAAAGAAATGTTCCGTTTTTATCAAAGAAATTCTTTGCTTCTTTCGGAATGTATTGTCTATCAAGTACCTCTTGTTCGAGGACATCAAACTGAACTGTATCATTCAATAACTTTTCTAAAGCATGAATAGATGATGTATCTCCAGCAAATAAAATATTTTTAATTGCTTGTACATTATAAGTGAATTCATTTGTTCTATTTTCCGCTACTAACATGAGGAACACCTCTTCTATAAGATATTTTATTAAACTTATTTATAATTTAAAAGCTCTACTGCGTCTATCTGTGTGATTTTAGTTACTTCTTTACTAAATATTGCAATTGAAGCCATATAATCTACACTTGGTCTTATATCTTCAATCATTGTAGTTTCTACTAACTCATGTCTATCCTTAAAAACTAACAAGTTTGGAGGATCATTTGGGGCTGAGATAGTAATATCCACTGGTGGAATCATTAGTCCTTCACCTGTCGCTTTGAGCACTGCTTCTTTTCTAGTCCAATATGTTAAAAAACCTTCTATTTTCTGTTCATTAGGTAATTTCATAACTTGCGCTATTTCAATGTCTGTTAATACGCCTTCTGCCATTTTCATAACATCTACATTTGGATTCATTTGTTCAACATCAACGCCTACAGGTGCAGACTTTGTAAATGCAACAACAACCCACTCACCTGAATGTGAAACCGATATTTGTGGCATTCCTTCTGATAATTGCGGTCTGCCATGTTGTAATTTACATACTGGGCACATTCGATCAATCGGCACTTGCACTGGCGACATAGAAAGTATCTTCCCAAGAACTAATCTACTAATTACGCAACCTATTATAAAACGGGCACGATCTGCCGAATAATGATATGAATTTGCTTTCTCTCGTTCAACGTCATTTAGTAAATAGTAATGCCATGATTGTAAATCTGAAATTCTCCCCCACCATATTTGACAATCATTCTCATTCAAAGTTGGTATAGAATCTACAACTTTACTTTCTATCATGTAAACTCTCCTTTATACAACGAATATCAATTGTTATTCATTGACAAGTGCTTTCTGTTTTTTTGATACGGATAACATTTTTTCTTTCTTCTTTGACATTACCTCTTTATCAGAAATACGTAAAGAAAATAGTAATGCTACGAGTAAAAATATTGCTGATCCAATTAATGCCGCTTGATATGGCAAGAAATCTGAATGAGCATTATGTTGTGCACTGTTATTTCCAAAACCGGCTAGTATACTAGCTAAAACAGCAACTCCTATCGCTGAACCTAATCGATTTTGCACATTGAATATAGTAGTCGCTCTCCCCATAGAAGGTGGTGCGATATTGTTAAATGCAGAAAATTGAACTGCTCCAACAGACTGACCTAAGAAAATACCGATGCCAAACAATAATGCCCGAATTTGCCATGGGTTCGTATCGTGATTTACAAAACTTAATAAAACAAAGATAATCGCCGTACAAATTAATCCAATAGAAATTACCTTTCGAGCTCCTAATTTCTTATATGACCATGGCACAATCTGTGACGATATCATTAACCCAATCGCCTCTGGAAATGTCGTAAGGCCTGATTCCAGTGCGGAAACTCCTATTACATTTTGATACATAAGTGGAAAAACAAATAACATTCCTAGTAAACCAGCGGATGAAAACAATGAAATAAGGCTCATTTTTCTAAAGACTGGTTCTTTTAATAATCGTAAATCTAACATCGGTTGCTTTACTCTAAGTTCTACAACGATGAACAATGTAATAAATACAATCCCAGCTATCCCAGTACTCATAATTTCTGGAGAAACCCAGCCTTTTGATGGTCCTTGACTAAGTGCATAAATTATCATCGCAAATCCTGGTGCTGAAAGAACAAAACCGAGAGAATCAAAACGACCAGCTGACTTTTCAATATGCTCTTTTAAAAATAGAAGACCGAATAGTAACACTACGATTCCAAACGGTAAATTAATATAAAATGCCCAGCGCCAAGACATTTGATCTACAAAAAAACCGCCAATAATTGGTCCTACTGCCGGTGCGACAGCAATTGGCAATACAATAAACCGTGAAATTTTCGGCCTTTCCTCTGGCGAAAATGTTCGGAATAACATCGCCATCCCAACTGGTGTTAAAAGCCCCCCGCCAGCACCTTGAATGATACGAAAAATATTCAATGAAGTAATATCGCTCGCTATTCCACATAATGCAGACGCAGTTGTAAATACGAAAAGAGCGATTAGAAATACTCTTTTCGTACCGAAGCGATCTCCCAACCAACCGGAAATTGGAAGAAAAACAGCTAAGCTAACTAAATACCCAACATTAACCGTCCCCATCGCAGATGGCGGCACTTGTAGTTCTTTACTTATCGTTTGTAATGCTACATTTACAATTGTTGCATCCATTGCAGCCATAAACATCGCTGTAATATAAACGATACTTACAACTACTTTTGGATTTATTTTTACCTTCATTATCGTTTTCCTACTAATATTTTTTCGCCAGCTTGATAACTTTTTGGCTTCAAATCTTTCCAGTTAGTTTCAACATATTGTAAGCAAACTTGTCTACTAGCTTCTTCATGTGCGACATTCCATCCAATAGGTACATCGAGAAAGGCAGGCCAGAGAGAATACTGGCCCTCCTCATTCATTAATACTTTATATGTGTAATTATCATTTTCAAATGGATTCGTCATACTGTACTTACCCCTTTCTTATTCTGCAAATATTCCGCTAATACTTGTCCAATTTCTGTAAGTGGTCCTGGTTGACATAAATCTTTATGTCTACAATCAATATCGTGTTGTACAATTTTCCCATCTAAGTAATTTAGCCACGTATTTGGAGAAATAGGATCAAACCAGTCTGGTATAACAGTAGATCTAAAGAATAAAATATCTCCGTTATAAACTTTCGGTACATACTTCCCTAACAACCCTACCGAATTTACATATGTTTCTTTCAAGTTCAAAATAGTCTCTTCCTCAAGACTTGCTAATGCACTTCCATCTTTACGAAGTATTTCAACTGCACTTTCCATCGTAAGTGGTTTACCATCCATGTTATCTGGATCATATCCACCTAAAGCAAGTAATGCGATTAACGCCTCTTCTTCAGTTGGTGCTTCCGTATTCGGTAGGAAGTGGCCAGGATAAGAATCTAGCATAACGAGTAATTCTACTTCTTCCCCTTCATTTTGTAGTTGCGCTGCCATTGCATGAACAACATTTCCTCCGAGCGACCAACCGAGTAAACGATATGGTCCGTGAGGCTGTACTTCACGAACGTGTTTTAAATAATCCGCTGCCATCTCCTCTAAACTTTTTGGAAGTTCTTCATTTTTAGCAATACCACGTGCCTGTACACCGTAGATTGGATAATCTGTACCTAAAGATTTCATAAGTCCTGCATAGCACCAACTTAATCCACCTGCTGGGTGTACACAAAATAGTGGTAATTGGTCTCCACTTGCTCGTAATGGAAGCAACACATCAAGTGCACTTTGTCCATTTCCCACTGCAAGTCTTTCAGCAAGACCTGCAACAGTAGGTGCCGCAAATAAAGTTCCGATATTTAGTTCAACCCCAAGTGCTTCTTTAATACGGCTCATAAGCTGTACTGCAAGAAGTGAATGGCCACCTAGATCAAAGAATCCGTCATCAATTCCAATTTGAGGCACACTTAAAACTTCTGTAAACAAGTCACATAGCATTTCTTCTTGCGGTGTTCTTGGTCCACGACTAGAAGATGATGCGATAAATTCTGGAGCTGGCAATGCCTTTCTATCTAATTTACCGTTTGGAGTTAAAGGCAACTCATTTACTATAACAAAAGCGTATGGAACCATGTAATCTGGTAAACTACCACCAGCATACTGACGCATTTCATTCGTATCAATCATTTCATTATTTGATGCAACGATATAAGCAACTAACCGTTTATCTCCTGGTTGATCTTCCCTTACAATAACGGCGACTTGTTCAACTTTAGGATGTTTCATTATTACCGCTTCTATTTCCCCTAACTCAATTCGGAATCCACGAATTTTTATTTGGTGATCTGCACGTCCTATATAATCTAGCGTCCCATCTTGACCCCAACGCGCTAAGTCTCCAGTACGATACATTCTTGTACCTGGCTTCCCAAATGGATCTGCAATAAACCGTTCTGCAGTTAAGCCTGCTCTTCCTAAATATCCACGAGCAAGCCCTGCACCTGCAACATACATTTCTCCAACTACTCCAGGTGGCACTGGTTGTAAATAGTTGTCTAACACATATACTTTAAGATCAGGTATACTACACCCAATTAAACTGTTTGCTCGTAAAGAGACTATTATTTCATCTAATTCAATATAACTAACATGTACTGTCGTCTCCGTAATACCATACATATTAATAAGCTTTGGTGCATTATGAGAATGTCGACTATACCAATCTTCTAATCGACTTAGCTCAAGTGCTTCTCCTCCAAAAACAACATATCGTAAAGATAATTTTTGGCCAATCTCTTCATTTTCACGATCTGCTTGCATCAATTGATAGAACGCTGATGGAGTTTGGTTTAAAACAGTTACCTTTTCTTTAACAAGAAGTTGTAAAAATTCTTTCGGCGACCGACTTACAGTATGTGGTACTACGACTAGACGCCCTCCATATAACAAAGGCCCCCAAATTTCCCAAACCGAGAAATCAAAAGCGTATGAATGGAACATCGTCCAAACATCGTCTGCGTCAAATTGGAACCAATGATCAGTTGCTCCTAAAAGTCTCACTACATTTTGATGAGGTATCATAACGCCTTTCGGTCTACCTGTTGAACCTGACGTATAAATAACGTAAGCAATATGTGAAGGAGTTAACGGCTTCACACGCTCCATTTCATCAATATTGTCTTCACTATATTTCTCAATTTCTTCTATTACTTTTACATCATCAACTAAAATTTTCAGTTCCTCATCACATTCAATTTCCACATTTGAATTTGTTAAAACACATGATGGTTTCGCATCGTGGAGCATAAATGAAATACGATCAGACGGGTAATCTGGATCTAATGGAAGATAACCTGCTCCTGCTTTAAGAACCGCAAGTAAACTCACAACCATATTTAAAGACCTCGGCATTGCTAAAGCAGCGAGTTGATCAGGACCGATTCCTTTTGCTATTAACAAACGAGCTATTTTATTTGCTTTTTTATTTAACTCTTCATAAGTTAATTTCTTATCTTCAAAGACAACAGCAATAGAGTTTGGA
This sequence comes from Bacillus basilensis, assembly GCF_050630465.1. Taxonomy (NCBI): domain Bacteria; kingdom Bacillati; phylum Bacillota; class Bacilli; order Caryophanales; family Bacillaceae; genus Bacillus; species Bacillus basilensis. The sequence goes on along the minus strand of NZ_JBNTQO010000001.1, from coordinate 156,667 downwards.
TTTATATGAGCCTGCTTTTCAAATAATTGTGGCAATGTCATTTCTGGTGCAATTTGAAAACCACCATTCCACTTTTCTAATACTGTATTTTTCTCTGCTAAAGTTAATATTTCTAATCTGCCAATGGATTGATCCGGATTTGTCGCCGCATCATCTAATAACAAAATGAATCGTTCTATTAGTTTTTGAACCGTTTCACGTTTATATAAATCGGTACTAAACTCTAGTAATCCATGTAAACCGTTTGGAGTACCATCACCTTCGTTACTCTCACTAATTTCAAATGTTAAATCAAATTTTGCAGAACCGACGCTTTGAATTTCAAGGCTCGCTTCTAAATCTGGTACATTAAACGTTGCTTCTGGTGTATTTTGAAAAGCTAACATAACTTGAAACAACGGGTGGCTATTTCGAGTACGTACTGGATTTAACACTTCAACAAGTCTTTCAAATGGAACATCTTGATTTTCATAAGCTACAAGATTTACCTGCTTCACTCTATTTAATAATTCTTTAAAACTTGGATCTCCTGAAGTATTTGTACGTAACACTAATGTATTTACAAATAAACCAACAATATCTGAAAGTACATCATCATTTCTTCCAGCAATCGGACTTCCAATTGGTATATCAGTGCCTGCACCTAATCTTGTAAATAGTGCACTAAGCCCTGCTTGTAGCACCATAAACAAACTAACTCCATTTTTACGTGCAAGCTCTACTAACCTACTATGCATACCTTCATCTATATGAAAATGAATTGTTTCCCCGCGGTAACTTGTCTCAATTGGACGCTGGAAATCTGTAGGTAATTCCATTTGGTCTGGTAAACCTTTAAGTTCTTCTTTCCAAAAATCTAATTGTGTTGAAATAAGACTCTCTGGTGTCGTTTCATCACCTAGCAATTGCTGTTGCCAAAGTGCATAATCTGCGTATTGAACTGGAAGTGTCTCCAGCTGAACTCTGTCACCTTGACATCGTGCTTTATACGCTGCTGTAAAATCTCTCGTTAACGGCTGTAATGACCAGCCATCACCTACAATATGATGTAATAGAATTAATAATACATGTTCGTTTTCACTCACTGTAAAAAGTTGCAAACGAACTGCCGGCTCAAAATCGAGGTTAAAACTATATCTTACCGCCTCTGAAAGTACACTTTCTAATTCATCTTTACATGTATTAGTTATAACCATTTCTAGATTTAAGTTTTCCATATCTAAAATTTTTTGATAGGAACTTCCTAATACGTTAGGGAAAATTGTTCTAAGTGTTTCATGTTTCTCAACTACATCATAAAAAGCACCTTGTAATGCTTCCCGATTCAATATTCCATTCATACGAATGACTAGCGGAATATTATAAGTAGGACTTGGACCTTCTAAACAATTTAAGAACCATAACCTGCGCTGTGCAAATGAAAGTGGAACTTCATTTGGCCTACTTGCTTTCTGAATAGCTGGTCTTGCGCTTTTTGCATAGTCTAATTGTTTCGCCAGTTCGGCAACAGTTGGTGATTCAAATAGTTTCCCGATTCCTAATTCCACACTTAACGTTTCACGAATTCTTGCCATTAAACGAGATGCGAGAAGTGAATGTCCACCCATTTCAAAGAAATTATCATCAATGCTAATTCGAGAAACACCAAGTACTTCTGCAAATAAATCACATAATATTTCTTCTTTCGGATTTCTAGCAACCCTCTCATTGTTCATTCCATTAAAATCAGGAGCAGGTAATTTCTTTCTGTCAACCTTACCATTTGGCGTTAATGGTAATTCTTCTAGCACAACAAATGCCGATGGTATCATATAATTCGCTAAACTTTCTGAAACATAAGAACGAATTTCTGAAAGATTAATCGGTTCCTCTTCTTCTGCAACGATATACGCAATGATGCGTTTATCATTTGGGCGATCTTCTCGTACCATTACTACCGCTTGTTGAATATTTTCATGTCGTTGTAATACCGTTTCAATTTCAGCTAATTCAATTCGGAATCCACGGATTTTAATTTGATGATCTGCGCGACTAATGTACTCTAACGCACCATCATTACGCCATTTCACAAGATCTCCTGTACGGTACATGCGCTTCCCTGATTCTCCATAAGGATTTGCAACAAACCGTTCAGCTGTTAACTCAGGTTTCCCTAAATATCCGCTTGCAAGTCCTTCCCCTGCAATATATAGTTCACCAATAACTCCAGGTGGAACTGGTTGTAACCCTGCATCCAATACATACACTTCTGTATTGCAAATTGGCTTTCCAATAGGAGGTATACCCTTTTCACCTTCATCAATGTTCATAAAAGTAGACCAAATCGTCGTTTCAGTTGGTCCATATAAATTAGTTATTGAGCAACCTAATTCTTTTAATTTATTTGCTAAATGCGCTGGAAGAGCTTCACCACCAACAAGTATGCTTAGCCCTTGTAGCTTTTCTGGATAATCAGTTACTAACGCCTGCCAAAGCGTCGGTGTAGCCTGCATAATGGTCACTCTTTCTTCTTGTAAAAGTGTCGTTAATGCAGAAGGCTCTTGTATGTCTTCTTTTTGCGCAATTGTTAAACTTGCACCACTAATAAGAGGTAAATAAATTTCTAGAGCAGAAATATCAAACGCAAACGTTGTAACTGCTAATAAATGATCATTTTCATTTAATGAAAAATTTTGTTGCATAGCTATTAAAAAGTTGCTTAAACCTCTCATAGAAACAATTACACCTTTTGGGTTTCCTGTTGAGCCTGAAGTATATATTGTATAGGCTGGGTTTAAAAGTGATACATTATTCTTACATGCTATATTCATGCGAGAATATGTATGTAACGCTAGTTTCGTTTCTTCTTCATCTAATACAATTTTTTTCATATCATTTTCTATAACTAACTTAGATGAAACAGATGAATGTGTTATGATACAAACTGGTTTTGAATCATTTACTATATAATTAACTCTTTCTGCTGGGTATTCTGGATCTATTGGTAAATATGCTGCACCAGCCTTTAAGACTGCTAGCATACTAACTACCATTTCTATTGATCTAGGGAACACTAAAGCTACAAACTGGTTTGGTCGTATTCCTTCTTCTACTAAATAATGTGCTAGTTCATTCGCTCGTTCATTTAGCTCTTTATACGTAAGGTTTACACCGTCACAAGTAATCGCAAGTTTATTTGGATTTTTTTGCACTTGTTTTTCAAATGATATAGGTAGACTGATTAACTCATCGTCTTCCTTCGTTTCATTCCATTCCAATAAAACTTTATGATTTTCTTCAGGCAGAGTAATGTTTATTTTTCCAATCGACTCGTTTTTCTCATAATTATTTATTACTAATTCAAATAGATTCATAAATCTTTCTTTATGCACTGCTAGCTCCGCGTCATTATATACTTCGGGATTCGCATCAAAATGAATCATTAGCTCATTTTGATCAAAACATTTATATACATTTATCGATAAATCATCTACAGGTCCTGCTGATAAGTTATGCGTAATACCACGATTTCCAGCAAAATTAAGCCCGTAATCAAAAGGCATAACATTCACTAACGGTCCAAACAACCTTTGATTTTCACCTAGTAACTTTAAGTCTCTTCTTAATTCCTCATGACGGTATTTATGATGGCGACGTACATCTCGGATTTCTTTAGAAACTTGCTGTAATAATTCCGCAAGAGTTATATTTGGAGTTACAGTGAGGCGCAGTGGTACTAAATTCATTACCATACTTGGTGTATGAATAGATACAGAACCTAGACGTCCCATCATCGGTAAACCTAAAACAATATCATTTGCACCTGTTAATTTATGCATATAAATACTTGTTACAGCGACAATGAATTCCGGCCAACTTGTTAACGAAATATTGATATCTTCTAATAAAGTTTTCGTACTAGAACTAGATAAATACGCTGTTTCTCGTAAAAATCCATTTGTTGTTCTCGGTGCTCGTTCTGCTAAACTTATGACATCCGGTTCATCTGCAAACTTCTCTAACCAAAAAGCACGATCTTCCTGAAATTGTTTAGATTCACGATACGCAATACCTTCTTGCACAACTTTTGCAAGAGAACCAAATGGCTTTTCATTCTTGTTTGTTTCTTCAATAAGTGATGTATACTCATTCGCTACCTTTTGGCTAAGAAGTGAAAATCCATAGCCATCCATCACAATGTGATGGATGCGCTGATACCAAAAGAAACGATTATTTTCAACTTGAATAAGTGCTTCAGTAAATAAAGTATCTTTTTTCAAATCGACTGGCATAGATAAATCATTTTTCATCCATACTTTAGCAGCTTCTTCAGGGTTTTCTTCTTTACGAACGTCAATAAAATGCATATGAAACTGTGATTCTTCAATAACTTGCCATGGGCCAATTTCATCCTCTTCGAAGCGAACATGAAGTGCTTCTGCTTCCATTACAACTTTACGCACAGCTAGTTCGAAAATTTCTTGATGAATATTTCCGTTTATTTCTACATATTCCCCAGTATTATAAATTGGATTAAGCGGATCTAATTGTTGCGCAAACCACATACCAGACTGCGCTGATGATAACGAATGACGAATCTTTTGACTGTTAGGCATTCTTTACTACCCCTTTATTATGTAGTCTATTTGTTACAGCACCTGTGCTGTTTGTGAAGATAGTAAACTGTACCAATCGGAAACAGTTGGGCGTTCTGCTAAATCTGCAAAAGTGATTTCTTTCCCTTCACGACGCCACTTCTCTACTAAACTCATAATTCTGACCGAATCAAGCCCTCTATTTAGTAAGTCCTCATCAATATCAATACTCTCTACTGGCTCACGAAGTAGTTGTGCAACTAGTTCATGCACTTCCTGTATAGTGATTCCTTCACTCTCATCACCTTTTACACTTTGTAAATCGTTTAATAGTAGGTTTGTTGATGTCGTTACTGCACATCTATTAGATGCATACTCCAATGCTTGTTTATGATGCTCTAGTGAAAAATCAGCAACTGCATCTGCTACAAAGAACGGCTGAATTCCATCCATAAATGCTTCACAAGCTGTTAAAAGGCAGCCAATATGCGCATAAATACCGCAAATAATGAGTTGATCTCTTCCTTGTGCATTTAAAATTTCTAATAGATTTGTCTTTTTAAATGCACTATATCTCCATTTTGTTAAGAATATATCATCCTCGTCAGGAGTAAGTTCATCGACAATTTTCTTTTTATCTGGTCCAGCAGGAATACCGTCACCCCAGAAGTCTTGTAATAACCCTCGTTGTTCTAACGTTTGTCCACCAGGTTGTGCTGTATAAACAACTGGTATGCCAAGTTCCTTACATTTTTCTCTTATCACCTTGATATTTGAAATGAGCTCTACTTTCGGTGACTCTTTATCGCTATATGCATCAAGAAAATATTCTTGCATGTCATGAATTAAAAGTACTGCACGTTTCGGGTCTGGTGTCCAATTCACTTTATTTTTTGGTAGTTCTGATTCAATTGGCATTTTATATACTGAAATAGATGGAATAGCCATCTAATCACTTCCTTCCGGTTTTTATTATTGTTTTACTGTAGTAAGTTTTTCAGCAATGACTTTACGTAGTTCTTTTTTGCTGACTTTCCCGACTCCTGTTTGCGGGAATGATTCAATAAATTCAATTCGATCTGGAATCTTATAAGCTGCTATACCGCGTTCTTTTAAAAACATTTTTAATTCACTTACAGTCGGAGCTTGTCCACGAGCTATAATAAATGCACAAATACGTTCTCCTAAATAATCGTCAGGCATAGATACAATCGCTACATCATGTACTGCATCATGTGCTAATAGATGATTTTCAATCTCTTCCGCAGCTACTTTCTCACCACCACGGTTAATTTGATCTTTATCTCTTCCTTCTACAATGATGTAACCTTGTTCATTTACTTTTACAAGATCACCTGTACGATAAAATCCATCCTTTGTAAATGATCTTGCATTATGCTCTGCTGCTTTATAATAGCCACGAATTGTATATGGCCCTCGTGTTAATAAACTACCTATTTCACCTAATTTAACGTCGTTATCATTTTCATCAACGACCCTTACTTCATCGAATATAGACATCGGTCTACCTTGTGTATGAATAATGATTTCTTCCGGATCATTTAATCTTGTGTAATTTACTAACCCTTCTGCCATACCGAAAACTTGTTGCAACTTGCATCCAAATGTAGGTTGTATACGTTTTGCAACTTCAGCGCTAAATTTAGCACCACCTACTTGAATTACTTCTAGGCTCGATAAATCGTTATTACGAGAAGATGCAGCATCAAGCCATATCATTGCTAATGGCGGAACGAGCGCTGTAATTGTAACTTTTTCTTTTTCGATAAGAGCAAATGCCTCATCTGGACTACCACCAGTTGCCAATACCACTTTTCCACCTGCATAGAAAGTTCCAAATGTCCCTGGAGAACTCATTGGGTAATTGTGTGCTACTGGAAGAACTGTCATATAGACGCTTTCTGCATTCAAATTACAAATTTCAGCGCTAACACGTAAACTATAAATATAGTCATCATGTGTTCTAGGAATTAATTTAGAAAGACCGGTTGTCCCTCCTGATAATTGGAGAAATGCAACATCACTTGGCTGAACTTCTGGTAATGAGACGGGATCCATATACAGATCATTTATGTTCACAAACTCTTCTTCTTCTCCCACTACAATTACATGTTGTAAATTTGGCACTTTCTCTTTCACTTCTCTTGCTAGTTTTCGATAATCAAAACCGAGAGCCTTATCTGAAATAACGTAAGCGCTCGCCTCGCCAAACTCACAAAAATAACTAATTTCACTGCTTCGATGTGAAGGCAGTGCAAAGACAGGAAGCGCTCCAATTCGAAATAGCGCAAAACATATTTCAAAAAACTCGATAATGTTAGGTAACTGGATTACAACTCGGTCCTCTTTCTTTATTCCTAAATTCAGTAAGCCTGTAGCTAAGCGATCTACCTTTTTATTAAGCTCACTATACGTTATATGCGTATTACCACTTACAACTGCAATTTGATCTCCATATGTTTCAGCACGCTCTTTTAACATCGAACCAAATGTTTCTCCAAGCCAACAACCTTCTTCTCGGTAACGATTTGCAAATTCTTTTGGCCATTCCGTATAACCTTCTAACATTTTTTCTTCCCCCTATTTTTCATTAAGTGAACTATCATTTAACCCTAAAGCTTTCAACATCGTTTGAAATTTAGCAGAGGTTTCTGCTAACTCATCTTCTGGCTTTGACTCAGCAACAACTCCCGCTCCTGCAAATAATCGAAGTGTATTTTCTTGCACTTCAGCACAGCGAATTGTAACAATCCATTCACCATCTCCATTTAAATCGCTCCACCCTAGCATTCCTGTAAAGAACTCGCGGTCAAATGGCTCAATATGCTGTATAGCCTCTCTTGCCTTTTCCATCGGAGTTCCGCAAACTGCTGGCGTAGGATGAAGGGCAATTGCTAATTGTAAAGAAGAAGTATCTGGATCCTTAAGTTCACCTTTCACTTCTGTAGACAAATGCCACATCGCTTCACTATGAATAACTGATGGCTTTTCTGGAACATGTAATGTATGACAATACGGACGAAGTGCAGCGGCAACCGCTTCAACTACTACCGCATGTTCATGTAAATCTTTTGGAGAAGAAAGTAATTCCTCTGCTCTTCTTTTATCTTCTACTGGGTCCTCACTACGTGGCCTTGAACCAGCTAACGGGTTAGAAATAACTTGCATACCATTACGTGAAACAAGTAATTCAGGGCTTGCTCCAATTAACGTCTTACTGTTCTCTTTTTTATCTTTCGGTAAATTCACAGCAAATGTATAACCATGCTTATTATGCTCTGCTAATTCTCGAAGAAGTTTTTGCTTATCAATCTTTTCGGAAGATTTAACATCTAACGATCTAGATAGAACGATTTTCTTTAAATCACCGTCCTGTATTTTTTCAATTCCTTTCTTCACACCATTCATATACACTTCAGGGTCTGGTACTGGCGTCATTTCAAATGTTAAATTCTCATTTATTTCAAGCTGATTTGTTGTATCCAATTGTAAACGCTCAGAAATTCTGCTATATTCTGGTACGATAAGTTGGACTTCTTTTCTACGATCAAATGGCAAAGCACCCACAACGATAGGATTTGGATTTCCAGCTTGTTTCGCATTACTTAATGTCGCTTGCACAAGCTCTGGGAAACTTTCAATTTCAGGATGCTTTACTGTAGTAAACTCTTCTTCTGCTAATATCGTTCGAGTTGGTGAAGCAAAAAAGAATGAAGATTCAGTCTTATAATCTTCTAAAAGTTTTTCTGACAATTCCTTTACAGCTGTATGTTCATTCATAGTATAATTACCTCCTGAATTTTTTATTAAACTCCTAACGTAGCACCGCCATCGACACATAAATTATGCATTGTAATATGACTTGCTCTATCTGAAGCTAAGAATAACACTGCTTCAGCAACTTCTGAAGGTTGTGCGATTTTTTGTAATGGAATTCCGAGTCTATATGTATTTTGAGAACCAGTAATTATATTTTTAGCTCCATTCTCATCAGCCCATAGTAATCTTTGCATCTCAGTTTCAGTAGAACCTGGTGATACTAAATTACAGCGAATATTGTAAGCTGCAAGTTCTAAACCTAAACACTTCATAAACATCGTCGTGGCAGCTTTTGATGCAGCATACGCTGCCATCTCCATTCTCGGGGTATTTGCTGCATTTGAACCAACTGTAACAATTGCCCCTGACTTTCTTTGCATCATATATTTACTTACTGCTCGGGACATATAGAAAACTCCCGTAGAATTTACAGAGAATGTTTTATTCCAATCTTCATCACTTAAAGAGTGAATCGCTCCCATACGTAAAATCCCAGCAACATTTACTAATATATCTATTGGTGCTATATCATTTTCAATACGCTTTACTATACCTTCAACAGCGGTACTATCACTCACATCTAAACGAAGTGTTTTCATACGTGTTTCATTTAATTCATTTTTATTAAAAAGTACGTTTAACCCCTCTTCATTTTGATCAACCGCAATAACTGTAGCTCCTCTTTCTAAAAACATTTTGGCAACAACACTACCTATACCTTGAGCTGCACCTGTTACTAAAACAGTTTTCCCATCAAATTCCCCTAAGTTCATTTCCTCTATCCTTTCATTTGAAAATTAATCTAATTAAACAAATAATGATAACGATTATCATTATCGATGTAAAAAATAATACACTTACTAAACTAATTGGTCAAGTGTACTTTTCATTAAAATATTATTCATTGATAATGCTTTTCATTTAACGTTCTTACATCGAAATGATAATCTTTCTCAATAAACTTGTCAACCTATTTTTATTTTTCAGATAAAATATTTTAGTGATTTTCAATACAATTACATCTAAAAGTATTAATAAGTACTTACATTATAAATAAAATTCAAACTCCTCATTTTAAAATTGAAGAATATAAACTATAGATACGTTTATTTATAATGCTTTCTGAAAAACTCAAGTATTTATTTTCTCAATATTTTTCTGAAAATATATCTTGCAAACATCAATGAATGTTTTCTTTATTATTTAAGATTTAATACATATTTCAAATACGATGTATCGATTTATTATATTCCAGTATAATCCAAATGGATATTTCACTCGCTTTCATATGCAAAAAAAACCAAAAAGTAATTTAACCTTGTTAAAATAACTCAAAAAAGCACCCTATTTAACAGGATGCTTTTTCGTAATTATAGTGTTATAGAAGATTTATATACTTATGCTACGCTGCGATACTCTTCTTCTTGTTCTTTTTTCTGTTTAGGTGCTTGAATTAAAATTGCGATAATGAATGACACGACACATAATACACCGATCACCATGAAGGTTGGTTTGAATCCACCTAGAAGTGCACCGATAAAGGAACCTGCAAGCGCCCCAAATCCAAATCCTTGATACACAATTCCGTAGTTCTTACTATGGTTTTTCATACCGAAGAAATCACCAACAATAGCTGGGAAAATAGTGATATTTCCACCAAAACAAAACGCTACACTTGCTACACATACGAAGTAAATACCATAATTTAAATCTACAAAACTTAGAACTAAGACTGAACTCGCCATAACAACAAAAGTACCAGTAACGATTTTTAAACGGCCAATTTTATCCGATAATGGTCCTAGAATAATACGACCTAATGTGTTGAATATTGCAACCATAGCCACTGCATTAGCTGCTGTTGCTGCGCTAAGTCCTACAAGTTGAACACCGATGTCTTTTACCATACCAATTAAGTATAAGCCACTCATACATGATGTAAATAACATAATAAATAATAAGTATACTTGTTTTGTGCCTAACATTTCTTTCGTTGTATATTCCTGAGTTTTCGTTTCATGAACTGCTCCTTGATCTGAAGCTTGATGGATTAAGCAAGCGCCAATTACAATCATAGCTGTAACAATCAAACCCCAGTATATAAACGCTTGTGATACACCAACTGATTCAATCAACTGTGCGTTAACGTATTTAAAGATTAAGCTACCTGAACCATATGCAGAGACAGAAATACCAGCAATTAAACCTTTTCGCATTGGAAACCACTTTATTAAATTGGATAGTGAAGTGATATATGCTGTACCATCTGCATACCCTACAACAACTCCTGCTAGTACATAAAGCAATATTAATGAGGAAGCTTGTGAACTAAGTATTAATCCTAGTCCTAATGCTAGTCCAGCTACCATAATAAGTTTACGAAGTCCCCATTTTTCTTGCAATTTACTCGCAAATAAAGTTGAAAATGCTAAGGAAAGACTAGTAATTGAGAAAGTTATAGCAACTGCGTTAAGACTCCAACCGTATTTACTAACTAAAGGCTGATTGAATAAACTCCATGTATATATCGTTCCAAGCCCCATTTGTACTATGACTGTGCCAAGGACAACAAGCCATGGATTAACAGTTGATTTTTTCATACCTTTCCGCCTCCTCTTTCTATTTCAATGCTTTTCGCTAAGTCTTGTTTTTTTATGTTCATTTTGGTCACCTCTTTTGATTTAACACCTTCATTGTATAAGATGTTCCCGCTTATGTAAGCACTTACAAGATAGAGCGTCAAAAACATGGAATCAGTTACAGAAAACGAAGGACGAAATACAAAAAACTACTGATTAAATACGTAAGTAGCTTTTATCATGGTTAGCTTCAATGGGGCTTACAACTTTTTTATCATCTTCTTTTATAAAAATTATGTCTCATTTTATACCATTGCTAGATTGTAAAACTTTAAGTTTCCGATACAAACAGAAATTTTTTTCACACTACGATGTACTTTATTTAAAAAAACCACAAATATTTTTTTGATAAATAAAACTAAATATTCACTAATATACCTATACGTGGTTTAATATATATAATAAAAAATATTTCTGTCTTTAATGAGGAGGTACTATGAAAGCAAACGTAGGGGATACTATACTTTTTCAACGAAATAATTTAAAGATTACAGGATCTGTACTAAAACTATATACTGAATCGGTCTTAGTTGAAATTACAGATGTAAGCGGTGGTACTTTTGAATTTGATCGAACAATTGTAAATCATAAAAACTATAAAATTTTAAATACGAATACATAATACAACAAAAAATAGCCCCTGCTCACCAGCAGCGGCTATTTTATATGAAAACACTTCATTAGTTTATATATCCTAAAACACTTACAATCTTACTCGCTTTTAAATTGTTAATGTGATAATAAATTTCTAAACCTCTTCTCTCAGCTCGTAACACTTTACCTTTCATTTTTGATAAATGTTGCGAAACAGTCGATTGTGGAATATTCAGTAATTCTGTTAATTGCGTTACATTACAAGTTTTTCTCGTACTTAATTCATTTACAATTTGTAAACGGATTGGGTGTGCCATAATTTTTAAAATATCTACATCTTCTTCTGAAACTGAACCTTTTCTCATTTCACTCGTATATGTTGTCATAAGACATTCCCCTTTTATATGAATTCCTTTTATTTAGATCTATTTCCAAAATATTTAAAACTCCGATGTGAAACCTTTATATAAAAATAATAGAATTTTAAATTTTTAAAAACAGAAATACATTCAATTCACTTTATTTATTTGGTACATATACATAATACAATGTTAATATGTGCTCTATGTGAAGTTAGCATAAATTTGTAATGAAGATTTTTCAAACAATTCACCTCTAACTATATACTTCCTCCTAACACTATCCAGTGATTTTAACATATTTTAGGCGTTTGTATATACTATCTACAAAACAAATGTTGTTTAGAGGGAATTCAAATGCCAACAATGTTACAAGAAGAAGTTGAAGAATCACGTGAAACGTATGTTAGTCATATCATATTGGTCAGTGGGTCAGCTTTATTTTTAGTGGGTGGTGTTGGTGTTATATCAGCAAATTCGGCTTTTAAAGCTTATAATCGTTTGGAGAATACACCGCGTTCTACAGATAACTCCTAAGTGAGTTATCTAATTCTAAATAACAAATAAATGCCTCCTCTATAAAGAGGTGGCATTTATTTTATTATAATAAGTTCTATACTAGAAAATCATAAACAATACTTTGAGCATGATTCTTTTCCCCTATCTACACATCACACTTTACTGCCCAAACACAGCTTTCATTCTCCGCATAGCATGTACTAAAAAGGAGGTACGCGCTTAATATGTCAAACTATTATTACGATCGTTCACATAAGTACTATCGGAAGAATTGTAAAAATTTCGCGTATACATAGGCTTTATTTACAATAAGGTAGATTTTATTTTACATAAATATCATTGTACTAATCTAAAATTTCTGTATTTACATTTTTTCTTTTTATCTTATAATTTTAACCAATAAGGAGATTGATAATATGGGAGTTTGTGTAGACTTATTTAAAGAGTATGAAAATAAAGAGGAAGTCGTTTATCGTTTTTTCCCTTGTGAAGATGAAGAAAAAGCAGGGAAAATTCAATTTAATAAACTAGAAAAAAAATCTGTAGAATTAGAACCAGCTAAAGGTGAAGGGGCAAATTATTATTTTCTTAAAGTAGTTGGTGCTATCCAAAAACATGTAAGGAATTCACCTGATTCAGTTGAATTCCCTGAATTCTTATTTTCACAATCGTAAAAATAAAAACAAGCTCTCAGTATGGAGAGCTTGTTTTTATTTTATTACTAGTATACGTACAATTTACTTTCCGCCAATTTTGGTTGAAGAACTAAAGTCTCATCGTAAGTTTATAGAATACGAAAAAGAAAACGCTAGTGATAAATACACCGACTTCAACCTAACTCTTCCTTCCACGTTCGATTCTCGTAGCACCCGATATGCAACATTCTGTAATTGAAAAACTCGGCGAAGTATTCGAAAAATGTGACCGCCAGTGTGACTCAGGCCTAAAATATCGTTAAAAACGCTGGATAAATTAGACAGATTAAAGGTGTTACTTCACCACAAACCGCGTCTGACTACACCCATCCTTCTGCTTCGTTACTTCTAATACAGCTGGCATTGCGTTTTTCAGCTCTTGAACGTGTGAAATGACACCGATAAATCGGCCTGATTTTTGTAAGTCAATTAAAGCGTCAACTGCTTTTGTTAATGACTCCTCATCCAATGAACCAAATCCTTCATCGATAAACATCGTTTCGATGGAAATACCACCTTCATACGCTTGAATGACGTCTGCCATTCCAAGTGCTAAGCAAAGGGATGCATTAAATTTCTCTCCGCCAGATAATGTTTTTACATCGCGTGTTTGACCAGTATATGCATCGTATACATCTAGCCCTAATCCACTTTGACGATTTCTCTTTTCTACTCGTTCACTTCGTTTTAAATAAAATTGTCCGTTTGATAATTTACGTAATCGTTCGTTTGCAATTTGAACAATTTGTTCTAAATACTCTATTAAGATGTAACGCTCAAATGATATACGGCTTTCGTTATCACCTTTCATTACTTCATATAAATCAACAAGTTCTTGGAACTCTTTTTCTTCCTCATGAATTTGCTCATCAATACGTTTAATATTTTCATGTAAATCAGAAATATATGTTACCGCATTTTGCACACGTTGACGTTTTTCTTTAATAATATCGAGATTAATTTGTAATTCTGTTATGTGTTCACCTAACGCTGTAATATCCATATACTCTTTATCTTTTAATTCCGCATGTAACTCTTCAATTTGTTTTGCAAGCACTTCAAGAGATGAATAATAACCTTGAATTTCTTTTTGTAATATCTCCATCTCGGCATCACTTAATTTTGCTTCTTTATACGTGATTTGATCTGCAAATCCGCTTTGTTCAAGCTCTTTCATAAAGCGCGCGAAAGTCTCTTCTTTTTTCAATTTTGCACTTTCAAATTGATTAGAAGCACCTTCTTGTTCTGCTTGTATACGTATATGTTCATTTTGCCAATGTTGATACGCTTCCTGCACTTTCTTCCATTCATCTTCCATTAACCTAAGTTGTTGCGTTGCTTGGTCAAACTGAACTTTCCAAGCTGGTACTGTTTGTAAGTTATCTGGAATATTTTTCTTATCATGTTCATATGACGTACGAAGCTGCATACAATCCATTTCTATACGATGCTGCTCTGTTTCTACTTCACGCTTTTGTTTCTGGAGTGCATCTACTTTTTCTTCTACGCTTTTTATATTCACAGCTGTTTGCTTACGCATTTCTTCGCTTGCTTTTAACGTATTTACTTCAGTTGCTAATTGTTTTCCTTTTTGAACAAGTGCACTGTATGTTTCAGCTAATTCTTTCGCGCGATGGCCTCGCTTCTTAACCTCTTCTATTACTTGTTCATATTGAAGATGATAGAAATTCCATTTCTCCTCTAATTGAACATGTAATTTTTCAGCAAGATTCTTCTTATCTCTTAAATCATTTAACTCTTTTTCATCGATTGCATCACTTTGCTCTGTAGCTTTTTTCGGATGGTTCGTGCTACCACATACTGGACAAGATTCGCCATCATGTAAATGAAGAGCTAATATTCCAGCTTGTTCACTTAACCAGCGGCGTTCCATATTTTCATATGCGTTAACTGCCTCTTGCATCTTAGTAAATGCAGTTTCTTTTTCTTGCTCAAATTTTTGTTTTTCTTGCCAAACATCATATGCTTGCTTTAAAACTTTTGCATCTTCTCGCATATTCGTTAGTTCTTCTACTTTAGCTACATATTGCTCAAGCGCTTTTTCTAGTTGCTCTAATTCACTATACATTAGCTGTTTTTGATTTGTATGCTCCTCTAATTGTCGATCTAAGTTTTGCATACTTTCTTTTAATTTCCCTAGTTGAATTTCTGCATTTTGTAAATGCAACTGTTTCTCAGCTAACGATGCAATAATCGGTTGTAACTCTTCTAATCTTTGAACAAGTTTTTTTGCATCTTCTCTCTCAGGTTCTTTATTCTTTACTGCTTCATATTTCTCCTGAGCAAGTTCAAAGCTATTCGTTATATTTTCTTTTTTAGCGATTATCTGTTTTAACAAACTTTCAGCCTTCTGCTCATTTTGCATTGCTTCTTCGTACCATTGTTCAAATGGTAATAAGCGCTTCGCTTGTTCCGCACGTTTAAAAGATGTTTCTTTCATTTCAATAACTGAACGGTTTTCTTGTAAAGTATTATATTTCTCATTCTTTTGTTGCAAATCTATAAATTTCTCATTTACAGATTTCGCTGTATGAAAACGTGTTTCAGCATCCTTTAATTGCTTTGATTGAACATCTTGTTCTACTTGTAATTGCTCAACCTCTGCCTTATACGCATTTGTTTCTTGCTCTAATGCTTCTACTACTTGATGTGTATTTACATGTTCTTGTTCTACTAATGTCTCTAATAATGCTCCATCGCGGATTGGTAATTTAAAAACATTACGGAAGTATAACTCTCGCTCTTTCTGCTTTTCTTGTAAGACGTCTTTCCATTGTTTTCGTTTTTGATCAAGTAACTCACGCATTAGCTTATAACGATCCGTTTTAAAAATACGACGCAAAATTTCTTCTTTATTTTCTGTCTCAGATGTTAATAGTTTTCGGAATTCCCCTTGCGGTAACATAACAATTTGGCTAAATTGATGTTTACTTAAACCAATTAAATCTTCTACTTTTTTATTTACATCCGTTACATGGAAACGATCAACAGCTGGAACCTTCTCTTCATCAATCACTTCATATAATTCTACTGCATGTCCCGTGATCGTCTTGTTCCCTTGTTTTTTATGCCCAAGTTGTCGTTTTATTTCATAGCGTTTCCCTTTTAGCTGAAAGGTTAGTTCTACACTTGTATACGTATTATCATCAGCAAATTGACTGCGAAGCATGCTCGTATCACTACGTTCTTCTCCGCTTGCCTCACCATATAACACATAACAAATCGCATCAAAAATCGTTGTCTTTCCAGCTCCAGTATTCCCAGAAATGGCGAAAATACGATGCTCTCCGAGGTCATCAAAATCGATTACTTCTTTCTGTTTATATGGCCCAAATGCCGTCATAATTAGCTGAATCGGTCTCATCCTCGTTCACCTTCCCGTTCTTGCACTGTTTGTAATACTTCTACAAATAGACGCTCTTTCTCTTCTGATAAATCTAAGCCTTTCATTTCTTTATAAAAAGCTTTTAAAAGAGATAAATCATCCGTTTTATGTCTTGAAACAGTTACTTCATTTGACTCTATGAACTCTCGTCTTTGAATGGACCTTTCAACATGCATTGCATTTGGATATACAGAGCGTATTTTTTCCATTGGCTGCAAGACAGGATTTTCATCTAATAATTTTACAAACACGTAATCTTCACTTACTGGATTTTGTAATAATTCATCTATTTTAGCTTCTACTGTTCGCATTTTACGACGTGGTGTAAGTAACCTTTTTTCAATTGTTACTTCCCCTGTTTCGTCCAGTTCCACAATATAATAACCTTTTTTATGTTTTTCTTCAGAAATAGAATACGCAAGTGGCGAACCTGAATATCGAATTGTCTCATTACGTACGAAATGCGCTTGATGTAAATGTCCAAGCGCTGTGTAATGAAACTTATCAAAATAATGACTATTTACGTATTCAGCACCCCCAATTGAAAGTGGTCGTTCTGCATCACTTGTATTCTCCTCCGCTTCTCCTGCAGAAGTTACAAATGCATGACCAACAAATACATGTCTAGCTTCTTTATCCATCGTTTCAGAAAGCTCATTCATAAAAATACGCATCGCATCATCATGAGAACGTATGTCTTCGTTTTTCAATACATGTCTAACTATACTTGGATCCGCATATGGAACGAGATGGAAGTGAACCTCGCCATATTCATCATTTAATATAATTGGCTCATACGGAAATTGAAATTGTCCCACAATAAATAATCCTTGTTTCTTCATTAAACTACTTCCAAAATGAATACGATCTGGACTATCATGGTTTCCTGCAACCGCAATAACTGGTGTTTGTAAATCAATCACTATTTTTTGCAGCACATCATTTAATAAGTCTACTGCTTCCGTAGGTGGAATTGCTCGGTCGTATAAATCCCCTGCAATAATTACGGCATCTGGTTTTTCTTCTTCAACAGCTTGTACAAACTGATCTAATACAATCTTTTGATCTTCAGTCATATACACGCCATGAACAAGCTTTCCTAAATGCCAATCCGCTGTATGAAATAACTTCATGGTTTCCTGCTCCTTTTAATTTACTGATTTTAGTGATATAAGTTGATAGTTAATTGTAGTTTTCCCGTTTTCCCACTCTAACTTTTGTATCATTGCACTGCCAATTCTTTCTTCATTTGATTTATATAAAGGTAATATTTCTTGAACTGTAAATAAGTGATAACCATCCAATTTTAATTGAAATATGTTTTCTTCTATATGTAATCTTACTTCTTTTTCATTTGAAATAATTTTTGTGTGCATCTCAAATTTCATGATAGATACAACCCCTTTTTCTAATCTCTCTCTACAATATTAATAGTATATTGGCTATGCAAGATTGACAAGTAAATACACGGCAAAGTACATACTTTTCTATTTCTAAATGTTTTTTATTTATATATAATGCGGTATGTGAAATTTTATTCGTTACAAAAATAAAAATGTCTACCGCGACATCTTTATTTTTGTATAAAGTCTTTCATTATATAATATAAAACTGTAATGAAAACGATCGCTACAAAAAATGAAAATACTGCAACAATGTATCCATCCTTATTTAATAGAATGCAAAAAGAAAGAGATATGATAAAAATCGGAAATACAAGCCGTACTTTATCCTTCACTTCCTCTGTCGTATCTGTATGATGAAAATACTGAGTTATCCCTATTATTAAAGAAGACAAAATAATCACCGACAATAGTAAAGGTACTGGCATTCCGATTTCTCCTTTCTCTATTTCTAATGAAAAGCAATTTTTCTTTCATTTTAATCACTTCAAATACTCTTTTTAAAGTGAGGATTTACAATTTACACATATATAATAGCGTGTTTATCATGGTAAATTCAAATAATTACAATTACAGTAATGTTGTAATATTCATTTTCAATCTCCAAAATCCTGCAAATATAACTCGTCAAAATATGCAGTGGACAAATTAACATGTACCGTCAACATTAGACAAAATTTATAAAGGACATTTCAGTATGTATCAAGAATTAAGAATAAGAAGATATATAAGGGAGGATGAATTATGACTGAACACGTTTTATTTTCTGTTAGTGAAAACGGCGTTGCATCAATTACTTTAAACCGCCCAAAAGCACTTAATTCTTTATCTTATGACATGTTACAACCAATTGGGCAAAAACTGAAAGAGTGGGAAAATGATGAGCGAATTGCGCTTATCGTATTAAAAGGAGCTGGCATAAAAGGTTTTTGTGCAGGCGGAGACATTAAAACTCTTTATGAAGCGCGTTCAAATGAAGTTGCATTGCAACATGCGGAACGTTTTTTTGAAGAAGAGTATGAAATTGATACATATATTTATCAATATAAAAAACCAATCATCGCTTGTTTAGATGGAATTGTAATGGGTGGTGGTGTCGGTCTTACAAATGGTGCGAAATATCGAATTGTAACTGAGCGTACGAAATGGGCAATGCCAGAGATGAATATCGGCTTCTTCCCAGACGTCGGTGCTGCTTATTTCTTAAATAAAGCTCCAGGTTTTGCTGGCCGATATGTCGCTTTAACAGCATCTATTTTAAAAGCTGCTGACGTATTATTTATAAACGCTGCTGATTACTTTATGACATCTGATTCATTACCAAATTTCCTTACTGAACTTGAAAGTGTAAATTGGCATAAAGAAGACGATGTACATACTAATTTAAAAGAAGTCATTCGTACATTTGCAACTACTTCAAAATTAGAAAGCGAGCTTGCTTCTTCATTAGAAGAAATTAATTCACATTTTGCTTTCGATACAATTGAAGAAATTATCCATTCATTGGAGAAAGATCAAAGTTTCTTTGCTTTAAAAACGAAAGAAACACTATTATCAAAATCCCCTATTTCATTAAAAGTAACATTAAAACAGTTTATTGATGGACAAGATAAGTCCGTTGAAGAATGTTTCGCTACTGACCTGGTACTTGCTAAGAATTTCATGAGACATGAAGACTTCTTTGAAGGCGTACGATCCGTTGTCGTTGATAAAGATCAAAATCCGAATTATAAATATAAGCAGTTAAGTGATGTTTCAGAAGAAGATGTAAATCGGTTCTTTAACTTACTTAATGCGTAAAGAGAAACTTTAATAAGTGGGATTCATCGCCCACTTATTATTGCCCCTTACCAATCGTCCGTTCATGCGGGATAAAATTGAGGCTATACAGTAGTGGAATTCCACTACTGTATAGCCTCTTTATCATTTAATATTTTTTAATAAAATTTAATTTTATTAAATCAAAATGTGTGCTACACTAATTTTAATCAAATATTCTAAAAATAAAAAAGGAGGAGCGACTATGATTGAAAATTTTTTTCTTTTCATCATTATGTCTATTTGTCTTATTATTTTACCCGGTCCTGATACTGCAATGGCTACAAAAAATACATTAGTTGCCGGTAAAGTCGGTGGAGTGAAAACAGTGTTCGGTACATGCGTTGCACTATTGATTCATACTTTAGCAGCAGTAATCGGACTTTCCGCACTTATTGTAAAATCAGCTCTTTTATTTTCTATTTTCAAGTACGTTGGAGCTCTATATTTAATTTATATTGGTATTAAAGCCCTTTTAGCAGTTAGAAACAAAGAAAGCGTTGATACGAACGATATTTTTTTGAATAATGCAAACGAGCATACTTCTTGTTTTCGCCAAGGGTTTCTTACAAATTTATTAAATCCTAAGATTGCAGTCTTCTTTTTAACTTTTTTACCGCAATTTTTAAATCCAAATCATAACACGTTTATCCAACTTCTCGTAATGGGCCTTACTTATCTTATTTTAACAGTTATATGGTTCGCTTTTTATATATTTTTAATTGATAAAATTAGTGCTTTTATGAAAAAACCGAAGACGCAACGTTATATTCAAGGGTTAACTGGAATCGTCTTAATTGGTTTTGGTATTAAACTAGCTTTTGAAAAAAGTAATTAACAAGACGA
Organism: Bacillus basilensis; assembly: GCF_050630465.1. NCBI lineage: Bacteria > Bacillati > Bacillota > Bacilli > Caryophanales > Bacillaceae > Bacillus > Bacillus basilensis. Next base: position 135,974 of record NZ_JBNTQO010000001.1, on the reverse strand, counting down.
AAAACACCACATCTTTAGAGTGGTGTTTTTCATTTAACAACCGATTTGGCTTTCTACTCTTTATTAAAACCAACGCTCAGTTACAACTTTTTTACGTGTATAGAATTGAACGCCATCTGTACCATTTGTACCTAAATCACCAAAGAATGAAGCTTTGTTTCCTGCAAATGCGAAGAATGCCATTGGTGCTGGAACGTTTACGTTTACACCAATCATACCAGCATCGATGTTATCACGGAATGTTTGTGCATGTTTACCATTTGACGTATAAATAACCGCACCATTTGCAAATTTAGATTGGTTTGTTAGTTTAATACCTTCTTCTAAATCTTTAACTCTTACGATACTTAATACTGGAGCAAAAATTTCATCTTGCCAAATTTTCATTTCTTGATTTACGCCATCAAAGATTGTCGCACCTACAAAGTAACCTTCACCAACTTCTTCCTTAATTTTGCGGCCATCTACTAATAATGTTGCTCCATCTGCTACACCGCTATTAATATAGCCTAATACACGCTCTTTATGAGATTCACGAATTAATGGTCCAACATAATTATCTTCGTGGAAACCGTCACCTACTTTTAGCTTCTTCGTCTCAGCTACTAGTACGTCGATGAATTCATCTGCAATTTCATCAACTACTGCTACTACTGAACATGCCATGCAGCGCTCTCCACTACTTGCGAATGCAGATCCAATTACACCTTGTACAGTTTTTTCAAGATTGCAATCTGGCATTACAATCGCGTGGTTTTTCGCACCAGCTAACGCTTGTACACGTTTCCCGTGTTTTGTACCTGTTTCGTATACGTATCGAGCTACTGGTTCAGATCCTACGAACGAAACTGCTTGAATATCTTTATTTTCTAAAATGCTATTTACAACATCTTTTCCGCCTTGTACTAAGTTTAATACCCCTTTTGGAAAACCAGCTTCATAGAATAGCTCTACAAGTCGCTCTGCTAAAAGTGGCGTTCTTTCAGATGTTTTTAATACGAATGTATTACCGCAAGCAATTGCAAGTGGGAACATCCATAATGGAATCATCATTGGGAAGTTAAACGGTGTAATACCAGCGACAACTCCAATTGGGTAGCGCCAAATTGATCCATCAATGCCGCTAGCAATATTCGGAAGTGCTTGTCCCATCATTAAATTTGGTGCTGATGTTGCAAGTTCTACTGCTTCAATACCACGTTGTACTTCACCAGTTGCATCCGTTAATGTTTTACCATTTTCTAGCGTAATGATTTTTGCAAGCTCTTCTTTGTTTTCTTGTAAAAGCTGTAAATATTTATATAATTGTCTTGAACGATTCGGAACTGGTACTTTAGACCATGTTTCATATGCTACTTTTGCTGCTTCAACCGCTTTTTCAACATCTTCTTTCGGAGATAGTGGAACGTAAGCGATAATTTTTCCAGTTGCTGGATTTGGAACTGCTTCTACTTCTGTACCAGTAGATTCTACCCACTCACCATTAATATGATTTTTCACTCGTTTAATTTCAGTTGTAATCATTATATTCTCTCCTTTTTTTATGATGTTTATCAATCTATTATTTTTGATTAGAAATTAATTGTTCACTAACTTTCTTATATAAAGCAGCCATATCGTTTTCACCATACCCAGCTTCACTTGCTTCTTCATATACGTTTAATAACATTTCGCTTACCGGTAAGTGAAGTTCACTTTCTTTCGCTAAATCGACTGCAAATCCCAAATCTTTCTTTAATAAATTTACAGTAAAGCCTGGCTCGTAGTTTTCTGATGCAATGAAACTTTTATAATTGCGCTCATAAATTCTACTTTGACCGTAACTTACATTTAAAATATCAAACATTTTATCTAAATTCATATTGTTCTTTTTTGCTAATGTTAAAGCTTCGCTCACACCAGCTGTATAAAAACCAATTAATAGGTTATTAATTAATTTAACTGTTGTACCACTATCAATCTGCTCACTAACATGGAAAATATTCGCTCCTAGTACGCTCATGATAGATTCCGTTTTATCATATACCTCTTTTGATCCACCAACCATAAACGTTAATGTACGGTTTTCGGCTCCAATTACCCCACCACTAACAGGTGCTGCTAAGAAGTCTACTTTCTTTTCCTTTGCAGCTTCCTCTAACTGTTTGTTTAACTGTGGAGATACAGTACTTGTATCAATTAAAACTACATTCGAGTGACTATTTTCAAATAATCCTTCTTGTCCAAAATATACTGCTTCAACAGCACGAGGTGAAGGTAAACTTGTAAAAATCACATCGCATGTTTCTGCTAGTTTTGAGATTGATAAGCCAATAATTCCTCCTTCTTTTTCAAAGGAAGCTTCAGCATCTCTATTTAAGTCCACACCATATACTGTGTAACTTGATTTAACTAAATTTTTAGACATTGGAAGACCCATGTTACCTAAACCGATAAAACCAATCTTTTTCATATCGCTTTCCTCCTATTTACACAATATACTTTCCGCGATTTATAATAGCTTTCGCAATTTCTCTCTTTTTTGTAAATACGTTCGTGTATAAAGGCACTAATAATTGACGAATTTCAGTTAAAATCACGTGTCTATCTTGTTCTTCTGTGACAGCCGCTGAAAGTATAGAAATCGCCGCTTCTTCTACTTTGCGATAGCCTTCTTCACAAATAACGTCAGTTATCATTTGTTTCGTACGCTCTTTCTCTTCACCATTTTTACTAATTGCTTTACTCGTACGTAAAAATGCTGATTCCATGACGTACACGTCCGTTAACATATTTGATAATACACGTGAATATTCTTGCTCTTGATCAATTTTTAATCCTGGAGTTTTAGAGAGCGTTTTCAAAGATTGTTTCAACAATTTTTTTGCTAATAAAATGTAACGATGGTTTCTTTCTACATTCGCTAAATCAATTTCTACTTTAGTATCTTCTATTTGCTCGATTTGCTTCATTAACATTTTGGCAACTGTTAATCTATTAATTTCGTTCGTTCCTTCAAAAATACGACTAATTCTAGCATCACGATATAATCGTTCTACTTCATATTCTTGCATATAACCGTAACCACCATGAATTTGTACAGCTTCATCTACGATATAAGCAAGTGTTTCAGAAGCGTTCACTTTATTCAGTGCACATTCGACTGCAAATTGAGACATTTTCTTCATAAGATCTTCATCACTCTCATGAATTGCTTCATCAATTACACCTGCTGTACGATAAGCTGCACTTTCTGCTCCATATGTAGCAATGATCATATTTGCAATTTTCTCTTGAATCATCGTAAAATCTACTAATTCCGTTTGGAACTGTTTTCGCTCTTTTCCATATTGAACCGACAAACCAATTGCTTGTTTTGCTGTTCCAATATTTCCAAAAGCAAGCTTTAGTCTAGCAAAGTTAAGAATATTAAGAGCTACGTGATGCCCCTTCCCAACTTCCCCTAAAACATTTTCAGCAGGTATTACTACATCTTCTAGAATAAGCGTTGCCGTTGAAGAACCTTTAATCCCCATTTTCTTTTCTTCTAGTCCAATGGATACACCTTCACATGTTCTTTCGACAATAAACGCTGTCATTCCTTTATTTGTCTTCGCAAAAACAACGTATACATCTGCCATATGAGCATTTGTAATCCACTGCTTCTCACCATTTAACTTCCAAGCAGTACCATCTTCATTCAATACTGCGCTCGTTTTTGCACTTAATGCATCAGAACCGGCATTTGGCTCAGTTAAAGCATAAGCACCAACCCATTCTCCTGATGCAATTTTCGGCAAATATTTTTCTTTTTGTTCTTTCGTTCCATAATATATGTAAGGCAATGTACCTACACCAGCGTGTATATTAAATGAAACGCTAAATGCACCAGCGTATCCCATTTTTTCTGCTACAAGCCCTGAAACTGCCTTTCCTAATTCGAATCCGCCATATTCTTCTGGGACCTCGATACTTAATAATCCAAGTTCTCCAGCTTTCTCAAATAATTGACGAGAAACTTTATAGTTATGTTGTTCAATATTCTCCATTTGTGGAACAATTTCTTGTTTAACGAATTGTTCTGTCGTTTTTGCAATTAAATCTTCATCTCCTGAAAAATCTTCTGGCGTAAAGAAAGCATGATTCACATCTTTATTAAGTGAAAAAAATTCATCCCACGGTAACTTCGTTTTCTCCATCTGAATCCCCCTATCATTTCGGCCTTACTTGCTACTACATATGCTCGTCTACGATGAGTGGAATATCTTATTTTTGAAAACAGAAGGCGATGAATTTTCACATCAAGCAGTTCGTTTTGCCAAAGATGTATTCTCATCGCCTTAGTTGTTTTATCTATTGATCCTCTGATAATACTGTTTTTGCAATTCCAGTATCTAGTTCTTCAAAGTCATGATATGAAATTGTTTCATATAACTCACTTCTCGTTTGCATATTTGAAAGTGCATCTTTTTGAGAACCTGTTTCCTTAATTAAAGTAAACACATTTTCATACGCTTTCGCTGCAACACGAAGTGAAGTTACAGGATAAATAACCATTTGGAAGTTCATATTCGCAAATTCCTCTGCGCTATAATACGGTGTTTTTCCGAACTCAGTCATATTCGCAAGTAAAGGTGCATTTACTTTACTATTAAATAGACGGAACTCCTCTTCTGATTGAAGCGCTTCAGGGAATATCGCATCTGCACCTGCTTTTACATAGGCGTTCGCTCTTTCAATCGCTTCATCCAAGCCTTCTACGCCGCGAGCATCTGTACGCGCTACAATATATAAGCTTGGCGCAACTTCTTTAATTGCTTTAATCTTTTGAACTAATTCTTCTGTCGTAACAAGTTTCTTACCATTTAAATGTCCACATTTTTTTGGTAATTGTTGATCTTCAATTTGAACAGCTGCTACTTTTGCTTCCAACATTTCTACCGCTGTTCTCGCTACGTTTAGTACACCACCAAATCCAGTATCAATGTCAACAAGAACTGGTAAATCTGTAGCTCTTACTAAATCTTTTGCTCTCTCTGCTACTTCAGTAGACGTCACGATTCCTAAATCTGGTAGCCCTTTACTTGCAGTATAAGCAGCTCCCGATAAATAAAGAGCTGAAAAACCTGTATTTTTCGCAACAAGAGCTGCCATTGCATCATGAGCACCTGGAATTTGTAAAATTTCATTTGCTTCTACTAAAGCTCGGAAGCGATTCGCAAGCTCTTCTTGTGTTGACTGTTTATCCACAACCCAAGCCATTTTAGATTCCCCCTATTATTAAATTAAGAATAGATCTACAAATTCGTTTACATTCATATTTTCTAGTTTTTCTTCATTTAAACAAACTTCATGAATTTGTTCTTGTTGCTTATTAGAATAATGACCTGCCATATTTGCAGTGAATTTTTGAACAACTTTCGGAATTGCTTCGTCTCTACGGAAACGGTGTCCAAGTGGATATTCACATTCCACGCTTTCTGTTACAGTGCCATCTTTGAAATGAACTTGAACAGCGTTGGCGATTGAGCGCTTGTTCGGGTCAAGGTAATCTAAACTGTACTGTTTGTTTTCAACAACAACCATCTTATTACGTAATTCATCTACACGTGGATCATTTGCTACTGCATCCTCATAATCATCCGCAACGATATCTCCTTTTAATAAACCAATTGCCGTAATGTATTGTAAGCAATGATCACGATCAGCTGGGTTATTTAATGGACCTTCTTTATCAATAATACGAATTGCTGATTCATGAGTTGTAATTGTAATTCGGTCAATTTCATCTAATCTTTCTTTAATTTCCGGATGTAATTTTACAGCACATTCTGCAGCTGTTTGTGCATGGAATTCTGCTGGATATGATACTTTAAATAATACATTTTCCATTACATAAGACTCTAATGGTCTTGCTAATTTTAATTCTTGTTTATTAAATAATACATCTTGGAATCCCCAGCCTGGTGCAGATAATGCTGTAGGGTAACCCATTTCACCTTTTAGAGCAGTCATTGCAAGATGAACACCGCGGCTCGTTGCGTCACCTGCTGCCCATGATTTACGTGATCCAGTATTTGGAGCATGACGATATGTACGAAGACTAGAATTATCAATCCACGCATGCGATAATGCATTAAAGATTTCTTCACGTGTTCCACCAAGCATTTTCGCAACTACAGCAGTTGTTGCTACTTTTACATATAATACGTGGTCAAGACCAACACGGTTTAAGCTGTTTTCTAAAGCAAGCACACCTTGAATTTCATGAGCTTTAATCATCATTTCTAATACTTCACGTACTTTTAACGGTTCTTTTCCTTCTGAAATACGAACTCGGCTAATATAATCTGCAACTGCTAAAATTCCGCCTAAGTTATCAGATGGATGTCCCCATTCTGCTGCAAGCCAAGTATCGTTATAGTCTAACCAACGGATCATACATCCAATATTGAATGCACCTTTCACTGGATCTAGTACGTAAGACGTTCCTGGTACACGTGTACCGTTTGGCACGATTGTGCCTGGTACAACTGGTCCTAATAATTTCGTACACTCTGGATATTGAAGTGCTAAAATTCCGCATCCAAGTGTATCTAATAATACATAGCGAGCAGTACTAAATGCTTCTGCACTAGTAACCTCTTTATTTAATACATAATCCGTAATTTCTTCTAATAATGCATCTTTTTGTTTAATTTCATTTGTTTTAATCATGCTAATCTTCCCTTTCTGTCGAAAATTCGTTATTATTAATGATGGGTGTCGGTCAAACACCCATCTGGCGGGCGGCGCTAACAACTCCCCAGTTGTTCTTATTTACTAAGCACATGTCGCTCGCCAATATAATTTACACGCGGACGAAACAATCGATTATTTGCATGTTGCTCAATCACGTGCGCACATAGTCCTACTGTTCTAGAGCTAAAGAAGATTGGTGTGTAAAGTTGAATTGGAATACCAAGCATCCAATATACTGGAGCTGCATAATAATCAAGGTTTGGATAAATTCCTTTTTCCTTCTCCATAATCTTTTCTCCAGCTTCACACATTTCATATAGTGTATAATCACCTTTGACATCACATAACTGCTTTAAAGCTTCCTTCATCATTAAAGCTCTTGGATCCATTTTCTTCATATAAACACGGTGTCCAAAGCCCATAATTTTTTCTTTGTTATATAATTTCTTCTGTAACAACTCTTCAAACTTCTCAACATTACCAGCTTCTAAAAGCATGTACATAACCGCTTCATTTGCACCACCATGTAAGCTTCCTTTTAGTGATGCAACCGCACCAGTTAAAGCACCATACAAGTCAGATTGCGTTGATGCAATAACGCGTGCTGTAAATGTAGAGTTTGGCATTTCATGTTCACTATATAAAACAAGGGAACGATCAAAGATCTTCTCCTCAAGTTCCGTTGGTTTTTTACCTGTTAACATATAGAAGAAATTCGCGCTATATGATAATTCCTTAAGAGGTTCGATTGGGTCTTCATTATTTAAAATATGATAGCTATTCGCTACAATGTTTGGTACTTTACTTAACAGCTTGTACCCACGGCTTTTGTTTACTTCTAATGAACGGTTTTCGATATCATTATCATAACCAGCTAGTGCGGACACACCTGTACGCAATCCATCCATAGGGTGCGTTTCTTTCGGCAATGCCTTTAATACGTTGAATACACCTTCTGGTACCGCATATTCTTCTTTTAATTTGTTTTCAAGTGTTGCTTTTTCATCTTCATTCGGTAGATGTTCTTCCAATAAAAGGTGCACAATGTCTAAATACTCTTTTGTTTTTGAGAGTTCGATTAAATCATACCCTTGAATTACAATTTCACCTTTCACTGTGTCAAGAAACGAGATCTTCGTCTCCGCTGCCACTATACCATCTAATCCCGGGGAAAATTTTTCTTCAGCTTTCATCATTATTTCCTCCAATCCTAATAGATCTTCGTGCACATAACTGTAAGCCTTTACAATGTTGTGAAACTACATTTCTATTTCAATGTATCAGAGTTTTTAGAAGATTTCAATTTATTTTATAATGATAAGTTTCCTATACTTTTATCGATGTAACAATACAATTTTTCAAAAATAATTTTCATATTTTATAAAGAAAGGACAGACTTCTCTCTACCTATCCTTAAAACAAAATATAAAGTTGATTCATATAATCCCATTAAATATATCTATTTTATAATTCCTTTTACTAAATAAAAAAACGAACTGTAAACATATACAGCTCGTTTTTTGCATTATATTTATTTCACTATTCTCTAAATATAATTTTCATATACAATTTATTTATTTTTAATAAAGTTATTATTTTACGTAATTAAATTGAATTTCTTCTGTTTCCTCATGATAATCTACAACTAAATCATAGTTTTGAAAGTACCAAAGATCATCAACATCCACAAAAAATAGAATGCCTTCTTTCTCAACTGACACGATTCCCCCATCTGGTTTCTCCGCAACAATCCCTAAAGAATAGCCAGGCTGAATCGAGCTATCTCCACCGTATCTTACATTAAACCGTATAGATTCACCATGCTTTATACGTAACTCTTCTTTAAACCATTGTAGAGCTTTATGATCAATTGAAATTTTCATCTTTGTTCCTCCAGTTTACGCAAATTCTTTTTTACTTAATCGTTGTTTTACAAGAACGATAAAAATAATTAAAGCAATTAATCCTGAAATTGCACTACCCGCAAATAAAATACGGTAACCAAACATTTGCGAAACAACTCCAAGTAAAATTGCACCCAATCCAATTCCTAAATCAAATGCAGTAAAAAATGAAGCGTTAGCAACCCCTCTTTTGCTCGAATCAACTATTGTAAGCATCGCCGCTTGCAAAGCTGGTTGTGCTGAGCCAAATCCAATACCGTATAATATCGCTGCAATCATTACACCCGTCAAACCATTGGAAAGAGTTAATACAACGATAGCTAAAATAGTAATGCATAATGCTGGGAGTATGATGAATACTTCTCCAAATTCATCTAATAGTTTCCCTGAAATTGGTCTTATAATTGTTAATGCAACTGCATATACAAGAAAGAATGTCCCAGGATTCACATCAATTGACGATGCAAATAGCGGTAAAAACGTCGTAATCCCTCCATATGCAAACGATAAAAAGAAAACGACAATCGTAATGGATAAAACGGATTTTTCAAACAATTGCATTTTCTCTTTTTCTTTTTGTGCTGTAAATGGCATTTTCGTCATTAACGATAATACGACTGCCATAAAGGATAAAAGAGTTGCTAACAAGAAAAGGCCGTGAAATGAATAATTTTGTACAACCGATAATCCAATCATCGGGCCGATTGCCATTGCAATTGTCATAGCCATCCCATACCAACCCATACCTTCACCACGGCGTGAATCTGGAATCATATCAGTTATCGCTGTTCCAACAGCTGTTGTAGAAACAGCCCATGTTACTCCGTGAATAACACGTAAAACAGCTAAAAGGACAATAGTCGACGCTAAATTATAAGAATACATCGTTAACCCAAAAAAGATGAGTCCGAAAATAATAAAAGATCTTCTACCATATCGATCTAACATCCCTCCAATAACCGGTCGTATTACAACTGCAGCTATTGTGAACATTCCCATCATAAGTCCAACTTGTGATTCATTGCCACCTATCTCTTTAATAAAGAGCGGGAGCGTTGGAACAAGTAAATAAAATCCTGTAAATAAAAATAACATTGCGAAAGTCATTTGAATAAATGATTTCGTCCATAATCTTTCCATTAGAATTCCTCCATAAACACGTAAGTTATTGCAATTAACACCTCCATTTTACAGCTTCTTTGTTCCTTTGCCTTCCGTAAATAGACGTATCTTTTTATAATAAATGGTCCATCATCATTTTAAATTGGTCTTACAACTTTATATGTATGTTTTAGCCTAAAGTCCTATCTATATGTACCTTTATATGTGTAAAAAGAATATACTACTTTATTATCACAAATTAGGAGTGATTATTTTATGTGGGTATCTTCAAGAGTAACTGCCGTAGTCCCTTCGACTCCTGGGATACACGTTCCTGCAGTCCATACTGCTAGTTCCGATGTAGGAATTGAACTTCCCCCAACTTGGCAACAATATCAAATTCCCGGTCAAGTTACTCCCTCATTTTGGCATCATGACGCACATCCAAGTAGTACCACCTTTCATAGCCACAGTTATCCTCCACTACCTCAGTCTCAAGTTTTTTATCATTTCCCTTCAATTTATTTCCAAAACTTCTATGGTACATTTAATATTTAAAATATATCGTCTCATAGCTACTGCATTTAAACGAAAAAAGCACTTAAGATTGTAATTTTTACAAATCTTAAGTGCTTTTTAATATTTTCATGAAATTTTCTTATTGTCCATTATTAGCAGGGGCTTCTCCTGCATTACCACCTGTATCTGGTTGTGTGGTCACTGGTGGCGTTGTATTTCCTTGGCCTCCTCCATTATTTGCTGGAGGTGTCGTATTTCCTTGGCCTCCTCCGTTATTTGCTGGAGGTGTCGTATTTCCTTGGTCTCCTCCGTTATTTGCTGGAGGTGTTGTATTTCCTTGGCCTCCTCCGTTATTTGCTGGAGGTGTCGTATTTCCTTGACCTCCTCCATTATTTGCTGGAGGTGTCGTTCCTTGACCATTACCATTATTTTGTTCATTTTGTTTCTTTTCTTCTTCTTGTTTCTTTTGCTCTTCTTGTTTCTTTTGTTCTTCTTGCTTCTTAAGTTCTTCTTGCTTCTTAAGTTCTTCTTGTTTCTTTTGTTCTTCTTGTTTTTTCAGTTCTTCTAGTTTCTTTAATTCTTCTTGCTTTTTCTCTTCTTCAGTTTTTTGCTGCTGATCTTGTTTTGGTTGTTCTGTCGTGTCTGGTACGCTCATATTTGGAGAAGAATCACGTTTTTCACCTTTTATACGTAACTCACTGCCTTCTTGAATTACACTACTTGGCATTTTAAAGCGTGATTTGTCAGTAGCAAACTCACTCATCATTTCTTTAAAGATCAACTGTGCGATTTTCGTATTTTTACTACTAATATACTCGTCTTTACCATCTTTCATATATCCAGTCCATACCGCCATCGTATATTGCGGCGTATAACCTGCAAACCAACTATCACGAGTTGCACTTTCTGGAATATTAAATTTCGCTAATTGTTTTGAATCATAGTTTGTTGTACCCGTTTTACCAGCTACATCTAAAGAACTAATATTTGCCGCTGTACCAGTACCTGATGTCACTACTGAGCGAAGCATATCAGTAATCATATATGCTGTAGAATCAGCTATAACTTGTTTTGGTTTTTGTCCAAAACTTTGTGATTTGCCGTCTGGATAAACTACTTTCTTAACAAAATGCGGTTTCGTATACTTTCCACCATTACCAAATGTCGCATAAGCACCCGCTATTTCTGTTGGTGATACTTCGTTTGTACCAATAGCTGTAGATTCTGCCGGCGCTTTATTAAATGTAATACCTAATTTCTCAGAGAATTCCTTTGATTTATTAAGTCCTACTTCTTTTGCAGTTTTAACTGCTGGAACGTTACGTGACATTTTTAACGCTTCACGCATAGTAATTGGGCCTAAATGACTTCTGTCCGCATTTCGAAGTTCTTGTCCAGTTGAATATTTAAATGGAGAATCATCAATTTGATGATACGTAGCCCATTTTAAATATTCAATTGCAGGACCGTAATCAAAGATTGGCTTCATAGTTGAACCAGCTGCACGATCTAATTCAATTGCCATATTATGCCCTTTAAATACTGCTTTATTTTCACCGCGCCCACTACCTATAGCACGAACCTCACCTGTTTTCGTATCCATAAATGTGAAAGCACCTTGGAATTTATCATTTGGATAATTAATAATATTAGTATCTAATATCCTGTCGGCAGCCTTTTGTGCTTCTATGTCTAAAGTTGTATAAATTTCTAAACCGTCAGAACCAATATTAGCATCTGGCAATTCCTTTTCAACTTCTTTCACAACCGCATCCATAAATGCAGGATATGGCATTGCTTGTACAGTTGCAGTCTTAAGTCCATCTGTTACTTTAACTTTCGAAGCTTCTTCCATTTCTGCTTTCGTAATATAACCATGTCGATTCATTAATTTTAGTACAACATCTCTTCTTTCTGTTGCTCTTTGAATATTTTCTGTTTTCGTCGGATCATAGTTATTCGGTGCTTTTGGTAAACCTGCAAGCATCGCAACTTCTGGTAATGTTAAATCTTTTAATTCTTTACCATAGTAGTTTTGTGCTGCTGTTGCGATTCCATATGAACGGTTTCCTAAGTTAATTTTATTTAAATACATTTCTAAAATTTCATGTTTTGAATACTGTTGTTCTAGCTTATACGCTAAATATATTTCCTGAACCTTACGTTTTGATGTTTTTTCCATCGATAAGAAGTAGTTTTTAATAACCTGCTGTGTTATCGTACTTCCACCTTGTGAACCGTAATCTCCTTTAAGACTTACCAAAACAGCACGTGCAGTACCTTTAAAGTCTACTCCGCTATGTTCGTAAAAACGTGCATCTTCTGTTGCTAAAAATGCATTTTCTACTAATTTAGGAATTTGATCATACGTAACATTCGTCCGTTTTTCTTTCCCGTATTCATATACCAAATCGCCATTTTTATCATAAATTTTTGAGGATAACGGATTAACAAGTTTTGCTTTCTCAAGTTTTGGTGCATCCTTAATCATTACGAAAAAAGTAGCAACCCCCGCCACTAAACCAACAATACCAAGTAATAAACAAGTAATTAAAAACTTGCGAAAGAATGATGTTTTACCTTTTGGTTTTTGTGTTTTAGAAGCTGGCTGTTTTTTCTTTTTAACTTGTCGTCGCTCCTCTCGAGAACGATAATTTTCTGACATGTTACTTTCTCCTGCCTTTCAATTCTCCCGTTGATTTACTTCAAAATATTGAGGTCACTTTCTAAAATGAATTTAATTAAAAAAGTATATTGACCTGGAGCATTCAATATTTTCCTAATTCACAGATTATAAATTTTAGAATACTTCTTATACAAACTATTTTCACTTCCATATTTCCTAATAATGCTGCCCCTTAAAGCATAGAATGTAAAAAGTGAATTTTTAATACCTCGTATAAATAATATACCTTTTTTTCAAATGGTCAATATTTTCTTATTTATAAATCAAAGGTGAAATAAAAATAGCACAACGATATGTACTTCGTGTGAACTTCCTTATGATTACGTATAACGAACATTTAATATATTGCATATAAGTATAATACCTCTTTAATTATAAGGATTTCAATACCACAACCTCAATATCTACTAGAAATCATCAAAACTGAAAAATAAGGAGTTGCGTAAGAATGAAATTATCTCCCGTTATCTCAAAAAATATAGTTGCTGTTGGCTATAATCCTTTTTCAATGATTTTACGCATTCAATTAAAGCATGGAATGTATGATTTCTTTAACGTACCTCAAAACATTTACACTGGTTTATTAAACGCACACTCTAAAAGTTATTATCACAATACTTATATTAAAAATTCTTACCGCTACACAAAAATTTAAACTTAACCACTATATAAAAAAGAAAGGAGGATAATAATATTATCCTCCTTTCTTTTTTATATAGTTTCACGATCCAATTACCTTCTATCCCTCTTATTAATTTCATCATATGCTTGAATTTGTTTTTTTAATCGCCGATCTGCTTTTTTATCATGCACAACTAATATCGCATGTATAACCCCTGGAACCCAAAATATTAATGTTAATATGAAATTAATTATTGCTTGAAATGGTTTTCCACAAAATAATACGGCTACAGGTGGAAGAATAATTGCCAATACATACATCATCTCTTGAAAACTCCTTGTTTTGTATTTTTTATCTCTCTTCATACACTAATAACTTTTCTACTGTATATATTCTATTCCAATGCAAAAAAACCTACCACTTCAACATTTCTACGTATGTAAAATTGTAATTTTACATACCCCCTTAAAAAAACAATTTCATATTTTTATTTTTTCTAACCTTTCTTCTTTCTCTATTATAGTTAATCCAATTGCAGAAATAATAGTTCCTATTGCTTGTATCCAAATACCAATAAGTGCTATTATTCTCTCATTTTTATTATCAACCATATTATCGTCATCTTCTATTCCATTCTTCAATACATTAACAATACCTTGATAAGCTTGAAGTCCAGCGCCTAAACTTTGCAAAGAATTGCCTAGTATTATAATTCTCTGTATCGCTTTCATCTGAAGTAAAGCCGCTTCTACTCCTAAAAAAGCTCCAATCGATTGTAAACTATTCCCTACAATTATGAGATAATCATTCTCTTTCAATTGTTCATTTATGTTAAAATATGTTCCTATTACATTTGATATATTCCCTAATGCCAATAATTCAATGCCCATTTTATCGAGCATTTCACTCTTATTCTCCAAACACTTATTTTGGTTTTCTCTTTCAGCTTCATCTTCGTTATCATTACTCGCTATAATTTGTAATATATACCCGAGGGCTTGTAACGAGCTTCCTACAATTACAAGATCTGATTCAACTTCCTCTTCTCCAATAAATCCTCTTGTAGTCCCAATAGCCGCTGTAAGATTTCCTCCTACTTGAAACCACGCTCCTGTCACTTTTAAACCGCTTAGGTTCATTCTTATCACCTATTTAAAAATTTTCTAATACTTTCGACATACACAAATGGCATCCTCTATCTCATATTTATTTTCTATATGTAATTTTGTGCATTCTATAATGTGTTACTAATACAAAAAAGCACCTTTAAGGTACTTTTTTTGAGCAAAGCGTTTATCGCTAATAATATAAATACATAAAAGATACTGATTTTCATACACATGCTGGACAAGTCAATGAATATCCATTTTTATCTATTGTTATATTCAATATATATTGAATTGCATGATGTGACCACATTTCAGGTGTAGGCGATTCATTTACATACTGTGGTGCACATGAATATAGCATTGGCGTGCTAATACTTCCACCCGGATCTAAAGCAACAACAGCCATACCATGAGGCAATTCCAGTGCCATTGATTTCGTGATACCTTCAATTGCAAACTTCGAGGCACAGTATGGTGCAAGCTCAGCTTCACCTTCTCTTCCCCAGCTAGAACTCATATTAATAATAATTCCTTCTTTCCTGGCTACCATCGCCGGAACAAATGCTCTTATTACATTTACTACACCATTTACATTTACATTCATTATATTTTCAAATTCTTGAGCTGGAACTTTCCACAATTGCGCATTTTTATTAACGATCGATGCGTTATTTATTAATAAATCGGGTGCTTTATTACTATTAAGTATATAGTTTGCCCAACTACTTACTTGCTGAGAATCTGAAACATCAATGATTTGAAAATCATGTGTCTTACCGTAATATTTTTTCAATTCTTCAATTTTATCTTTTGAACGTCCACAGCCAATTATACTCCATCCCAATTCATGAAATCGATCAACCATTGCACGACCTAAACCTTGCGTCACTCCTGTTATAATTACAATTTTCCCAATGTTGTTTCGCTTCAAGCCCATCTCCTCCTTTACAATATTTTACACTCACCCTTTTCATTCAACCATTTACTAAAGTATGAAATCATTTCATACTTTAGTAAGAATTTTTATATAAACAAAAAGAGTAACCATAACAGTTACTCTTTTTGTTTATATATTAAAGAATTCATTATTTATCTCGGTATTACTTTTAAAATCTTCATCTAGTCTCATCACATACTTTTATTTAATTTCTCAATCTCATATTGCAACTTTTTAAATTGTTCAAAATGCATGGTGATAGATTGACTGTTTCCATACTCAACACTATGCTTCACCAATAAAACACCAGTGTCATGAAAAATTGCTTCAAGTTCTTTTCTGATAGATACTTTCATTATATGCGCTGTTTTAATAGATGATAAAATTGCAATTTCATTAAACTTTAATTTTATTTCATTTGGACAAAATGCTTCTTCAACCAATATAACTTCATTGCTATAAATAAGTGCAACAAGATTACTTGATTTTGCATCTGTTAAATCTACTTTTTTTATAACATTATTCATTACATTTTGCCTCCTTTGTTTTCGTATATACTAATTATACAATTGTATTTTAGTTACTAAACCTTACATTCAGTTTAACACACTTTTATTATGAGCTACACTTCAAACGTTTTACTATTCCACAATTTTTTCACATGAACCATTTGGACTATAAGACCATATAATAGTGTTAACCAATGATTATAAAGTGGGTGAAAACTATGCCCTCAGTTGTAGGGAATTTAGTTGTACAAAATAGTAACGGTTCATTTAACTTAGGGGATTTCTACAACGTCTCTCCGAAAGAAAATACGAAGGCTTATAATGGATCTGGTGCTTCAAACGTTGGTTTTGTTGTTAATACTTTTAACGGTGTGAGTGCGACTAATACATTTGATTCTGACCTTGCAGATCAAAATCAAGTTGGTACAGCCTAACCCTATTTTTTCATCGTTCTGTTTAAAAATTTAAAATTTGTCTATACTATAATCAGGCTGTTACACAGCTATTGTTGATTTTTGGAGTACCCTATCTTTTTCTCCCTTTCCCTGGGGCTCAGCAGCTAGTATGAAGCTAGCTGCTTTTTCGTTTCATTTTTTCTGTTCCACATCTAACATAACGTAAAGAAAGCTAAAAGTTAAATTTCAGCTTTCTTTACGTTATTTCAATAATATCCGTAGTATTAAATACGTAAGTTTTATAAAATGCGTCAGTGCACATTATAATGTGCTTTAGCGGATTTATATGTACCACTGTCATGTAGCTAGTAAGGATGTAGCCATTTTCAAAATATGTCACCAATATTTCTTTCTCAGCCAACAATGACATTAATAATTTATCAGAAATCCTCTCTTTTTCTTCTTTTGTTAAGAGCGGTTTTTTTACTTTAAATTTCTCTCCAATAACTTTTCGCATACTTAACAACTGTTCCGACATTACTGTAAATGGAACCCATTCTCTTTCTTCTTTTTGCACCTTTACATCATTCATTTCTTTATCTCCTTGATCATCCATTCACTCTCACACATATTATTCCTTAATTATTCTTTAATAATTGCTGGCTCATATTTTTCACGTATAAGCAGACAATATAGCTCCCACCTCAAAATTCAGCACATGCGCGAAAATCAACTGCCCATAAACGCCCAATTGGTGAAAGCTAATAACCAGTAGACGATGCCCACCGCTAATTACAGTTTCACTATATTTCTAATTCTTATACTATCTGCAACCGAAAGAACATCCGTTCTAATTATACACGAACCTACGTTCCTTTGAGAAGAGATATATTTATATTTTTAATAAAATATAATTTAAATCATTTATTTTTTCTTCATCAAATGCGTTTCTTACTTCCTATTTAATAGGACGTTCACGTATCAACTAAAAAAGCGACTTCATACAAAGTAAAGTCGCTTTTTTTAATAACGTATATTTCTATATTTATTTTTCTATCCTGACAAGTGTTCTTTCTGGAATACAAATTTCATCTATATGAAAATGATTTATTTTTAATTTTAATTCTCCCACTCGTTCCTTATCTTCATCACCAACCCAACAACTGAATAATTCAAAATAGTCCCCATCATTTAAATACCCTTCCATAATCGAGCATAAAGTTAATAGCTTTTTCTTAGCTTCTTTCTTCTCCTTTTCATTTTGCCACTCATGAAGTTCAATGCCCCACATTGTTGAAATCTCATACGTGTAACTTGTTTGAAATTGAAACTCTTGTACAATTTTAAGCATACTTTCATCTGAAAAACACGGTCCAAAAACAATTACATCATTAGAATCTGCATCTGTTAACGGAATTTCTACATTGCACCCAATATAACTTGCTAAACTCATCTTTACTCCTCCAATATCCGTATAAAAAATACTTAATGTAAACATTTATCTACTCAAATATAAAATCCCTGCCTAAACTAAAAAGTTATAATGTTTCGATTTTATTAACCATCTATAAATAAAAGCATATATTATAAAGAACGAACTCACAAAATTTAGGAGATTTATAATGAACCACAATTCGTTCCTTATAAATTTCTATGAAAAGAGAGCAATTTAAACACTCTCTTTTCGTACATACTGTAAAACACTAATAATAATTAATTAATCCTTATTATTAAATATATTTCGGTTGTACTATTATATGTAATTCCCTCTCTGTTACTGCTTTTTTGGGGTGACGAAAATACTCTAATTCGTATTTTAATACCTCATAATCTACCATCCCGATCTTAATCCCTTTCGTTTCTTTTAAAATAGCTAATAGGTTACTTATATCTTCATCATACGACTCAAAAATTTTCCCTCCGCCTTCTCTTTGAAAAATTACTTTCACATTTTCTCCCCCTATATAATTTATTTATCTATTCAATAATTCACTTAAAAGTATTCATTCTTTCCCCTGAAAATTTCATACTAAAAAGAACATCCATTTTAATAGAATGTTCTGCTTTTCAATTCATTTAGCATTAATATTTTTTCAATAATATTGTATGTTTCATTCTGCAAATTATGTTTATCCACTACAATAAAGGAAAAGTAAAACTTAAATCAATTAAGGTTTTGTTCATCCTCCCACTAAAAATGAACCCACGCCAATCAAACTGCCTGCAAATAGCGGGATAAAATTAGTAAATTCGTTTTATATTTAATGAAATTAAAAAAACAAAACATTATAATATCAATATTTTATGAAGTAATGATCATTCCACCTTAAAACAATTACATAAATTCCCATTGTAATTCTTAATATTTAAATGTAATATTGTATTGTCTTACTATCTATTTATAACTCACACACTAACTAGAAAAGGGAACCTATATAGGTTCCCTTTTCTAATTACAGTCATTATTTCTTTTCTAGAAATTCAAATGTATTTTTAAAGTCTTTATCATTCACTTTAATATCAGCATCTTTCAATAAATCATTGACTACTTGCTGTTTCCATTTACCTGTTGTATCTTGCAGTCTTTGCTGTTCTAAATCTTTACGGATTTGATCTTTTACTTCATCATATGGCTTCAATTCTTTTTTATCTGTCACTTTAATAATATGGTAACCATAAGTTGTTTTTACTGGCTCACTTACTTGTCCTGCATCTAATTTATATGCAGCTTCCTCAAATTCCTTCACCGTTTGCCCTGGAGCAAAACCAGTTATTTCTCCGCCTTGTTCCTTTGAACCAGTATCCTCTGAGTATTGCTTCGCTAAAGCCGCAAAGTCTTCACCATTACTTACTTTCTCTTTCACTTCTTTAGCAGTCTTTTCATCTTTTACTAAAATGTGACTTACCTTCATTTCTGGTTTATAGTTATCTTTTACATCTTTTTCTGTAACAGTCGCTTTAATCGCTTTCTCAAATGCAATTTCTGGCTTCATTTTTTCTTTTAATTCATCTTCATTTTTCAATCCAACTTGCTCTAAAGTCGATTTGAAGTTGTCACCCATTTTATCTTTTGCTTCTTCTACTTGTTTTTTTGCTTCCTCATCTGAAACTTTATATTTATCTAGCAACGCCTTACTTAACACCATTTGGTATAAAGTACTTTCCCCATATTTTTGTCTTAATTCTTTACTTAACTCTTTCTCTGTAACATTTCCTACTTTCGATGTTACTACGTTGTCTGAGGAACCACATGCAGATAATGCCAGTACTACGCATGAAATAATTGTTCCTAAAAATAGCTTTTTCTTTTTCAATTCAAAATACCTCACTTTTATTATTCTACAGGAATAACAATACAGTGTACTTGTGTAAACAATGTGTTTTCCACATGTAATTCATTTCATTTGAAAAACTATGTATCATATTCTTTTTGTTCAAATAGTAAAGGTCATCTTACTATGTACCAGAAATATGACCATTTACGCATCCCGAAAAACATGTAACTACTTATAGATACTTAATACTAGCTATCTATAATATAAATAAAGAGAATCTATATTATTTTTCAAAATATACAATTTTTACATTCTGATCACATCATAAAACTCCATACCATTATCAAATCAACTAAAATTTCATATTATACTAATACGTCTTTATAATCTAAACGAAAAAGCGCAGTATACCATACTGCATCTTAGGAGCTGATTTCATGGAAAAAAAACCTATCGTGCTCAAAGTTCCACCAAATTCAAAACTAAAAGTTACATTTTTCGGTCCTTGTAACGAGGTAATTACAAATGTTTCTATAATTAATCAACTGTCCACACCTAAATGTCAAACTATTACACAATATCCAAAATATAAAAAATACGAAACTGAAGTGCGATCATTATCCAATTGTTAATCTGTTCTATTCACAATCCTTACAATTTATTTAGCTAGACGACTCCGGTAATAGACTAAAATTACTCATTTTATGATATTTCATTGATAATCTATTGGTTTTCTACACGTTTTTATTAGCCGAGCATATATTATCGTATGGAGATTACCCACTCATAAAACCTATCTTTCTTTAGAGCGTACTTTGTATGTATGCTCTTTTTTATTTATCCCTCATTTTGTACAGATAAACCTGTACACTTTTATATTTCATAAGTGGTAAACTCACCCGCTGCTTATAAACACTTTAATCAATGTGTACTCAACAATACTTCTTTATTTATTATACATTCACTATAACCCTTGCATTTTCTTTCGATTTTTAAGAATTTGAAATTCCCCTTCTAAATTAACTAAAGATGTATTAAAATTCTTTATATACTCAAGGAGGGCAAATATGTTCAAGTTACATCCAATACTACTTATCTTAGGGTTTATTTTATTTTTATATAGCATAACCGCCTTAATGTTATTCCTTTCAGTACATTAAGTAATATCTACACAAACATATGTTACATATGTAATTTCTATATAGTTAAAAAAAGCCCGTATTTATACGGAATTTTATGTCTTGATAAATTAAGATGTCTTTTCTAATCCATATGACGACTAGCAAATTTAGTGCGAAAGAACTTTCACTACCATAGTACCTGTTTCATTGTACTCTTTTTATTACCTGCAGAAGATCTACTACTCAAAATAAGATAGCCCTTTCCACCCCAAAACTGCAAAAAATAATTTTGAAACTTTCTCTTTCATTTTTTTATGTTGTACCTCATTGTCGTTTTTATTTTCACTTTCATCAATACATCCAAGCATGGGAAATGCTCCTGAAATAAAATACATTTAACCTATTTACTTATATATTTTAGAAAAACAATAATAATCCCCCACCATTTGGTGAAGGGGATTAACTAAACCTACTGAAAAGTATTTTATTGTCTTCATTATTCAGTTGGAGAAGGGAATCTTGCAGCTTCAAAGTGAACTGTATTAAAACCATTAACATTTTGAACAATCACTCCAGCAACACTACTCTGAGCAAAAACTTCAACTGAATCCCCTGCTTCTAATTGAAGAATAGAAGTTACTGAAACATCATTATTAAAAAATACCCCAGTCCCAAAGAAATCATTATCAATTGCTATTGCCGGATTTCCATTCACACGAATTTCAACTCTAGCTCTGTAATTTACATTAAAATCATTTGGGGAGAATGTTATATTCCCTAATACACTATATACCCCTTTAGTCTTCGGGATAAAAATAGATGTTGCTGGATTATATTCATTCGCTAAATCAAACTGTTCATTTTGAAATAATACTTTAACAGAAGTATTTTCCGGGACAGGCTGATTCATTGTATTAACAGCTCTAAATGCAGACGCCCTTACAAGCTTTTCTTTCTTATCCTCACAACAATTCACTTTTACATACTTTCTATCACATGGACTATTTTTTCTAAAGCAATCATGACTTTTATTTTTGTAGCCTTGACAATACTTACAATAATAATAAGACGTAGTAAGTCCTCCTTTAAATTTATTATTACATTCTATGTAACATAGATTAAATTAGTTTGGACAAACTGTTACTCTTTTCAATAGAATAAAATATCCCCACCATTACGGTAAGGATTACACTCTATCTTCTATATACTCGACTTTATTTTATTGGAGAAGGGAATCTCGCAGCTTCAAAATGTGAGCCATCTTCTGAAGGACTTAACACTCCGTCTATGCTACTTTGTGCATAAACCTCAACTTGATCTCCTTCATTCAATTGAATAATCGTCGAAACACTTACTACATTTCCAAAACTTATTGGACCGAAAAAGTCATTATCTATAGCTATTGCTGCGTTTCCATTCACACGAATTTCTACGCGCGCTCTATAATTTAAGTTAAGATTATTTGGAAAAAAACCAATCGTTCCTATAATTGAGTAAACTCCTCTAGTCTTCGGAATAAAAATGGACGTTGCTGGATTATACTCATTTGCTAAATCAAATTGTTCATTTTGGAACAATACCTTTACAAAAGTATTGGCAGGAACCGTTTGATCCACTGTATTTCTAGCTCTAAATGCTGATGCCCTAACAAGCTTATCCTTGTTGTCATTACACTTACTAGTGTTCTTACAACAGTCATGCTGTTTCTTTTTATACTCTTTACAATACTTACAGTAGTAATAGCAAGACATACTAGTTCCCCTTTCATGCTTATTACTCCATATTATGTAAAAGAGATTCATAATGTTTGGACGAGCTATTACTTTAGTCCTATACTTATCGCCTATTTATATACACATAACATCCCCACAAAACCACAATCTAGATGTATAGTGCGCTTTATTCAAATTTGATAGGCTCTTCTCTTATCTATTTTACTTTTATACATAAAAAAAGAGCGAATCTACATTCGCTCTTTCACGCATTTTTATGGCCCAAAGCTTATCATCCAACCTAACATAAATCCAAATATAGAAAACAGCAGCATAAAAAAATATAAACTACATGCCCACAATGCATATTTCCGACTTTTGCTTTTTGTAATCATACCTACGACTGAGCACACCAATCCAATACCAACTATTTGCAGAAAACCTTTACCTATAAATGTTTCTTGAATAAGCAATATAATGTTTAAATACAATAACGCTAGAAAGGCAATAATTAATGAAATAATCCCCATCCACGTTTCCTGTTTATAAATATGATTCTTTCTTTTTTTTAAAAATGCCAATTCCATAATCTCGCTTCACCTACTTTCAATTTTCTAACTTTTTCGTGGCTCATCAATTTTTCAACTTCTGCTTTAGGTCCTGTTACAACTGCCCCATATGTTTTTATCCCATTTTTTTCAAGGAAAGAAATACGCTTTGACAACTCTAATACTTTCGCTCTAGATAGCTTCACTGCTAAATTTTCATGCTTCTGTAATGACTTTAACACATCAATAAATTGTTCCTCATGAGGTGAATCACTTACAAAAGCACCACTTGGCCTTGAAATCATATCTGCCGGAAAGCCCACCGGGGCAACATACATACCCTCGTCATTCGTTTGCTTCTCCTCTAATCCTGTATTAACGGCATACCACACAATATCAATAGTAGGAAACATATTCGTTACCTCTTGTACACTCAATAATTCTCTAAAAGATACAAATGCTTCTACTACAGATTCTTGCGGAAGACCCTTTAATACCTGCGCTTCTTCGCTACTATTATAGGACGCATTATAATTATTAGGATGAGACAATACCTCGTTATCTATATACGGAATTTCTGGAATTTTTTCATCTGTTGTATATTCACGGCTTACTCTCGTTGCTCTACTAAATACATAATCTGTTTTCTCTTCTCCTATTCGAATATCTTTCTTCCCTACCCTTTTATACAAATCAAAATGCAATTGTAAACTAAGCGGTAACAATGATTGCTCCATGTCCCTATCTTTCAAAAATACATTTGGTTCTGTTACACTTAACGTTTGATTTACTACATTCCGTATCTCCATTGCGTTTGTAGGTGCAAATACATAGTATGCGAGTGTAGATATATACAATATAGGTTGAATAAGTAATAAAAAAGTAAATACAATTAAAACATTCGTAATACGCGCTCTTTTCTTTCCTATTTTCAACACTTGCTCCTGTTTTCCATCAGGAAGAGAAGCAGGCCTTTGCTGAAGAGCTTCTTGTAACAATTCTTTATAATCTTCTTGTTCGGAATGAGGTTTATCATTTGTCATTTTGACTCTTTTCCTCCTTTAACAATTGTTTTAATCTCTTTCTCCCGCGAAATATGTGACTTTTATACGTGTTTAACTTTAAATCTAATACAGAAGCACCCTCTTCGTACGTTAATTCATGTACATCACATAATAAAATAGCTTGCGCCTCTACCACCGGCAAAGTATGAATAATCTGAATTAGTTTTTCATAACTATTTTTTGCGACTACATACTCTTCTGTAGATTCACCTGCTTGAATTGCCTCTAATTCCTCCGTTCCTACAAAAGATACTTTTTTCTCTTTCCTAACAAAATCAATAAACGTATGATATGCCACTTTAAAAAGCCATGATTTTACCTTTTGGTTTTCATAGTCTTCTAGATAAAGATACGCTCGATAAAAAGTCTCCTGCATCAAGTCCTCCGCTACATGATGGCTACGAGAAAGGGAAAATAAATACCGGTACACATCGTTGATATAAATCTTATATATTTCTTCAATTTCCATCCCCCTCCTCCTTTCACATATAACACGAATAAGCGAGTTAAAAAGTTGCATTATTTTTCCTTTTTATATTTTTATTTACAAAAAAAAGAAATAACTCTTATAAATTCAAATAACTATTTACAATTATAAACAAAATATAAGATTTTATGACTGTAAATATACTTCAAAGCCAGTAAAAAACGATTCGGATGTTTACCTGCTCTTGTAGGTTGATTGTCAAATGACAATCGTCCTGTACGATATAACCACAGATAGGACTTCTTTGTTGTATCTCGACCTTGTTCAAGTAAGACTTGTAAGTTTGTTTCATCCGTATAAATAAATATTCATGTATCCCTTCATACAAAGCCATTAACCATCATGTGTCATGATTAGATAATTCCCATTCTTTCTTTAATCGGTATCTTCTTACAACAAAAACTCTACTTTTAGTATGTACGGAGATTATCTCATGAGTTATTTACAAATTATATGTGACGACTAATTGACGCTTACATATACACAATTTCATCTCGCCATTTGTGACAAACAAGGCTCATACCTCACAATTCGGCACATGCGAGAAAGTTAGGTGGGGGCCTTGTTGTGCCCCGTATATGCCCGATTGGTAAGGCCTAATAATTGGTTTGGGATGCTTGCCCCGAACTAATTAAACTTTCACTTTATAGGTTAAATACAGTTCCATATGGGATCGTAAGAAAAGAACTTCCATACGGTGTAATAGGTTGCACTGGATAAAAATACTCCATTGATGAATAATACGGCTGGATACCTTGTTGCTGCATTTGCATTTGTATTTGTTGTTGCATTTGTAACGCTTGTTGAACAGCTTGAACTGTACTTTGTGCTCCGCTATACGTTATAGATGTACCATATGCTGGTCGCATACCCGCTTGAGAATAAAAATACGAATAAAACATTTTTTTCAGCTCACTTTCATATAAGTTATTACAAATTATGTTATGATTCTTTATTTCAGCGGGTGCTGAAAGTTAGTCTATTAGCTTTGATTAAGTTTAAAAATTTCTATTATCTCTTACACTTTCATATTTCATTTACAAAGTTTATCTACTAATACTAATTTAATTTTCGGAGGGGCATTTCATTTACAAGTTTTCGATAATTACTTTACAAACTAAAAGATAAAAAATTCACTATTTCTAATTCAATTCGATTACTTTCGAAACTATACAAATGAATTTTCAAGATTATTAAAGGTAAATTATCTATCTATATATACATCCTCCACAAAATAAAAGCACCCTAAACGGATGCTTTATTTTTCACTACTATAATTTCTTAGCAATAATTCAATTGTCCACGAATTTCACCATTAGGATGTTGTACTGTATGAACATTAATATAAATGTTTCCAGATATGATTTCATTTACAAGAGTACCTAATGTTTGACCCGCTAACGGCCCAACCAAATCTTCTTGAGTAATCATTCCCGTAAGCGTTGCACACTCTATTGAAACCGGATTTGTTATTGGTCCAAATAAAAAAGCTATCACAGGACCGTTCGTTCCTTTTGCTCCAAGATGCAGATGGGCAGCTGTTACATCCTCTATATTGAATAGATCCAACTTGAATTTTAGGCTAAGTTTATCCCGACTTAATTTAAAGAAAGCCTCTCCTCGAGCGTCTGTTTCTACTGGTGGGACTTCATTTCTACCACGTAACTTTGCAAAAAACATATCTATCACTCCTATGCTTTTATATACTACCAATATATTCATATCCTTTTTATAAGGTGACAAAAAGGCAGCTGTTAGACTATTGAAAGTCACTTTATATAATAGATTAATTTATCAATTTTATTAAATTTATAAATTAATATATAACATTTTTTAATTCGATTCATATACTGTAGTAGATTACTAGAAAGGAGGTGTAAGCATGGAAAGTTGTGTTTTGTTCGTTAATGGACAACCTCTTTTAGTGGTATCAGTTGCTGGAATCGAAATTGCGAGATTAGAACTTTCACTTCAAGTAGCATTGACTTTAATAGCATTAGGGATTCCAATCTGTGCATAAAAGTTAGGTATTTATTAAAAAGAGGGCTTAAGCTCTCTTTTTTATTTTTATCTTTCCTTCACAACAAAAAAAGACGCCATTAAAATTACGGCATCACGTACAATAACTGCTATTTGTTTAATCATTACTTCACTAGCAATCCTAATTCATGTAGAATTTCTGAGAACGAATAGCCATATGCAAAACCTATAATACGAATCCCTGGGGTCCATCTATGTTCTAAATTTTCATTGTATGTTTTCTTATAATACTTTAATTCAGAATCTATATTATATTTGTCGTTAATAATTACTTCATCACTATGAAATCCATCCATTTCAATCTGAACAGCTACGTACTCTGCTCCCTCAATTAAGGCTTTAATATAACACTTTTCTAATTCCTCTAATGTCATCCCCATTATTAACCTCCTATCATAATGGGCGTTTTGTTCGATAAAAAAGAGCATCTGAATCAGTAGATGCGAAGATATACAAAAGGTAATCTCATTGAGTATTTAATAGTTTATAAGCTCGTTACTTGTCCTACAACATATTATATGATTTTTATATAAAAATGGTTCATCAAAAAAAAGTAAAAATCACCATTTATTATTTTAAAAGATAGTTACAATTTTATTTTTTAAGCTAGTCTATCAATCGCTCCCTTCTAATTCCTGACTTTCTTCACGTATTTGTCCAATTAATGAAAATACAGAACCTACAGCTTGGATCCAACTGCCTATGGTATCTATTGACTGTCCTTCTTTCTTTTTATCCAGCTCACTATTTACTTGATTGTCTAAGTTCCCCTCCGAATCATTTACTAGTTCGTCTTTACTATCCTGCCGCTCTCTTCTAATACTTTTCAGTTCATAAATCCCTCCAATTGCCTGCAATGAATTCCCTATAGCTTGCAATAAGTTTCCTACAATATTAAAAGATTCATCTTTATCTGAAGCATCTTCAAATTCATCTGCTAATGCTGTAAGTCCTCCTAAAGCCTGTGTCCAATTCCCAGCAATCACTAATTTTATTTTTGTTTCATCTTTAAACTCAATAACCAATCCAGATATTACAGTTACATTACCAATTGATTGAATTTCATTTCCGATTTTTTCAAGAGATATTTCTCCTTGACCATCAGCCTCTAAAGCGTTACCAACTGCTTGTAATGTGTTTCCATATATATTTAAATCCTCCCTTACATTACTACTTATAAAATAGAACGGTGTACTTCCAATAGCGGAAGTTATTGTACCTATAGCTGCTATCAATGCACCAAATATTTCTTTTAGTTGGTTCTCCATTTATAACCTATCCCAACATTAAGTAATTACTTTCATCCTATTCACTCACACATCTACCTGTTAAAAATTCAAACTGTTTCTGTTATCAATACTGTTACAAATACAGTTATAGATACGGTCCCAGTAAGGCTTGCTCTAACTGGTATAGCAACTGGAACTATTTGTGGATAATATTAAAAAAACAAAGGGACAAAAAAGCGGTCCCTCTATTTACTTTTTTAAAATCGCAATATACATGGAAAGGATATTAGTCATAATCAAAATTCGATTCATTTCATTCTTCGTATGTATACTTTTATACATTAGTTTGTAAAACCCCTTGTATTAAGAAAAGTCACTGAGTATCTTTACGAACTTTAAACATAGTAATAAATTACCTATATCACACTCTAATCTTATTTTCCTAACCTCATATGCATCATCCCCTAAAATTCCTTACAAAATAAAAAAGCAGCTGTTAAGCTACTATAAATTCGTTTTATCCCCAAGAGAAATGATAAATATATTCTCCCGTTACACTTTGATTAATCCCAATAATTCTAGCAAACCTCATTAAGTCCGCACCCTGAAGAAAATACATCGCAAGCATAACTGGCACTTGCGACCACATAAACTGATAAAGCTCCTCAACTCTCAGGTTTGTCGAAACAATTAAATCATTTACAGGCCCTTGATTCCATACAGAAGTTCTAACTGAACGAAACGGAAGATCTTTCCCATTAACCACGATTCGTGCCATACTTTGAGTTATGTCCACAACAATTCCCTCCATCATTACAAAAATCAGACCTGTGTATTTTACTCCTTTCGTTATAAATATTCTTAACCTTCATAAATGTCTAAGGCAAACCTCTATTTTTGCTTCTATTCAAATGAATTTATTTCACACAGTAAACAAGTTAATGAAATTTCAGTATTACTCTCCTCAACTTCCGTATCATTTAGATCATGTACACCCTTATTCAACTTTACAATCCGGTATGCAAAATTACATATCTTATTATCTCAATATCACTTTATTTACTACAAGATGATAGAAAAACATTCAAACCAATTGATAAATCAACATTTGTAATTTAATTCCTTATTTTAAATCCCACCTTATTATTTTTAAACACTATATTCGAATAATTATATTGGAATTTCTTGTTGTATACACATCTATCTTTTTCAGGTATTATATACGAGAAGAGTAAGGTAAGAGTTACTCTTTGCCATTTTAGGAAAGGTCCTGTTGGAAACAACAGGACCTTTTTTCGTATTAGCAATACTCAATAAGAAACACAAAAGGCACGAAATTCACGCACTTTGGCTAAATATATAAAATTAATTGGCATTTCTGGATCAGCTTTACAATGGCCATTGTGCATGAGCATCGATTTTTCTAGCATCTAGTTCACCTCCTTAAAAATGCAGGATTTCCCTTTTCAATATCGAATTAGTAATGTTTGGAAAGGGGGTGTAACATGGCAGAAATTAAGGTGGGACTTACACAATTTTTAGACTTCACACTGAAAAGTAGTGCAGCAAAAACAAATTTTGTAAAGAATCTAAAATCTCAACCTGAATATCACCCAGTTTTTGATTACTGGAAACAATTACGAGAAACTGTTATTAAATTTCATAAAAACGAACTACATTTTGAATATTTCGAAACATTAATACAAACTGTTGACCAGAAGAAAAAGCAAAACTATATTGATGTTATAAAGCAGTACAAAAAATTTATTAAAAACAAAGACGTCTCTTGGTTTGATCCAGGTAAATCACATTGGTTATCAGATAATTTAATCGTCCGCTCATCACCTGAACTCGGTTTGCTCATTAATGATGAGCCGCATCTTATTAAACTGTTTTTCAAAGGAAAAAAAGAGCGAATTGATAAATATAACATCAACTCAACACTGACGTTATTAAATGAATCAACATTTTCAAATGAACATAACGATGTGAATTATACGGTCCTTAACATCCAAAAGAACAGAATGTATACGAATAACTCTATTAATAATGATCATTTAATAGCACTTGAATCAGAAGCTCACCAACTGTGTTATTTATGGAATAAGATGTAAAGGGTATAGTCATTTCTTTCAATACCCTGTTCACGCTTAATTTGGGCACAATTTTCACAAATCCAATTCGTTTAAGCTCACCTTCTTGTTTCTCAAAAACAATGCAGGGTGGGCGTTTTTTGAAAACAGTTTCTTTACGATCCATCTCACCATCCTAATTCCCCCCTCCGAAAGAATAATATAATGATCTCTTTCTACCACATCTACATTAACCGCCTGACTTCTTAACCGCTGAATAATTCCTAAGATGTTCTTACGATTCCTTTCTCGTTCCACATCATGTTTTTCTTTCGCTCTATATAGTGCAACAATTCTCCCTCTTGTTACTCGCACTTCTTTCACCCCCATTTACTTTATTTTGTTGTGATTGTTGCTGGAACTCAGCTAACGCCGCCCTAATCTCTTCTCTCACAACTTCATGAATAAATGCTTATAACAATTCCTCTAAATTCATACATGCATCCCCTACATCATTTTTTGAATTTCCTGCTTGTTGTTCAATTCACTCATAAAATTTATGAGTAATGATTATCCACCGTTTACCTTCTCTAAGTGCCGGAAAGAGATTGCTTGTTTTATCCGACATTACTTTACTGCTGCTTCATAAACATCTCATAAAAATATCTGAGGAAAAGAACGTTATAGCAATGGCTATCATGTATACAATTTGATGTATCCCACTAATAATGGTAACCTTACAATTTCAGAAGTTTGACACAGCTCACGAAAAAGCTTATAAAGAAAAGTGAGGTTCCTAATATTCATTTCTAGAATTAAGATGCATATCTGAAAATAGCAAATGAACGACTAGGAAATAAAAGAGTAGAATCACACTGGATACCTACTCACATGTTATACCAGGACTTCAAGAAACTGCGGTGAATCAATTTGCTAACGAATTATTCGAAAAGAAAAACTCTCGTTAGAATTTTTCCTTTCACAGCAAATGCACCAACTAAATAACCAAAAATATTGATAGTGAAAAAGGAGAAACAAACATGAAAGAAATCAAATCTGAACAAGAATTCAAAGACATCATCGCAAGCGAGGAGCCAGTAGTTGTTAAGTTCTTTACTACATGGTGCCCAGATTGTGTTCGTATGGACAATTTTATCGGAGATGTAATGGAAGAGTTCAATAAGTTTGAATGGTATTCTATTAATAAAGATGAGTTCCCAAGTATCGCTGAAGAGTATCAAGTAATGGGTATTCCAAGTTTACTTGTATATCAAAATGGTGAGAAGCTAGGCCACTTACATAGTGCTAACGCAAAAACTGAAGAACAAGTTACTGAGTTTTTAGAAGCATACTAAGATGAAAACCCTCTGAAAAATATTTTCTAGAGGGTTTTCTCTTTTTTCACAATTATCTTTCGTAGTTGTTTCGTCATATCTTCAGAAGTGTAATATGCTGTGTCTTCATGACCAATGTACATAATTACACTCCTTTCTCCTTCATCTCCAAGGTATAAATGTATACCCTTCGTATCACTATTTTCATATGTAATTAGTATATCATATTGTGGTATTTCACCTTTTCTCTTTTGTTTTTTCATGTCACTAAACATATTATTAATTCCACTGATTATTTGTTTGTCTTCTACGTTTAGAAAATAATTTTCATTTAATCCACCGAAGCCATTAAAAGTAGATATGGATACTGTAGAAATATTATGTTCCTTCACATTCTCGATATTTGATGAATTACACTCAGTTATTGTAAGAACAAAACATAGTAAGAAAAATATTTGTTTTTCCATCCGCTTACCCCACCCTTTAATTGTAAATCAATCCCAATTAATTTCACACCCTAACTTTGCACCTTACAACATATTTTTCCTTCACGAAACTTTGTTATCCACTTCTTAAAAAGCTATAAAACGTCAACAATGTTTGTATAGACCCACACGAGTTTCGTTTGATACTCTATTTATAGAAAGAAATTCCTTGCAGAAAGGTGAGTGATTAAAATGGATACTCTTTCTCATAAAGAAGCTGATAAAGGTGCGATTGTCAGCATTATGGCCTACATATTTTTATCCTCTATGAAAATCATCATCAGTTATATTACCCTCTCTAGCGCATTACGTGCTGATGGTTTAAATAACTTAACGGATATCGGTGCTTCTTTGGCGATATTAATTGGTCTAAAAATCTCTCGTAAACCTCGTGACCCAGATCATCCATATGGGCATTCGCGTGCGGAGCAAATTGCATCACTGGTTGCTTCTTTTATTATGGCAACGGTCGGATTAGAAGTTGTTATTAGTGCCATTCAATCTTTTTTAAATCCGAAACAAGCAGCGCCTAACGTCCTTGCTGCATGGGTTGCTTTATTTTCTGCTGTCGTTATGTACTTTGTATATTTGTATACGAAAAAGATTGCAGCTCGAACAAAAAGCAAATCATTAGAGGCCGCTGCAAAGGATAATTTATCAGATGCTCTCGTAAGTATTGGTACAGTAGTAGGTATTGTCGGTTCACAGTTCCAAATGCCTATTTTAGATCCGATTGCAGCTCTACTTGTCGGCCTTATTATTTGTAAAACCGCATGGGAGATTTTCGTAGAAGCTTCTCATCTGCTAACGGATGGAATCGATCCAGATAAGATGGAAGAGTACGCTGATGCTATTGAACATATTGGTGGTGTGGAAAACATCGTAGATATTAGAGCGCGTATGTATGGAAATCAAACGTACGTTGATATTACAATCGAAGTAGATGCTCGTATGGATGTTGGTGAAAGCCATTGTATTACTGATAACATCGAGGCTATGCTTCGGAAAAAGTTTGGCATTTACCATGCACATATTCATGTTGAACCAATGGAAAAAGAACCTATTATGACATAGGTTCTTTTTTAATGAACGCTTTATGAAATATAACACATAAAACGAGCCAGCTACCGCCAGCTGCCCATCCTGCTAATATGTCAGATGGATAGTGAACGCCAAGATATATTCGGCTAACTGAAATAGATAATACAACAAAGCTTGCTATGAAAATAATCAACAATTTTTTATGCAATGTAATACGCTCTTCTGTAATCGTGACGTATGCAATAAATCCTAAAAAAGCAGTAGCATTCATCGTATGACCGCTCGGAAAACTATATCCAGTTGCAGTAACAAGCTGCGTTACATCAGGTCTTGCTCGTTCGTACCATAGTTTAAGCATACTGTTTAAATAACGAGATCCATAATAATTAATTGTTAGAAGTAATGCACTAAGCAATTTTTTTCTAACGAGAAAGTACATTACAAGAATAATGAGTAACGGAAAATATACTCTTTTAGAACCAATAAAAGACACCCAAGTAAAGTAGGTTGTCAAATAGTCGTTTCGAAAACTTTGAATAAAATGCGCGACTATATTGTCAAATTTCTCAATACAAGCGGTATGATACGAAAGTGATAATACGACAAAACAAATGAGTAGCGTAAAACTTAACAAGTATAAATGTCGATATCGTTTCACATACATAACCTCACTATGCAAAAAAATGGAGCGGTTGTTTTAGTTTTCCTCTCCATTTCTTTTTTATGCATAGTTTATTAAAAAATATAATTGTTAATTTTTTCTTTCATCGTTGGAATATCTTCATTCGTTACTGTAAAACGAATCACTTTCTCGTCAAGATCCAGCGCTTCTGCAAATAAACCTGCTAATCCACGAGATTTTCTGTCAACTTCCATAATAATCTCTAGGCGATCGTAAGCACTTGGCAAGATTAATAATTCTAGTTCGTCTAATTTCCCATAATACTGTCCGGAAACAGGAACAAACTCAAATTCTTGTGCAAATGGAACGTGCTTACGTAATCGATACGGTAATTCTTCACATTCTATATGACGCGCTTTAAAACCTAATTGATTTACACTCTCTAACACACTATTTAATAGTGCATTTGGCAACACTTGAATATAATCACGATCACTTGGATCTATACTGCGTTTAATATCAAGACCTGTATGCACCCAAACTGTTTTCATTCCAAGTGTAAGTGGCGTTTCAACTGGCATCTTAAATGAAAATGGAATTTCTTTCTTTTCATTCGGCTCAACAGAAAAAGGTTCTGTTAAACGAACTCGCTCTAGATCAAATGTTGCTGTTACTTTTTTATCATCCACTTCTCGTACATATGATGTTGATAACGTTAAGTAAATGCTTTCAATTTGTTGGCTAACTGAACCACCAGTTATATGAACCTTCCCTAGTATCTCTTCTCCAACAATATACTCATCTTTTTCAAGAACTGTATCTACCTTTGCATTACCAATACCAACGCTTGCTAAAAACTTTTGAAACATGGAACCTCCATCCTTTCTAAAGCAAAAGCTACATCTTTTTTTAAATCTTGTACATTCTCATAGTACGGCGATTTTATTTGTAACATTCGCATAAGCATTTCACGATTATAATTTTCCAAAGTTAATTCGTCATACCATGGTTTTTCATGTTTTTCATTAGATTCATAGCCTGCATATAATAAAAATAATGAGAAATGACCAAGCGCATAAAAGTCGCTACGAAAATGAACTTCTCGCATCAAAGCTTGTTCACCTTCATAAGTTGTAGCTCGTTCATCACCCTCACCTTTCAATTTAGCCAATCCAAAATCAATAATACTAATTTGGTTTTCTTTCATTAATATGTTTGGAATGCGTAAATCTCGGTGAATAATACCTACACTATGAAACACCGATACAATTTCTAATATTTCATATAAAATTTTTAAAACTTCACGTTCTGTATATACATGCCCATCTAAAAAAATATAATCTTCGAAATTTTTACCAGGCATATATTCCATCACAAAAAAGCTTTTTTTCTCCCATACGAAATGATCGTATAAACTAGGAATTGCATGATGATTTAATGTTTGCAAAATCATTTTCTCTTGTTCAAATGATTTTCTACCAGACTCATATCTTTGTTTACTTTGTCTTAATTGTTTTAAGACTTTATATCTATTTATTTGTAAATCATTAACGACATATGTAACCCCATAACTACCCATTCCAATTACTGATTCGATTTTATAACGTTCTGCAACAATTGTATTTTTTCGCAGTGGTCTATCAAATAAAGCTAGTACATGACGCCATTTCATCAGCTACTTGAAAAGAAACTACGGCTTTTACGTTTTCTTTTATAATGTTGATGCCCATAACCAGATGAACGTCGTTTATAATCGCTACTTGAATATGAGCGCCCTCTATGACGATAATCACTACTTGAATACGAACGATATTTTTTCTTTCCTAATAAAGAATCAATAATTTTTTTGAACATCCCTTCACCTCTTGAGTAAAATTTTCTTTTAATTATACCAATAATTGTCGGCTATGTTTGTGACAAGTTTGTAAAGAGTAAAAAACGACGAGTTAAGCCCGTCGTTACTTTCACTCATCTTCTTCATCAAAAACTTCATCAATCATACATTTCTCTAATAAATACTCGAATGTAATATCTGCGAGATCTTCAATTTCTTCTCGTTTTGGAACGTATCCTCTTTCAATTAGTTGCTCATAAAAAAACTCCGCAATCTCTTCCGTATCAATTACGACTTCAATTTCCTTCATGAGCATCACTCCTTTATTTCTGTTTTATGAAAAAATCTCAAAATTATGTATATGAGATTAGAAAAATAGTTTTTCTTTTTTTATAGGTCATATCCTTTGGACGAGGTGCATACGATGGTAGTACAAGCTATCAAAAAGGGGGAAATAATTATGGAATACCAATACGAGGTAAAGCAAGAAGTAGGGCAAACAAAAGAAGAGTTCATGCATGAAGATCAATGGGCAGACTCTCTTGTTAAATGGCTTTTT
The DNA here is from genome assembly GCF_050630465.1 of Bacillus basilensis. Classification (NCBI taxonomy): domain Bacteria; kingdom Bacillati; phylum Bacillota; class Bacilli; order Caryophanales; family Bacillaceae; genus Bacillus; species Bacillus basilensis. Next base: position 100,049 of record NZ_JBNTQO010000001.1, on the reverse strand, counting down.
ATTTTTTTAATAATTGTAGGCATACCTTATACTGCATATGTTGTTGTTCAATTCATTCTCTCTTTCTAGTTAACTATTTTCTCTCTGTCAGTTTAACTAAATAATTATGAACAACATCCATAACAATTTTGTATTCTTCATCTTTAAATGTATCAAATAACAATTGGTAATCGTTATAAATATCAAGTAATCCATCAATGATTTCTTGACGATTTGTCTTAACACTCACTTTTTTTGAGTTGTTAATTGACTTTAATTTTCCTAAATCTAATTTATTCATGCCAGCTTTATCTTGTTTCATTTTCTTCAAAATTGCATTTGCCGTTTGAGCATTGGCAAGTAACGTTAAATCTGATTCATCCGCTTCTAACCATTCACCATCCGTAATTCGTGACAATTCATATATTGTATCTTCCCATGCGTCATTTTTATATCTCCATACTTCTGTACGAAAACCAACAATACGGAAAACATCTTTATCATAACCTGTTACTTGCACGAGATCACCAAATGTGAAATTATAATTTAATTCAATCCACTCAGTTTCACCTTTTTTCATATCTTGCTCTGAAACGTGCTGCAATGTTTGCTCTACGTAAAATCCATCGTGATTATTGACTTCGTATACATAAACTCCATCTAAAACCTTCATATTTGTGATTTTACCAACGGTTCCATATAGCGTAATCACGACTATGTCCCCTACGTTATATTTAGGTTGCTTTTTCCTTGCCATCTATATCTCTCCTTTTTTTGACGTCGTGATTTTGATAACAGTATATGCAACCTACTTAAAAACGCTTATCACAGAAGCGTATATTCATAAATTTTTTCAATAAAAAATATCACCATATAAAAATTTATTTACAACGTAAAAAAAGCTAGCAAATAGACTAGCTTCACATCAAAACATTTCATATAGTTTTTATCTCTCTTGTATGTACAAATCCCATGCTTCATCAAATATAGACATACTTTCTAGCATTCCACTTAACTCTAAGTATGAACTAATTTCATCATAATCTTCAGATTGCTTTGGAAAACTTAAATCATCATACATTGCCTCTGCTAAATTCGATATTTCATTACTAAATAAAGCTGCACGATGCTTCATCATATAGTGGTAAAATGTCTTTTTCAAAAATATTCCCTACCTTTCTAACTTGGGTACATTATACAAGGCAAAAAAGAAAAAAACCAGCATAAATGCTGGTTAAAAGTCGAAATAATTCCTTTTTAGTAGTCTTGGTCTTCCCATTAATTCTTCATATGTTAGTTGTTTTGGTAAATCTTTCGTATAAATTAAAAACAACTGATCTTCTATTTCTTTCACAGTTTGATCTGATTGATAGTCCATACCACATGAGGAACAAGAAATACATGGTGTCTCTTGGATTTCAATGGCTTTCGTACCATCTGGTAATTCCCAATATACAGTATTTAAGCTTTCTTTCGCTTCTGTACCGTCACACCACATACAATTCATACTGCATCACCCTCAGTTTTTTTGTCGTTCTCTTCTAATTTAGCCATTTGTGCTTGATATTTTTTATCTTTCAATTGGTCGCGCTTATCACGTTTATCTTTTAATGATGCATGAGTGTCATTATCTTCATAGTCTTTACGACGGTTCATACGCTGTAAGTCATCTGGAACAAGGTTAAATTTCTTATCACTCATAAGACCTGCGATACCAATATCCGAACGTTTTTCTTCGTAGTTTGGATAGATTTCTTTAAAGTACCCTTCTGCTCTTCCTGGGATATAGCTCTCTGGCTCTGGATACGTTGTAATTACACCTTCAAAGTTACGAAGCACAACTTTATCTGCACTTTGCGAGATTAAATAGTTTGGTTGAAGCGCAATTTTTCCGCCTCCTCCTGGTGCATCAACAACGAATGTCGGAACCGCATAACCAGACGTATGTCCGCGTAAACCTTCAATAATTTCAAGACCTTTAGATACTGGTGCACGGAAGTGACCGATACCTTCAGATAAGTCACATTGATAAATATAGTATGGACGTACACGGATTTTTACTAGGTCATGCATAAGTTTTTTCATAATTGGCACGCTGTCGTTAATACCAGCTAAAATTACTGCTTGGTTTCCGACCGGAACACCAGCATTCGCTAACATTTCACATGCTTTTTTCGATTCCTCTGTAATTTCAATAGATGTATTGAAATGTGTATTTAACCATACTGGATGATATTTTTTAATAATGTTACATAAGTTTTCTGTAATACGCTGCGGGAATACTACTGGCGCTCTTGTTCCGATACGAATAATCTCGACATGCGGAATCTCTCGTAAATTTTTTAATACATACTCTAAAATTTTATCATTAATTAGAAGTCCATCACCGCCAGAAATTAAAACGTCACGTACTTGTGGCGTTTCACTAATATAAGCAATTGCATCATCTAATTGTTTCTTTGGCACACCCATTCCAATTTGTCCACTAAAACGACGACGTGTACAGTAACGACAATACATAGAACATTGATTCGTTACTAAGAATAATACACGGTCAGGATAACGATGTGTTAATCCTGGAACTGGTGAATCTTCATCTTCATGAAGCGGATCTTCTAAATCATATTTTGTTTTATATAACTCTTCCGAGATCGGTACTGATTGCATCCGAATCGGACAGCGTGGGTCATCAGGATTCATTAGCCAAGCATAGTACGGTGTAATGTTTAACGGGATCGTTTTCGTTGAAATTTTAACGCCCTCTTCTTCTTCAGGTGTTAAGTTAATTACTTTCTTTAAATCATCTAACGTTTTGATCGTATTCGTTAATTGCCAAACCCAATCATTCCATTGCTCTTCAGTAACATCCTTCCACAACTCGATATCCTTCCAGTGACGATTTGGTTTGTATACATCATGTAACATTGCTATTCCCCCTTTTTATACGCTCATCCTTTATATAAGCAATAGTTATGCCAACTTTACTTTATTGATAAGTAAATGTACGGAGAACCCTATTACATAAGCGAAAAAATATTTTTAAGCATTGTATGAAATCCATACATACTATCATATTCATTACTTTTTATATATGTAAACGCTCTTTTACTGGTGCAAACACACAAAAACCGCCAATTATTCGGCGGTTTTGTCGTACTTACTCAGTTTATATTGAAGCGTTTGACGAGGGATACCTAACATTTTTGCAGCTTGTAATATATTCCCTTCCGTTTCAATTAACGCTTGATCTATTAATTCCTTCTCCGTTTGATGAAGTGCTTCTCTAAGCGGTAATATTCTCTTCTGCTTTGGAAGATTCTCTTTCCGAAATGCACGCGGTAAACAATTTGCTGTTAATGTATTCCCTTCTGCGATAATGACAGCATGTTCAATCGTATGTTTTAGCTCCCGAACATTTCCAGGCCATTGGTAAGCCTGTAGTCTTTCTTTCGCTTCCTGATCCATTTGAAGTACACCTTTTTTATAACTTTTATTATATTCATTCAAAAAATAAGACGCTAATAATAATACATCCTCCGTTCTTTCACGTAGCGGCGGAATATATAATGAAAACACATTTAATCTATAATATAAATCAGTGCGAATTTTATTCTCTCTTAAACATACTTCTGGTGGCTGATTCATTGCGGTAATAACACGAACATCTACTTTTCTCGTCTTATTATCACCAATTCGACGAATAACACCATCCTCTAATACACGTAACATCTTCGCTTGTAAATCGAGCGGCATTGAATTCAGTTCATCTAAAAACAATGTCCCTCCATCTACAAGTTCAAATAATCCCGCTCGTTCAATTGCCCCAGTATAACTACCTTTCGTCGTTCCAAACAATAAACTTTCTAATAGCGACTCCGGCAAAGCTGCGCAGTTTTGTGCAATAAACGGCTTGTTCTTCCGCTTAGAAGCTTCATGAATCGCTTGTACAAATAACTCTTTTCCTGTTCCTGTTTCCCCATATATTAAAACATTTGCATCAGTTGGGGCTACTTTTTGCGCTAATTCTTTCGTCTGTTTAAACCGAGCATCATTCGTCACTATCGTCTCAAATGCAACATGCTTTTTGATTGCTTTTTTTCTAGATGACCGCTTTATTTTCGACTGCAAATCTACAATTGTATCCGTAAGTTTTTGAACTGTGGAATAATCCTTTGCGATTTCAACAGCTCCAGCAATATTTCCATCTATAAAAATAGGTAACGTTGTATTTACTGTACAAATGTCTTCCCCATTTAAATTTTGATAATGCTGAACTTGATGAACGATTGGTTTTTTTGTATCTAACACTTTCATCAACGTACTTGTTTCCCTAGATAAAGAAGGGAACGCTTCTAACAAATGTTTACCTAACACTTTTTCAATTTTTGATCCATCGTGTTTTGCAGCTACAGTATTATAGAAAATTGTAATACCATTTTCATCTACTGCGTGTATTGCCTCATCAATACTGCCCAAAATCGCTTCAATGACTTCTTGTGTCGAAACTGCTAGCAATGTCATCCCCCCTCTTGCCGAAAATCCAGCAATTATATGCCGAATTTTCGGCATACCTATGTGCGATTATAAGCATGACGATTCCGTTCTATTTTTATACCGTACTATTTAGACAAATCTTTCATCCATATATTCATATCTTCTAGCTTATCAAAAATATAGCAATTGTTCACCAATCTTCCTGTATACGTATAACCTAATTGATGAAATGCCGCATTCATTCCGAAAGAAAGCGATCGAGCAATTGTATACGAGCAGAAAATCGATTTTTCTTGAAGTTCTTCTTCTAACTTAATTAGTAAACTTTTCATAAACCCATGTTTACGATATTCAGGTAAAGTAGCACAATTCGTTAATTCTGCATTTCCTTCTTTTATATTCATTTCTGCAGACGCCGTACTAATTATTTTCCCCTCGAATTCATACACATAGTAAATTGTATCGTCTTCTTCCATCGTTTGTTTTACATAACTCGCTTCGTTTAAAGGAGTTGGATACACTTCAAATACTTTCCCAAAGACAGCTGCTAATTCTTCCGCATCCTCTACTGTCGCTCTTCTTAATAGAAATTTCTCTGGAACTATTTTTCCCTTTACTTCTTTCGCTTTTACACCGCTTAAAATGGTATCTTCCTCAGCCCAATGAATACTATTTCGTCTTTCATCATTATTAAATTTCACGAAGAAGTATGCATCGTGACCTTGAAAATAATGTGGTATTGTTGCTTCTAATAAAAAACCGAAAGAGAGCCATGTTGAAACATGCTCTCCCTTTCCTTTAACAATACATTTAGTGAAAGAATGTTTCTCTGCTAATTCGTCAATTGTTTGGATAATCCTCTCAATATTTCCTGTGTAGTGGTCTACTCGAATTCGTTTATTAAAATAGTCTAAAACGCCTTCTATTGTATAACCATTCGTCTGTTCTCTAAAAGATTCATAGTATTTCATTTTTTCACCTCACACCAATCTAGTAATGTACATGCAATAATTTTTGCGGCAGCTATCATTTTATCAACTTCTATATATTCGTTTGGATAATGTGCTACTTTCGTCTCACCTGGGCCAAATACTATCGTTGGTACATTGGCGATTTGTGTAAATAAACCTCCATCAGTCCCCCACGGAGATGCTTCAATAATTGGTTTGTTCCCTTCAATTTCAACAAAGTTATGCTCGAGAGTTGTAATTAACTCATGATTTTCTTCTAGTTCACCAGGAACCCATCTCGCTCCAAACCATTCTACTTCTACTGGATTTTCAACAAACCAATTGTCCACATCATTTAATTCAACGATCCAATTCTCGAACTCTTCTTTTGCTGCCTCTATAGTCTCATTCGGCGCGATACCGCATCTTCCTTCTAAAATTAAAGAATCAGGAACAGAACTTGGCCAACTCCCACCTTCAATTTTCCCAATGTTAATTGGAATTGGAATTGGTATTCCTTTAAATAATGGGTCTGTAATTCGGTCATTTCTTTTCTCTTCCAGTTTTCTCAAATGTTCTACAACAAACATACTTTTTTCAATTGCACTTACTCCTTCATAGCGTGTTCCACCGTGTGCTGCTTTCCCTTTCACATGTAAGCGAAACCACATGGACCCTTGTTGTTTCGGGAAAAACTTCATATTTGTTGGTTCAGGAATAATGACACCATCCGCTTTATATCCTCGTAATATAGTCGCTAATGTTCCTGCCCCGCCACTTTCTTCTTCAATTACACTTTGAAAATAAATATCTCCTTTTAATTCAATACCAGATTCAATAATTGCTTCCATCGCAAGCATAAGTGAGACATTGCCGCCCTTCATATCTGTCGTTCCACGACCATATATACGATTTCCTATTCTCTCACCACTATAAGGATGATGGTCCCACTGGTTCACATCTCCTTCTGGTACGACATCAATATGTCCATTTAATATCATAGATTTCCCTTCGCCACTTCCTTTTAAAGTCGCTACAATATTTGGACTATCTGAAAAACTTGTACGCGGTGATACAAAATAGGGATGATCTCTCATTTTAGAAAATGAAGGCTCCCAAATATCAAGATCTAAACCTAGCTCACGTAATTTTTCAATCACAATTGCCTGCGCACCACTTTCATCACCAGATACGCTCTTTTCTTGAATTAATCGTTTTAAAAATTTCACGCTTTCCTCTTCATGACTCTCAATATAATCACAAACTTGTTTTTTTAATTGCTCCATATATTACATCTCCCCTCATTCAATTACTAGTAAGTTAGAGCCAATTTCAAAATCTGCTTCTGTATGTTGTTTTATATCTTCCACTGTGTATGGACTCATCAATTCTTGTAAAACAAGTCCCTCCTTCGTCACTTCCATAACTGCCATATCCGTAATAATTAAATCTACACATTTCTTTGAAGTTAATGGTAATGTACACTCCGAAACAATTTTTGCATTTCCGTATTTATCAACATGGTTCATCACAACAACGACTCGCTTCGCCTTTTGTGCCAAATCCATCGCTCCCCCAATACCTGGAACGCGTTTCCCTGGAACAATCCAGTTTGCTAAATCACCATTCTCACTTACTTGTAATGAACCAAGAATTGTTATATCTAGTAAACCTTTTCGAATCATCCCAAAAGCTGTGCAACTATCAAAATAACTTGCTCCTGTAATAAGAGAGGTTGGCAAACCCGCTGCGTTACATAAATTTCCGTCTTCATTTCCTTTACTTGGCGTAGGTCCCATACCTACGATTCCATTTTCCGCATGAAACATAACATTTATATCGTCAGGCAGATGATTCGGTACAAGCGATGGTATGCCAATTCCTAAATTTACAATCATACCATTTTGTATTTCTTTCGCTGCACGTCTAGCAATCTTATCTCTCACTTCTATGCCCATACCCATTTCCAATTCACTCCTTCCGACGGTACGATATAATTTACAAATACTCCTGGGACAACAATTTCTTCTGGATCTAAACTACCAAGTGGAACGATTTCTTCTGCCTCTACAATCGTTATATCCCCTGCCATAGCTACGTGAGGATTCATATTACGAGCACTTTTGTCAAACACAAGGTTACCAAATGGATCTGCTTTTTTCGCATATACAATCGCAACCTCAGCAGTTAATGCTGTTTCAACTAAATATGTCTTACCATTCATTTCAACTGTACGTTTTCCTTCTTCTACAATCGTATCAACACCTACATCAACTAACACCCCACCAAGTCCTACACCACCAGCGCGAATACGCTCCGCTAATGTTCCTTGGGGAGAAAATTCAACTTGTAACCTTCCTTCGTTTAATTGTCTTCCTGCATTTGGATTTGAACCAATATGAGAAGTAACTAACGATTTTACCCTTTCATTCGTAACAAGACGACCAATTCCTACATCAGGAAATCCTGTGTCATTCCCTATTAAATTTAAATTTGTAACTCCTTTTTCTAATATCGCCTGTATTAAAGATGGAGGGGATCCGATCCCCCCAAATCCCCCAAACATTAATGTCATATCATCGTGGAATAAAGAAATTACTTCCTCAATCTCTTTTAATTTATCGAATGTATTCGTAATAGTTGTCATGCGATACTATGCCCTCCTTTTTGCATCATTTCTTCTACACTTTTTGCAAAAATTGAAAGTAATTCATCTAACTCGGAATATGTAGTTGTCATTGGCGGTGCCACAAGCAGTGCACTATCTTCTTTTCCTGCTTGCCCTGAAACGGCTTGGTATAAGAGAAGACCATTTTTAGCTGCAACCGAAATAAGTTCCGACGCTTTTGTAAACGGTTGCAATTCTACTCCAATCAGCAACCCTTTTCCGCGCACATCCGCAATGATTGTCGATTGTTGTTGAACTTTCTGTAATCCTTTTATTAAATACTCTCCCTTTTCAGCTGTTTTTTCAGGTAGATTATGTTTCTCCATATATTCAATAACAGCTAGCGCTGTTGCTGCAGATAATGGATTTGCACTTAACGTATGCCCACTCATAACAGAACGTGATCCTCGTAAAATTGGCTCCAGAACACGATCACTTACAACCGTCGCTGCCATTGGTGTATACCCAGCTCCTAAACCTTTACCAAGGGTCATAATATCCGGTTCTACACCCCAATGCTCCATCGCAAACCATGCGCCAGTACGACCAAGTCCAGTCATTACTTCATCAGCAATAAATAAAATATCATAATGACTACAAATATCTTTAATGACTTTATAATATTCTTTCGGCGGAACGACTGCGCCTCCAGCTGCTCCGATAATCGGTTCAGCAATAAAAGCTGCGATATGTTCTGCTCCAATTCTTTCAATTGATCTTTCAAGTTCAGTCGCACAAGCAAGCTGACAAGTCGGATATACCTTTTGCACCGGACATCTAAAACAATATGGAGCTGGAATAGTTGGATAATCTTCTAAAATTGACACGAAACGTTGTCTGCGTAGTGGATGCCCAGACATTGATAAGGCTCCCATCGTAATACCGTGATAACTCATCCATCGTGACAAAATTTTATGCTTCCCTTGAATACCTCGCTCTTGAAAATGCTGGATTGCAATTTTCATAGCTGTTTCATTTGCTTCCGTACCACTATTCACAAAAAAGCTCCAGTTCAAATCTCCTACACTTAAATCGCTTAATTTCTTCGCTAATTTTTCAGCTGGTTCACTCGTAAACTGTGATCTATAAACGAAAGCAATCTCCTCTGCTTGTTTTTTGATAACGTCTGCAATCTCCTTTACGCCATGCCCAATCCCTGCCGTAATTGCCCCTGACGAGCCATCAAAATATTTATTTCCGTTTTGATCATACAAATACACACCTTTTCCATGTGAAATCATTGGATACGGCTGACCAACAAGTGGCTTAATTAAGTAATCGCGCATAGCGCTCCCCCATTTCTCCAATTTGTATATATATATGAAGAAAATTGACGTTTCTTTCATAAAAAAGAACCCTCTGCGAAAGCAGTGAATTTATCAAAAAACTATTATAAAATATACAAATGAGTGCTAAATACAATTTTAAAAACAGAAAATTCAGAACTTAAATTGAAGACCAACCCTTATCTATACGCTCAAATAACCCTCCCTTATATAAAATTAACGCTTCACTAAATATTTTTCTAACATAATGCCAGCCTCGCTCAATTGCCGACATTGTGTAAACTTCGACGAAACTCCCTTTAAACTCCTTCCTATTCACCTACTTTATATTGCATATTTTCAAACAAAATTCGACAATTATCCTTACTAAATGCATAGCGATTATTTGTATAGAAACCAATATTCCACATACATTACCGTTCGTTTTATACAATAAAAAAAGAACCGATTAACCACATTAATCAGTTCGGCACGACGCTCTATTACCGGTTAATACCTTCACTTGCAAAAATGAATCAAAAACTATAGCACAAAATCCTTCATAACTTCATTCCCAATCACTTTTGGGATAACCACATCCCAATTCGTCACTCCTTCCCTCAAATTCAAACTACCATTCCTTTATAAATTATGTAGGACAATTATCACTTCGTATGTGTATTTGCCTATAATTTAAAAAATCCCTATTTTTTAAGAATTTCAGACCATGCATTTCAACGTCTTCATTACAAATTTTCTCCTTTAAAAACCATTTTTTCGCATAACCTCGTTCTTGCTAAGCATATAGTTTTAATGATGACAAAGGAGGAATGTTCATGTCTCAATCTGAACTCGAAAAATATGGACAAGAAGTTGCACGTTACGAACAACTCGCTCGTTACTATCAATTTCATAATCCGAAAAAATATGTAGAGTTATATATGAAATATTATGATGCACTTACGAAACTTGTACAGGCATATGAAAAAAGAGATTCACAAGAAGCTACTTTACCGTCACACATAAGGTTTTTTCACTCTGCTTCAAATACACCTGCAGTTGACATTTTAGTAAACGGGCAAAAGGTTATTAAAAATATTTCGTTTAAACAATTTAGTCCCTATTTAACATTAGGGCAAGGTAAATACCGTATAGATATTATTCCTGTCGGAAACGAAACTCCCATTTTTTCAGCTTTAGTACCGATAATGGGAAATCACACTTATACTTTTGCCGCAATAAATAGTGATAATCATCTACAATTACAACCTATGCTTGATAATACACATTTACCAGTTGGCCAAGCAAAAATACGCTTTGCACATTTTTCTCCAGATACCCCTGTTGTAAATATAGATTTAAAAGGTGGAGATCATTTATTTGAAAATGTACTATTTAAACAAATAACAGATTTTTTAGAAGTTAGCCCTGGTACAGCAGATATTGTAGTTTCACTCGCAGATAATCCAAGCGTCTTACTAACTATACCGAATTTCAAAGTCGAACCGAACATCATTTATACAATTTCAATTTTAGGTTATTCAACGAAAGATCCTAAATTAGAAGCCGTTATACTTACGAATTAAAACAGTCTACACCATTCATTTGGTGTAGACTGTTTATTTTTGAAATACAATTTGAAATTCTGTCCAATCGTTATCTGAACGACACATGATGGACCCATTATGTTTTTCTACAATTTGTTTACATACAAATAACCCAATACCAGTTCCTAACTTTTTAGTAGTTACAAATGGTTCAAAAATCGTTTCTACATTTTCAGCTGGAATCATTGGCCCATTATTTTTTATCACAATTCGAATCACTTGATCCTCTTCAAATACGTCAATGATAATTTTTCGTTCTTCTTTCATTGATTCAAGAGCGTCAATTGAGTTCATTAATATATTTAAAACTACTTGTCTCACTTCACTCCGATAGCCAACAAATGAAATTGGATACGGCAAATTCTTTTCAATCGAAACATTTGCATTGACCAAACTCGGATATAAGAACTGTATAATATCTTGAAACAAATCATTAAGCCAAAATCGTTCTGATTCAGTCCACATTTCTTTTTTCGATACGAGTAAAAATTGCGAAATACGAAAATTTAATTGGTCTAATTCATGCGAAATAATATCTAAATACGATAAACTAGGATGATCCGCCTTCAATAATTTGACAAATCCCATTATGGAAGTAAGTGGATTACGAAATTCATGTACAAAACTAGCTGACATTTGCCCTAAAATCGTAAGCCTTTCTTTATGTGTTTCGTTAATATATTGCTGTTTTTCCTCTAAATTTTTTGATATAATTTCCGAGTATTTTAAAACAGTATAATAAATTAATTTGTCAAAACAAGTATGTATTTGAGCCATAATTGGTTTCAATTCACGTGCGCTAACATCTAATTCACACATCGCTTCGAAAAGCTCATTTCTTCCCACATTTGCATTATAAACAAAATCACCAATATTCGCATCTGCTCCTGCACGTTCAATAGCAATTTTCTCGCATAATGGCTGAAGATAATCTATATCTTTTTCTTCCATAGTAAGTTCGATAATTAACTCTAATAAATCCTCTCCATTTTGAACTGCTTCTAGTTTAAATGGATCTTTATCGGAAATTATCATTTTGTTTTTCCAGTTCTCAACGAATTGGTGCCTGTTGTTTTTCAAGTGCGAACAAAATACTTCTTTAATATCCTTATCGATTGGAAAAACCCCCATTCCCTCCATTTCCATGCGACGAACACCCTTTATATTTTGAATATTAACACAAAAATTGCGATTCGTTAATAGATTATTGTCACATTTTGTTAATATGTGTTGATAAAATTTTTATGACTTTATTAATTGTTTAGATTGATACATTCCATTTTCCTTCATTTCATTCAAAGTTTTTTACATTTGATGAGACTTTTTTTGCATCCTGCTTCATTCTTTCGTACAATAGAAAATGAAAGGTGTGAAAAATATGGTAAATAAAAATGTGGAAGATTATCTCCAAGAAGGCATTTACGGCCAAAAGCAGAACAAACCAGAAGAACGTAATATGTATTTAACTACATTACGTGAGCGTGTGGAAATCGCTTTAACTATCGGTCAAGTAATGCAAAGTAATGTATATTCTGAAGTAGCTAGTAGCATGCGCTCTTCTCAATCATTACAAATATTCCTAAATGGTGGCATTGCTTACCCACATTTATCAAAATACATCAAATTAGCAAATGAAAAAAATATTCCTTTTACAATTGTTCAAAATAAAGGTACAGAAACACCAATCGGTTTAGTATTATCTCATAGCACTGCTGTAGATAAAGAACAAATTTATGTAGAAGATGCTATTTTCAAACAAGAAATGAAGTAAAAGGTACACTTAATTAAATAGTTACTAGAAGCGTAAAAAACGAGTATGGAATCGTAAACATTTCCTACTCGTTTTTTAGCGCAAGTTTTAAGTTTCTCTACTTTATTTTTTAATACACACTAATTTCATTTCTGTCATTTCTTCTATTGCATATTTAATACCTTCACGCCCCGTACCACTTTCTTTCACACCACCGTAAGGCATATGATCTACCCTGAACGTTGGAATATCATTTATCATGACACCACCAACTTCTAGCTCATCAATCGCACGCATTGCTTTGAACAAATTATTTGTGAATACGCCTGCTTGTAGACCGTAACGCGAATGATTTACTTTCTCTATTGCTTCATCAAATTCTTTAAATGTATTTACAGTCATGAGTGGACCAAATACTTCTTGGCACTGAACAGATACATGCTCTGGAACATTCGTTAATACAGTTGGTTCAAAAATCCTTTCATCACGTTTCTTACCACCATATAAAACATTCGCTCCTGCTTTAACTGCTTCTTGCACCCACATTTCAATTCGCTCTACATCTTTTTTCGAAATTAAAGCCGATACATCCGTTTCTTCAAGCAGTGGATCACCAACAACAACTGTTTCCATCGCTTTCGTTAGCTTTGAAAGAAATTCATCCATTCTCTTTTCATGTACAAAAACACGTTGTACCGAAATACAAACTTGTCCATTATTAACAAATGCTCCCCATTTTACACGTTCAATTATTTCATCCGTTAATTCTACATCTTCATCAATAATAACAGCAGCATTTGACCCTAGTTCTAGGGTAACTCGCTTTAACCCAGCCTTTGCCTTAATTCCAATGCCAACTTTCGGACTTCCCGTAAAAGTAATGGAAGCAACATCATCATTTGTAACTATCGCCTCACCTACAGTTGAACCAGGACCAGAAATAATATTTAAAGCTCCTTTTGGCAATCCAGCCTCTTCAAATAATTCAACTAATGCATAAGACGATAATGGTGTTTGATCAGCTGGTTTTAATACAACTGTATTTCCGGCAGCAATTGCAGGGCCAACTTTATGTGCTACTAAATTTAATGGAAAGTTAAATGGTGTAATTGCCCCTATAACCCCAATCGGTTTTCTTATTGTATAGGCAATACGGCCATCTGCACCAGGCGCTGCATCAAGTGGCAGTGTCTCGCCGTATATACGCTTCGCTTCTTCCGCTGCAAATTTGTATGTCTGAACGGTACGATCTACTTCTCCCCTCGCAGCACGAATTGGTTTTGCGGCCTCTTTTGCAATAATCTCTGCAAATTCTTCTCTTCTTTCATCCATTTTTTGTGCAACCTTCTCTAAAATAGTCGCACGATCATATGCAGATAATGTATTCATTTTTTTCATTGCATTTTTTGCAGCAGTAACAGCCTCTTTTACATCTTCTTCCGTTCCTTGTGCAATTTCCGCTAATGTATCTTCAGCATATGGTGCGTATAATGGTTTATACGTGTTTACAGACTTCCAATCTCCATTTATATATAAATGCTTTTTCATAATTCTTCCCCTTCCAAATATATGTATACAGCAATACTTCACTTAGTGAAAGGTCTGACTTATGTCATTGTATCATAGCCCTTATTCTCCAAAAAACATTATGCTCAAAAAAACTCTGCCATATAGCAGAGTCTATGAACTAATTTGTTCTTGTAATGAAATTTGTTTTTCATCTTCTAACATAACAATTGATTCTACAGTTTTTGTAACTTCTAATCTCTTAATATAGTGTCCATCTAATTCTTTCACACAAAACTTATAATTTTCAATTTCAATGAAATCCTCTTCAGCAATTTCTATATTCTTCGTTAAAATCCAACCACCTATTGTATCAACACCATTATCATCAATCGTTAAACCTAATAACGTATTTACTTCACTAACTAGCACTTTTCCCTCTAGTATTGTTTTCGTTTCACTTACTTGTTGAATTTCTGGCTGTTCATCTGTATCAAATTCGTCTTGAATATCTCCAACTATTTCTTCTAAAATATCTTCAACAGTAACAAGTCCAGACGTACCACCATATTCATCTATCAATATAGCAATATGTGTTCTTTCTTTTTGCATTTTTAAAAATAAGTCGTGTATTGGGATAGAGTCGATAACTAAAATGATTGGCCTAATATATTGCTCTACTTTCTTATTACTAACCGCCTTATGCTGCACAAAATCTGTGAAAATATCTTTAAAGTTTACAAAACCTATTACGTGATCTTTATCACCATCAACAACTGGATATCTCGTATATTTTTCCCGAGACATTTTTTGCAAAGCTTCTTCAGCAGGCATTTCTTTACTTATAATATGCATCTCAGTTCGGGGTACCATTATTTCTTTTGCTATACGATCATCAAATTCAAAGATTTTATTTACATATTTATATTCAGACTGATTAATCTCGCCATTTTTGTAACTTTCCGAAACTAATAACCGTAATTCTTCTTCTGAATGAACCTCATCGTGCCCTTTCGGCGGTTTCAACCCTAGGAACTTCGTAATAATTCGGGCTGATCCATTTAATAGCCAAATAAACGGAAACGCCATACGATAAAAGAAAATTAACGGTTTAGCAACAAATAAACTCACTTGTTCAGCTTTTTGAATCGCAAATGTTTTTGGGGCCAATTCCCCTATTACAACATGTAAAAATGTAATAAGTAAAAACACTAAAATTACAGCAAAAATGTCTGCTAGTTGAGTAGAAATGTTCAAATTTACAAAAAAAGTGTCAAACATTTGCTTTAATGCAGGTTTACCAAACCACCCAATCCCCAGAGCTGTAACTGTTATTCCTAGCTGACAAGCTGATAAATATTCGTCTAAGTTTGTAATGACTGTTTTGACAGGTGTTGCGCGATTATTTCCTTCCGCAATTAAATAGTCAATTCGTGAACTTCGCACTTTAACAATTGCAAATTCTGCTGCAACGAAAAATGCCGTTAAGGCAATTAAAACAATCACTATACTTATACTATATATGTCCAAATACTTTTCCTTACTTACATTGTAAGCAAGGAAGCCACCTCCTACTTAATTTTATTCAAGTGAAGTAAGCATTCTAATACTTTAACAAAATTCTACATTAGCAACCACCTTTTTATATATTATATGCATACATAAAAAAGATATTTATCATTATGATAATCTAATTCATTTCTCTTAGTCAAATGATTCTAAATCTTACAACGTTTTTTATATACACGATATATTCTTCACAGCCTCATTTCGTGAAAAAACACTTTCTTTGCCGATTCCACACTTCTTTTGTCACACCAGAAGGGAACTTACTTCATAGATCGAAATCATTCAACAGGATATATATAGGAGGGATTATTTTGGAATATAAAACACCATTTATCGCAAAAAAATTAGGTGTTAGCCCAAAAGCTGTTGTCCGGATTGCACAACAATTAAATCTTACGATAGAAAAAAATAAATATGGTCACTTTATTTTTACACAAGATGATTTAGATCAAATGTTAGAATACCATCTTTCACAAATAGAGCATCCCCAAAGCTCTCAACCTGCTCAAAAAACATCATCAAATGATGTTGAAGAATTAAAAACTCAAGTAAACACAATTGTTCAAAACATATCATCGCATGATTTTGAACAATTAACCGCTCAATTAAACACTATTACGAGAAGGCTAGATCGAATGGAAGAACAAATGCAAGATAAAGCAAATGATGTTGTTACATACCAACTTTTACAACATCGCCGTGAAATGGAGGAAATGTTAGAGCGAATTCAAAAGCTAGAAGTTTCCCTTAAGAAAGAAGAACCAATATATATTACTCCTGATACAAAACCAACATATGAACGAGAAAAAAAACCGAAGCGCCGTAAAATGATTTTTAGTATATTTGGATTATAATTTTTAGACCCTTATTAAAATAATAAGGGTCTTTTTTCATGAAGAATGATTTCATATTAAAATAGCATTCTCTTTATTATACATATTCATTTCGTTTTATTTGGTTAACATAATATTTTTACTGTATTCTGCGATTAATGCCTGTGCATGAGCATTCCCTTGAATCACATCTCGAAATTCTTTTAAAGAATACAAATGTGTAGCCCCTTTTCGGGCATGAATTCGTACTGGTACACCTTGTAAAGTATCATGAAACTGAAATGGATTATCTATCGGTTCAATTGGGAAACCGAGTGTTAATAAATACATATACATTCTTTTTGTAACTGCTGCAATATACCATTCTGCTTTCGTTTCTAATGCATGCATAAATAAAATAGCTGTTAATCTTTTGAAGTGTCCTCTTCCACGAGACGTTTTCGCAATACTTAACTTGCCTATTTCATATACATTTTTCAAATCTTTCACTAATTCATTTTTAGAAAACGGATAGAAAAACTCAGAATTCGATTGTTCTGGTACCGTATACTTAATACATTCTACTGTACCGATATGATGTTCATCTTCTATTAATAAAAATCGTGATGGATTTAAATTACGTTCTACGAACATTAAGTTTCTTTCTTCACAAAAATCTCCCCATAGTTGCTCGAACCAAAAATGTTCTTCCTTTGTTTGAACACGCTGGAACATATATACCCGCCTTTCCCATCGCCGCTCTGTTTTTTGATAACGCTTTCACTACCTATCATATAAGAACAAATCTTCGTATGCAACTAAAAATATTTACGACTTATTATATTCTGTAAAATGAATTAAATTCCACCTTTATTGTCTTTTATCCCTCATGTACCGCTCTTCTTACAACATATTTAGATTACTTTCAAATTCAAATCGTATTATGCTTCTTTCCATACTGCATATAATTCTGCTTAATCTAAAAGAAATCCTTTATGAAAAAGGATTTCTTTTACTTCTTAATGCTTTTTAACCACTTCTCAAAAATTTGTACCATTCCATGTTTTCCAGCTAATTTCTCTTCTCCTTGTTTCGTTTTATATGGATATAGTTGCAAGAACATACCGCACCCAGACTCAATTTTTTTACTGTGCATATGACTTCCTGGATATACACAAATGACTTCATAAATGGCCCTTCGATAATAGACTCGTCTTCCATCCTGTTCTTCTACATATTTTATAGACCAGTACTTATACATTTGCTCAGTTGCTTTTGTATTTCCAACGTGCTGAAAAATATTGTACATTGGGCTATACTTCACTTCAATAATAATAGAAGATTGATATACATATTTCTCTTCTTCCTTTACATAACAGTCTAAGCGAATATCTGGCTTCTTCGTGTCTTCTCCATTATAAAAATTACTCCCTTTACTTAATGCAATAAGTGGATGTGTTTCAATTAAATCATTAAAT
The DNA here is from genome assembly GCF_050630465.1 of Bacillus basilensis. NCBI lineage: Bacteria > Bacillati > Bacillota > Bacilli > Caryophanales > Bacillaceae > Bacillus > Bacillus basilensis. Next base: position 81,971 of record NZ_JBNTQO010000001.1, on the reverse strand, counting down.
GCGACATTCACTCTAATATCATCTCGATGTAAAACTACTGTCGTTCCATCTTGTAATCCATCAACATAAAAATGTTCCTGTATTTGTTCACGAATGGAATTTCTAGCCTCAAAACCAATTTGCTCTAACATAGAAATAACGATAAAAAAAGCGTAGTATTCATACACTAAAAATGTTGGTTTATAAACAAATAATAAAGATGGGGATTGTTCTGTATATTGTGGAAGTATATCTAAATGCTGTAGTAATTGTTGATGTGGTATCGGTAAATTATGTGTGTTCATGTTACCCGTTTCAGAAACTTCTCTCCAAAATGGAGAATGCGTTAAAGTTTGAAAATATTGTACACTTTCATGTACAAAATGCGCTAATATTTTATATTCTTGTATCTTCATAGAACTTTTTCGTAAATCCGCCTCTTTTAGTAAATGTAAATTTTTATATTTTTGTTTCTCTCTATCGGTAACTGATCCATTACGCTCAATTGTTTGTATAATCGTTTTTACAGCTTGAAATTCTTCAGATTTCTTCCTTTTTGCTCTTTCTAATATTTCAATTGTTTGGCACAAAAAACTTTCAGCTTCAAGTAAATAGAGATAAAATTGCATCGCTTTAAATTTAAGAAATGCATTTTCCTTACTATTTTTTTGTTCTATAAACTTACGATTATAATATTTTGCATACGGTTTTCTATCCGCTACTACGGTTCCTTTTCTCGTTGCTTTACGCTCCTTTTCTTCCCATTTATATTCATGTATAAATTTTGAACTCGATTCTATTTTCTTAAAAATTTGCTTTATCTTTTTCATTTTTTGCGGCAACTTTCTAAGTAACACTAAATAAGAAGAATCTTCAATATCACTAAGTGTAGAGAAAGTCTTTTTATAATAACCTCTATCTAAAATCAACTCATTTAAAATTGATTTCACATAGTTTTGAATCATTTCAAATTGGTCATCAAAAAAATTTTTAGGGACGACTTGAAAAGCGCCATAATACGTTCTATCTTCTATATTCACTTCAAAATGATATAAACCACAACGCCATGGATAAAAGAATTCTGTTTTACCATGTTCATATATTAGTACTTTTTGTTTTTTTTCATTTATTTCATACTTTGACTCTTTTATATTTTTCTGACCCTCATATACTTTATTCCATATAAAAGTAATATTCATTGGACTTTCATAATGGTAATGCAATCTGATTGGTTTTAATTCTTGTACTTTATAAATACATTGAACTAATGCTGTAGTAGATGTACAAAGACGATTTAATAAAATATATTCCCCTTTTGCCTCTGTTCCAATGATTAACTTTAATACAAAAGGAAGTGTTTCTTTCGTATCAACGATTTCTGTTTCATATCGCCCTTCATTTTGCATAGCCATACAACTCCAGTTCTCTACGCTTTTCTCTTATATATGCTAAAGAGTGTTCAAATGTAGATACTCTGTTTGCAAGTGGAGATTGCAAGAGAGGTACTAATGTCGCTCCCCTTTTTACTTCTTCTGAAAGTAAAGAACCCACCATCATTTCAGTCCCTCTTATTTTCGTCAATACACGTTGCTTTATTTGTAAATCAAATCCCTCTTCTCTACTGATCATATAGGAATGATTATTTTGGAACGGTATATTTTGCAAGTAAGTAGCTATTGCGTTTGCACATCGAAAAGAAATTCCCTTTGACGCATCGTGTGATGACAATACACCATGTAACTTATCTAATAGCTCTAACTCTTCTTCAGAAAACACTTCAATCATTGATTTATTCCTGACCCAATTTATGCGAAATTCTCCTGCAGTTACTTTCAGAGGTGGTTGTAATACAACTTTCTCTTGTTCCATACACATCTCACAAAACGGAATCTTTCGTAAAGTTATTACATTCGTCCGATCTAATAATCGATCTGAGAGCTCTTTCGTTGTTTCATCAAAATTTACAGTACCTACAAATATAATATTTTCTCCAATTTCAATTGTTGGTGGAATTGGATTTTCTTTTTCTTGTACACCTTCATACAAATTTAAAATACGGTTTTGCTTTTCAAGTTGAAGAACAGATAGAAACGGAGTAAACCAATGCTCAATATGTGACATATTCATTTCATCAAAAACGATTATATACAGTTGATTTTGATTTTCTTTTGCTTTCATTAATGCCCTAACTAATTTTGTTTCACTTTCAATAAAAGTACCATTTGGGTGAAGGTAACCAAGTAAATCATGTGGTTCTTGGTACGATGGTGAAATCGGAATCCAAACCAATTCTTCCCCATACTTTAATCCGAGTGCTTCTGCATAAGCTTGCACAAAACGGGATTTCCCAGCGCCTGGTATACCACCAAGAATCGTCAACATATTTGTTTTTACGCTTATATGAAAATTATAAATATCCGTTTCATCCAAATATATCCCTTTATTACGCACAAAACTTTTTACATACTGTAAAAAGACGGATTCACGCTCATCCCATTCCCATTCATCCTTATGCACTTTTATTTCCTCTACCTCTACAAGCTTACCTTCTTCAGTCATTCGTTTTTTTAATTGCTCATACACATGATTGCTTACAAAATATAATTGATCTTCTACCGCTATTTCTACATACTTCATCCAGTCATTTAATTCTATATACTTACATTCCCGCTGCTGTTCAAAATATGCGATTGAACTAATTGATGATGACTTTAAAGATATATTTCCATATAACCTTCCCTCGTGCCACAATAATTCAGGAGGCTCAAAGTCTTTCGGATATTTTGGCATTAGAAATGACAAATAACCATTACTAAGTTTTCTTTCTAAAGACTCTCCCTTTCTATAATCGGAAACTTTAGGTACTGGAATCATTTTATAGTCGTTTGCCATTTCTCGCGGTTCTTCTGCACAAATTAACTCCACGTATATATGTCCTCTTTCATAATAGAGACGAAATATAACCAATTGTTTTTCTAATTTTCTTTTCTTTAATTCCGAAAAGACTTTTTCATTCTTTTTATTGCTACATAAACCTTCAAATACGTATGCTTCATTTTTTAATTGCTCTTGTAACGTGAATGGTATTGGCGATAGGCATTGTACAAAGAAATTTTCTCCACTCTTCTCTCTCTCTGCTTTTGTAAACTTTCCGATAAACCTCATATAGTACATTCGTTTTATAAAACTTGGCTGAAGAGCTTTATGTAATTTCACCTTCGTCACCTTCTTTTTTTCATACTATTCTTAGTGTATGAAAGAAACACAAAACTAGAAACAAAAAACCTGACGTTATCCGCCAGGTTCAAAATGAAAACGTATATTAATGAGATGGAAATGCTTTTTTTTCTTGTAAAATGGCATTATGGGCAATTTTTATTTTAGCAAGTACATATCGTAATCGATCTTCAGCGTTTTCATCTTTATTTTGCTGTAATTCCGCCAAATTCTCTACAGCACTCGCTAAATTTTCAATCACTCCTCGCAGTTCAGGATGATGATTAAAAAAAGATTCTTGCACTAATACTTTCCTTACTTCACTCGCTAAATCAGCAATTCTAGTCAACTGTTCTTTTTCTTCCATTTTCATCCCTCCTGAATATCTTATGTATTAAATATTCTCTAGACAAAGAAAAAAGCCCTTTAAATGAAAAGGACTTTTACATTTTTATATTTCCAGTCAATAACATATAAAGAGATGTGACAGCTGCAACTACAATTGCCCACATTACATATCTCTCTATGCCAGTAAAACAACGATTCCCTTTTTCTTTTCTTGCATACATATAAACAATAATCCCGATTCCATATACGATTGAAACGAGTAATAAATTCTTTAAACCAGCTGCATAAATAAGCCATACAGAGTAAATGGAAGCAGCTAAAGCTAGCAAACCGTTTTTTACTTTTGCATCTTTTAGTTCATTTGTAATTACCAATTTAAATTGGAATAACGCTGATAATAAATATGGTACTAAAATTGATGTTGATGCTATGAAATACATAATTTGATATGTTGATTCTGAAAACAGAACAATTATAAAGATAATTTGGGCAACACCATTTGAGATCCATAATGCCATATGCGGCGTTTGTTTTTTATTTGTTTTTGTAAAGACTTTCGGAAACACGCCATCTTTTCCTGCTACGTGGGAAATTTCAGAAACAAGTAAAAACCAACCTATTAATGTACCTACAAGTGAAGCAACTAATCCGATATTAATCGCAACTGCGCCCCATGTCCCAACAACATGTTCTAATACATGTCCCATTGACGGCGTTTCTAAAACAGCAAGCTCTCCCCTTGTCATCGCTCCCATTGATAGAACAGAAATTAAAATATAAATAGACATTACTAAAATAAGCCCTAATACTGTCGCTTTACCTACATCTCGACTATTTTTTGCTCTTCCAGATAATACTACCGCTCCTTCAACCCCAATGAAAACCCAAAGAGTTACAAGCATTGTATTTTTCACTTGACCAAGTATAGAGGAAACTGAAATAGTTCCTTCTCCCCAAAAATCATGTGTAAATGTATCCCATCGAAACGCTGTTACCATGGCAACAATGAATAATACGATTGGAACCAATTTTCCTATTGTTGCGATCACATTCATAATTGATGCTTCACGAATTCCAAATAAAATTAGAAAATGAAGTGTCCATAATAAAAGCGATGCTCCAACGATAGACGCAACATTATTTCCGCCTTTAAAAATGGGGAAGAAATAACCTAATGTACTAAACAGTAACATGATTGTTGCAACGTTTCCTAAAATTCCTGCTAGCCAGTATCCCCAAGCACTGTTAAATCCAATATATTCACCGAAACCAGCACGTGCATAACTATAAATTCCGCCCTCAAGCTCCGGTTTTTGTCTTGCTAACGTTTGATATACGAGCGCAAGTGGAATCATTCCCATCGCTGTAATACACCAGCCAATTATTATAGATCCACTATTCGCTCCTACTGCTAAATCATGCGGTAAACTAAAAACACCGCCACCAACCATTGTTCCGACTACTAATGCAATTAATGGAAAAAACCCTAACTTCTTTTCTATTTGTACCACCCCATCTGTCATTCTAGGTGTTATGTTCGTTCAACTATTAAAGTCACCTTTTCTCTAATAGACGTTTCTCTTATATTTTTTCAGGAAAACATTACTTATTCTAAAAGAAAATGAAGAAAAATGGAATACTTTTTTGAAAAAATGTATAAGTATGCACAAAAAAACCGGTCATTTTGTAATGAACGGTCATTTCGCACATATAAATTTGTATATTTTTTGTAAAATTAACGAATTAAATTCTCCTTTTGTAAAAATTGTTTCGCAACCTCTTCACTTCTTTTCCCATTCACATTTACTTCATAATTCATTTTTCGCATTTCTTCATCTGTAATCTTCCCAGATAATTTATTTAACACTTTTTCAAGTTCAGGATATTTCTGTAATGTCTCTTTTCTTAATAATGGTGCACCTTGGTATGGTGGGAATAATCCTTTATCATCTTTTAGTACTTTAAGTCCGTATTGCTCCAGCTCACTATCTGTTGAATATGCATCGATTACGTTAACATCCCCTGATTGAATTGCACTATAACGTAGTTTCGGTTCCATCGTTTTCACATTTGAAAACTTATAGTTATATAATTTTTGCATTCCTTTATAACCGTCTTCACGATCAGCAAATTCTAATGTGAATCCTACTTTCGCATCCTGTGCAATTTTCCCTAAATCAGAAATTGTATTTATATTATTTTGAGCTGCTATTTTTTTCGGCATAGCTAATGCATATGTATTGTTATACTCCATTGGCTTCAACATGGCCATATTATATTTCTTTTCCATTCCTATGCGAGCTTGTTCATATACTTCATCACGATTTGTACTTCTCGGTTCTTCCTTCACGAAAGTAGATAAAGCTGTTCCTGAAAACTCTGGGTATATATCTACTTCTCCTGATTTTAACGCTTCAAATACAAACGCTGTTTTTCCAAGACCTGGTTTTAATTGTACGTGTAAATCGGTATCTTGTTCAATAAGCTGCTTATACATTTGAATCAAAATTTCAGGTTCTGATCCAAGTTTCCCCGCAATAACAATATCTTTCTTTTGCGTATTCCAAAGAAATGGAGCGGCGACCATTACAAGAGCGATGCATATCGTCAATATAACACGCTTAGAAGAGCGTTTTGGTTGTTCAAGTATGCGAAGTACTACATCAAAGAATAAAGCGAGTAACGCGGCTGGTACGGCCCCTAAAATGATAAGCGCATGATCATTCCGATCGATACCAAGTAAAATGAGTTTACCGAGCCCACCAGCACCTATAAGAGCTGCTAATGTAGCTGTTCCAACAATTAATACCATCGCCGTACGAATACCGGCCATAATAATTGGTAAGGCAAGAGGAAGTTCTACCTTCCACAGTCTTCTCCAACTATTCATCCCCATAGCTCTCGCTGCTTCTATTAGAGATTCATCTAATCCCCTTATTCCTGTATATGTATTTCGTAAAATAGGTAATAGTGCATACACAACTAATGCAATAATGGCTGGAAGTTTGCCAATTCCTACTAACGGAATTAAGAGTCCTAGTAATGCAAGCGATGGGACCGTCTGCATTACTGCTGAAGTTCCTATTATAAACTCAGCCAGTCGTTCTTTTCTCGTTAATAAAATGCCAAGTGGCACTGCAATAATTACTGCAAAAAATAATGAAATAAGCGATATTTGTAAATGCTCACTTAATGCAGTTAGTAATTCTATTTTTCGTTCTTGGAACGTTTGTATAAAATCAGTCACTGTTTAGCCTCTTTCCTTCATTTGTTCAACAATGTAATTGACAATATGACGACTTGTTAAAGCACCAACATATTGACCATTTTCTTCAACTGGAACGACTTCTTCAGCTCGTACACGAACTAATGCTTCTTGTAAAGAAGAATGTAATGATAGTGCCTCCCCTTCTACCCGCATGCTTTCATCAAGTGGTAATACATCTTCTATACTTTTCCCCTCATACCAAGGTCGTCCACGATTTCCAATGAACTCCTCTACAAATTCATTTTTCGGATTATGTATAATACCTTCTGGTGTATCTAATTGAACAACTTTTCCTTCTTTCATAATACAAATACGATCTCCAAGCGATAACGCTTCTTGCATATCATGCGTTACGAACACAATTGTTTTTTGAATCTTTTTTTGCAATTGTACAATATCCTTCTGAAGCTGTTCCCTACTTAACGGATCTAACGCACTAAACGGTTCATCCATAAGAACGATTTTCGGATTTGCGGCTAATGCCCTTACGACACCAACACGTTGCTTTTGCCCCCCTGACAATTCATCAGGCATACGATTACGATATACATCTGGTTCTAGCCCGACCATCTGTAGCAACTCATCGACACGGGCTTTTATTTTTTCTTTATTCCATTTTCTCATTTCAGGAACAACTGCAATATTTTCTGCAATTGTCATATGCGGAAACAAAGCGATTTGCTGCAGCACGTACCCTATATCCCAACGTAATTCATTAATATTATATTGTTGAATATCTTTTCCATCGATTAAAATTGAGCCTTCTGTCGTTTCAATTAAACGATTAATCATCTTCATTGTCGTTGTTTTCCCGCAACCACTCGGACCAATGAGAACAAAAAATTCTCCTTTTTTAATTTCTAAATGCAATGAATCCACTGCTTTTGTGCCATCTTCATATGATTTTGACACTTGATTAAACTGAATCACAAATACAACTCCTTTATCGTTGTTTTCTTTATTTTGATGGAATATGGAATTCATTTCAAATGATACGCATTATTCCACAAAAAAAGAGCTCACATTTGAGCTCTAACGGTCTAACAATATTGTTTTCATTATAGCAGCATATTCACGCACATACATTTTTCTCTTAGAACGCATTGGTGTTTCAGCAGCTAGTGCCTCCATCTTCATACCTAAACGCTTTGCAATTATTTTCGTTCTATATAAATGATACGTATTACTTACAACTACCGCATGTTTCACATCATATAAATCCATACTAAACTTTAAATTTTCATACGTATTTGTAGAGCTGTCTTCTATTAAAATACGACTCTCATCTATACCATGTGCCATTAAATAGTTTCTCATACTGTGAGCTTCTGGTATATCTTCATCTTCCCCTTGACCGCCTGAAACAATTACTTTTACATCAGGATGAGAATATAAGTATTCCAGCGCTACATCTAAACGATTTCGAAGAGATAAAGACGGTCTATCTCCAAATAACTTTGCACCCAGTATAAGAACGTACGGAGAGTCATGGCTCAACTTTTCACGAGCAACTTTCTTCATTTGAAACGTCATATAAATAATGTATATTGGTGGTAATAATAAGATGCTAAGCAAGATCCATTTGTTCATAAATAAGTTTGCACTCCCTTTCTTTTTATTATATAGAAAAAAATAGGAAGGCAGAAGAACTTTTTATACGATTGATTTATTTGAAACGTTCGTCCCTACTTTACGTTGTGAAAGTACATAATAAATAGCGATTCCTAATGAAAAGATCAATATGCAGCTTAATACGTAAAAAGGGAGCATTACCCCAGCTTTAGATACACCAGCTGTAAACAGCATTAATAATACAATTCGTATTCCTGTACCAATTAATCGAAATAAGCTGTCTACGCGTCCCATTACTTCGTTTGGAATTTCCTCCATCATCAATACATTTCTCGCCACTCTTGTCCCCGCATTTCCAATCGCATGTAAAATCGCAAGTCCATATAACAAAATTACGGAAGGTTCAATAATCATTACGGTAATTGAAATTACATAAATGAACATCGTCATAACGATTGAAACTTCTGTTTTCACATATTTCATTATAAGTGGAATACAGATCCCTGCAACAACCGCTCCGACACCATACATCATGCCCTCTATTGCATATACAGAGGCATTGGCTTTGAGTATATCCGAAATATAAACTGGTATTAAATAATTTGCCATCATGACACCGATAAACGGCATATAAGTGGCCAGTAAGAACCAAAAGAGCTTGGGACGTTTTTTCATAAAGTGAATTCCTTCGAACAATTGCTTCTTAAATGTTACTTTCTTTTTTACTTCCTTTTTCTTTACGTATGGTATACATAAGAACAGAAAAAGTGCTCCTACAAAAGTAAACATATCTACTAACAAAATCCACTTCAAAGACACAATTTCAATTAGGAAGCTCGCGGCTGCTCCTGAAATAACTTGTGTTAACTGTCCTTGTATTTCCATCGTCCCACTTAAACTTTTATAATGTTCTGCTTGAAAAATTTCTTGGTTAAATGCAAAAATTGTAGGATAAAATAACAAATAGTAAAAAGACCCTGCTATATAAATAAGAATATAGTGAATAGAATGATAGGATTGCCCCGCAAATCCCCATATAACCATTATTCCGATTACGGCTATCCCGATTCCTTCGTTACATAACAATAAAGATTTTCTTGAGAAGCGATCAATACTTTGCCCGATAAATGGCGTTAATAAAAACATAATTAGAGTTGAGATGATGGAAACATAGCAAAACGTTGTCTCCCCTCCACTTTCTTTAATTAACAACCATGGAATCGTTATCATTACAATTCCGGAACCAATAGCTGATAGACTATTGGCCCCCAGAATGAAATACAAGCGTGAATCTTTATATAGAGATGACATATCACTCAACTCCTAGTTGCTTTTTCACCTCTTTATATACACTCATATATGCTTTTAATTCTTTAACTAAATCATGAATTAATGGTTTTGCATCTTCTCCGAGTTCACCGTCTTGTACATGAAGTCCATCAAGCACCACTTGTTTTGGTATTGCATTTGCATATACCCCTCTAGCAACAGTGCGCATACTGTTTAATGCGTTAATTCCACCTTTACCGCCTCCTGCAACCGCAAGTAATGCGACAGGTTTATGAACAAATTCACTACTACTTAAGTAATCTAATGAATTTTTCAGCGCGCCGCTCATCGCATTATGATATTCTGGTGTACATAATACTACCCCATCAGCAGCTTTCACTAACGCCTTTAATTTTTTTACCGCTTCTAATTCGCGTTGTGATTCTTCCCCGTTATATAACGGTAACTCTTCTATCGCTAAATCATATAATTCCCCTTCAAATTGATCTGCAATATATTTTGCTACCACGCGAGTTCTACCGAATTTTCTTGGTGTACCGTTAATAACAACTAGTTTCATCATTATTTCTCCCCTTTGTTTTCAAGTTACACTTATATATTATCAGAAATTTCTATACAAAACACACTATAAAGAGGGAACTATCTTGATAAAATAGTATGATAGAAGAAAAAAAAGAACTCATACGAAAGTATGAGTTCTTCACAATTATTTTTTCTCCCCTTTAGGACTCAGTATGCCTATACTACCTTTAGCTTCAAAATGGTTATACGCTTTTTCTGCTAATTTGATACGTTCTTCTGGTAAGGCTACATATTTCATTATATTGTCTATCATTTTGTCGTACGAAGTAAATACAATTCCTGGCCACTCTATCTCGTCTTCGGGATTACTATTTTCCGAAATAATAAACTTCTTATTTGCCACTGCATAAGAAACACGTGGTGTCTCAAGAATTCCTGATAGGTAAAAATGAATATTTAAAATAATTTTAGACCTAGCAATTAGCTCATTTCTAGCAATTCCCCAAGCATTATTTTTAAAAACAATATTTAAATTGGGTGCAACTGCTTTTAATTGATCCAAAATAGCTTGCCGCCTCGGATTAAGAGCACCTATAAACAGTATATCAATGTCTTCCGTAATCTCATCTTCAAATACATCTTTTTTTATTTCTAAAGTTGGTGCATAGTTCATTCCTACATGTTTTATTTCTTTTCCTACTCCCTTTTGTTTTAACCATTCTATATTTTGTTTACTATAATCCCAAATTTCTTTATCTTTTAATAACATTAAATAAAGTGGGTGCGCATAAGGGCTTCCTTCATATAGCTGTTCTAGATTATAAATAATTGCATTTTTCGGAAGTAGATTCGGGTTATGTGCATATGTATGCGCTCCAAAAACAATTGTATTTTTCACATTTTCTAGTATTGTTTCTGATATGATTGCTGTATTTCCCTCCTGCTCTAATCGCCATTTCAAAGCTCGCGCGACATCTATGAAGCTCCCATACGTCTTTGGGCATATAAACAGACAATAATCATATCCTTTATTCAAATATGCTTCCATTAACCTTAAATTATTTTTATATAAATCCACATCCGGATATTTCAGTAAAAGCTCATTTGCATGTTTTTTTGCTACTTTATATAATCCAGCATAATAAGCAGCAATGCACCTTCTTAATTCAATTCTTTGCCGATGTTCATCTGCTACGTCCATGTCTAAAAGAAGATTTGCGATACAATACGCTTTTAAATGATCACGATCATAATAGTAATCTAGTAGTGGCATCAATTCTTCATACGTATTTCCATGCACCGATTCCCCTAGTTCTAGCGCCCATCGTATTAATTCCATGATTACTCCACTACTCCTTTAACCGAAATTGTATTTAATAAAATTTCGCATTACTTTCCACCATATTTGCTATATGCAATGGTAACTCTTCTTTTTTCGATTCTAAATATTTTTGTGATACTGCACCTAAATGTTTTTTATGTGGTATATAAAAAGCATTTATAGAAATCTCATAATCAAATAAGTAATCATACACATGATAATCTACAAATAGAAGATCATCTTTCGGAAAAGGCACTTCCTTTCCCTGCAGGGCATACATCAAAGCAATATTGCTTTGAGATTTTAATCGATACATTCTTGCAAGTTGATATAACGGCTCAGCCCTAGTTGGTCTATATTCCCACGCCTTTTGAAAATAAAGAACAGCTAATGCTGTATATTGTTCTTCTTGCTTCTTAGCATTTTCTTTTTCATCCGCTTCTGTTACTTCATGTTGTTTATTTGCTGAACGGTTCGCTAATTGTTCATAACAAAATCCTATTCTCAATAACGAGTAGAATACCTCTTCAACCCATCCGCCTGCTTCCACTCGTTTTTTATACCATTTAATTGAATCTTCAAATTGACTTAAATGAAAATAAGTTTGGGCTAAATAAAATAAATATCTTATATGCAAGTCTGGCGTTGTTTCTGGATCGTTTATTCCTTGTAACAACAACCTCTCATCTCTTTCAAATTTATCAGCTTTACTACCGCCATCCCCAGGATCATTAACGACAAGCGTCTCTAGCCTAGCTACTCTCGTATTGTAATTCGCTCCAACTTTGGAACGATCTATATCCCAATACTCATGAGTAACACCGACAGATTTCCATGGTAAAGAAGCTTTTAAAAGCCGTGTAAGCCAATATTTAATATGAATATCATATTGCAGTGTAAGATAATGGTCTTCCGTTAAACTAGTCTTATCAAACTCAGGATCAACTTCTAATATCATATCTGCATCTAATATTAATAAATAATCTGCTTCTGGATATGTTTTTTGTGCTAATGAAACAGCTAAACTTCTATTATAACCAAAGTTTTTAAATGGTTCATGATGAACTGTTCCAGGAATTTCATTTTCTTCACACCAATTTTTAATAATTTCAGGTGTATTATCAGTTGATCCAGTATCACAAATAGAAACAAAATCTACAATTGATTTTGTAGCATTTAAACATCTTTCCATAATTCTAGACTCATTTTTAACAATCATACAAAGACATAATTTTTTTTCTTCCCCTACATTCTTCACTTGCTCATTTCCCATTTAACCACCTCATATTTTATTAACACGCTCTTTTCATATGTAACACCATTTCATAGCTACACTGATGACATAAGCATCCTTTTACTATTTATGAAAACTTCATTTTATTTATTCTTATTTTTATATTGAGACATTAGCTAGAATGAGTTAATTATTACTAACGAAAACAAGGATTAAGCATTTATGAGTATGTATGAATCCTTTACAACTTTATTATTAGTTAAAGACGAAAATATAGAATACATTGTTCAATCGATGAACGTTGAAGCTGTCATTTGTAATAAAAAACAATGACTGATTGCTATTTTAAAATTAGTGATTTCTTAAGCTCTAAAAAAGAAACTTGCGCTTATGCACAAGTTTCTTTTCAAAAACATCCTTATTTTTTTACAACTTCATGTCCGCCGAACTGATTACGTAGTGCTGAAACTACTTTTCCATGGAATGTATCATCTTCTTGAGAACGGTAGCGCATAAATAGTGACATCGCGATTACCGGTGCCGCTGCTTGAAGTTCAAGTGCCGTTTCAACAGTCCATTTCCCTTCTCCTGAAGAGTTCATTACACCTTTAATGCCATCTAGTTTCGGATCTTCTGCAAATGCTTTTTCAGTTAAGTCCATTAACCAGCCACGGATAACTGATCCGTTCGCCCATACTTTTGCAACATCTTCATAATTGAAATCAAAATCACTTTTATCTAACACTTCAAACCCTTCAGCGATTGCTTGCATCATGCCGTACTCAATACCGTTATGTACCATTTTTAAGAAATGCCCACTACCAACGCGGCCTGCATAAGAATACCCATTTTCTACCGCTAAATCTTTAAATAAAGGTTCTAATTGATCATAAATTTCTTTTTCTCCACCAACCATTAAGCAAGCACCGTATCTCGCTCCTTCTACACCACCAGATGTTCCGATATCTACGTAATGTAAACCAAAGCTTTTCGCTTCTTCTGCACGGCGTAACGTATCTTTATAGAATGAATTTCCGCCTTCAATAACGATATCGCCTTCCTCTAATAATGGATATACATCTTTTAGTACTAACTCTACAACTTCTCCAGCAGGTACCATTACCCAAATTGTACGAGGAGCTTCTAGTTCAGCAATCATTTCTTTTAATGTATGACGTGCAGTAATTCCTAGTTTTCCTGCCTTTTCAACAAGCTCTTTATTTACGTCATATACAACTACTTCATGCTTGTCTTCATATAAATGTTCCGCTAATGGGAATCCCATTTTTCCTAATCCAATTAAACCTAGTTTCATATTAATCAATCTCCCATTCTATACAATCTCAATAATATTCCGCCGTTATTCGTTGGTCCGCCGATCACCCAATGCTCGTCTGTTAATGCATAACAAAACGTTCTTCCTTTTTCATCTGTATTAACACTTGATGAAATCGTTCGAACTGCACCACTTGTTCCAATCGTAATTGCAGCTGAGCCAGGCGATATTGCACCAACGCCTACATTCGCAAGAACTCCATCACTTGCACCAATAACAACTGGAGTATCTTTACGAATCCCCATCTTTTGTGCTAATTCCGGTTTCATACCCGATAAAATATATGTAGTTGGTACTGGAGTTGATAATTGTTCTGTAGAAATATTTAACATTCCCAACACATCAACATCCCAATTTAACGTTTCTAAATTGAATAACCCTGTAGCAGAAGCAATGGAATAATCAACTACGTAGCGTGAAAATAATTGGTAAATAACATACTCTTTAATAGAAATAAATTTATAAGCACTTTTATATAATTCTGGTTCCTCTTCTTTCATCCATAACAACTTAGATAGTGGAGACATTGGATGAATTGGTGTACCTTACGTTTATAAATTTCATGTCCATTCATATGTTGTAATAATTTTTCTGCTTGTTTCGTACTACGATTATCTGCCCAAATAATAGAGCGCGTTAACGGCGCGCTATTTTCATCTACTGCAATTAATGCGTGCATTGCTGTACTAATGCCGATTGAAGAAATATCTTCTGGTAATACATTACCCTTTTCGATAGCAACGCTTACAGTTTTATAGACAGCGGCACATATTACATCAGGATCTTGCTCAGCCCATCCGACGTTCGGTTGAATAATTGGATAATCAACTGCATGTGATGCAACGACTTTTCCTTTTTCTGTGAACACAACCGTTTTTGTACTTGTGGTACCGATATCAATCCCGATTACTCTCCCCCTTGTTTCCATGCGAATCTTCCCTTCGTTTCTAGCAAAATACGATCTAGTAAACCGTTTACATGAATTAGTGTATAAAATATTTTTCTTTAATCAAGTTTCAAAAAGAAATTTTTTTTCGTAACGAAAAATAAATCCCCTAATTCCCTTTCATTTACATAATTTTGAAACACACTCTTTTTCTAGTTTTTGGGTAACTAGTTCTTTAGCTTGATGGGTATGTGGTTCGTTGTACAAAACTAACATTTTTAATAAGATTTCATAAGGTATTAGGAGATAAAAAGTTTTACATTCCTTAACCAAATTGTTGTAATAGATCAGATACAAAAACGCCATCCTTTCCTATGATTCTATAGAAAGAATAGCGTATTTTTTCATTAAGGTATATTATTCTAAATTTATTGATGTAGTTGAGATGGACTCACTTTTTGAATTTGAACAAGTATATCAAACGCTTTACCTAATGATATATCAACAGTTTTTGGTATATCAGGCCCTTCGGTAGTTACTCCAGCGAAAATTGGATGTTGTTCGTTTAACCAAGTTTTTGTCACGCCGTTTGCCTTACGTAAATCAATAAAAAATTGATCTTTTTTAACTTGTCCAAAGATGTAGTTATAACTGTTTGGATCATCCGATTTTAATATTCCATATGGGCCAAATTCACCATCGCTATTCTTGACATTGTATTGTCCTTCATAAACTGACGTTCCAATAGATACGTACTGTTTTCCATAATACTCTGCTAAATACTGCCCAGCTACTTTAGGGTATACAAAAGGAAGCATATTTGTTTTCGAAACGTGTCCATTATGCCCCCATACAATGGTTTTTCCTAAATGTTCTTCAGTCCACTTCGCATTTTCATACATTGCAATATCATGTTTCAAATATAAATCAGATGGTTTATCAGGAGGTGACGCTAACATTGTAGTAAACTGTTCAATAATACGAGCATTTTGTTTTATCCATGCGAACTCTTTAGATTTCCCATTTAAATAACTTTTATTTTCCTCTAATAAAGCACTAATTTGTTTAGCATCTGAAATATACTTTTCTTTTTCTTCTTTCGTAAGGCTTTCAAAAGTACTCATATCCTTTGTTACAGGAATAAGACCTTTTATCTTCTCTTCTACCCTCGGCACAAGTTTTGAATTGGTTCTTTTAACATATTCTATTATATTATTATAAACATTCTCGTTTACTGATTGAATGTCCATCCCGATGATACGCACTTTAGATTTATGTTTTGGATTAGCATTATATTGCCGAATCCAATCAAGTAAATCTAACATTTCTTTCGTCTTAAATACAGGTGATAGATGTTGGCTTGGATTTCCCTTACCAGTAAGAACATATCGATCAAGTTCTAAAGCTCTGTCCCACCCCTCTTCTAAAACTAGGTTGGTAAAGCCCTTTTCAGATACTAAATAATTCACAATACGGTTTTTCATCGTAAAAACTTCATGAGCCCCATGCGTAGCTTCACCTAAACCTACAATTGAAGCTGAACCTACCATATTCTTAAGTGGTTTTAAATCATTAAAAGATGCATTTGGATTCGTTGTTTTTAAAGGCTTCGCGTGCATTTCTAACCATTCCGCTATTTGATTTTTATTGTAGGGAGCTGTAACAGAAACTCCTGTTTTCGAGTCTGCATAAGTACTTCCTACAAAATTAGTCAGTATTATAGCAGAAACACCAAGTGCAGTAATCATTTTCTTTTTCATAAAACCCTCCTGAAATATTTACTTAAAACGATAGCGTTCTTTTATACTTAATTACGAGTATTAAATTTTTTTAGAGTAAGTTGTTTTTTCCACCAAAATGGTATGTTTTAAACTATAAAACTATGACAAAACTTATCCATTTCTCCTTTTTGCCTACTTCCTAAATTCAGCAAGTAAAATACTTTTAAAAGGATCAGGATTACTAAAGTTAAAGCTGTTCAAATTGACGGCCAATGTATGCTTGCCTCCAAGTGTTCCACCAACAAAAGTGGAAAACCCTAGAACGCTACCTCTATGTCCCCATACCGAGACACTGTTCGGAAGCTTAAATTCAACGATTCCAAGACCATATCCCGTTCCTTCTCTATCTGTAGGAACTGTAGTAAGCATTTGATTTAGCTGCTGTTCCTTCAGCAATTTACCACTGAGTAAGTATGAGAAGAATTTATTTAAATCGTCAGCAGTAGAAATCATATCTCCATCCGAGCTACCTGGGTTAATATACGTAACGTCTTTTAGCTCACTTGCTCCGTCTAGTTGAATATAGCCACGGGCATGCTTGGTGCCTGGAATCACGCTTGAATTACCAGGTAGAAATGTATTTGACAAATCAAGCGGTTCAATAATCCGTTTTTCAACCTCTTCTGCATAGCTGTTGCCAGTTACTTTTTCAATAAGGATCCCCAGTAATACGTATCCTGTGTTTGAATAAGACCAACCCTTTCCTGGGGCAAAGTCTGGGGGAAGTGAAATCCCCATCTTTACAAATTCTTCAGCCGTATACGATTTTTTTGTATCCATAATATCGAAGTCTTTTGAATTCATATAGTCAGCAATACCACTTGTATGATTCAATATTTGCCGGATCGTAATCTGGTTACCATCATATCCGTTTCCTTGAATGACACCAGGCAACCATTTTTCAATGGAGTCGTCTAGATTCAAACGATTTTCTCCAGATAATTGAAGTAGAACTGTTGCAATGAACGTTTTCGTTACACTGCCAATACGAAAGCGAAAATCTGCTTTCATTGGTTTCTTGGTTCTCACATCTGCTACCCCAGCGGTATAACTCCAAGTTTTACCACCCTTAGAAATGTTAGCGAGTATTCCCGGATATCCAAGTTGTAGTGCATCCCGTATTGCTTTCTTAACGGAAGTACGATCGCTTTGCGTACTTGTTTGTAACGAACTAGATACATTTTGCATGGGTTCTGCTTTTACAATTGAGTTTGGTGTTATATATAACAGGGAACTTCCAGCTATTAAAAGTGCTAGACTTGCACATGTAATTTTACTGCGTGTTTTCATAAAGCATTCCTCTCCTCTATTTAAATTGTATTGATGGTTGATAGGTATGTCATATGCTAACCACATAGCTATCAACTCTCCCAATGATAAAAGTCAACACTGAATTTGCAATCATCTATAGATCAATTATTTCTACAAGCAACTCTCTGACCTAATAAATGATTAATCCCTCTTCTTCAGATGTCTGTTAACATCTATAATTTCTTCTTTTCTTCCATAGAGTTTTATTAATTTGTTTTTTATAAAAATATATAGTAACTATTCCCCCCTCTCGTTCTTCTCTATATTTTGATCATACACATTGAAAATCTCTTTTTTCTTACTCCTTTCTTACAAATTCCTTACGTTCAAAACTACTTCTATATTTCGGTGGTTTTTATTTTAAGAAAACTTAGTTCTATTAACTTAATAGCAATGGAATAGCACCAAATGCCAATCAACTGAAGAAAAGTAAATGCCTCGAAAATGGAAATACTGCGCATTTTTTCTTAATAGACATAGGAATCGGCTCCTTACTATAACCTTTTAACCATATAATTACGTATTATAATTATAAAACTTAATTAATTTCTTATTTTTCAGAAAAATAAGAAACAATAACAAGGAATTTATTGTATAATGTTGTAAAAAGATGTCGGAGGGATTTAATGTTAAATAAAATATCTCAATTCACAATAAAGCTCTCATCAATTCTCTTATCACTCTTATTATTATTAAATTTACCTTATTTATTTATCACTCAAAATGGATTTACCTTTCAACCAATTCTTTTTTTTAATCAGATTGTTACTATGTTAAAAGATGTTTTCTCCCCTGAATCATTAGTGGTTATAGGATCAGACCCGAAATTTGGTAGTTTCAAAAAAACACCCTTATTCCCAACTGTTTTAGAACCTTACCTATATTCATTTACTGTATTATTTTTAGCCTTTTTACTTGCGCTCTTTCTATCATCTAGCATGGCATTTTTTTATTTTTTAGCAAAAGATTATATAAAAAAATGGATAAACCGAATTGTGTTCATATTAGAAGCTGTCCCTGATATGATGATGATGATTTGTTTGCAAATATTTTTCATATGGGTACTTAAGAAATTTGGGGAATCTCCTGTCACCATTATTTCTTTTAATGAAAATCGAGCTTATTTACTCCCTATTTTATCTTTAGCAGTCTTACCTACATTACAAATGTTTCGGATGATGGTGTTATACATAAAAGAAGAACATGGAAAAGATTATGTAGAGGTTGCCTATGGAAAAGGCCTTTCATCAAGTTATATACTATGCATTCATTTATTCAAAAATATATCTATCCACTTCTTCCACCATTTAAAAACGATTTTTGTTTTCTTACTTTCTAATTTATTCATTTTAGAATTTGTTTTTAATATGGAAGGCATTATTCAATTTTTATTTAATAAGGCGTTTGTTTCACCTCCAGCTGCATTTATCATACTTGTTATGATTATTGTACCGTTTTATGCCATTTTCCAAATAATCTCATTCATGATGAGTAGATGGCAAAAGCAATTGAAAGGAGTAGCATTATGAAATCTATTTGGAAATCAAAACGCTTTTTAGTCGGCTTTACTTATCTATTCATACTTATTTCAGCTAGTTTTATTTATAGTTGGTTCTTTAAAGATAACATCCCAAAACCTCCTCAGTTACTTTACAATGACAATAACGAATTACTTGGAAAGGCCCCCTTTCCGCCATCGTTAATTCCGCCTTTTGGATCTGATCGTTTTGGAGAGTCTGTTTTCTTACAAATTGTAGAAGGAGCAAAATTCACTATTTTATTAGCCGTCGCAATTAGCTTCTTTCGAATTTTATGTGGAACATGTATAGGAATCCTCTTAAGTTTATTTGCTCCAAAACTCAAGAGATTTTTCCAGGCATGCTCCGAAGTTTTTTATTATATTCCAACTCTATTTATCGCATTCATACTCATCACGCCCGTTAATATTGTAATCATATCAAATGCTGATGGGTTAGATCCAAATATTTCATTTACGTTTTATCAAGTACTCGTACTTATTTTCGTCGCTCTGCCTACACTTTCTTTATATATATCCTCAGAGGTTGATGAATTTATGAAACGAGATTACATCTTAAGTTCAAAATTACTGGGTGCTAGCCGTTTTCATATTATCAAAAAACACTTACGAGTCTTATTACTTGACCGCTTATTTGTATTATTTATGGAACATATCGTCCAAACACTCATACTCGTTATCCATTTAGCGTTGCTTAACATTGTAATTGGCGGGATACAAATGCGTGAACTCTATGACGGAGTGCTTAAACCTGTTTCTCTATCTAATGATTGGGCAGGCCTTATTGGATTAAATCGTACTGAAATGAATCTTTCATGGTGGATTATTTTTTATACTCTCTCTTCATTCTTTATTACGATTCTATTTATTAAGCTTATGACAATCGGGATTCAAGATACACTGAAAGCAAGAGATTCGCAAACTGTAGCAATTCAATCCGTTCCAGATCAAAAGAAATTTGTTAAACATAAAGATTCTTTTTCGTTTGCAAATAAAGTGAACCTTTAATCATGTCTCATTAATCAAGTATGAATTGGCATTGATATCAGTAGAATATAAAAAAGATGATCCCTATTGAATACAGGGGTCATCTTTTTATGCAGTCTAACTTTTTTACATGTACTTTGTTAGACTCATACTTTTTATATTTAAAGTGAATTATTTGTAATCACAATTATGCTGTTTAAAATCTATTACCATACGCCCTTGAATTCTACCTTGTTCCATTTCTTCGAATACATTTTGTACTTTATCTAAAGAACAAGTTTGAACAACCGGCACTACTTTACCTTCTGCCCCGAACATAAATGCCTCTTCTAGATCCTTACGAGTACCGACTAGAGAGCCAACCACTTCAATTCCGTCTAGTACAAGACGCGGAATGTTCAAATCCATAGTTTCTACTGGTAAACCTACTGCAACGACTTTACCACAAGCACGTACTGCGTCAACTGCTGAATTGAAGGCTACTTTTGAAACAGCTGTTACTACAGCAGCATAAGCACCACCAAACTCCTCTTGAATAATCTTATCAGCAGGACCTTGAGAAATTGGATTGATAGTCATATCAGCACCAAACTCTTTTGCTAAGGCTAGTTTATCATCATTAATATCTACTGCGATTACCTTTGCACCAAATACATTTTTAGCATATTGGATAGCTAAGTTACCTAATCCACCACAACCATAGATTACGATAGATTGACCAGGTTTAATATCTGATACTTTTATTGCTTTATATGTAGTTACGCCCGCACATGTGATTGATGATGCTTGAGCAGGATCTAATCCTTCTGGTACTTTCACCGCATAATCAGCTGTAACAATACATTGCTCAGCCATACCACCATCTACTGAATAACCAGCATTCTTAACTTCGCGGCAAAATGTTTCTCTACCAGTCACGCAATATTCACAACGTCCACAAGATTGGAACATCCATGCAATACTTACACGGTCTCCTATCTTTAGTGACGTAACATCATCAGCAATTTTCGTCACAATACCTACACCCTCATGACCAAGAATACGGCCATCTGTGTTTCCAAAATCATGATTTGCAACGTGTAAATCAGTATGACAAACCCCACAATACTCTACATCTACTAGTGCTTCACCTGAGTGTAACGAGCGTAATTTCTTTTCAATAACTTCAATATTTGCTTTTCTATTTTTATTAACTACTACTGCTTTCATATGTGATCTCCCCTTTAGTGTTTTAGAATTTTTTATGAGTTCATCTCACAACTTCTGTCTTCACTAGTTTGGCTAATCATCGTGCCAAATTTAAGTGTTCAATCATCATTACATGTTTATCATAACATGACACTTCATAAACAAATTGTGAAATTATGAACAATATTTGAATTATTGCATAAGTCGGTTTTTATTTTATATTTTTAAAAATGAGAGTCTATCACTGCCTATAAGTAAGTCACATATTTCTACAAGAAAATAAATCAGCAAACTATTTACCAATAAAAAAAAGCCCTTCATTTGAAGAGCTTTTCTTATATTCGTTTCATCGAAATTGTTTCACGTATACTTTGTAAATTTTGCAATGTTTCTTCTTGGCGTTGTAACGATAAACCAACATATAAAATATCTAACAAACTTAACTGTGCTAATCTTGATGAACTTGCTTCTGTGCGGAATTCTGTCTCACGTGTTGAAGTATAGAGCGTTATATCAGCAAGTTGACTTAATGCCGATTTCTGATAGCTCGTAATCGCAATAATTTTAGCTCCTCTTGCTCTCGCTATTTCTAATGCTTCAAGTAACCCTTTATTGCTACCAGAATGAGAAATACCGATAACAACTGAATTTTTCGAGAGTAAACCTGCTCCCATAATTTGAAAATGCGAATCAGTATGAGCGATACATGAAATACCCGTCCTCATAAACTTATGATACGCATCCATCGCAATAATACCAGAGCCACCATTTCCATAAAACTCGATTCGATTTGCTTCTTGCAAAGCTTTTACAGCTTGCTCTAATGCTGTGTCATTTAACAAATGTAATGTATCTTGCAGTCCTGTAATATGCGAATGAAAAACTTTTTTAGCAACAGTTACCATACTATCTTCTGCTGATACTTCTTCATGAATATTTTGCATCGGTGTATGTACAATTTCACGAGCTAATGTAATCTTTAAATCTTGAAATCCTTGCAAACCAAGGTGTTTACATAAGCGGAATATCGTAGCTTCGGAACTATTCGTAACTTCTGCTAATTCAGTAATAGATTTATGTACAACATCTTGTGGATGTTTCAAAATATGTTCGGCAATACTTCGCAATTTCGGTGACAAACCGTTTAACGAAGCCTGAATCTTTCCAATTCCACTTCTTGTTCCAGGCATAGTATATCGTCCCCTTCCATCGTAGCTTTATCCCGTAAAAACCCAATTGGTGTGAGCTAATAATTAGCGGGAATAGACCCTCCACTAATTAAAGTTTCACTTTATTGTACCTAATTATTGAAAGAAGAAAAACCTTTATTCAGCTTTACAATAAACTTTTAATTGTTCCTATGTATTGTTTCATAATATGTGACACAATTATTCACACTTATTATTTCTCCCCGTGTTTCACTGCGTACAATGCAGCTTGCGTACGATCATCTACTTCCAATTTAGCTAAAACATTTGAAACATGTGTTTTCACAGTTTGTTCTGTAATATGAAGCTCTGCTGCAATTTCCTTATTACTTCTTCCTTTCGCAATTTCACGAAGTACCTCTTGCTCTCTTTTCGTTAACATCGAAAAATGGTTTTCTTTTTCCTTCTTAACTGCTGACCGTCCTAATAGTGCTGGTGTTACTTTCGGATGAAAATTCGTATTTCCTTGGTGTACTGCAATAATAGAAGTAACAAGTTGTTCAGGTTGCACTTCTTTTAATTGATAACCATCTGCTCCAGCTTCTAGTGCTGGTAAAACATAATCTTGCTCTGAAAAACTACTTAATATAAGTATCTTTATTGTTTCATCATATTGTTTTATTCGTTTTGTTGCTTCAATACCATCCATCTTCGGCATTGATAGATCCATTAATACTACATCTGGTCTTTCCGTTCGGACAAATGTTAATGCCTCTTCACCATTTTCTGCTTCCCCAACTATTTCAAATTCTTCTCTCGTTTTCAAAAAGAATACAAGTCCTCTTCGAACGATATGATGATCCTCAACTAGTAGTAATTTAATTTTCAACCTTCTTCTCCCCTTCAAACCGGCAATTGAATTTCAATTTTCGTACCCTTTTTCAGCTCAGTTTTTATTTGAAATGATCCCCTCATTAACTGAATACGTTCCTTCATACTTTTTAAGCCGAGCGCTGACTCTCTTACGTGATCTTGTATAAATCCTATTCCGTTATCCTCTATGTAAAAATACAGCTGATTATTTTCTATTTTCAAAAGAACATTTACCTTTTCACATGAAGCATGTTTTTTACAATTATGTATTGCTTCTTGACTAATACGCCATAAAACTTCTTCTATTTCATCTCCAATTGAAACCATTCCATCAATTCGAACTTCCACGTGAACCCCTAACAACTTTCCGTAATTTTTAATTGCTTCTGCTAAACCTTTCTCTAATCCTTCCGGTCTTAATTGCCAAATCAAAAGTGTCATCTCTTGTAATGCTTCCTGTGATAATTCTCCAATATAGCTCAACATCTCTTGCAAGTCTCTATCTTGTGTCATATTTAGAGTACCTTTTGCTGTTAGCATAATAGAAAATAACAATTGTTTTACTGAATCATGTAAATCACGTGCAAGTCGATTTCTTTCAGCTACCACTACGTATTTACGTTCTTTTTCCACTAACTGAATACGTTGTATTGTCGTTCCTATTTGAAATGCAATCGATTCTAATAATGCTAATTCTTCCTCTGAAAAATGTGTTTTTTGAGGAGAGGCGACATTTAATAGACCAAACTTCTCCGATCCAGATCTAAGAGGAATTGTCGCATGATGCGTAACATCTTCGGTATCTCCCCAATTACATTCAATCGCATCCTCTATTCGCTTACATTCAATAATATTTGTCGCTTTTTCCAATCTGCCATTTACAAAACGCTCTACACACCAGCAGTCTCCTTCACACATCGGCTTTTTCTCTTGCCACGTAAGAGCTGGTGGTAAGTTTTGATCTACAAGCATACGGTGCTTTCCACTTTCATCAATAAAAAAGATCCACCCTGTTTGTAAATTCATAACTTGTAACAATGTATGTAACACTTTTTCTAACATGTCTTGTAAATCTGTTGCTTCATTTAATAATTCAGCAATTGCTTTTAATGCTTCTAAACGATGCATCTCTTTTTCTTCAAAGTTCATTTTCATCACCAACTACCATTATAACATTAAGAAATTTCTAAATTCTACAAATAAAGAAAGAACTGAATTCCTTCAGCTCTTTCTTTATATCAAATCATTTTATTATTTTTATTCTATACAATGTTGGAAGCAGAATTTTTTTAACAAACTGTTCTACTTTAGCTGTCCGATAAAGATTGCCCACTGTGGATATGCTGTAAACTTTCAGTAGTAACAACCATATTGGCTGCTGGCATTTGTACTTGATTCTTATGGAACATAGACATTAATTCAAATCTTACTTGTCTAGAAGTTTCAAAATAATCTTCTGGCTTTATTAAACCTGTAATACAAAATTCATATCCAACGTATTTCAGATTCGGGTTTAAATCTGTAACACCAACATATTTAAATGGTTCAACAGCTTCATCATCTACTTTATAAAGACTTGGAGCCAATTTTTCATTACAATTAACACAAACTTCTTCTAACAATTCCTTTACTCTTGTAGGATCTTCCTGATAACTTACCGTAATCCGTTCAATTACTCGCATCCATCCTTTATTAAAATTTTGTATCGTTCTAATCTCTCCATGTGGTATGGTAAGGAGTTTTCCTGACCATTCACGAATTTGCATAAAACGAATACTAATTTCCTCAATCGTTCCTGAGTTTGTTCCGTTAAAAGTAACAAAATCGCCAACACGAAACTCTTTGTCCGCTAATCTCGCAAAGCCTAAT
Source organism: Bacillus basilensis (assembly GCF_050630465.1). NCBI lineage: Bacteria > Bacillati > Bacillota > Bacilli > Caryophanales > Bacillaceae > Bacillus > Bacillus basilensis. Next base: position 56,305 of record NZ_JBNTQO010000001.1, on the reverse strand, counting down.
ATAACATCTTTCAACATCTGTTGTGCAGCAAAACCGATAACAACCCCTGCTATCCCTGCACCTGCAATGATACTTTTTATATCTACAAATTGGCTAATTAAATATATGATTAGACTGATGATAATAATATATCTAAAAATAGATCGAATCACACTTTGAATCGTTTGCTCTACCTCTTCATCAAAAAAGCTTGATTTCCTAAAAAACCAATCAATAATGCGATTTATTACAAAAGAAATAATGATCAGAACTAAAGCAAATAGTAAAAATCTTAAAAGCAAAAACTCCCGTACATAATTAAAAAATTCTTCAGTATACGTTAATAAACTCATCCATCCACTTCCTTAACTAATAAAAATTTCATACAAAACTGATTTATTGTAATACTTTTTGATTTCCTTAAAACTTGTTACACATCCTCCTATAAATATACCCTTTTTCATAATCTAAAGGGAGATTGCAATAGAATTTTTTATAAACGACTTTATTTTATGACCGCAATACTTCCATCAACAAAAAAGGAAATAATAATACCGCGCCGAATAGTTCATTTGAAAATATTTTAATTCGCGGAGGTTACTAACAATGGGCTATATCGAAGAACTAAGAGAAGTTATTGGATCAAGACCACTCAATCTAGCAGGAGTTGCTGTAGCTGTTTTCAATGAACAAGGACAAATATTACTTCAACAAAGACGAAATGGAATTTGGGGTGTCCCTGGTGGATTCGTTGAACTAGGTGAATCAACAGAGGAAGCAGGAAGACGAGAAGTGCTCGAAGAAACAGGGATTGAAATAGGAACTTTACAGTTAATAAGCGTATTTTCTGGAAAAGAATTTTTTGTGAAATTACCGAACGGGGATGAATTTTACCCTATAACGATCGCATATCTTTGCAAAGACCTTACAGGCGGTACGTTAAAAGCTGATGGAATTGAATCATTACATGTACAATTTTTTGATATAAATGCGTTACCAGAAAAAATAAGTCCGTTCCTAAAAAAACTAATCGAGCAAAATGTCGTTTCTATTTAAAAGTAAAAAAGAGACCTTTTTTAACGGCCTCTTTTTTCACTTCACTTCTGCGTTTAAACAAGATTTAAAATGTCCAAGTGCATATTCATGCCCTTGCGCATTAAAAGATGCAACCGCCTTTTCATAAACTACAATTTTAAATCCTTTATTATAAGCATCTACTGCTGTATGAAGAACACAAATATCAGTACATACCCCTACAAGGTGAACCTCTTCAATTCCTCTTTCTCTTAACTTCATCTCTAAGTCTGTTCCTGCAAATGCACTATATCGTGTTTTATCCATGTAATATACATTCTCATCATTTTTATATGTTTCGTATACATCTTGTAATTCACCAAACAAATCTCTTCCATTTGTACCTGCTATATTATGAGGCGGGAATAATTTTGATTCAGGATGATATACATCATTCTCTTCATGTTTATCAATAGCAAAGACAACGTAATCTCCATTTTCAATATAATGCTTCGTTATATGTACAATTTCTTTTTCAATTTCTTGGCCTGGTTTTCCGCAAGTTAAAGCACCGTTTTCCGCTACAAAATCATATGTATAATCAATATTTATAAGAGCTCGTTTCATTACTATCTCTCCTTCTCCTGTTTCACAGTAAACAATAGAAAATTTGTTATTACGACATCGTATGTACTATTCGACATTTCAAATGAAATACCTACATTTTTCTTCTGAAAATTACCTTAGTCCGAGTTTATCATATAATAGATACACAATGGTAAAACAAAGAGCTCCTATTAATAAGTCATGAATTTGATAATTGAGCGTAACTTGAATAACCTCTTGTATCGTAAACCAAAATACTTTCATCACCATACTAATCAAGACGATACGAATACACCGATTCACATCTTCAACCTCTTTCTCTGGCATAGTAGTAATAAGTGATTTCTTCCTATTTAATCGTATTTGAAAACGAAACAAGTTATTCACTATTGCACACTCTAATCCAAACAAAAAAGCACACTACTGTTTGGAGTAATGTACTTTTTACACTTATTAAGATGCAGGTTTTGTCTCAAATGTTGCTTGATTAAAACTAATAACCTTTCCTTTCGGGTCATTATTTTCATACTGAACTGCAGTAATTGTATGACTACCTGTTTCAAGCGTCTTTTCTTTTAATTGTACTGTTGTCTGTGTTGTACTAGTTACTTGATGTTTATCTGCAAATACTTGATCTACAAATACGAATGTTTCTTTATCATTTTGAAAATTAGAAAGCTCTAATTCAACGTGTTGAATTAAAGTATCCTTTTTAATGAATACAGTTGGTATATTACCATTCTCAGAAGTACCATCTGGAGTAATAACTTTCACTTTTCCTTCTCCAACTGGCACTGCTCCTTCAGGAAATACAACTATATTCTCATTACTTGCGTTTACAACTTGTTCTTCCGGCTTTGATTGTGTACCCTCTTTTTCCTTTGGAGCACCACAACCAACTAATAACAATACAGACAATCCAGTGATTATGAATTTTTTCAAAATTCATCCCCCCTGTCATTTCATTATAATTTATTATACAAAAATAACTTTTAAATTTTAAGACTACTTTTAACACTTTCATGAACAAATAGAATCTTGCTCACGATTAATGTATCATACTTTCCTTAATAGAACATTAATTTTTTTTATGAAATAAATAGTAATTCCCTCTTATCTATCATTTTAACCTAACAGATTAATTACATACCTGTCCAAAATAAAAAGACATTGTTCATTCAATGTCTTTTTATTTTAGGCTTTAAAAAACAAACGTTGTAATCTCATCTACTTCTTTTCTTGGAAGTTTCTTCGGTTTATCCTTCGGAAAACCGAGTGAAATAACCATATTTATTTGTTTTTCAGACTCAATTTGTAAATATTGTCGTAGTTCATCTTGAGCTAATAATACAGGTCCTGTCATTGGGCAAGTACCAAGCCCCTTCGCATGTGCAGCCAACATTAAGTTTTGTGCCGCTAAACAGCTACTCTTAATTCCTTCTTCTTCCCAAACTGAATTTGGAACAAAAGCAATTGGATCAAATATCTTTTCACGAAACTTTGATTCATATGGCGTTGCCAAACATACGATTAATACTGGTGCCTCCGAGAAAGCTGTTGCATATGGTCCGAAAGAACGTGTAAGTAATTTCCCTGCTTTCTCTTCTCCGTTTTCTGCAGCTTTTGCCGCAAGTTTATGTAATGCATCCCATGTCATTTGTTCAATTTCTTTAATTTTTTCTCGATTCATAATGACCAAGAACTCCCAAGTTTGTGAGTTCGTATCACTCGGTGCATAACGAGCACAATCAATAATTTCTTTTATATCACTAGCGGATATTTCTTGTTCTGTGAACTTTCTAACACTTCGTCTACCGTGAATTACTTCTTTAAAATCTTCATAATTCATACATTAAATCCCCTTTTTACAGCGTTTTCAAATCTTGTCCTATGCTTGAATTATATCATGAAAAAAAGCTGGAGGAATACCAGCTTTTTTTCATGATATTAGTTCGTAACTTTAAACAAACTAATACTTTCTTCATATGCAACTTGGAGTCTCTTTGTAATTGGCCCTCTTTCGCCGTTTCCGAACTGCTCGTCACCAATTTGAACGACTGGGAATATTTCAAGTGGTGTCGCTGTGAAGAAGCACTCATCGGCCTCATATACTTCTTGAAGTGAAAATTCTCTTTCTTCTACTTCAATATGTAACTCTTTCGCTAATGTAATAACGTAGTGACGTGTAATGCCGTGTAGAATGAAATTGTCAGCCGGATGTGTAATCAATTTATTATTTTTCACCATAAAGAAATTTGAATGACACCCTTCCGTTACAATTCCATCTCGTACTAATATCGCTTCTTGATAGCCTTGTTCATTTATTTTATTTTTAATCATGATATTAGGAAGAAGATTTAATGATTTTATATGGCAAAACTTCCATCTTATATCTTCTTCTACTGTTACCTTGATTCCCGCTTCCATTGAAGCAACTGGTCTTGGAAACGAAACAAGATTTGCAAAATATGTCGGTTGTAAGTCTGACTCATATACATGATTACGTGGTTGAGCCCCTCTTGATATTTGCAAATATACATTCCCATCTTCTTGAAATTGATTTTTTTCAATCATTTGATGTAACTCTTCCACCAACTCTTCCTTCGTAAACGGTGGAATTAATTTTATTTCTTCCATAGAATGAAAGAATCGTTCCAAATGTAAATCTAATAGATGTGGTTTCCCATCATATAGTCTAAATACCTCGTATATACCGTCACCAAATTGAAAGCCTCTCTCCTCTAATGGAATCATCGGTTGTTCTTCCTTCGTATTTACAATTCTCCCGTTAAACAAAATCCAATCTTTATGAGTAGCTTTCATTTATTCCCACTCCTTTATTCCATGATTGTTTTAATTGTACAACTTATCCACACTCAAAAGAAGGAATTTTCTGTATTTTTATAAATAAAAAAGTACATCACCCATTTAAAGTGATGCACTCGATTATTCATTTACTTCAGAAAATATTTTTCAATATCATCTAACATAAGGTTTGCAGCTACAATACCACCTGCTGTATTCCAAATCACTTCATCTACTTGGAATACTTTATTATCTTTAGAAGCCTGTAACTGCTTAAATAGTGGATCTTCTGTCCATTCTTTCGCTAACGTGTTTCCTTCATTATTTTTATCCGCATCTTTATCCGATGTGAAATAGAATAAATAGTCCCCGTCCATATTTGGAATTTGCTCTTTTGTAATTCCTTTAATTGCAAATTCATCTTTATCTTGTAATGGTGGCCGTTTAAATCCAATATCATTTAATACAACGCCTGAGAATGAATTTTTTTGATATATACGAACATCACCAGGGACGAAGCGAATAATTGAAACTTTAGAATTAATTTTATCGCCTAATTGTTCTTTTATTCCTGCAATACGCTTTTTATAATCATTAAGAGCATTTTGTCCTTCTTTTTCTTTATTTACAGCTTTTGTATAAAGTGTAAAGTTTTCTTTCCAATCACCGCGTAATGTTTCAGCATATACTGTTGGCGCGATTTCTTTTAACTGCTCGTATATTTTTTCGTGACGCATTTTATTTCCGATAATTAAATCCGGCTGAAGCTTCATTACTGCTTCTAAATTAATGTCACGCTCAGTTCCTACTACTTTCGTATTTTTTAACTCTTTCGCTACATGAGGATACCATTTATCGCCAGCTCTTGGTTTTGTCGTTCCAACTGGTGTTACTCCAACAGTTAAAAGTGCCTCAGCGCCCTCATTTGTTAAAACAACAACTCTTTTTGGCGTACCATTTACTGTCGTTTCGCCCATTGCATGCTTTATCGTATATGAATCTTTTGCTTTAGCTGATGTATCATTTTCTTTCTTTTCTTCTTTACTACACCCTGCGATTATGATTGTTAGTAGCATAATGCAAAATATAAGCATATTTTTAGTGCGTATCATAAGTCCTCCTAGTTGAAATTGATTATCATTTACTTTTTAAAGAGTAATGTATATCTCATACATTGTCAATAGATATATCAGAAAACTTTTTCAATATATAATTTAGACCTCATTTTTATTCAAAATATTTTGTACTTATTTACTGCTCATATTATTTAACCGTAACATGTGAAAAATAAGTGGACATAAGAAAGTAATTGTCATTCCAGTCAATACATAACGTAAATAATACATATCAGGTATTACTTTTTTAATAGGAGCTGTACCATTAACAAGATACTAAGACCCAATACTGTTTTTGACACTTGTATTTTTAAATTATTAGTTTCATTCATTTTAATAAAATGATTTTCTAGCATGATACCAATTGTAGAACCTGTCAAAACTCCTAGCAATTTAAAATTATCTATTTGGTCCGTCAAAAAATACATAATAAGTGAAACTACCAATACAATTCGTTGTAACAATATAAATTTCCTATCACTTAATTCCACTGTTACTTTCGTATATAAATAAACAACTATGACACTAATTAAAACGGCACCTATTATATCACTGAGCCAATGTACACGTAAATATAGACGAGAAGTAGCAATAAATATAATAAAAATAATTCCAATGATCCAAATGATTCTCTTTTTACATAAAATCATGAATGAGCCCCAAAATGTTGTCGCTAACTGGACGTGCGTACTTGGAAAAGAATAACTTGCGACTGATTTTTCATATAAAGCTTGAATTCCGTCATATGTATACGGTCTTGGGATTTTCATAAATTCTTTTGCCATTATCCCTATATATCCAGAGAAACAAAGCATAACAATCATATGAAATGCTTTTCTTTTAGAAACGCACCAATATAAAATCGAAATTACAACTAAATACAACGTTTCATTTGCAATACTGGATATAAGTTTAAAAAATGTTGTAAGTACACTTTCTTCCAGACTGGTCATCCATTCAAGAAATAACATATCAATATTATACATAAAAAACGATACCTCCAAAAAAAATCCTTTTACTATTTGTCAGCACTTAATATAAACTAGTTGATTAACATTTCAAATTTATACACCCATTTACGTTACAGATTAAGAATACATAGTACCACATACTAAAAACAGATAATATGTTATATACTCTAATCATTTTTATAAATTTTAATGAAATTTTGAGCTTTATATACAAAGCCATTACAATTACAAATAAAAAAACCGCCTTATGTAAGGCGGTTTCTATCATTTTGCTTTAACCAATTTAAAATAAATATATACGATTGATAGTGAATATAACGCATGCAAAATAAAAGAAATAAAAGGGCTATTCCAGTGGTACTATACAGCAAACCGAACTTTAAAAAAATATTTAAAAGCGGCGGAAAGTTCGTTATGTTTTGTAATGTAATAAGCATACAAAATAAAAGGAAAAACACAGGCGCATATTGTAATTCATACGGCTTTCTCTTCTTATTCATTCTTTTTCGAATAAACATATGGCTTAGCTCTGCCGCTAAAAAACACACTCCAATTAATACAAGTCCAGAAGTCATCGTCATACATCCACCTGCCTTATATTTATCCTGCATAAGTACTCATCGTTATATTTTCTTCACATATATTCCATCTTCCTCATTAAAACCAAAGCTCTCAATGAAAGATTTTGCTTGTTCTGTTAATTCCGTTTGTAATACCTTTATCTCTTTCACATTTCTTTCTTTCATCATCGTTTCAAATGTAAAATACGTATTTGTTCCATAACCGTAACTTTGATAATCAAAGTTAATAATTAGCTGAGATAGAATCGCACTCTCCTCTTGAACACGATAATCTATTACACCAATATATGTATCATCGACTTTCACACAATACTGTACTTCTTTCTCACTTAAACTATGTGAGCGAAACATTTCTTTAACAACGCTTTCATTTTCTACAGTAACTTTCTCAAACGTAATCATGTGTTGTCCATCCTTTTACTATTATTGTATCAATAATGCGTCCTATTTATGAAAAAAACCTTAAGACCATATGCGATCTTAAGGTTTTTCAAATTAAACTAAGCTATACGCACGTTTCGTTTCTTCGTGGAACTTATTCGTATCGTATTTATGCTCAACATAAATTTGGTGCCATACCATAAACGCAAGTACAGTCCAAATTTTACGGCTATAATCGCCTTTATCTGCACAATGTGCTTCCAGTAAGTTTAATACATACTGTTTGTCGATTAAATGCTCTGTTTTACTCTCGTTTATAATATTGATAGCCCAATCATGCATTTCGTCTTTTAACCAGTGACGAATTGGTACTGGGAATCCAAGTTTCTTACGATCTAATACGTGATCTGGAACGATTCCGCGTGCTGCTTCACGTAAAATAGCTTTCGTAGTTCCGTTAGCAATCTTTAATTCAGTTGGAATTTTAGATGCAACATCGAATACTTCTTTATCTAAGAACGGTACACGAAGTTCTAATGAGTTTGCCATTGTCATTTTATCAGCTTTTAATAAAATGTCACCGCGTAACCATGTGAACATGTCAATGTACTGCATTTTGCTTACATCATCATAATCTTTAATTTCGTTATACAATGGTTTCGTGATATCCATATAGTTAACACTTTCATTGTAATACTTCATTAATTCCGCTTTCTCTTCTTCACGGAAGATTTTCGCGTTTCCATAGTAACGCTCTTCAATTGGCGTACATCCACGCTCTAGGAAGCTCTTTCCTTTAAAGCCTTCTTTCAGAGCACCACTTAATGCTTTTAGGACGCTCTTTCCTGGGCTAGGAATGTAAGAGAACATTTTTAGTGAGTTTGGCTCACGATAAATGTTATATCCACCAAATAGCTCGTCTGCACCTTCACCCGAAAGAACAACTGTTACATGCTTACGTGCTTCTTTTGCAACGAAGTACAATGGTACAGCTGCTGGATCTGCTAAAGGATCATCCATATGCCAAATGATTTTTGGGAACTCATCCATAAACTCTTTCGCTGAAATGAATACGTTATGGTTTTTAACGCCTAATTTCTCAGCAGTTTCTTTCGCAACATCAACTTCACTGAAACCACGTTGCTCAAAACCAACAGAGAATGTCAATAGGTTCGGATTCATTTCTCTTGCAATAGAAGCGATAATAGATGAATCGATACCACCAGATAAGAATGAACCTACTGGTACATCACTACGCATATGCACTTTTACAGAATCATATAGCACATCACGAATCGCTTGGATATGCTCCTCTTTCGTTGCACTTGAAGCATTGAAATAAGGTTTCCAGTAGCGATGGATTTCCATCTCTTTACCGATTTCTTTTACGAAATAATGACCAGGCTCGATTTTGTTAACATCAATTGTTAATGTTTCTGGCTCTGGACCATATTGGTACGTAAAGTAATGTTGCAGTGACGTTGGATTAACGCCTTTATCTTCCATCACATGCATAATACTTTTCTTCTCAGATGCGAAGAATGTAGTATCACCCTGTTGTGCGATGTATAACGGTTTAATACCGAAGTGATCACGTGCACCGAAAAGTTTCTTCTCTTCACGATCCCAAATCATAAATGCAAACATACCACGAAGATAGTCTACACATTTTTCTTTCATATGTGCATACAATGCAATGATAACTTCTGTATCAGATTGCGTTGCAAACGTTGCACCTTTTTCAAGTAACATTTCACGTAATTCTACATAGTTGTAAATTTCACCATTAAAAATAATTACATATCGATCATTTTCATAAGTTAGCGGCTGATGTCCTGCCTCTAAGTCAATGATACTTAAACGGCGGAAGCCAAATTGTACATGTTCATCACGAAAATATCCTTCGTCATCTGGACCGCGGTGGAAAATCATCGTGTTCATATTTTCAAATTGATGTTTTTCTGCTTCTGAAAACTCTCTAGGGTTTTCACATAAACATCCTACAAAACCACACATACTTCTTACCCTCTTTCAGTTTTCATTCTGTCTCTATACTACTATATCAACCCTATTTATACTAGCATAATCAACTGAATATGGCGACCAAAAACTATAAAAAAATCACTCCATTTCACATTTTTAACAATTTTTTATGAAAACATGAAAACTAGGCACTCACCTTTCTCCGCTTTTGTCATATGATATTGCAAATTGATTTCTAGGAGGGAATACCATGAGTGAAGAAAAAAAAGACTCTTCTCGCCCACCGGTTCGCAATTATTTAAAGCAAATTGATGATTTCTTCGAGCAAACACCACTTCGTAATGTAATCGCTGATTTAAATCATTTTTTCCAAAAAGGAAACCGTTTATTAACATTCCCTGTAGATTTATATGAAGTTGGTGAAGAACTCGTTGTTACAGCTGAACTACCAGGTATACAAAAAGAACAAATTCAAATTGAAATACAAAGTGAATACTTAAAAGTCTCTGTAAAAGAAGAGATACTAGAAGAAGCTGAAGAAGAAACATCTCATAACTATTATCGCCGGGAACGCTCCATTTCAGAAGCATCAAGATTGATTAAATTACCGTACTCCATTAATAAAAAAGCAGCGAAAGCTTCGTATCAAAATGGCGTATTAGAAATTCGAGCACCAAAACTTCCACAGCAACATGATATTTTATCCATAGACTAAGGTAAAAAAAGAAGGGTGCTTTGCACCCTTCTTTTTAATCCACTAATCGCTTCATATCACGTATAATGTCTTCGTACGGCGTATTACTAATGCCACTATACTTTTTCATTACTTTTCCGTTTTGATCAATTAAATAAAATGACGTACCATGTATCACTTGACCATTTTCAGGTTTATCTACAAGTGATTGGAAATTATCTTTTGAAAACTTTGTAATATCTTCTAACGAATAGCCCGTTAATAAATTCCAGTTACTAGTATCCTCTGTAAACTTTTGAATGAAAGCCTTCAAATTCTCCGGCTTATCAAGGTCTGGATCTACACTAAACGAAACAAACTGAACGTCTAATTTCTCTTCTTTTGCCATCTTTTGCAGTTTTGCCATATTAGCAGTCATTGGCGGACAAACTGTTTGACAGTTTGTGAACATAAAATCTGCAACCCAAACTTTCCCTTTTAAATCTTTTGTGCCAAATGGCTTTCCATCTTGATTTGTAAATTGGAAAGTTTCTAAATCCCAATTCAATGGTTTACGAAGCTTTGAACCTGATCCACTACATCCAGCAAGTACAAAGAGACAAAATACAACCATAAGACCAATTACTTTTTGATAACGCTTCATTTATAAACCTCTTTTCTCTATCCTAAATTTAAATAGGTTATGTTTATCATAACAAAAGTTAACACTACGAGAAAATTGTTTACTACATTTGTTCACGAAATCGTACGAATTTACGTATGTTACTTCTTTATTTCAAGCGAATTACTAGACAAAATATATTTTTTCACTATTATTTCTCTACATAGAAGTTGCAAAACTAATTTTATTGGTGCTTTTGTAAATACCTATCCCTATTTTTTTACAATTACTTAAACATTCATCCATGTTATACACTGTATTCCTTAACAACATTTCGGTACAATACAATTACAACGATTTTAAATGAGGTGATGTTCATGGCAAAGCGCTATGAAAATATGGATAATGTTAGCACAAAAAAATCAATTCGCTCTTTTTTACGCTGGCGTAAAGAACGAAAGCAAAACAAAAAAGATTTTTCTTTCTTAGTAGAACAATCACCCGTTAAACAAAGTGCATTTTTGCAAAGTAATGTTGAAAAAACGACTGTCACATGGATTGGGCATTCCACTTTCCTTATCCAAACGAATGGACTTAATATATTAACGGATCCAGTATGGGCCAATAAATTAAAGCTAGTTCCAAGACTTACAGAACCTGGACTTTCTATAAAAGAACTACCTAAAATTGATATTGTCCTTCTTTCACATGGTCATTATGATCATTTAGATTTTTCAACACTTCGCCAACTTAACGATGACGTATTATACTTAGTACCCATTGGGCTAAAAAAATTATTTACTCGTAAAAAATTCAACAATGTAGAAGAGTATAAATGGTGGGAAAGTACGACTATTGATGACGTTTCCTTTCACTTCGTCCCTGCTCAACACTGGACGAGAAGATCATTATTTGATATGAATACTTCTCACTGGGGTGGCTGGATTATTAAGAATGACAATATGGAGGAAACCATTTATTTTTGTGGAGACAGTGGCTATTTCCAAGGTTTCAAAGAAATTGGTAAACGCTTTTCCATTGATATTGCTCTTATGCCAATTGGTGCTTATGAACCAGAATGGTTTATGAAAGTATCTCATGTTTCACCTGAAGAGGCAGTGCAAGCTTATTTAGATTTAAACGCTACGCATTTTATTCCAATGCATTACGGAGCTTTTGCACTCGCCGATGAAACACCCCGCGAAGCAATAACTAGACTTCGAAATAATTGGAATTTGCGTATGTTACCGTGGGAGCAACTGCATGTACTCTTCTTAGGTCAAACTTTCACTTATAATAGCGTAACAAATGATACGCAAGTGAATGAAAAAATTGAAACGTTACATGTATAACTGAGCTACTTATTTTCTATAACTAACATATAATATAGAAAATTATAAAGGGTGCTTTCTATGAATAAATATTTACAGACACGCTATATCATTAGCGGTAGTGCCTGTATAGCCCTACTTATTTCTTACTTTCTATTTACATAAAAAAGCTACTTGAAATATATTTTCAAGTAGCTTTTTTATTACTCTGCTAAATACATAAATCCGATTGCACCCGGACCTGTATGAGTACTAATAATAGGCGTTGTATAGAAAATTTCTGATTGAGCAAACCCACTCACTTTTTCAACCGCCTCTTTTACACTTTCAGCTAAAGGAATTGCTTTCGCATGTGGAATTGCTACAGCTTTTACAACTTTTCCAGCTGTATCTTCCTCAAATAACTTAGCTAACGTTTTTACAATTTGGCCTTGGCTACGCACTTTCGTTACAGGGTTATAAACACCATCTTCAAGGCTAGCAATTGGCTTTATATTAAGCAGTGAACCGATAAATGCTTTTCCTTTACCGATACGCCCACCCTTCACTAAGTTCTCCAATGTATTTACTACTACATATAAACGAGTATTCTTTCTCACTTCATCTACACGTTTTAAAATTTCTTCTAGTGAGCGTCCTTCATTTGCCATTTTCGCAGCTTCAATTACTTGATATGCTAAAGCATGTGTAATAAATTGCGAATCAACAACTGTTACTTTTGTATCAGTCATTGATGCAGCACTATTTGCAGTTGCCACAGTACCACTCATTCCACTTGTCATATGAATGGAAAGTACTTCACTTCCATCTTCACCTAGCTTGTCATACATTTCTACAAATGTACCCATTGCTGGTTGTGATGTTTTTGGTAGTTCCTCTGATTTAAGCATTTCTTCAATAAATTCATCCGGTTGTAGATCTACGCGATCTAAATATGTTTGTCCATTTACAGAGATTGATAATGGTAGAACATGAATGTCATACTTATCAATTACCTCTTGTGATAAATCTGCCGTTGAATCTGTTACAATTTTAATTTTTTGCATATTATATTCTTCCCTTTCCAATACGCTCTCCCTGTTATTATACTAGTATTCCCATTGCTTTCAACAATTTGGAACGAAATTTCATCAAATTAATTATATTTTTATATCTAAATCGAAAAAGACAGAGTTTCTAACCCTGTCTCTACTCTATATCATGCATTTTTTTCAAGAGTATTTGTTTTATATACATTTAAATAATCATTCCACTTCAAACAATTTTGTAAATATTCACGGAAAGAATACGAAAATCTTGGGTGCTTTTGTTTTTGAATTTTTGCAATAAATAATTGAAGACGAGACTGAATTAGAAACGATAATGGATGCTGCGCCTGTAGGACAGGGATTTCAAATATTTTAATACAATCCCCTGTTGAATGAGTGAAATAAAAACTTTTCGTAATCACAATATCAATCCTCTTTTTCATTGGATTTTGAACTTTCTCTACTTTACGCTGTAACACGTGTTTAAAGTGGAGACTCCTATGAATACAACAGTATCCTTAGACAGTCCCTTTAATCCTTATAGTTTGAAGATTTATCCTCTATTCATCTCCACCTAATCCATCCCCCATCCTAAATATCCGTTAAGACAGGAATCTCATTATCCGTAAATTACTTAATACATTCAGTATAAACTTATAAAAGCGCAAAGTTTGTCTAAATTTTGGAGATTCTATAATTTTTTTCTTCTATATATTGTATACGTTTATAGCTAGAGTATAACAAATAAATAAAAAAAGTGCCTTTATAACGAGGCACTTTTCGACTGAATTTCTTCTCTTTTCTTTTTGCGCTTAGTAACAATCTTTGATAGAGCGATACTAATTTCATAAATACAAATAAGTGGGACAGCTACTAAACTGTGTGATAAAAAATCAGGAGGTGATATACACGATGCAATGATAATCAATGCTACGTATGCATACCTTCTTATTTTTATGAGAAATTCCGCCGTCAACAATCCAATACTTGTTAAAAACATTACAACTACAGGTAATTCAAAAATCACAGCAAATGGAACTGTTAAATTAAGAACAAAATGAAAATACTTTTCTGTCGTAAACATCGTATTAAACATTTCGTTACCTATCGTAGTTAAAAAATGAAATAAAAACGGCATTACAACGAAATATCCAAAACATAAACCAGCAATAAATAATATGGACAATACTGGTATATACATCAATGTCATCTTTTGTTCATTTGGATGTAAACCCGGTTTTACAAATAACCAAATTTGTATAGCAGCAAAAGGAATTGTACAAACAATAGCAAATACTGTAGCAATCGAGAAAAAAATCCACAATACATCACTCGGTCCCAGAACTGTTAACTTCATCGGCAAGTCTTTTACGAGCCAAAAATATATATCCTTCGTAAAAGTAAATCCAATAATTAAAAATAGTACAAATGATAAGACTGTATATATTACTCGTTTACGAAGCTCAACAATGTGTTCTACTACGCTCATTTCTTGATCTTCCATCTCGTTCACCACACTTTATTTATCCATTACAAGGAAAATCCATTACATTTTCTCCTTCTTTTCCTTCTCTTGAAATGCGTCATCTGTCAATTCTTTCGTTGATTTTTTAAACTCTTTTAACGTTTCCCCTAAAGCCTTTCCGATCTCCGGCAATTTTTTAGGCCCAAATAAAATGAGTACAGCTACTAAAATTAAAATTAACCCTGGAAAGCCAATATTTGAAAACATTTCTCCATCCCCTTTATTAGTAGATTCCTTGTCCTACTATTACATAATTTTATTTTGTCAAAAAAGTTTGAAAACGTCAACAAATCCATTGCCTTTTGTCAAAAAAATTCAAAAATATAATCAATTATACAAATTTCATTTTCTATTGCCCTTGTGTATGATATGGTAAGGGAAACGACATATTATTTTATGATAGTAGAAAGGATTTGCATTATGACTGAAAAAATGACACGAATGACGCAGTTTGTTAAAGAAGAAATTGCAAATGCAATTACACATGGTATCGGTGCCATTTTAAGCATCCCTGCCTTAATTATATTGATTATTCACGCCTCTAAGCATGGTACCGCATCTGCTGTAGTTGCATTTACGGTTTATGGTGTAAGCATGTTCTTACTGTACTTGTTTTCAACATTGCTACACAGCATTCACCATCCAAAAGTAGAAAAATTATTTACTATACTAGATCACTCAGCCATTTACTTATTAATCGCTGGCACATATACTCCTTTTTTACTTATTACACTTCGCGGAACATTAGGCTGGACGTTACTCGCTATTATATGGACACTAGCAATCGGGGGTATCGTCTTCAAAATCTTCTTTGTACGTCGCTTTATTAAGGCATCAACGTTATGTTATATCATTATGGGATGGCTTATAATCGTTGCCATTAAACCACTTTATGAAAATCTAACTGGACATGGGTTTTCACTACTTTTAGCGGGCGGAATTTTATATTCTGTAGGGGCTATATTCTTCCTTTGGGAAAAGTTGCCTTTCAATCATGCCATTTGGCATCTTTTCGTCTTAGGTGGTAGTGCGATGATGTTCTTCTGCGTACTCTTTTACGTCTTACCTACAGCATAATAAAAAAGGTTTCAGCTTATATCAAGCTGAAACCTTTTTTATTACTTATGTAATTGTGATGCGATAACTTCCTGTGTATGCTTCGTTAACTCTTTAATATCCATATTCGCATACTCTTCAGGTGTAATCGGCTTAGAAATTGTTACTGTTGCACGAGCTGGTTTCATTCGGTTTCCATTCGCTTCAAACATTTTATATGTCCTATCTAATGTTACAGGTAAAATTGCTACACCAGATTTTACTGCAAGGTGAAAACTTCCCGCTTTAAACTCTCCAATTTCGCCACCCTTACTTCTTGTCCCTTCTGGGAAAATTACGATAGAATGTCCATTCTTTAATAGCTCAATTCCATCTTTAATTGCTTGAAGTGATTGACGACGATCGCTACGATCCATAAATACACAATTCATAAGTTCCATCCAAGTTGGTACAACTGGAAACTTTTTAATCTCTGCTTTTGAAACGAATCCAATTGGTTTATTTAAGTAACCTAGTAAAATAGGGATATCCATATTACTCTGATGATTACTTACAACTAGTACCGGCTTGTCTTTCGGGACATTTTCAAGTCCTTTAACTTCTACTGCCCCACCAGCTACACGTACCATTTTCTTACCAAACCAATTTGTCGTTTTGTACACAGCATTATCTTTTTCTTGTGGCGACATCGTATTTACTTGTCTTTTAAGACGCCACATTCTCGGTGTAATCGCTATTACGATTAAAATTAAATAAAAGATTTTAAAAAACGTTTGAATCATACAGAACCCCCACCTATTATCATTCCGACCTTCATTATACTAGACAAACGAAGGAAAAAGAAGAAAAAATGTCCAAACAGCAAGTGTTTGGACATTTTTAAGTATTCTATATTAGAAACGTTTTGCTAATTCACGAGCATTAGCAATTGCTGCTTCTTTAATTTCTGGTGCTTTTTCAGGATTTGCATTCATACCTTCAACTGCAATATATTCAGTATCGTTTACACCGATGAATCCTAATACTGTTTTTAAGTGATTGCGACCGAAGTCTACAGCTGCATATGCTCCTTCAGAATAAACGCCACCTGTAGCTTGAATGTGAAGTGCTTTTTTACCTTCTAATAAGCCAACTGGACCATTTTCAGTATATTTGAATGTTTTACCCGCGATTGCTAAGTTATCTAAGTATGCTTTTACTACTGGTGGATAGCTAAAGTTCCACATTGGAGTTACGAATACATAACGATCTGCATGCATAAATGTTTCTAAGTTTGTGTTCATTGCTGCAACTTTTTGTTGTTGAGCTTCAGTTAAAGTTTCAAATCCTTCACCTGCTGCAAATTTACCCCAAGCAGCAAATACATCTGCATCAATTGCTGGTACAGTAGTATTGAATAAATCAACTGTTACAACTTCGTCTTGTGGATGCTCGTTTTTATAAGCTTCGATGAAAGCTTCTCCTACTGCCATTCCGAAAGAACCTTCTGCTGAATTTGGATTTGCTGTGATAAATAGTACTTTTGTCATTGTATTCTCTCCCTTTTCTCTCTTTACCTTTAATTCAAGATTATTTTTTTAAAAGTTAATAACTTACCTTATGTAAGTATAATACGAAAAGTTTTAATTAATGTCAATAAAAAATAGCTACTTTTTTTTCGTAAGTTAATGATTTATTTTGTTTCTTTAAAATTAATTATATAGATATTAAGAATTTTTTCATACAAAAAGGCTACCTCTACAAATTATAGAGATAGCCTTTTATTACATATTATTTTTGAAAAACATGTTTCACTTTTTCAGCTGGAATATTACTTCCACCTCTACCTTTTACATCTTCAATCATCATTGTAATGACCATGTCTGGTGAATTTAAATCAAATGCAGCGAACCAACCTAGTTCTTTTCCTTCAGTCTCTTTTGATACTTTTAATTCCGCTGTACCTGTTTTCCCAGCAAGAGTCATGCCATCAATTTTAGCAATTTTCCCTGTACCATCTGGATCATTAATTACTTTCGTCATAGCAGTTTTTAATATATCCTGATTGCCTTTTGAAATGACATTCTCTTTCCAAACTTTTGGTTGCTTATCTGTTTTAATAATGTATGGAGAAGGTATGTTTCCATCATTAACAATTGGTGCGTACGTTAATGCTAGATGGAGTGGCGTCATTAATACTTGCCCTTGTCCATAACCTGTGTCTGCCATTTGAATATCATTTTTAATACCATCATTGGCGATTTTAGAAGCTGGGAATCCATATTCAATTGGTAATTTCTCATCGAATCCGAATTTTTTCGCTTCACTCATAAATTTATCTTTTCCGATTTTCAAAGCTTCTTGTGCGAAATAAATATTATCCGAGTATTTCATCGCCTTATCAAAATCAACCGGATTTGCATCTTTTACACGCGTTACATAATAATTACCCCAAGAAGAATCTTTTGTCCATTTTAATCCTTCAATTTTCAACTCTTCTTTTGGATCAATTGTTTTCGTTTCAAGACCGATTGCAGCTGTAATAGGCTTAAATACAGATCCTGGAACTGATAATTGTGTAAATCGATTCGTCATCGGTTTCTTCGGATCACTATTTACCGCATCACGTTGCGCTTTTGACGCCCCTCTTGCGATCGTATTTGGATTATACGCTGGCGTGCTCACAAGTGCAAGTGTTTCTCCAGTCTTTGGATTAATTGCTGCACTTGATCCTACCTCATTTTTCATTTCATTATAAATTTCGTCTTGAACAGCACTATCAATCGTTAAAGTTACATTTTCCCCATCAACAGCATCTGTTTTTGCTAAATTTTTAATTTCTTTTCCTTGTGCATCTTCTACAAAGACACGGCCGCCTTTTTTACCACGTAGCTTTTCTTCCAGTACTTGCTCTAAACCAGCTTTACCTACTGGATCATCAGCTTGATAGCCTTTCTTTTGTAGCGTTTTTAAATCTTCAGCATTCACTTTTCCAATATAACCAGTAAGATGTGCTGCTGCTTCTCCTAATGGATATGAACGAACATTTACTGGTTTTGTTGCAACACCCGGTAAATCTATGTACGTATTTTGTGTTGCTCCTTCAGGCAATATTCCCATTGGTACTAGGTAATTTGGTTTTACCCATTTAGCTGCTAGTTTTTGATCAATTTCTTCTACAGACATATTTAACAACTTCGCTACCGTTTCTTTCGTTTGCGGAGCAGCATCCCCTAGCTGTTCAGGAATCATTCCGATTTCAGAGGCTTTACCATTTACCGCAAGATATTTACCGTTACGGTCATATATTTCTCCTCGTTTTGGTTGCGTCGTTTGCATGCGCACTTTACTATCTTTCGTCATGCCTGGGAATATGAAATCAGGAGTCCAATCTACTTTCCAAGATTCTTTATCTCCATCTTTTTCTTTCACCATTTTTGCTTCATGGCCAAAAGTGATTTTACCACCCACTGTATCCATGCTTACTTTAAAAGGGACAGGACCTTCATCTTTTTTATCTTCTTTTACTTCCCCTGTTTCTACTTTTAAATCTTTCACTTCAATGCCAGAATAAATTTTTTCATATTTCTCAGTGAACTCTTTCTTTGAAATATCTTTTTTTGCCTTTTCTGATAATTGATCATACATTTCTGCAAATTTTTGTTTATTCCATGCTTTCGCATATGTATCAAATGCTTCTTGTGGTTTTTCTTCTTTACCACATCCAACTAACATGAATGTTAAGCAAAGAAAAAGAATCCCCCATATCTTTCTCAATCGATTCTCCTCCTTTTTCTACACAAATACTTTAGAAAATTTTAGCATTTTTACATGCATCTTTCATTATAGCACTATCGAATGTCATCTATAAACTCATATTGATGAATACAAATAAAAAGATTGATGTGAATTTTCACATCAACCTTTATTATTATTATTGCTGCTTCTCATATACATGGTAATAGTACGTATAAGGATTTTTTTCATCTGTTAAACCTTTTTCTACAAAAACTTCTTTCCAATTTGTCATATCGATTTCTGGGAAGAATGTATCTCCTTCAAATGCATGATGGATTTTTGTTATATATAACTTGTCTACGTAAGGTAAAAAGAGATCATAAATTTGCGCCCCGCCAAAAATAAAAATTTCCTCTTCATTTTTGCATAGCTCAAACACTTCTTCTACAGAATGTGCTACTTCACAGCCTTCCACATGATATCCTTCATTACGAGTTACAATAATATTACGTCTTCCAGGCAGTGGTCTACCAATCGCTTCATAGTTCTTTCTGCCCATAATAAGCGGATGACCCATCGTTGTTTTTTTTACATACTGTAATTCACTCGGTAAACGCCAAGGTAAATTATTATCTTTACCAATTACTCTATTCTCGTCCATTGCGACCATAAATGAAACTATCATCTTTTCATCTCCTCTACAATTACACTGCAACCGGTGCTTTAATTGCTGGGTGTGGATCATATCCTTCAATCGTTAAGTCTTCCATTTCAAAATCGAACACAGATTTCACATCTGGATTTAATGTAAGTTTCGGGAATGGACGTGGTTCACGTGCCAATTGCTTTTCTATTTGCTCAAAATGATTTGTATAAATGTGTGCATCTCCAATTGTATGAACAAATTCACCCACTTCAAGACCACATTCATGTGCAATTAAATGTGTTAGTAATGAATAACTTGCAATGTTAAATGGAATTCCAAGGAATATGTCACCACTTCTTTGATATAGCTGACAAGAAAGTTTGCCATCTGCTACATAAAATTGGAATAGCGTATGACAAGGCGGTAATGCCATACTTGGTACATCTTCAGGATTCCAAGCGGAAACAATTAGGCGACGTGAGTCTGGCGTTTTTTTAATCATTTCAATTACATCTTTTAATTGATCAAGCGTCTCACCAGCTGTCGTTTTCCAAGCACGCCACTGCTTTCCGTATACGTCACCTAAATAACCATATTTATTTGAGAAATCATCATTTTCTAGAACGTTCTTTTTAAACAATTCCATTTGCTCATCGTACTGCACTTTAAATTCCTCATCTTGTTGTGAGCGAAGACCGAAATCAGTCATGTCAGGACCAGTATACTCGTCGCTTTCTACCCAGCTCTTAAATGCCCATTCATTCCAAATGTTATTATTATGCTGCAATAAATAGCGAATATTTGTATCACCTTTCATAAACCAAAGCAATTCACTTGCTACAAGGCGAAACGGCACTCTCTTTGTCGTTAATAAAGGAAAACCTTTACTTAGATCAAAACGCATTTGATAACCAAATACAGATACAGTTCCTGTCCCTGTACGATCTTCTTTCTTCGTACCGTGCTCCATTACATGACGGCATAAATTTAAGTATTCATTTTCAGCATGTTTCATATGTAGAAAAACCTTCTTTCAATCTTATATGGAATTTATCATAACATGAAAAACAGCAAATTTAATAATCTTGATTAATAAAATTTATTTCAGTAATTCTTACAAAATTATTAACTTTCCATAATTAAAAAGGTTTTCATTTTCTATTACCGAAAGTATAGGGCGGTAGGGAAAAATTTATATTTGGAGGTTAGAAGTATGTCTAAAATTGAAACTCCTGTAATGACTACTTTACAAACGACAGTTGAAAAAATGATGAAGGATTTAAATGTTCCTGGAGTTGCTGTAGCTATTATAAAAGACGGTGAAGTTATTATTTCAGAAGGTTTCGGCTATCGTAATTTAGAGACAAAAGAGCCTGTTACACCGAGTACTCGGTTCGCAATCGGTTCCTCAACAAAAGCTTTTGGCACACTTTCATTAAGTTTATTAGCACAGCAAAAAAAGTTTAATTGGGATACTCCTGTCCAGTCTTATATACCAAACTTCTCTTTATCTGAACTACTTGCTAGCTCACAAGTTACAGGACGAGATTTAGCTTCTCATCGTACTGGGGTAAGTCGTCATGAGGCTCTTTGGTATAGCTCTTCCTTATCTCGAGAAGATCTTGTTGAAAAAATAAAACATTTACCGCTTGATGCACCGTTCCGCACATCATTTCTGTATAACAACTTAATGTATGCGACAATTAGTTATATTGTAGAAAACATTACGAATCAAACGTGGGAGCAATACGCTACAGAACATATTTTAGAACCTTTAAATATGAGACATACAAACTTCTCTGTTACAGATTCACAAACTACAGATGATTATGCTTTACCTTACATCGAAAATAACGGTGAAGTAAAAGAAGTTCCATTCCGCAACATCGATACAGTTGGGGCTGCTGGTTGTATTAATTCTACAATTGAAGATATGGCCAATTGGGTCCTTCTTCACTTAAAACAAGGGGAATTTGGAGAGCATGAATTAATTTCTCCTGAATTATTACAACAAATGTATACACCGCACAATTCCATTCCAGATCAACCAGTTTTATCACTTCCTGAATCTCCATTAAATAGTTACGGCCTTGGTTGGTTTATTAGCGCTTATCGTGGTAATAAGGTGATTCATCATGGTGGTAATATTGATGGATTTTCAGCGCTTGTTTCATTCATACCAACAGAAAACATTGGCCTTGTCATTTTAACGAATGCTGGAGGCACATTACTTCCTACTTATCTTGCTAATCAAATTTATGACGAGCTACTTGAGTTAGAATCCATTGATTGGCATAAACGTGCTGTAGAAGATACTGAAAAAATGAAGGAAATGATGAAAGAAGCAACTGAATCCATTCCAGAACAAATAAAAGGAACTACACCTTCTCATAAATTAGAGGATTATACTGGTACTTTCGAACATCCGGCATACGGAACATTACAAGTATACAAGCGAGATGATTCATTATTTGTACAATTCATGGAAATGGACATTCAATTAGGGCACCATCATTACGACATCTTTTCTGCAAAAGTTGACTTATTCCAAATGAAAATGAATCTATTATTTGCATATGAAATGAATGTGAACGGTGAATTCCCATCCCTTCAGTTACATGTACCAGCTATGTTAAGTACTCAGCCGCTTGCATTTAAGAAAATTAAATAAATTTTAAATAGAGGGATGATAACACTTCCCTCTATTTCCTTTTAAATCCCCCATCAAAAAAAGGATAATACGTAACAGGCACAGAATTCTATTATTCAACTAATTAAATTACCAGGAGGAAAAGCTGTGTACATAGGAATTTTTAAAGAAATTGTTTCAATTACTCATCACGATTATTCAGGTTGTATAGATAAGAAAGGATGGGACAATCCTACTACTTATTTACAGACAATCGAGAAACTAGAGAAGCAAGGAGAACTAACACCAGTACAATTTACTGAGATTGTACGTGATTACTTATTAGACTTTAAAGATAATCATATGTTTTTCAAAATGATCTCTAACAATCAACCGCTTAACGGTGTTGGCTTTCAAGTAAAAAGATACGAAGACCGCCTATATATTACATCCACTTCACAGGAAATAAGAGTGAAAAAGGGACAGTCTATTCTAGCATTAGATAATATGAAAGTTCCTGAGCTATTAATAAAATATAAGAAGTATTTAAATGAGAATACATATGAACGTGAAAAATGGGATTATGTTTTATTAAAATCATCAAATTGTACACTTATAGATGAAAATGGAGTAACTAAAACCATAACTTTACAAAAGTATAAACAAAGCGAATACACGCCTATTTATTCATTGAAACAGTATAATAAAGATACACTCTTAATTACTTTGACGGATTTTGCAAATATTGAAGCTATTAATAAACTATTAGACTCACACAAAAATGAGCTTAATTCTTTTCCAAACTTAATTATTGATGTTCAATTAAATCGTGGCGGAAGTGATGATGCATTTTTCAACCTACTTCCTTACTTATTTGAAGACAAAGAAATTTCTCTTTTGGATCCTTCAGATACAATGCAATTTAATCATACAGAACGAAACTTTCATTTACGTATGAAAGACATCGAAATGGAAGATTATGATTCTTTAGACGAACTTTCCAAATTATTCACTAATATGTTTATTCAAGATTTAAAAAAGAATTATAAAAAAGGATTCGTTACATTTGATACCTCTGGGTTACCAAAAGAACTTCAATCATTAAAAATACACGGAAGAAAATCACCTAATAGAGTAGTTATATTAACAGATGTTACATGCGGAAGTTCCGGTGATTCTTTTGTAGAAGTTGCAAAAAAATCATTGAAAGTAAAAGTAATAGGTCGTCCTACTGCTGGTGTAAATGATTATTCTAATTTAGCAGTAATGGAATGGGCTGATACATTCGCTCTTTACTACCCTACTTCACGACTTTCAATTATAGATAAAGGCGAAGGAATGTCCGGAATTGGTATTCAACCACATATACATATCTCGTGGACTCCGGAACATATACAAGAAGACGTAGATTTAAAGTTAGCATTACAACTACTTCAAAACGAAGAATGGTAAAAAATAAAGGTAGATGTGACTCACACCTACCTTTCTATTTCATATTAATCTTTTCTGGTTGAAACCAAATGGGCTTTAATAGCTCAAAATCTTTATGATCCTCTAAAACTACAGTAAGACGTTCTAACGTATCATCTAACATATGCGGTGCTGCTCGTAATGTCCAGACAACTGAAGAGAAAACCGTCATGCCAACGTACACCGCATATAATCTCCAGAACTCCTCAGGTATTATTCCGTTATAATATCCAGTAATTTGTCCAATCGCATATGGGATACTAATGTCCCTTGCAAATAGTGCAATTTTTACGAAATCATGGAGTGGGTCGCCCCAATCATAACCATTAAAATCAACAACACCTACATATTTCCCATCCCCTACAATTATATTTTCTAAATGAAAATCATCGTGTTGAAATCGATTCGGGCGGTTTTGTAAATACATTTCATTTTCATCTATAAACTTAATGATTTTATCATCATTTTTTATTTTTATTCCGCATGTTTTGTATGCCTCTACATATTTTTGATGTTTTTTCATTGCTCTTTCATACCATGGAAGTATATCATTAGGAGCTTCATATGTATGCATTTTTGCTAAATCTTTTCCTGCCTCTATACCAATTTCATATTGTTCTTTTGGTGAATACGTAGGCAATAGCTTCTTCGCATCTTCCCCTTCTAAATATGAAAAAATGCCATAGCATAAGCCATCTTCTGCTAATACCCCCATTTCAATTGGTTTTTGAGCTTGCACACTACGCTTTTGCATTTCATTTAAAATTTGAAACTCTATTTTCTTTCTTTCATATTCTTTTATATCGCCTGTCCGCAATAAATATTTTTCATTATTCGCATTCGTAATTACATATTTCTTATCGGGTGAGAAACCTTTAGAAATTTCTTCAATATTTGTTGCATCCTTTATTATTTTTATATTGTTTTGCCCTGCTGTAATTGTCTTCATATTTATTCCCCTTATATTTCTACATTTGGTGTATACGCTATTTCTATAATAAACCCATTCGGATCATAAAAATCCATCGTATAGTACCCTTCCGAATAATGATTCATTTGAATTGGACCACGTATTACGTTCACTTTCGTACTAGAAAGAAACTCTGCTACCTCATCAACACCTTCTCTTTTAATAGCTTGGTAACAAATATGTGTTGGTCCTAAAGTCTTTACAATCTCCCCATCTACTTCTTTAAAATATATTTTACTTTCACCTGTACTATATACATCATTTAACTTTCTCCATCAAATTATTGAAAAAAGCATATCATAAAAAGAAATGGCTTCCTCTTAATTTGCTACCGAAAATTCAATAATATGAATACGCCCCCTGTACTATTTGGACAATTTCCATCGGCGTATTGACCATAAAATCTGGCGCATCTTTTTTTACCGTTTCAATGACATCATATCCCCAAGATACCCAAATTACATTCACCCCAGCCTTTTTACATGCTGCTACGTCTCGCTGTTCATCACCGACATATAACATATCTTTCTCTGTTATCTTTTTCGATTTTAAAAACCTTTTAATCATTTTATCTTTACCGAACAAGTTTTTAGAGCAATATACTTCTTGAATATTTTCTATATCATTATTGTGTAAAAATGCCCGAATATGCTCTTCTGAATTAGAGGATATGACCGCAATTCCATAGCCTTTTTTATGTAGTTCATCTAATACATCCTTCATCCCATGAAATAAAACGAGGTCTTTTATAGCCGGTTGGTACATTTTATAAAACTCCAGCGCTAAAATTGGTAGTTTATACAGTGGTACATCGAGCTTTTTACATCTCTCTGGCATCGTTAATTTACGTAAATACTCAATTTCTTCTTCCCTTACCGTTTTATATCCGTGCTTTTCAGCAAGTTGATTATAAATTGGTACAAATATATTTTGTGAATCTACTAATGTGCCATCAAAGTCAAAAACAATATATTTTTGCATTCCCATACACCCTTTACTTCTTTTTCTAAACCTATCTTATTCAACAACATAGTTGTCTTACCCTTCTATAAAAATAAAAAAGAACAAGATTTTCTCTTGTTCTTTTTAAGAAAGCCATTTTGGTGGTACATTCGTATTCCAATAAATATTTCCTAATTCATGATGTCCTGAGTATCCATCATCAAAACGATGATAGTGGAAATTAAAATAGTAACCATCTTGCGGTGGATGATCTCGTCTTACATGAAATCGAAGTAAATCATTTCCTGATTTCGTATCATAAACGTGAAAAATCTTTTCATTATTTCCACCAGCCGGTCTTTGAGAAATTGCTAATGATTGTAACGACTCCTCTGGTACATCATTTGCAAGTTCAGCAATTGCCTCTTCAATTTTTGGTAATACTACATCTTTAAACTCATCTTCAATTACTGGACCAATTTTAGTACCAAACTTTTGCATAGACTGTTTTTCTGCTTCTTGCATCGCATAAGTAATAAAAGTATCGGTGGTTAACCTGTCATTCGTTTCTTCATATGTATAGGACGTGCTCTCCAAATTTGGTTGCCCAGCTGTGCTCGTAGGCTTGTCCGCAGCTTTGGCATTATCAAGTAATATGGAAGGAGGCGTCACTAAACCAAATGTAAATACGGTAATTAATGCGACTAAGGTTTTTCTAAACCAATTTGGCATTTATGTTCCCTCCCCTTTCACTCATTATATTTTATATAACGGTTGTTTCTTCTATTATACAAAATGATTGTAATTTTTGCACTTTACAATTTTGTTAACGTTCACATATTTTTCACTTGAATATGAAATTGTAAGATTTCATACAATAAAATACAACAACAATGAGGAGGCCACCAGATGACTTTAGATGTCATGTATTCCGCCGCAAGTATACTCGTTTTAATATATTTTATTTATCAATGTGTTACAGACTAGAAAAAGAGCCCTTTTCCGGCTCTTTTTCTATGGTAAGAATACAATCCAAACAATCAATACTATAAAAATAATCCCAGCAATTACAGCTGGTAATAAATAAAAATGAGAAAGTATAACTATTCCATACAAAAGTATTACTGGAAGTAATAAATAGCGATCTGACTTCCATCTTAACAATAGTAATTTACCTTCATCACAATATAAATGAAGAAACATTTTTTTCGTAAATTCATTCCAATAATCACGTGCATAGCGAGAAATTGCAACTAAGGCAAATAAGAGAATAATAGCCGCAATCCACCTCGGACTCATAATAATACTTACTGTGCTTATACATACAATTTGAATATAAAATATTCGTGCACTACTTGTACGGAAAAATTCTTTCAAAAAGGATTCAACAATACGATAATCGTTTTTCTTCCCTAAAAACTTTTTAGAACGAGGAAACATCCACGGTTTTTTATTCGAACTACTCGGTTTAGCTGCATGACCACCAACTTGCATAATCCCACTCGTCCAGCGCATAATTTCTTCTTTCTCTTTCTCAACCTCTTTAAAAAATGAATTTTTATAATTTAGTTTTTCTTTTATCAATACGATAATTAGAAAAACTGCTAGACCGATACATAGTATAGAATAAAATGGATTTTTATAAATAAGAAACAGACTCACCCCAAAAAAGGATAGACTTATAGAAAATATAACATTTTTTATAATCCATAGTAGCCATCGTTTCCCCACACGTACATGAATAAATCTCGTTAACAACGACAACATAAATCGAAATACAGTAAAGAATAGCCAAAATAATACGACTTGTACCTTCGTCACTCCAATACTTTTTATCAACACTGGTAACATGGAAACTACTACCACTACATTCGTTATCGCTATCCGAATAAACGTATATGTCATGCCATACTGGATTAACTTTTGCATGTGTGCGGGATACGAAATTAAAAATAAACTATCCGCTTGCTTAAAAAATGAACGAACTCCTCTTGCATATGTAATCACATAAAATGCCAGTAGACCTAATCCAAAATAAACCGCCTCTCTCATCGATTGTTCTTCTATCCACAGTGAACGATAATAAATCCCTATAAATATAAGTGCTGGAATAATAATATATAGCCCAACTGTCCAATCAGTTATAGAACGTATGGATTTCCATTTCCGCCCTAGTTCATGGCGCAATCTTTTATAAAATTGTTGTTTAATCATGCTGTTCACGCCTTACGATTACATCAAAACAGTCTAATAATGAACTACCCGGCATTTCTGCTAACGTTTGGATAGATTTTAAATGTCCATCTGCGACTAATGTTCCTTGCGAAATGAGTAAAAATCTTTCGCAAATTCTTTCAGCTGTATCTAATACGTGCGTACAAAGTAAAATTCCTGCCCCGCGTTCTTTTTCTTTATATAAATAACTTAAAAATTCTTTCGTAGCTACTGGATCTAGTCCGATAAAAGGTTCGTCAATGATATAAAAATCTGGTTCTGTTAAAAACGCTAATATAAGCATCGATTTTTGTTTCATACCTTTAGAAAACTTTGATAAATACTCATGTTTATGCTTATCCATTCGAAACAGATGTAATAACTCTTCCGCTTTCCTTTCCCAGCTTCCTACTTCGTTTCCTCGAGCAGCCATTAATAATTCAATATGTTCCCAGAGCGTCAAATAATCATAATAAGTTGGATGTTCTGGCACGTATGCATACGGATTTTTCTTTTCACCGAATGATATTTCACCATTCACATTTACAAGCAACCCTAGCATTGTTTTAATCGTCGTACTTTTTCCGGCACCATTTGCGCCAATAAGAGCAACTAATTCACCTTTTTCAATAGAAAAAGCGATATCATGAATTGTTTTTTCACCTATTTCATATCCAGCAGAGCGGATATTTACTTCTAACATACATTCCCCTTCTTTCCATTTCCAATACAAACAAGGAAAAGAATAACATATAACTATCTATATATCATTATAAATTATTTATTTTCGTAGCAGGAATAAATATTTTTTAACAGAATACTTAATGTTTGATTACATTTAATGGGAGTGGATAATATGTCTTTTCAAATTCGTGAAGCGACGATAGACGATATAGATGCACTTTGCTCTTTAACAACAGAACTAAAAGGTTCCTCTATTTCGTATGAAGATATGAACAACCGATTACAATTCGTACAAATGAGCCCTTTTGATTTTTTATATGTTTATGAGGAAGAAAAAACTATATTTGGATTACTTGGGTTTCGTATACGTGAAAATTTAGAAGATGTAACTCGGTATGGAGAAATTTCAATTATTAGCGTTGATTCTACAATACGACGAAAAGGCATTGGACAAGTATTAATGGATTATGCAGAGCAATTAGCAAAGAAGCATAATTGCATTGGCACATGGCTAGTTAGTGGAACAAAACGAGTAGAAGCTCATCCTTTTTATAAAAAATTGGGATATGAAGTAAATGGCTATCGATTTGTAAAATATTTTTAAACTACTTTTTAATGGAAAGGACTATAACTATGGCAAACCTTCAAGCAATTTTCATTGATCGTGACGGTACAATTGGCGGTGACACTACTATACATTACCCTGGATCTTTTACTTTATTCCCCTTTACAAAAGCAGCTTTGCAAAAACTAAAAGCTCAAAATATAAAAATTTTCTCTTTCACAAATCAACCAGGTATTGCGGATGGAATAGCGACTATAGCCGATTTTTCACAAGAATTAGAAGGCTTCGGTTTTGATAATATTTACGTATGTCCTCATAAACATGGTGATGGTTGTGAATGCCGGAAACCAAGTACAGGTATGCTTCTTAAAGCAGCGGAAAAACATGGGCTTGATTTAACACAATGTGCTGTAGTTGGTGATCGCTGGACTGATATCGTTGCAGGAGCAAAAGTGAATGCGACGACAATTTTAGTACGAACAGGCGCTGGCTACGACGCTTTACATACGTACCGAGACAAGTGGGCACATATTGAACCAAACTACATTGCAGAAAACTTTGAAGATGCGACAAATTGGGTTTTAAATCAACTATAATGCAAATTAAAAGAGACGCCTTCAAAATGAAAGCGCCTCTTTTAATCTATTATTATTTAAAACGTTAATTCATAATGGAAATAACGATTATCTCTCAAATATCCATTTTCAGCGTATAATCGCTGCGCTGATAGATTGTCTATCTCTGTTTGTAATTTTACACCTTTTGCACCATTTTCTAAGGCAAATTCTTTCGCAGCTTCTAATAATTTTTTTCCTGTTCCTGCTCCGCGCTTAGCAGCTTGTACAAATAAATCATTTAAAATCCATAATTCTTTCATCGAAATAGACGAAAATGATGGATATAATTGCGTGAATCCAATATATTCACCGTCTTCAACTGCCACGAAAATAACAGATTCTTTTCTCTCCATTCGATTTTGTAAAAATACTTTTGCTCCTTCTATATCAGAATCTTGTCTATAAAACATACGATAGTTATTAAAAACTGATGCTAGTCCATCTAAATCTGCAATTGTTGCCTCATATATTCTCATTTTACTCCGTTCCCCTTCCAATACTGTCTCATTATATCCGTTGCCCATTTAGGCTGTAGAATTTCTTCTTTCGGCATAAACTCTTTCATTATTGGCTTTATATCCAATATAGGGGTGCCATCAATAGCATCTAACCCCTCAACAATGATTGATTTACCTTCTCTTTTAATTACCTTTACAATTGTTGCTCCTATGCGATTCGGACGATTTTTCCCGCGCTGTGCAAAAATCCCTACTTTAGGATAATCATGATTATTTCTAGGATGTCTAGCAACATATTGAATTTGTTCATCAGTTACTTTGTGAAAATAAAAAACTACTTCAATATGAGAAAAATCTTCAATCCCTTGTATACTTTCCTCTGTATACATTTCAGTTAAAGTAATATAGGATCTTACTTCTCCCCACTCATCATCTTTTATTTCCCTTCTTTCATTATGTACAAATGCGATTGGTTGAACTGAAAACATACGCATTCCCCCTTAAATGTAACCACTTACATTATAAAATATTTTCTGAATGTTTTCCACACATGCGCACTAGGTTACATAATATAATTATACTCTATTTTGTAAGGCGAAATTAACTGCTTCAACTGCATGTATATGAGTTGTGTCGAATATCGGAATGGATACGTCTTCCTGCTTTATTAATAATCCTATTTCTGTACAACCTAATATGATTCCTTGTGCTCCTTCTTGTACTAGCTCTTCTATAACTCTTTTATAATATACTCTAGATTGAGATGTTATCTTTCCTAAACACAATTCCGTATATATTACTTCGTTTATCTTATCTCTATCCTTTTCTGATGGGACCATTACTT
This sequence comes from Bacillus basilensis, assembly GCF_050630465.1. Taxonomy (NCBI): domain Bacteria; kingdom Bacillati; phylum Bacillota; class Bacilli; order Caryophanales; family Bacillaceae; genus Bacillus; species Bacillus basilensis. The sequence goes on along the minus strand of NZ_JBNTQO010000001.1, from coordinate 24,879 downwards.
TTATATGATTCTCTTCAATACGTGACTTATAGAAATCTTGCTCCATTGTATATTTAGTTCCAAGCAAACCAACTGTTTGAATATCTTTTCTTTTAATTTCTTTTGCAGTTGCATCAGCAATATGTACGATTGGAATATGAATATACTCCTTTATTTTTCCAACTACTTTATGCATTGTATTTGTGCAAATAATTATAAAGTCTGCTCCTCCCTTTTGTAATGAATGTGCTGCATTCCCTAGAATTTCTCCTGCACCATCCCAATCACCACTAGACTGATATCGTTCAATCTCTTCAAAATCCACACTATTAATTAAACATTTAGCTGAATGTAACCCACCTAATCTACTTTTTATTTCTTCATTTAAGACTCGGTAATATTCAGAAGTTGATTCCCAACTCATCCCACCAATAAGACCTATCGTTTTCATACAAAAACACCTACCTAAACTATTTTTATACAACTAATAATGATATTTTATTATGTACATTATACACAATAAAACAAGACTTTACGTTTATCATATAAAGTCTTGTTTTTAACTAAATAAGATGTTAATAATGAAGATTAATTCTAAATTCATTTCCTCGGAAATTTTTATTGAATATTCTGAAATTAAAACTTCAATGTTTTTATAGAATCTTCATATCGATAATGAAAACATTCTCGATACAACTGCTTGATTTCATCATAGGATGGTACTCGTGGATTATTTCCTGGGCTACCACTTTCAATTGCATCTGACGCCATTTTAGAAATAGCTTTTTCAAATTCACCTTCACAAATTCCATATTCTTTTAAATTTGGAATACGAAGATCAAAACAAAGTTTTTTTATTTCCCTCAGCGTGTAGTCAGCTACTTCTTCATCACAATCTGAATACAAATCTTTATTTAAACAGCGGCCAATTTCCGCTAATCTTTTTACCGCACTACCTTTTGTATATTCTAAAACTGTAGGTAATAGTATTGCATTCGATATACCATGTGGTACATGAAATAATGCTCCTACTGGTCTTGACATTCCATGAACTAATGTAACAGATGCATTCGAAAATGCAATTCCAGCTTGTAAGGAAGCAATCATCATCGCTTCTCTTGCCTCCATATTCTCTCCATCTTCATATGCAATACGTAAATACTTCATAATACTTTCAATTGCTGAAAGAGCGAGTACATCTGTAAGTGATTGTGAAACTTTAGAAATATATGCTTCGACTGCATGACATAATGCATCTATCCCTGTTGCTGCTGTTATATGAGCTGGTACCGAACGTGTTAAAATCGGGTCAATTATAGCTACTTGCGGGGTAAAACTTGGATGCTTCATCATCATTTTTACATCTGTTCGTTTATTCGTTATTACTGCTACACTTGTTACTTCTGATCCAGTGCCAGAAGTTGTTGGAATTGCAATAAGTGGTAGCGGATCATTGTCTATTTCTAAATTCTTTTGAACATAATCTTCCACTTCTCCACCATTTGTATATAACACCGCAACTGCTTTCGCAGCATCAATACAACTTCCACCACCAAGACCGATAATAAAATCACATTTTCCTTCTTTACATACAGTTAATGCTTCTAACACGTGTATATTTGTAGGCTCTGCATTCACTTTATTATATGTAATAGTAGTAATACCTTTTGCATTTAGTTGTTTTATACACTTTTCAATGTACCCTAATTTCTCCATAATTGTATCAGAAACTATGAAAGCTCTTTTCCCCAATTTCTTTGATTGTTCCCCCAGTTTTTCAAGTGAATTTCTCCCATATAATACAGACTTCGGCATACGAAACTCAGCAACTTCTTGCAAGTACTCCACCCCTTCTTATCATTCATTTATTATCTAATCTTAATAAATTCCTGTTGAAGTATAGAATGCGATAACCAAAAATACAGCAAGCGTTTTCAATACTGTGATGGCAAAGATATCTTTATAAGATTGTTTATGAGTTAATCCCGTTACTGTAAGGATAGTAATAATAGCCCCGTTATGTGGCAATGTATCCATTCCTCCTGATGCCATTGATACGATACGGTGCATTACTTCTAATGGAATATCAAATTGATTAGCTGCTGCAATAAACTTATCTCCCATTGCACTTAAAACGATTCCCATTCCTCCTGATGCAGAGCCTGTAATACCAGCTAAAATATTCGTCGTGACTGCTCCATTCACGAGGGGATTTGTGAATGTGGCAGAGATGCCATCTCGCATAATCGCAAAGCCTGGAAGTGCTGCGATGACACCACCGAATCCAAACTCAGCTCCTGTATTCATCGTTGCAAGTAGCGCTCCACCAATACTTGTATTTAATCCAGCTTGAAACCCTGTTACTACTCGTTTCCAATATAATAATAGCGTTGTTACTATACCTATAATAAGTGCCAATTCTACTGACCAAATACCAACTACTGCACTTAATTCTACTTTTCCAAATGTCTTCATACCAATTGAAGAAAAATCAAAACCGTTCGGATACCACTTCGGTATCATAATAGTAAAAGCTTTATTCATTACACCTACTAAAATAAGTGGAATAAAAGCAATTACTTGCTGTGTTCTTGTAATTTCAATACTTTTAAGTAGCGGCATATCTTTTTGTTCTGCTTGCAAAGATGCTGCCATTTCGATATTCCCATCGTTAAAACCAAAATATCCTTCACCGGCTGCTTTTGCCTTCTTACGTCTACTCTCTAAATATAGTAAACCTAATGTAAGAACAAAAATTGCTCCTACAATCCCAAGTACCGGTGCAGCATAAATATCTGTTTTGAAAAATGTTGTTGGTATTACGTTTTGAATTTGTGGTGATCCAGGTAGCGCATCCATCGTAAACGTGACTGCTCCAAGAACAATCGTTCCAGGAATTAAACGCTTCGGAATATTCGCTTGTCGAAACAACTTAGCTGCAAACGGATATACAGCAAATACTACTACGTACACACTAACACCACTATACGTTAAAATAGCACCCATTAATACAATCGCTAATATTGTACGTTTTTCACCAACTAACTCTATAATTGTCTTTGCAATTGAGTCCGCAATCCCTGACATTTCTACTACTTTCCCAAATATTGCTCCAAGTAAAAACACAGGAAAATATAGTTTAATAAAACCTACCATTTTCTCCATAAAAATGTTCGAAAAGAAAGGTAATACAAAACTAGGTTCTGTCAAAAATACCGCAAATAACGCAAATATTGGCGCAAATAAAATTACAGAAAAACCTCTATATGCTACAAACATAAGTAAACTAAGTGCTAATAATATAATAACTAGCTCCAATTATACCCCTCCTTTAAACAGAAAATTCAAACTATTACTAATAAACTTCTACTACTATCTTTTGATTCTGACATCACTCCTCTTATTCATACAAATTTTTCATGCTAAAAATGTCTAATTATACATATTCGATTACATATAAAAAATCCCTTTAAACAAAAACGATTTCATCGTCATACGTTATAAAGGGATTTTCAGTCTCTATATTTACTTCTTTATCAAACTATTTTCTAAACAAAAATGATGTAGTTCTTTTACATCATTTACTATATGAGTCGCACCCACTTCAGTCAATTCTGTTTCACTACCATAGCCATATAAAACGCCGATTGAAGCAATTCCATTATGGTTCGCACCGATTATATCGTGCTTTCTATCTCCAATCATAACAATCCCTTCTCTATTAAGTTCTTCATTTGTGTGTAAAATATGAGCAATAATCTCTTCTTTTTTTATTCTTGTACCATCTAAATTACTTCCAATAATATCTTCAAAATAATCCGTTAATTGAAAGTGCTCTAGTACTTGCTTTGCAAATACTGTAGGCTTTGAAGTTGCTACAAATAAACGATTAGCTGAACTTTTTAATTGTTGTAAAAGATCTGGAATACCTTCATATACATTATTTTCAAACAAACCACGCTGCTTTAAATATTCACGGAAATAAAAAACAGCTCGTTCAACCTCTCCTTCACTCATATTATATCTCTCTATGAATGATTGCTGAATGGGAGGGCCAATAAATGAATCTAACTCGCTTATATGTAATTCTTCTATGCCAACCTTTTTTAATGCATACAATACTGAATTTATAATCCCTTCTTTCGGATCCGTTAATGTTCCATCTAAATCAAATAGAAATGTTGTGTACATGTTTCATTCCCCCACTCATTTTACTTTATAAGTAACCTATAACATATTTTCCCATTCCCCCTTCTATTATACTATCATTATCTTTTTTCTGAAAAATCACTTTTCCTATGTCACATACTTTCAGTTACAAAAAACGATACATATGATAAAGTAAAAAAGTTACAATTATTTTAATAGAAACTGGTGAAACAAATGTCAATTACATTAATTTTTATAATGGCTTTCACAATTGTCATCCATGCTGTTGAAACTAGCTCTTATAGTATTCGATTAGCTGGTGTACGTTTAAAAAAGATTGCCGTTGCCTTATCCGTCGTAGGAATGGTACTGCTTATTTCAAGAACATCTAACTTACTACAAGCCTTTTTAATCGGTGGTATTGTCGATGAAGCAAAATTAGATTCTTCTATTGATTTAGAGCATATTATACGGCTCGTTCTATTATCTGCTTCTGTTGGTACATTGCTTGCGATTATACTGTATCCAACTTTGACAAAACTATTTGGATACGTCATTCAAAACTTTGAAACAGATGGTTCATTCATTCGAATGATGAAGACGAATAACATTCAAAAATTAAAGTACACAAACAAATATGTACGGTTTCCAAAGTTAGAAATGATTCATAGACTGCGTATCGGTGGTATTCCAAAACGTATTATGCTTATTAACATGTTTGCTACTGCTATTTATACAGCAGGTGTTCTTGCTGCCCTTTACGCTTCTTTTCTAAATCCAGACTATGCAACAAACGCAAGTACAGCTTCTGGTCTTGTAAATGGTTTTGCTACAATTTTATTAACGGTACTACTCGATCCACGCATCGCTCTTTTAACAGAACGTGCTTTACAATCAGAGCATGGTGCTGAATCTATGAGTAAAATGTACGGTTGGCTAATGATTTCTAGACTTTTCGGTACATTATTAGCACAACTACTATTTGTACCAGGTGCTTACTGGATTTTATGGATTATTGAACTAATACATTAATTTACTAGAAAGGTGAGTTTATTAATGAATATACAAACAGAGCAAGATATAGTTCGCTTAATAGAAAACGACGAATGGATGATGAATGTATTACAAATAGCAAAATCATTAGAACTACCTGATTGGTGGATTTGTGCCGGATTTATTCGTTCTAAAATTTGGGATACTTTACATAACTATGAAGCTAAAACGACTATGCCTGATGTTGATGTGATTTATTATGATAGTCTACATGAAGATGAGATATACGAACAATCATTAGAAACGAAATTAATGAATATGGATGCTACTATCCCTTGGTCTGTAAAGAATCAAGCTCGTATGCATGTAGTAAATAATATGCCACCGTATTCTTCTTCTGTTGATGCTATTTCTAAATTCCCTGAAACAGCAACGGCTTTAGGAGTTACATTAGACGAAAAAAACAATGTTATATTAACAGCTCCGTGTGGGATAGAAGATGTACTTTCCTTACAAGTGAGACCAACAGCTCATTTTCTTGAATCGAAAGAACGATTACATATGTACAAAAACAGAGTTATTAAAAAGAATTGGCAAAGTAAGTGGCCTAGCATTACAATCACATATCCAGAAATTTAGAAAGGATGCTTCTTATTTAGAGAAGCACCCTTTTCTTCATTTCAAAAAATGTATGACTGTTTCTGCGAATCTATCTGCTTCCTCATAATGAGGTGAATGACCGCTCTCTTCAAATACGATATACTTGCCGTTTCGAGCATCTTTATTAAATATTTCAATTTGTTTTTCACACGTTACTACATCATGTTTTCCTACTATTAATAACATTGGATTCTGTACATCTTTTATTTTAGATAATAATGACGTATGACATGCTCCTTCTAATTTTAATCTATCAAAATGAATTTTGGAGCGTTTTGAAAATACTTCCCACTCTTGATCACTGTATAAACTCTCATCTGTCCTATCTTCCTTATTATTGTAAATCTCCATTCTTTTTTCTTCTAATTCTTCGCTTAATCTTATATAAGCATCAAGCAACTCTTCTGAACTAGCATCGCTAGATGAATAAGCTATGGACTCTTCTGCTACTTCTTCTTTTCCATACTTTTTTAATAACTCCCCTGTCTTTTGTAACAAAGCTCTACTTGTTAATGCAAAATCGAAAGTTGGTCCTTCAAATATTATTTTCTCTATTGAACTTGGATATATCGACGCATATAACAATGCTAAATATCCACCGAAAGAATGTCCAATTACAGACCACTTCTCAATTTGTAATACTTTTTTTAGTCCCTCACAGTCTTCAATCAAATCTTTTAATCCAAAAGCTTCGTCCTCAGTAATTTCTTCAGAGCGACAAACACCTCTTTGATCAATCATAATTACATATAGAGAATCTTTTAAACGTTCCGCTTGATGAAATGAAAAATCATAGCAACTTTCTCCTGGTCCACCATGCAAGTATAAGACTGGATTCTTTTTAGGATTTCCATGCGTTTCAACGTATAGCTTTTTCCCTCTAATATTCATATATTTCCCTGTTTCTATCAAATGTGCCTTTATAATCATCACCTTCCTTTTTACTGAATATTATAACATTCAATGTTAAATAACCCCTATTACATTTAAAAAGACAATAATTATTGCGAGCGGTGCTACAAATCGAAGTAAAAATGCCCAGCAAGTAAATACTTTCTTTCCATAATTTCCACCTACAAAAAACTCTGCTTCTAGCACCTTCTTTTCCATTTTGAATGAAACGAAAATACTAATAAATAGTGCTCCAAGTGGCATTAATATATTACTAGATAAGAAGTCTATTGCATCAAATATATTCTTTCCGAAAATCGTAATATCACTCCATACTCCAAATGATAACGCTGATGGTATACCTACTAAGAAAATGCAGAAACCGATCATCCATGATAATTTTCTTCTTCTTTCTTGTTCACCATTTGCTAATGCTGAAACAACAGTCTCTAATAAAGAAAATGCTGATGTTAATGTCGCAAATGTAAATAGTGCAAGGAATACTGTTAAGAAAAACCCACCGAATGGAATTTGACTAAATACAGATGGTAATACGATAAATAGTAATCCAGGCCCCTCTGTTGGCTCCATTCCTAATGAAAATACAGCTGGAAAAATAGCAAGACCTGCAAATAATGAAACAAATAAATTCAATCCAACAATTGTTATTGCTGATTTTGGTAAACTTTCTTTTTTATTTAAATAGGAACTATACGTAACCATTATCGAAATCCCGATACTAATCGCAAAGAACGATTGTCCCATCGCGAATAAAATACTTTCTGAAGTAATCTTTGAGAAGTCTGGTTGTAAGAAAAACTTCACACCTTCCATTGCATTATCAAGTGTTAGTGATCGAACAATAAGAGCAACAAATAAAACAAACAATGCTGGCAACATATATTTACTTGCTTTTTCAATTCCGTTTTGTACACCTTTTGATACAACCCAAATCGTAATGAACATAAAAGCGAAATGCCCCATAATCGCCCAAGCGGGATTTCCAATTGTTTCAGTAAATAATGTACCATAATTCTGTCCCGGAGTAATAAGTTGCCCAGTTACTCCTCTGAATAAATAAATTAATACCCATCCACCTACAACACTATAAAACGAAAGTAATATAAAACACGTTCCAACGCCAAGGCGTCCAATCCAGTGCCACCCTGTATTTGGTGCAATACTTTTAAATGCTCCAACTGCTTGTTTTTGTGTACTGCGTCCAATCATAAATTCAGCTATAAGTAGTGGTAGTCCAATTAATACAGTAAATAATATAAAGATTAAAAAGAATGCTCCTCCCCCGCTCTTTCCAGCGATATAAGGAAACTTCCATATCGCGCCAAGTCCAATTGCTGATCCTGCTGCAGCCATTATAAAACCTAATTTCGAAGTCCATTGCTCCGTCTGTTTCATCTTATTTCCCTCCTATAACATCCTTTTATATAGATAAATTAATTTTATAAATTAATTCAAATAAACCCTCCATTTCTATTTCTATAATATAAAAAAATGGCCTAACGTCTCTATATAAAGAGACGCTAAGCCATTTACTTAACGCGGTACCACCCTTATTGATTCCATTATGAATCCACCTTAGTAGTAATCGTTTGATTACAAACCTAATATCGAAGGTTAACCGTTAAGATTTACTAAGAATGTGATTCCGTTCCACCTTACTGCTCCTAGGCGAGTTCAGGATGTCATTTGACTATGTCACACCAACCCATAGCTCTCTGTACAAATATACGACCTTACTACTCCTATTCAACACATTTTAATATTTAGAATATATTTTCTTTTGAAATTAATATGAAGTATATCTGTTATATTAGTAACTGTCAAGGTATATATTATTTTTTTGTCGAAAAGAATGTTCCATTGTAACTTTGTACAATCGGGAAATGTTATTAATCATCTAGATCATCATGATCCACATCGTCTTCATCTTGGTCATCATCTTCATCTTCATTTTCATTTTTTATTAATTCAAATTCCTTTTCCGCTATAATATTTCCATTTTTCTTGTTAATATATATTTTTTCCTCATCTTCGTTTGTTTCTACCTCTATTTCATATACGCCCTTATCGTCCATACGTTCTACATCAATTTTCTCTACAACTCCATTTACCTTTTCAATTGCAATTTGTTTAGCTATTTCTGGACTAAGCTCTTTACTTTCGTAACTTTTTTCTTCTCTCTCTTCATATCGCATTTCTTCATGTTCCATTGCATTTACACCATATGCTGTCCCTCCAGCAATGAAAAGCACCATTACGATTCCAATCCATAATTTCATTTCATGTTCCTCCTCTTCATTTCTTTCTTACTTACATACTAAAATGTTAAAATGAAAGAAATCTGTGAGGAACATTAAAATTTGATGAGAATCCGTTTATTGTTGTGATTATCCTTCGTCATCATCATCTTGATCATCGTTGCTTTCTTCTTGATCATCGTCATCTTGTTGTTGCAATGACTCCTTTTGCTGAATAGTGTTATTTACCGATGTAGTTGATATAATTTCTCCTGTTATTGTATGTACCCTTACATCAACCGTTTCTGTTTGTTTTTTTATAATAATTTGGTAGGTAGCCGTACCATTTATATCAACTATACTTAACTTCTCAATAAATCCACCTTGTACTTTTTGTAACGCAACTTCTTTTGCCTGTTCTTCTGTTATAACTTTTTGTATTTGTGAAGTACCAATAAAAGCGCCTGTAGTTTCTTCAATTTCTACTATTACATTCTCATTTGCACTTTTCTCTATTTCTATTACATATATTTTTTTTTCATTTTTTTGCTCAAGTCTAATTCCCTTTACATTCCCTGGCACTTGCTGCACTGCAATTTCTTTTGCCTGCTCTTCTGTAACTTTTGTCATCGGTTTCTCTAACAATTGAATTCGACCAGTTGTTTTTTCAACCTCAACTACCTTACTTTGCTTATCATTTGTTTCTACCGTAATTACAAACACTTCTATCTCTTTTCTCTTTTCTAATATAGTATGTTTAATTTCACCTTGTACTTTCTGTAGCGCCATTTCTTCCGCTTTCTCTTTCGTTATTGTATTACTTTTTAATGATTTTTCTTTTGCGCGTTTTATCTCTCCATTTTTGGCATCTACTATTATTTCATATGAGCCTTGTTCATTTGAAAGATTTACCTTATAAAAATCTTGTTCCCCTTTATTTACTAATTTCATACTTTTAATTTTTCCAGGATACTGTTCAGATACAATACTTTGAATTTGTTTCTCAGATAATATTGTTTCTCCTTGCTTAGAAACAATACGTTGTGATACAAACGCTACACTTACAACCGCAAAGCAAACTAACAATGCAATTTTCCATTTCTTTTTCATGTTTAAAGCTCCTATCCTTTTATGAAAAATGAGGTAAATTTACTGTAACTTTCGTCCATTCTCCTTCTTCACTTTCAAGTTGTATATCTCCTTCATGAGCATCAATAATTTGTTTGGCAATCGATAAACCTAAACCAGTCCCCCCAGTTTCCCTACTCCTCGCCTTATCAACTCGAAAGAAACGATCAAACACTTTCTGTATATCTTCCTTAGGAATTCCCATACCGTAATCTTGAATAGAAAAAAAGACTTTTTCTTTTTGTATTCCTACTATAATATCTATAGAATCTTTACTGTATTTCATTGCATTATCTAATAAAACTACTAATACTTGTTTTATTTTTTGTTCGTCAATACTTACAACAATTTTTTCTTCCTCTGTTATAACACGAAAATTCCGAGCATATGTTTTTTCTAGTTGCTCAGCAGTCACCTGACATAATCGGACCAAATCTGATGCGTTAGTCTCCAAATTCCACTCCGCACTACTGTTTGCAAGAAGCAGCATTTGATTCGTCATACCTTTCATTCTTACTGCCTCAGAATAAATCGCTTCTACAGATTCTTCTAAAACATCTTGTTTTTTCATTCCCCATCTTTTTAATAATTTCGCATAACTTTCAATAACTGTTAACGGTGTTCTTAATTCATGCGAAGCATCTGAAACGAACTGTTGCTGCTTTTCAAAGTTCTGATGTAATAAATCAATCATTTTATTAAATGTCGTTCCCATTTTGTACAATTCATCTTTTGACTTTTTCTCGAGCGGTATTTTTTTGAATATCCCTCTATCCTGTATATGTTCCATAGTTTGTATTAAAGAGTTTACAGGTTTTAAAATGAGTTTACTTAACATTCTCCCCGCAAAAAAAGACGGAATTAAAACAAAAAGTGACGCAATAACTAATACATTTTTTAACATTTTTAAATTCTCTTGCAAACTATCTAAACGTTCTGTCATTTCTAACGATACAATTTTTCCATCATTCCAAATGATTGGTATTTTTATATATGCAAATTTCTCCTCGTTCTTCTCATAAACTCCGGCTGATTCTTTTCTTTCAAATTTCGTATTTAATACTGGAATTGGTTTTGTACTATCCACTTCTTGCCTAATCGTTACCTTTGAATTTTCATTAATAATTCTAATCATACCGTTTGAAGGTAAGTATGGTTGCAACAAATTTACTGCGTCAATTTCTTTTGCTGAATCCGCGTTCATTCCTTCAATAATATGTAGTGCCTCACGTTTCAATCGTTCTAACTCTCCGTTCGTAGTAACTTTATAAAACAAAAAATATATTGAACTATTAATAATTAATAAAATAAGTAGTAACCATACTGTTGAGAATAAATATATTTTATTTTTAATTTTCATACATTACACCTTTAAGACATACCCAACACCTCGAACAGTGTGAATAAGTGGTACATCCACATTACAATCTACTTTTTTGCGCAAATATCGAATATACACATCAACAACATTTGTATCACCATAATAATCATATCCCCAAACATTCGTTACAATTTGCTCACGATTTAACACTTGATTTTCATGTTTCATTAAAAAGAGTAATAAATTAAATTCACGTGGCGTTAAGTCAACTAGATTATTCCCTCTTTTCACTTCTCTCGTTTTCTCATCTAAATATAAATCTGCAATTTGATAACTACTATTTTCCTCTTCTTTTATTACGTATGAAATTCTTAAACAAGCACGAATCCTCGCTAATAATTCTTCTATTTGAAATGGCTTTGTAATATAGTCACTTGCTCCTTGATCTAAACCACTCACTTTGTCAACAACTGAGTCACGAGCAGTTAGTAAAATGATAGGTATTACAGCATTTTTTAAACGTATTCTTCGAAGAACTTCTAACCCACTTATATTTGGAAGCATTACATCAAGTAATATTAAATCCCAGTTTCCATTGCCGAACTTTTCCATTGCTTCTGTACCTGTTTTTGCAATTTCACTTTCATATCCTTCAAATTCTAATTCTAACTGCACGACACGAGCAATTTTTTCTTCATCCTCAACGATTAAAATCCTTTCTCCCATAAAAACCTCCTACAATATATATTTACACCATTTCAGTATAACAAGTAATAATTTCCTTAAAAAGAAAAAATACCCAATATCTTTTCTCCTTAATGAAAAAATCAGGAATGAAATATATTCCTGATTTTTAAAGTGACAATCCAACCCATTGCCAATATACATAGTAAAATATAACCATTACAAATATATAAATAACGCTTAAATAACTACTTAATTTTAATAAATCTTGCGGCTGAAAAGTTTCTCTATCACTTTCTTGAAATAAAAGTAGTGCTTTAGAACTGACTGGAAAAGTTAAACAATAATTCATTCCAACAATACCTAAAAATAGGACGGCTACTTCATTTAATTGTAGACTACTTGCAAAGTATAGTAGTGGCGGAATGATAATTACTGCTCTCGTAGTGTGAGATGTAATATATAAATGTGATGTTACTGAAAGAAGAACAATTATTAGTAGCACAATGAAAATTGATTGATCATCAATTAATTTTGTTACAGAAAATAACTTCTGCATAATCCATTGCGCTGCACCACTCTCCATTAATGATTTCCCTAATGCAATTGCTGCTCCAACAAATAAAATTAAATTCCACGAGACACCTTTTAAACTTTCTTTCCACTGCATCACGCCAAGTTTTGGTAAAGTTAATAAAAACACTCCTAATATAGTTACTGTTGCAATTTCCAAACCGTGTAACCACTCTGTTAACCAAAAAGCTACCATCGCTATTAAAATACTGATTGTATACTTTTCATTTCGCGATAATTCAAACTTAACTTTTTTCTGTTCTAGTTTTGTTTTTACTTCCTCTTTGTCTAAAAATAAAAATAATATTACACGACAACTTATAAAGCTCATTATGAATCCAAATGGAAATCCCCATATTAACCACTCTACAAATGTAATATCCTTATTATTAAATTCCTTTAACATATCTAGGGCAATTAAATGGGAACCTGCACCAATAATTGTAGAACTTGTTGAAACTAAAATAACAGTAGGCATTAAAATTGCTAATGCTTTCGTAATTCTTCTACTCCCAATTTCTTTTGATATAGCTTGAAAAACAGGTAATACAACCGCTGCGCGTCCAGATGTTGATGGAATAAAGAAAGCGAGTATTTGAATAATCATAGTCAAAATCCCGCACAAGCCCAAAATATTCCGAGCACGATTTACAACAAAGCACGTCATTTTCTCAGCTAAACCGGTAGCTTGAAGTGCCCTTCCTAAAATAAACGAACCGATCATAAGCCAAATGACATCTGAAGCTAACGAATCAAATAAAAGATCTTGCTTTGCTGTTCCTGAAATAATTAGAAATAATACAGAACCGAGTGCAATATAGGCCGAATTTATCGTTGTTGTTGTCCATAATATAATTGCGCAACAAAATCCAAACAAACTCCATTTTGCTTCCAGCGTTAATGACGATGGAAGCAAAAGAACTATTTCTACCATTAATATAAGTGCTATGGGCAGAACCCAGGATGACTTAATTTTCGGAGTATCATTATTATTCACATGTAATTCCACTACATTTTTTTCAATCATGATACATACCCACTTTTATTCAAACGAGATGCGATTTGATAGCCAACTAAAACTGTACGCATCGTACTCTCTGTACAATCACCAAGCCATTTCTCCGCATTAGAAAAAGCATTTTCTAATGAAGATGGCATTGGTAATATGCTTGTATATGCATCAATTCCGTAATCGTAATTAATACGTGCTCCTTTACCGACTGTCCCTACTAACGCTATTACTGGTAATCCATATCTTTTTGCACATTTAGCCACCTCAGCTGGAATTTTCCCACGTGGTGTTTGAAAATCTATACTTCCTTCCGCGGTAAATACAAGATCACACTTTAGCAATAGTTTATTTAAATCCATATACTTCATAATAATGTCGTATCTCGGATGTAGCGTTGCCCCTATTAAAGCTTGCAGTCCAGCACCAAGACCGCCAGATGCACCACTTCCTGGTGTATGATGTATATCTATACCTATATCTTTTTTTATAATAGAAGCATAGCGCTCCAATGCTTTTTCTAGTTCTATTACTTGTGCTTCGTTAGCACCTTTTTGCGGACCGAACACTCTAGCTACTCCCTGTTCGCCGCATAATTGATTAAACCAATTACAAGCAACATCAATTTGGACATGTCTTAATCTAGGATCTACTTGTGACGTATCTATTTTTGAAACTTGTAATAAAGAGGTGCCACCTTGAATTTGTATTTCCTTCTCATCTTCATTAAAAAACTTTACACCTAACGCTTCAGCCATACCAGCACCTCCATCAGACGTACCCGAATCACCACAACCTATTAATATACGATCTACTCCTTTGTTTAAAGCTAATTCGATTAACTGTCCAACACCATGAGTAGTCGTTTTTCTAGGATCACGTAAATCTCTTGGTACAAGGCGTAACCCAGCCGCCGCAGCCATTTCAATAACAGCTGTACGCTCACCATCTCTCGTTTCAAAAACACCAAAATAAGATTGTATCTCATCTCCAACAGGTCCCGTTACTTGTACTTTATACATTTTTCCACCAGTAATATTTATAATTGCCTCTGTAAACCCTTCCCCACCATCAACCATTGATAAAGTCTCTACAGTAGCAAGTGGCATAACTTTTAAAATCCCTTCTTTCATTACATCAGCAGCTTCCTTCGCCCCTAAACTTTCTTTAAATCCTGATGGTACAACTAAAATACGCATGTATTATTTCTCCCTTCACCTTATATATCTTTCGTATCTACGGCTTATATTAAAGGTGAAAAAAGAGAGCACAATTAAGCTTACATTAAAATTTGATGAGAAAGTGCTGAATTTTGCGAACCAAAAAATCCGTTGCACTATTGAATAGCGCAACGGATACATTCCTTTACTCTTTATTCAATTTTATTTCTCTATTACGGGACAATACTTGTACGATTTCGCGTTTCCTGTACTCAGCAAGCAAAATTGCTTTAAGTTTATATTTTGTAAGTTTTGTAGTAACAGTAGGAAAACTTTTTTATATCATGATAACTACTACGTTAAAATTTACGAGTTTATACGAGTTCGTTAGTTTCATATAAATTCCATGTATTTAAATTCATCGCCATATAAAATGTCATCTTGCCTAAGCTCGTACTTCTTTTTCTTTTCACTGTAAATATACTTCATTCGCACTAATCTATATATTCTGCTGTACCAATGAAATCCAACTTGTAGGTAGTCTTATCTACGAAGTTAACAATTTTACCTTCTTTATTATAATCATAATTATAAATTAAAATGATGGTATTGTATTTAGACTTTATCTTAATGTTATTGTACTGTTGTATTAATTGATTATCATATGAAAAATCTACTAACAGCTTTTCTATGTCATCTTCAGCATCAGGAATCCAATCTTTTTCAACTAAGTCCCTATCATAATAACCTAATTTAAAATCTTTCTCAAAAATAGAGGGAATACTATCTCCATCTTCATTATATTTTATTTCAGTGTACGTTTCGAGTTCATCAAAATCACTAAAGCATCCTAACCATAAAGAAACATCGTTTTTCATTTTTTACCTCCTCAAACCTTCTGGTAAATCCATAATGCCATTTTTCATTCTATTTTCAGCCCACTCATTAAGCCCTTTAACAAAACTTTCATAGTCAGAAGCAGAATCAATAATCTTTAACATTTCATTATGTGCTTTTGTCGAGCCTCTTCTTCCATGACGACCAGGTGGATTTACAAATTCAACATCTTTAGTCAGAGACCTCATTTCTTTAATATCATCCATACTAATTCCCCACTGCTTAAATTTAGGAGTTCTTGCTACAAGATGCCACTCATGGTATCCTCCTGGGCGTCTAATCCTATCTTCTATTTTACTTCTCAACTGAGGATTATTCCACATTTCCTCAAATTCTTTTGCTGATAGATTATCAAACCATTTATTAAACTCATTGTTTCTTACTGATGGAATTTTCACATCACTTAAATGCTTACTATTCCCACTAGTACTCTTACTACCTTCACCCGTACCCTATGTTGTAATCTTAAACCCTCACAATAAAAAAGCAAACCATGTACACCTTATTAAACTACTTCTTTTTCTTCTACTATCGGCAACTCATATGCCGTTTTATATTTCATCATGCCATATACAATGTTTACAAGCCTTCTCATAATACATACCAATGCTTGTCCTTTTGTTTTTCCTTCTTTAAGCTTCTTTTGATAGTACGCATGAAACACTGGATTTCGTGGCATCTTACTGCCTTTTGCTACTTGCACTTGCTGTACTGCTAAATTATAAAATAAAGCGTGTAGCGCCCTGTTTCCTTGTTTACTTTTATGTGTCTTACCTTTCCCACCAGAACCAAAGTAAACAGGTGCAATCCCCGCAAATCGTGCTAATTTATTGGCATTTGGAAATCGTCTTACATCCCCAATTTCAGCTATTAATGCTGATGCCGTCACAAGTTCTATTCCCGGCATCGTTTCTAATTGATAATCTAGTAGATTTACTAGCTGTTTTAATTCTCTCTCGATGTATTTCATTTCTTTCTTTTTAAACTCAATGTCCCGTACAATACTTCTTACTAAAAAATCTCGTGTTTCTTGATACTCCTTCATTGTATGTCCATCTTCTTTTACAAGTTTTAATATGTCGCTTGCTTTCTTTACTGAACATGTATTGTTGCTAACATCTAATAAAAAAGCTGTTAATTGCTTTATATTTGCCCCCTCTAAACAAGGGGGTGACGGATATTGCTGCCAAAACGCTAATGCTGTTTTTCCATCTAACTCTGAGAAAAACTTTTTATAACTTGGATAATGGTGGTTTAATTGAATATGTAATTGGTTCTTTAATGCACTTTGTGCTTTTACTAATGCATTCCTTCTTGAAACCAATTGTTGTATCGACCAAAATAAATCGTTTGGCTTTGCATCTGGCAATTGATTAAATTTGTTTACCAATATGCGTGCTACACATTCCGCATCCCAACTATCATTTTTTTGTATCATCACTTGGCTTTTTCGTTCTAAAAATGATAAAGCCGGATTTACTTCTTTCACTATTCGTTCATGATCTACTAAATATTTCGCTAACGCTCTTCCGTAACCACCAACATCTTCTAAACCAAATACAACAGTTATCCCATCACACACATATGTCTCTACTTCTAATAAGAACTTCGAAAATGCAGATGGTTTATTCTCAAATTGTATTTCTCCTAGTTTCTCTTGCCAACAATTAATAATAACAGCCGTATGCTGCTCTTTATGTAAATCTACTCCTACATACAAATAGTTCTGCCTATGATGCATAACTCATCCCTCTATTCAATGATTTAGTCATATATAAAAATGTCGGCAACCTTAGTTCGAGCGTTCATCTTCCGATGCGCATAGGTACGCAAGCCTATCCATTTTCATCACTCTAGTAGTATGTATAGTAAAATGAGCTAATTTTTTAAGTGAGTTTATAAAATAATTGCTGAATGTTTCCCATTTGTCTGTATTTGACCATATGTGTATATCCCTCGATAAAAGCTCTCCCGGTCTAACATGCGTTTCACTTGTACTTTCGTAAACCGTTTCCCTTTCTCTGTACGATAGCCTTCTGCATTCAGTCGTTCTGCCAATTGAGTCAGCGACCACTGCCTAAAAAAGTGTCGTAACTCAAATAGTCTACGTACAACCACTGCTTTTTCTGCATCTACTTCTAACACTTTTTGTCCTTTCTTGACTGTGTAACCAAACATCACACCGCCACCCGCATATCCACCTTGTTCCGCTTTCTTCTTTCTGCCTCTACTCAGCTTCAATGCAATCTCGAGACGTTGATATTGATCTAGTAGTTCTAACATGCCATTTACTAAAAAATCATTTGGGTCATGCGTGTATATACTATAATTGGGTTGTTCAATCGCTTTCACATCAACCTTATGTTTCTTTAGCTCTCGTTGTATTAATACTTTTGCCATATCAGAGCGCCATAACCGAGATGTATTTAATACAATCACGCGCCTCACTTGTTGATATGCCATATCTGACAATAGTTCTTGTAAGCCTTCACGTTCAACTGTTAATCCATTTTCATCAACAGTTGCGCCACTTAGTCCTCTATCTTCATATACATGAAGCAATTGTAAGTTATTTTCCATACAGTAACGTTCGATTTCTTCTACTTAATACGTTAAGCTATAACCTTCACGTACTTGTCCTTCTGTTGAAACTCGTACATAACCAACTACTTTCTCTTCCATATTGAGTCCTCTCCCGTTACAGCAATTACAATCCCTGTAACGTTTACCCATTTTTTGCGGATAACATGTGCATAACGTTCATCCGTTAAAACGTACTTTACGATGACTTCAAAAAATAACACAACCCTTTATTTTTCCCTCTACTATCGTCGTACACTGTACATAGCCATTACAGTCTATAAAACAACAATAAAAATTTAACACTTAATGCACTTATAAAATTATAACGCTCTTTTAAATTTCTACACTAAAACGCAAAAAAGCACTTGTTGCCTTTAATTGACAATCAAGTGCTTTAAGTTCATATGTTTTTAAGTAACATAAATTTGTAAGTTTTATAGTAAGCGTATGGAACTTTTTGTATGTCATGACAAATATTATGTTAAAACTTACGAGTTTGTACGAGCTTGTTAGTTTAATATACATTCCATGTCTTTATATACGTCGCACAGTAAAATGCCATCTCGCCTAAGCTCGTACTTCGTTTTCTATTCTATCATTGCACACAGTACTCTATGATGGTACAACCATCATGGAGTACGTACTTTCTAACAGCCTATTATTTTCCTGTACACTTCATAATATGTTTTAAATTAATTACAGCCAATACTTTGTCACTCCTGTATGCAAATGCTGTAACCTTTATAAGTCACTAAATCTATCTTTAAATTCCTTTTACGCAGCTAAACATTTAACTTTTCAAAAATTTAAGATACTTAGTATTCTTCGGATTCCCAAAACATCTACCTTCTGATTTTGTATTGGCAATGCTAAAAAATTCTTTTGCGGTTTCTAAATCATCTAATTCAAAAGCAACTTTCCCTGCAATAAATTCCTTGTCACCGGAATCTATACGTGCAAATCCAGTTAAAAATATTTTATCTGCCCACTCCTTTGCTTTTTTTAAATCATTTACCATAAAACAAGTAGAGATAATATCCTTAACTAAATGGTAACTCTCTTCACAATAAATACCTTTAGGATTAGGTATTATATCCCATGCCTCTTCTAATAACACAATAGAACCATTATAGTTACCATTATTAAATTGTTCATTACTTTTTTCCAAAAGACTTTCAAATTCTTCTTTTATAGGTGATTGTAAAATAGCCATATTTATCCTCCTCAAATCATATCCTTAATCAATTCAAAATACTTTTCATCCTCATTATAATAGAGTTTATAGCCTTCTAAAATGTAAGCTCTTAACAAATACTCCTTAGCTTTATCAAGCTCTCCACACTCGAATAAACTCTCTCCAAGTCTCAGTAAAATAAATGGATTTGAAATACCATCCGGACAATTTAGTGCATTATATAAATTACTTTTTGCTTTCTCATACTCACGATTTAAAAAATAAGTATCTCCTAATGCTGTATAAATCCATGTACTTGTTTCCCAATCGGTCTTCGGCAACGGAACCAAATCCAGAGCAGCTATATAACTCTGTATTGCCTTATCATCTTTCCCTTTTTCAATAAAAGCATTTCCCTCGTTACATAATTTTACAATTCGATCATACACTTGATCGTTGAGTTCCAATATAAACCCCTCCCAATAATCATTTATTTGGTGACAAGTAGGTTTCATTTAACTTTGCACCTGCGGATCGATTTAACCTATAATGATCTAATACATAATTATTGGAGTCTAACATCCATTCTCTAACTTCTGGGGACTTCGCTCCATAATATCTACCTGTACTGTTCCACCATGAAACTGCATCTGTTAAATGAGCCATATCTGCTTGATCTATTGGATACCATTTATTATCACTTGCCATAAATTCTATTTCACCATCACGTGTTGTACGGATTTTTGGTGGAATTTCATTTTCCATTCTTTCCATTACTTCTTTACCCGTTTTGGAGCCTTTTCCAGGCGTATTCCCCATATATTCCAAGCGTTTTGTTATGCCACTTGGTTCAGGTAAACCCACTTCTTTATTACTTGCGTAACCCCCATCTGGTCGGTGCCATTTTCCATTTACATCTTGATAATAACCTTTAGGAGTTTCACCCGTACCCTTAACAACCTTACTCTCCATATACTGATAAGCCTCTTTCAGAGAATACTGTCCTCCCCCTGAGACATTTCCTACTCCAGCCATGGCGAAGCCTTTTCCCTCACCTGGGATCCATTTGTATTCCAGTAATGTTTTTACTGCGTGCTGGATTTTTTCATTCCCCTGCAAGAAAGTTGTTTTTACGGTTGTGGCGCCTTTGTTCCATAGGCTTCCGATTTTGTCGGCAAATCCTTTTGCTGTGGAGGCTACAAAGTTTACACCCTCTTTTACTTTGTGGCTGGCTGTTTTTATACCATCGACAGCTGCTTTCCCAGCTTTTCCGGCTACCATTGTTACGCCTTCGCCTAGTCTTTTTCCTGCTTTTACAATCGTCTTCCCAAAGCTAGAAGCGACATACTTTATTCCTTTTCCAGCAAGACTTGCCACTTTTCCAACAGGAACAAAGTTTAGGAGTGTCCATCCTGCGGCGATGAGTCTTTCTTTTGTTGATAATTCTTTTCCTGTAATAGGGTCTTTACCGGTAACTGCACGAATTGCATCATTTACTCCGATGAATTCAGCTGCTCCTTCTATTCCCTTTTCCCACCATGATTTTTCATGTTTCTTTTCTTTTTTATGGGCTTCTTTCAATTTTTCATTTTGTTTCTTTTGATATTCTTCATCAGCTTGACGAAACTTTTGAGCGATACGCCGTAATTCTTTTTCTGTAACTTGTAAGTTACGTATGTAAGATTCCATGAGTCTCATTGATCTCATATATTCCCCATAAAAATGTTGACTCGTTGCTCCTTGCCATTGCATTTGAATACTAAACATAGATTGATTGAGATTTTGTTGTATGTTCTGGCTGTGTGTTTGCATCTCTGATATGTTTTTGGCAATTTGTTCGAGTTGTTCAGGTTTGACCTTAATTTCCAAACCTTCTCCCACCTTCCTCTATTTTATACCAAAAAGAAATAGAACTGCATCAATTTTTACTTATTCCCTTTAGAAAAAACATCAAAAATACTGTTATCACAAATCGCTTCAATTTCTTCCTTTACAAATAATTTTTGAAATTTTGTTCCTGGGTTTAATATTACATTTGCCTCTAAATCTATCGTCTTTAATAATTCAACTGCATTCATAGAAACATACGGACATTCTTCTGGAATAACCATTTCTAAATGTTTCAAATCAGAATACAGTGGTAACATTAATCCTTCTTCCATTTCAAAATAATGAATTTGCAATTGTGTATTTTCAGTTGAAATCAAATTCCCTTCTTCATCTACAGTTGTATCTCCCTCTACAGAAGCAACAACGTACAAATTTGATTTCTGTAATATCTCATAAAAATGAACTCTTTTTTCTTCATTCTGTAAAGCTTCCACTAACGCCTCATCTAATGGACAAATTTCTACTAAACTCATTGAACTTCACTCCTTATGCGAAATTTAAATTCGTTATTTTTGAATATTGATTACTGGTACTTCTTTTGAATCATTAGTTCTATTCACTAGATTTAAGTAGAAATGTGATACTGTAGTAGTATAATATGGCGAAATCCAAAGGTATGGGAGATTTAGTGTAAACATTCCCACCAATGAACCTAAAATAAACCAACCAATGAAACTTAACCAAGTGATAAATAAATCTAACTTATGTCCTTTCATCATCATTTTACTTTTTTTAATTGCTTCACTTGCTGTACATTCTGGATCCTCTAACATAATGTAGTAAGCCATAGAATAAGAGAAAAATTTAATAATACCTGGAACAATGAACAAAAGACTCCATAAGCTAATAAATATTGTTTGTAAGATACCTAGTTTCATAGCTCTAAATATATTATTTGAATTGAAACCAGCAAATAAATCACCTATTGTGGTAGATTCATTTTTTGCTAAACGTAATGTAATTGTATAATAGCCGTAACTCATAACACTTTGTACAACAATATAAAGAATAAAAATAATAGCCCATACAATAATTTGAGATAAAATAAAACCAAAATTAATTTGAGGTTCGCCGTATGCATAATATACAAAGTTCTCGGGTCCTATAACGTCTATAAACAAACCAAAAATTAGAAATACTACTATACCAATGATATACATACTTGCTACGGGAATGAGGTAATTAAGAAACGTTGAACCTACCCCTAATCCCCAATGGCCTTTCAATGAGGATAATGCTTCCCTTTTTAAATTGCTAATCATCTTTTTTCCACCTTTCAAATTCTCCATTGCGAATAGCGTGACTATGATGAATAATTAATGAGTTTAGTAAAATTCAAATTTCTACTAAACTCATTAATATTTACTCCTTATGCGGAATAATTTCGCCATCTTACGCAAAGTAAGATGGCGAATGTTAAATCCAATTATTTTTTAACGTTCATAGCTTTAATTTTTTCTACATTCTCTTTTGCTTGTTTCGTTATTTCTCCATTAATAGCATTTGCATATTTATCACGACTTAAAAATTCAAAACATTTATATGCATTATTCGTATCAGTTGCAGACATATATCCTGCACCTTTATTAAACATTTTTAGAGCTACCGTATTCATCCATTCTTTTGCATCTGCTTCTGGATATCCTAGTTCCATAGAATGATAAGTTAATTCAATTGCTGAAGCTAAATCTTCAATCGTATCTTTATTCCCGCTTACCTTTGCAGCTTCAAATGTACTCAAATACTCAATTGCCGCTTTTACCCCATCTTTAATTCCTAATTCTTCGATACCTGGTGTTTTATATAAAATTTGATAGTTGTTTAACGCTGATTTATATTGCGTTTTTTCTAACTGTTTTGCTTCTTTAATTACAAGACCAGCAACATTAGAAAATCCTGTTTTGTCAACAACACCGCGTGAAGCTGCTTGACCATAATAATGTAAAGCATTATAAAGGCTCGTTTGTCCTTCTTTATTTGCTTCATCACCTGCTAATTGAATAAGTTGAATTCCCTCCATTTTTTTGGATGCATTATCAATCATATTCATACCGCTAATTTGGCCAATCGTTTTATCAATATCTTTTAACTGTGCAAGTAATGCGTATGACGGTAATAACGTTTTACCTACTTCACTTTGCCATCCTGTCGTTCCATTCATTTTATTCCATTCATTTTCTGTATCTGTCCATAATTTATTCGCATAATTCACCATTTCTTCTCTTGAACGTTCCAATGGGTGCTTTGTACGAATTGCATTTGCAATATTTAATACCGCTGTATAATATTCTCCATTATTTGCAGCATCGTTTGCTTTTCTTTCAAACATTAGCGGCATTAATAACTTATGAGATTCATCTTGAACAGATTTTTCTACTCTTGCCGTATTTGCTAATAAATTCGCTTTATTTATAGCGTCTTCCACTGTAAATTTAGGATCTTTTATTTGTCCTCGAAGTCCCTCTACAGCCACACTAAATTGCTGCTCTAATTTTTCTTTTTGTTCTCCTGTTGCCCCGTCAACATACTTATTTGCTAATAGTAAAGCATTTTCATATTGTGGATTCGCTGGATTTAAATATGTTTCTATTTCATCGATTTCTTGACTAAATGGTTCAGATTTTACTTGTGCTTTTTGAGTACTTGAATCGATTTTACTTGTTTTCTCGTTATTTTTGGCACCTTCAGTCTTTGCATCTTTTTGGTTTTTCTCAGTTGCTATACTTGTTGCCTCATTTTCTTCTGTAACTGCTTTTTCTTCATTACTACTAGTATTTTCTTTTACCGCGCTTGCTTTTTCTTTTGTCTCAGTTGCAGACATCACTACTGATGTTTGGATATTAAGGTTCTGTAATTCTTCTTGTAATAGCTTATTGAAAATATCTTCTACATCTTGATTCGCTTTTTCTACTAATGCAGGATCTACGCTTTCAAGTACTGATGTAACTAAATAAAATTTACTTAATGCTTGTTCTAAAGATGCTACATCCCCTGTATTTGACCACTCTCTTTTTTCTTCTGTTGCTGTTTGATAAACTTTTTCTGCTACAGATTTAATATAATCCTTCTTATTTTCACTTAAATATCTTTGTAGCTCTTCTGGTGTAGTAACCGATTCATTTAGTACATTCATTTGATTACGTAAATAGAATAGTGCTCTCTCATTTGAATATTTACCACTTGTAAGAATTTGTTCTACATTATCTAATGTTAACTTATGTTCAGCTATCGATTTTGATTTTGATGGTGTATTCAATTGACTAACAAGCGTCCAGTCTTCCTTTTTACTATAGTAGTTCGTTAAATTATTTAATGCATTTTCATCTAGTTCTTTTTGACTCGTATAAAAATCATTAAAGAAAACAGATGAGTAATATTTTCCATTTCCAGCGTACCACTCAACTAAAATATCGCCCGTTTTTGGCGATACTGTAATTGTTGGGTGTGTTGGTTCTGGTGGCTTTGGATCTACCACTGGTGGCTTTGGATCTACCACTGGTGGCTTTGGATCTACCACTGGTGGCTTTGGA